>CAWVKK010000045.1:0-96925 GCA_963929865.1 uncultured Eubacteriales bacterium | reverse complement strand
GCGGCAGAGACGGAAAGCGAGCCGGAAACGGAGGCGGCAGAGACGGAAAGCGAGTCGGAAACGGAAGCAGAGGAGATGGAAAGTGAGACAGAATCCCAGCAAAATACAGCAGAAATTGTGATGATGTATCTGGGACAGCCGGCTGCGGAAACGATCTCACAGGCGATTGTTTTTCAGGTAGATACCGACGGAAAACGTATGGAATCGGCTTCTCTTTCCTACATAGATCCCTCTTCAGGACAAAACGTTCAGGCTGCCTGTGTGGAGATTGCCGATGACTATATTGCCTTTTTGATAGCGGGAACGGTTTTGGAACAGAACGATCTGCAGACGTTATATGTGACGGCAGATGGAGAAGAACAGAGCTGTTCGATTTTAGATTTTATCAGCAGCCAGGAAACAGTTTCCGGATCGTTCCAGGAAGAGGGAACCGTTTCAGCACAGTCTCAGATTGAAGCTTACAGCGCTCAGGAGGAGACGGGGCTGGTGGCAGGAGACGCTTCTCAGATTGGAAGTATCCTGGCGGCGGCAGGAGCAGAAGCAGGAACAGACGACGACGTTTCGAGGGCACAGAGCAGTCTGGTCGTCGTACTCGACCCTGGACACGGAGGATACGACGGAGGCGCTTCCCGGACGTGGAACGGAGTCACTTATATTGAAAAAGATATCGCTCTGAAAATTTCACAGGCGACAAAAGAGGAGCTTGAGACATACGCGGGAGTCCGCGTCTATATGACAAGAACGTCAGACGTGTATGTGGGGCTTAAAGAGAGAGTAGACTACGCAGTATCCGTGGGAGCAGACGTGCTTGTGAGCCAGCATATTAACTCTACCGCGCAGAATGAGACGACCGTTTCCGGAGCGCTTGTCTATGTTTCAACCGGAAAGTACCGTCCGACCGTGGCAAATGAGGCAAAAGAGCTTGCGGCGGAGATTCTCTCAAAGCTGAGCAGCATCGGGCTGGAAAATATGGGATTTTTGATTCAGGAAAGCGATGACGGAGATAAATATCCTAACGGACAGCCATCAGACTATATGGCGATCGTCCGGTATGGCATTCTCGCTAATCTGCCGAGCATGATTGTAGAGCACGGATTTGTCAGCAACCCGTCCGACTGTGAATTATATTATGGCAGCGACGAAAAGATCAAAGCGCTTGGCGTTGCGGACGCCCGTGCGATTGCGGAATATTACGGACTGCAAAAGAAAAATACCGGTACGATTCAGCCGGGATTTAATGTGGTAAAAGGAAAGACCAGGTATTACACGGAAGATCTGAAAATGGTCACAGGATGGTACCGGATTGACGGAGATTTATATTATTTTAACCGCTACGGAACCATGCTGACCGGAAGATGGAAACTGACAGACGGATATTATCACCATTTCCACGACGACGGCGTCGTAAAATCAGGCTGGAATACGATAAACGGGAAAAAATATTTTATGAACAGCAAAGGTGTCATGCAGTTTGGATGGCTGAAGTACGGCACAAAATGGTATTACCTCCAAAGCGACGGCTCGCTTGCGATCAGCAAGCACTTAAAGGTGGACGGCAACTATTACTATGTCAACCGGTATGGACGTCGCGTAACCGGATGGGGAAAACTGGGAACCAGTATTCTGTACTACGACAGCAACGGCATCCGCCAGCACGGATGGACTGATCTGGGAGGAGAAACGTATTATTTCCGGACTGTGAACGGTCATATGGTAAGAAGCTACTGGACGACGCGAAATGGAAGCTGGGTATACCTCAAATCAGACGGAACGATGGCGAAATCGGAAACACTGTACATCGGAGGAAAATGGTATCAGTTCGCGGCGGACGGGGCATGCTTAAATCGATAGATAAACAGAGAAAAACATGGTGGAATTAGGTTTAAAAGCGATAAAACTGCTTGTATTTGCAGGCGTTTTTCCGATGATCCTGGGAACATGGTGTACGCACTGGGGAAAGGAAAAGGATCATCTGATCTTAAATTATCTCAGCGGATGGATTTTTATACTTGCGGGTTTTGAAATGTTATGCGTGCCTATGACGCTTTTGAAAGCGCCGTATCACATACTCCGGCTGTGCAGTCATATTGTATTTGGAGGCTTTGCGGCGGCGGCTGTTCTTTTGTTCCGGAGGCAGATGGTGCAGATTCTAAAAAGAGCAGGCGCGCAGATCAAAGCGGCTGATTTCTGGAGTGTGATTGCTGTTCTGGCAGTGATCTTGCAGGCTGCGGTACTCGTGGCAGGACTCCATGAGGATGCGGACGACGCTTTCTACGTTGCAACTGCGGCGACGACATTAAAAACAGATTCCATGTATCTGTTTTCCAGCTATACCGGAATGCCGCTTCATTCTCTCCCGACACGGTACGCACTGTCAGCGTTTCCGATTTTTACCGCGTATTTTTCGGAGCTGATGGGGATCCACCCGACGATTATCGCACATACGGTTTTTCCGATAATTTTGATTCCTGCGGCCTATCTGGTCTATTACCAGATAGGCGCGGAATTGACAGGCGAAAAAAAGAAAGCGTCATTTTTTGTGGTGGCGGTCAGCTTTTTGAACGTATTTGGAAATTTCAGCATTTACAGCTCATCGAGCTTTCTTCTGTTTCGAATCTGGCAGGGAAAGGCTGCCCTCGCGGCAATTTTTCTGCCGGCAATTTTTTTGATCGCCTTTCGGATCTATGAAAAAGAAGCTGCGCGCTCAGAATGGGTGACGATGTTTTTGCTGCTTTGCTCCTGCTGTATGGTATCTTCGATGGGAGTCGCTTTAGGACCCTTTGTCCTGGGAGCGCTTTCTCTCGTAGAATGGATCCGCAGGAAAAGCTTCCGCACAGTCTGGCCTGCGTGCTTGAGTCTGCTGCCTTCCGCTGTGCTAGGCGGGATCTATTTGATTCTATAGGAGGAAATGGATATGAAAGACGCGCTGGACGTGGCGGGAAGAGCATTTTTGCAGTACTTTGGAGAAGGATGGTATTTTTACTTTCTGGTCGCGGCTGTGATTTATATTTTTGCAAGAAGACATGCGAGAAAGCAGGCGGGATTTCTTGCCTGGAGTGCGGTCGCGCTGCTGCTTCTCATTTTTAACCCGATTGTGGTGATCGTGCTGGAGAAAATGCTGGAGGGAAATGTCTACTGGAGAGTTTTCTGGATGCTGCCAGTGCTTCCGCTGACAGCCTATGTGATCACAGACGCCGTATGGGAGAGAAAAGAACGGTTTATGCGGATTTTTGCCTGCCTTATGTTTGCAGGCATTGTGGCGGCAGGCGGCAGATGGATCTATACGTCTGAAAATTATGCCCGGGCGGAGAATGCCTACAAGATTCCCGATCAGGCGGCGGGAGTGTGCAATCTGATCCTGCAGGACGGAGCAAGAGGACGGGCTATTGTACACCCGGATCTGATCACGTATATCAGGCAATATTCGGCGGATGTGACCATGCTGTACGGCAGAAGAGGATACTCTTCAAACCTGACAAACGTTATGGAAGCCCTGCGGCAGGAGACGATCGATACGGAATATCTCGATGCGGTGGCGGAATATTATGACTGCCCTTACATTGTGGCAAAGGCAGACGCGAAATTTGAACGGGTACCGGAAGAACTGGGATGGAGTCTTTTGGGAGATACCGGGGCGTACTGTGTTTATGTCAGAAATTAAGAAAAACACGGCAAAAAAGACATTTCCAGAGATTTATAAAAACAGGAAATGTCTTTTTTATTGTTTTTTCACGCAGTTTGTTCTATAATGAAAAAGCAAAAGAGGAAATCCCCCAAAAAATCGAGAAATTAAATCTGCGGCGGGATTGCAATATATCAGATAGAAATGAGGTCGTGCATGTGGAACGAAGAGAACAATATAAGAGGCTGATCATGTTTTTAGCATCCGCATTTATTATGGGAGTACAGACCGGCTTATTTGCATATGTGTGGTTTCACCACTATAATGACCGTGCCATCATCGGAGTCTTATACTGGTACAGAGGCAACTGGGCTTTGATCGGATTGTACGGCGTGATCCTGTTTCTGTTTTTAAGAGTATTCGGCGGCTTTAAGGTCGGATATCTGCGAGTGCTGGAAGTGCTGTTCTCCCAGGTGATTTCCGTCTTATTTACAAACGGGATCGCCTATCTGCAGCTTGCTCTGATCGGTCACTGGAAATTTCTGGATCATATAGCGCCTATGATCTGGCTGACATGCGTAGAGCTGCTGGCGGTTTTTGTATGGATTGTATTTATGCGCTGGATTTACAGCCGGATTTATCCGCCAAGAAATATGCTTTTTATTTACGGCGACCACAGTCCGGTGGAGCTGATGGAAAAGATCTCCACGAGGGAGGACAAATACCAGATTGCCGAGGCTGTCCATCTAAGCGTGGGAGAAAAGAAAATCAAGGAGAGAATCTGCGACTACCATGCGGTTGTCCTTGGGGATATGCCGTCCCATGAGAGAAATCTCTACTTAAAATACTGCTTTGAGAAGGACATCCGGTGTTATTCGGTGCCGAAGATTTCGGATATCATGATTATGAGTTCTGCGAAAATTCATCTGTTCGACTCGCCGCTCCTTTTATTCCGAAACAGAAGGCTGACGATCGAACAGCAGATTTTAAAGAGAGGGTTTGACCTTGTCTGCTCGCTTGTCGGGCTTGTGATTGCATCGCCGGTCATGGCGCTCATTGCGGTTTTAATCAAAGCGTACGATCACGGACCTGTATTTTACCGGCAGGATCGTCTGACGACAGACGGAAAGATTTTTCAGGTGTACAAATTCCGGAGCATGAGAGTGGACTCGGAAAAAGCGGGGGCAAGACTGGCGATGAAAGACGACAGCAGGATCACGCCTGTGGGACGTGTAATCCGGAATATCCACTTTGACGAGCTGCCGCAGCTGTTCAATATCATCAAAGGCGATATGTCTCTTGTGGGACCAAGACCGGAACGGCCTGAGATCGCGGCCCAGTACACAAAAGAAATTCCGGAATTTCCGTACCGGCTGAAGGTGAAAGCAGGGCTGACCGGCTATGCGCAGGTCTATGGAAAATATAACACAACGCCGTATGACAAACTGAAATTAGATCTGACTTATATTGAGAATTACACGTTTTTGCTCGACATTCAGATTTTGATGACAACCTTTAAGATTTTGTTCCAGAAGGAAAACACAGAGGGAGTAGAGCAGTGGCAGATTACAGCAGCCACAAAAGAAAGATCAACCGCATTCAAAGAGGAAAAGGAAGAAGAACATGAGAAGTGAACCGCTGGTTTCGGTTGTGATTCCGGCATATCGGTGCAGACAATGGATCGGACAGGCGATTGATTCGGCGCTGATGCAGAATGTAGACTTAGAGATTCTGGTTTTGGACGACTGCCCGGAGGATCCGCTCGATCAGGTGATGAAAGCGTATCAGGCGGATCAGAGAATCCGCTATATCAAAAATGAAAAAAATCTCGGCGCAGCCGCTACGAGAAATAAAGGCGTCAGGATGGCGAGAGGGAAGTATATCGCTTTCCTCGACGCCGACGACTGGTGGGCGGCGGGAAAGCTGGAAAGACAGCTCGCCGTCATGAAAGAGAAAAAAGTGGTGCTGTGTTCCACGGCAAGAGAGCTGGTGACGGAGGACGGAAAAAAGACGGGAAAAGTGATTTCCGTTCCGGAACGCATTACATACCGGAAAATGCTTTCAAACAACTGCATTGCCTGCTCTTCTGTCCTGGTAAGACGGGAGGCGATGGAGGCAGTTCCGATGGAGCATGAAGACTGCCATGAAGATTACCTTGCATGGCTGAAAATCTTAAAAAAGTACGGCGATGGGTACGGGATGAAAGAGCCCCTGTTAAAATACCGCCTAAGCAGCAAGGGAAAGTCAGGAAACAAGATTCACGCGGCGGGGATGACCTGGAAGGTTTACCGCTATATGGAATTTCCCATGCGCAAACGGGTCAGATATTTTATGGAATACGCCGTGTGCGGAGTGTGGAAATATGCAAGCGCATCCAGGAGAAAAAGGTAATCCGCTTTACTCTTAGAATGCGCTGTGATATAATAAAAAACCTGGAAGAAACAGGAAAAGAAAGAGGAATGAGAATTCCTGAAATGGAGCGAATATGAAAAAAATTTTAACAGTGGTAGTTCCAGCCTACAATGTAGAAAAATACTTAAGAGCTTGTCTGGATTCATTTTTGCTTCCAACGTGGAAGGAAAAGCTGGAGGTTTTAATTATCGACGACGGCTCCACTGATCATTCGTCTGAGATCGCGCAGGAATACGAAAGAAAGATTCCGGAAATTTTTCACGTCATTCGCAAAGAAAACGGAGGACACGGCTCTGCGGTCAACTGCGGGGTGGAAAGAGCGTCGGGAAAGTATCTGAAGGTGGTCGACGGCGACGACTATGTCAAGCAAAAGCCATTTGAAAGGCTGCTCGCATGTCTGGAAAGCACAGACTGTGACCTTGTCGTGTCAAACTATTACTGGTTTGCGGACGGGACGAACCGTGTAAAGGCGGAGAGAACGGAACCGTTTCACGGCGTGGAATACGGGCGGGAATATCAGTTTTCCCAGATTGGTCAGGACGCTTATTTTAAGATGCACACGGTCACCTTTAAGACAGAAATTTTAAAACGCTTTATGCCGAAACTGGACGAACACTGCTATTATGTCGATATGGAGTTTATTTTGTTCCCGATTCCCTATATCAAAACAGTTGTATGCCTCGACGAGTACGTCTATCGGTACCGCATCGGGATTCCGACGCAGAGCATGAACTTAAAAGGAATGCAAAAACACCAGGAGAATTTTGACCGCGTCTTAAGACGCCTTTTTGCGTATTATGAGGAACAGAAGCAGAAAAAGATCGGAAGCGAGTACATTTTCTATATGGAGAATATTCTGGCCCGTATGGTGACCAGCCGTTTTAAAATATTTTTGAGCTATCCGCTCAGCAGAAAAAATCGCGAAGAGATGGCGCAGTTCGACCAGCTGATCAGACAGAAGTATCCGGTTGTGTACAAAAGAGTCACAAACACAGCTGTCCGGATGCTGAGAGGTTCTTTTTTTTGCCTTTATCCGGCAGCAAAAAAAGCATTTGACATTTCAGAAAGGTGGAAAAACAGATGGATGCATTGAAATCGACATTTGACACGTTGTATAAATATAAGGATCTTGTGATACAGCTGGTATCGAGGGACTTAAAATTAAAATACCGCAGAAGCTTCCTCGGATATGTCTGGAGCGTGCTGAACCCTCTCCTGATTATGATCGTGATGACCATTGTATTTTCTACGATGTTTCACAAATCTATCCACAATTTCCCTGTCTATCTGCTGACAGGACGCACGCTGTTTGAGTTTATGACAACCTCGACAAACGCGGCGATGCGGTCGATCATTGCCAATGCGTCGCTGATCAAAAAAACATATGTGCCGAAATATATTTTTACGCTGGCAAAGGTGACAAGCTGCCTTGTGGACTTTGTGCTGTCCCTCGGAGCTCTGCTGATTGTGATGATCGCGACAAGAGCGCCTTTTACGCCTTACTTTTTCCTGTTTCCGCTTGTGATTATCCAGATTTATATTTTCTGCCTCGGACTGGGATTGTTTTTAGCGCAGGCAAATGTCTTCTTCAGAGACATGCAGTATATTTATAAGGCAGTGACAACGGCATGGATGTACTTGTCCGCAATTTTTTATCCGATTACCTCTCTTCCGGAACGGCTCCAGAGCTTTATCAAAACGTATAATCCGCTGTACTATTACATTCAGCAGTTCCGGGACTTCATCTACGAAGGGCAGATGACGGAGCCGAGAGTGTTTCTCATGGGCTGGGTGATTGCGTTTGTGACACTGGCAATTGGAATTGTGACGTTCCGCAGATCTCAGGATCGTTTTATTTTATATATCTAAAGAATGGTGGGCATATGAAAGAACAATACATTATTGAAGTAAATGATCTGACGATTCGCTTTAATCTGGCGAGCGAGAAAGTGGACAACCTAAAGGAGTATTTCATCAAACTGGTAAAGAGAGAGCTGATGTTTCAGGAATTTCTCGCGCTGCAGCACATCAATCTGAAGATCAAAAAAGGGGAAGCGTGGGGACTGATCGGGACAAACGGCTCCGGAAAATCTACGCTGCTGAAAGCAATCAGCGGCATTATGAAGCCGTACAAAGGAGAGGTGATCGTGCGGGGGGAGATCGCTCCTTTGATTGAGCTGGGGGCAGGGTTTGACATGAATCTGACCGCGAGGGAAAACATTTACCTGAACGGAACGGTTTTAGGGCACTCTAAAAAGTTTATGGACGAACACTTTGACGAGATCGTAGAGTTTGCTGATCTGCACGAATTTTTGGATTCTCCGATCAAAAATTTTTCCTCCGGTATGAAAGCGCGGCTTGGCTTTTCTGTCGCGACGATGGTGAATCCGGATATTTTAGTGGTAGACGAGATCCTGGCGGTCGGGGACGCGCGCTTCCGAAAGAAGTGCAACGTCCGTATGCAGGAGATGCTCAGCGGAGGCACGACACTTTTGTATGTCTCCCACAATATTGATTCGGTAAAAAAGCTGTGCGATCATGCAATCTGGATCAACAGGGGGAAGACTATGATGAGCGGAGAAGTAGAAAGCGTCTGTGACGCCTATATGGAATCTCTGGAACAAGATAAAAAATAGGGTGAAAGCTATGATAAAACTGCAGAAATTATTGCTCCCGCCGGATATGCCGCAGAGGGAGAGAAAACTGTACTATGACAGCAAAGAGCCGCTGGAATGCGGACCTGCAAACGGAGAACTCTTTTTGCAGGAAGGGCAGAAAGTGGTGTTCGATACGTATTTCAACAGCTTTTCAAGCGGAAAATGGAAGAAATATACGACAGTCGCGGAAGTTTCTCTGAAGATGACTCTTCAGGGGGAGTTCCGTATTGTCTTATATCACAAATTTTTGCGGCAGGGCGTGTGCCATACCCGGAGGCTAAAAGAATACATCTTAAAAGCGGCGGAAAAAAAAGAGGAGACGGCAGATTTCGGAATCCTGGAAAAAGAAGGCATATTTTATATTTCGTGCGAAAGCTTACGCGGCACCGGCATCTTTTATGGAGGGGAATACGTCACAAAAGATCAGAAAAGGCGCGAGGTCTGCATAGGGCTGAATATCTGTACATTTAAGCGAGAAGCGTATGTAAAGCGGAATATGAAGATCTTGCAGGAAGCATTTCTGGAAAATGAACATTCAGAATTAAATGGAAAGATCGCCGTCTATCTATCAGACAACGGACAGACCTTGCCGCAGAGCATAAATCAGATTCCGCATACGCATATGGTGAAAAACAAGAACACAGGAGGCGTAGGCGGATTTACAAGAGGAATGCTCGAAGCCGGAAAAAACGTAACGCATATTTTGATGATGGACGACGATGCGGTGATTCTGCCTGAATCGATCGAGAGAACGTATGCGCTTTTGACTCTGCTAAAAGACCGGTATCTCAATTACACAATAGGAGGAGCGATGATGCGGCTGGATACGCCCTATGTGCAGTACGAGGCGGGCGGTCAGTGGAACAGCGGAAATATTCAGGCTCTCCGCCACAACTGGGATATGACGGACAAAAAAATGGTTTTAAAAAATGAGCTGGAAAATGAACCCGTGGAGTACACAGGCTGGTGGTACAGCTGCGTGCCGGCTGCAATGATTGAGAAAGAAAAGCTTCCTCTTCCGATTTTTATTCACCGCGACGATATTGAATACGGGCTGAGAACGGGAGTCGGTTTTATTTTCTTAAACGGAATCTGCATCTGGCATGAGGCGTTTGAAAACAAAATGCCGGGGGTGCTGGAATACTATGATATCCGCAACCTGGCGATTGTAAACGCCATTCACGATCCGAAATATGGAAAACGCCAGTTTAAGCGGATTCTGACCAAGTGGGTCAGCGGCAATATCGCCAGATACCGTTACCAATACGTGGATTTTAACTTAAAGGGAGCGATTGACTTCTGCCGCGGGATCGACTGGATGAAAGAACAGGACGGACAGCTGCTCCACCAGAAGATCGCCGCGCTCAATTATAAGACAAAGCCCCGCGAAGCATTTGTCAATATGTGGGGATTGGAAAAAAAAGATCTCTATCCGGCTCAGAACGCGCAGCTGAAAGAGGCGGAAATGATCAGTCCGCAGAGAAAGCTGCTTCAGATCATATCGCTAAACGGCTGCTTTCTTCCGGCAAAAAAGGGAAAAGCGCTTGTGGTGACGCCTTATGACAACGTATATCGTCTCTACCGCGTGGGAAAAGTCGTCTTTATGGATCAAAACGGCAATGGAGTTGCGGTAAAGAGAAGCTTAAGGCGCTTTTTTGAATGCTACCGGAAATTATTTAAGACGCTGCGCTATGTGGACCGCCATTACGACGAGGCGAAAAGAGAGTACCAGCAGCGCTACCCGGAGCTGATCACAGAGGAATTCTGGAGAGAGTACCTTGGGCTTGACAAGCGTCAAAAAAAAGCAGACAAGAAAAAATAAAAGAGGAAAGGACAATAGGATTATGAAACTGACAAAGCTTCAAAATATTATCTTCCCGACACAAAAACGTTTTCTTCCACACGCCAGAATGTTCTATTTCGGAGAGGGAATGGAACAGAGCGCCGATAAGGAGTACTGGGGAATCGCCGAGTACCACACAGTAGATTTTGCAGCTTACTTTAATTCTTTTTCGATTAAAAAATGGTTTCAGTATACAAAAATTGACAATGTCAAAATCTGTCTGACCATGAAAGGACAATTTAAGATTCGAATCAGCGGATACTATATGAACCGGGGACCGCTGCAGGAGGAAATTCTGTGGGAAGAAAATTTTTCTCTGCAGGAAAAAAAGGAATTGATCTTAGACATTCCAAAAGTGGGCGAGCAGATCACAATTGTAGGATTCCAGATCGTAGGATATAAAGAGTGCTGCCTGTACGGCGGATACTATGCGACGCAAATCGAGGAAGACAAAAAAAGGGAAGTGCGCCTTGCCCTTGCCACCACGACATTCAAAAAAGAAAATTTTATTCTGCCAAATATTCAGCTGCTCAAGGATGAAATTCTCCATTCCGGAGAAGAAATGGCAGACAATTTCTATGTTCATGTCATTGACAACGGGAGAACGCTGCCGGCAGAGGAACTGGAATGCGATCATCTGTGGGTTCACCCCAATCCGAACACAGGAGGCTCCGGAGGATTTGCACGCGGAATGATTGAGGCTTACCATCAGAAAGAGCGCGCCACCCATGTGCTGCTGATGGACGACGATGTGATCATTCTGCCGGAAAGCTTAAAGAGAACGTATCAATTGCTCAGACTCTTAAAAGAAGAATACCAAGACCATTTTATCAGCGGTGCGATGCTGTTTTACGAACACATGAACGAGCAGCATGAAGACATTGGATACGTACACGAGGACGGCTCCTACGGACCGTTAAAGCGAAGACTGGACATGGAGCGCCTCGACGCTGTGGTGCGCAATGAAGAGCCGTGGCCGAAGAGAAAAAATCAGTATGCGGGCTGGTGGTACTGCTGCATCCCGGTCAGCACAGCCAACATGAACAATCTGCCTCTGCCGATGTTTGTCAGAGGAGACGATGTGGAATACAGCCTGAGAAACCGGGCAAAGTTTATCACAATGAACAGCATCTGCGTATGGCATATGGGATTTACGCTGAAGTTTAACGCCGCGATGGAATTGTACCAGGTGCACCGCAACAGCCTTGCTATCCAGGCAATCAGCGGGATTTGCCAGGAAATCGATTTTGTTGAACGTATGAGAAAATTTACAAGAGTAGAGCTGCTGCGTTTTAACTATGACAGCGCTGAGCTTTTAATGGACGCGGTGGACGATTATCTGAAGGGACCTGAATTCTTCGAAAAACCGGAGGGAGAGCGCATCATGAAAGAAAAAGCAGCCAAGAACGAAAAGATGGAGCCGCTTTCTAAATTTAAACAGATTCCGGTTGACTTAGACGCCGTCTATGGAGACGGACCAAGAGGAAGAATCGAGAAGCTGATTTACCGCCTGACGTTTAACGGCTTATTCTGCCCGGATTTTATGCTAAAAAAAGAACCGGTTGTCATTGCGTATGACTGGTTTTACGCGCCGCACAGACAATATCTGAGAAAAACGCTGCTTGCGGTCAACCCGCACATGCAGACAGGAGCAATTCGGAACCTGGACAAAAAAAGAGGAAGACAGCTGTTAAAACGGTACCGGCAGACGTTCGGAGAATTTGAACAGCATCAGAAAACCGTAAAGAGAGCCTATCAGGAGAAAAAAGGGTATCTGACCTCGTATGAATTTTGGAAAAAATATTTGGGAATCTGATAGCCTGCAGGAAACGACATTGCCGGGAGGGAGCACGCTGCAGAAACAGAAAGGAACAGTATGAACAATATCAAACAGTTACAGGAAAGCAAGTGTACCGGATGCGGCAGCTGCTACAGCAGCTGTCCGAATAAAGCGATTGTGATGAAATCTGACGGCATGGGTTTTTATTATCCGGATGTCAATGAAAACCTGTGTACGCAGTGCGGAAGCTGCGTCCGTGCGTGTCCTTCGATCCAAAAGCCGGAAAAGGCTTTTCCGCAGGTCCTGTATGCGGCATACGCCAAAGAAGACGCAAGGAGGGAAAGCGCGTCAGGGGGAATTTTTCCCGTGCTTGCAAAAAAAGTGATAAAAGAGGGCGGAGCAGTCTGCGGATGCGGATGGAATCAGCGGTTTGCGGCAGAACATCAGGTAGCGCAAAAAGAAGAGGAAATAGAAAAACTGCAGGGAGTAAAATACGTGCAGAGCGATACGAAGAACAGCTACGAACAGGTGAGAAGACTGCTTGCACATGGAAAAACAGTGCTGTTTTGCGGGACGCCGTGTCAGACAGCAGGACTGCTGCGCGAAATCACAGGAGAGGAACGCCTGATCACCGTCGACTTTGACTGCATGGGCGTCAGTTCCCCGCAGATTTTTGAAAAATATAAAAAAGAAATTTTAAAGGGAAAACCGCTGCGGGCGCTCTCTTTCCGAAAGAAAAGGGTGTCGGGGTGGTTTTCCGCGATGGCGGCGGAATTTGAAGACGGCAGCGTCTACATCCGCTCAAAAGATCAGGATATCCTTTTAAAAGGATACTTTGAAAAGCTCGATATCAGACAGTGCTGCGAGACGTGTCCGTACCGGGGATGGCGCAGGGTTTCGGATCTGACGCTCGCGGACTTTTGGGGAATTGAACAGTATGACGCTGAATTCGCGGGCAAGGCTGGGGTCTCTGCCGTATTTGCCAACACACAAAAGGGAAAACGGCTGTTTGACGCCATTATGCCGGAGCTGGAAAAGGCAAGAGAAGTGCCTTTGGATTATGCAGTCAAACAGACGAGGCTTCTGAGCGAAGCATTTGAAAAAAATCCGCACAGGGACCGGTTCTATGAGCTTGCGTCGAGATCCTCCCTGAAAAAAGCGTATGTATACGCTTCCCAGAAAAAATATGATGTGGGAATTATGGGAGTCTGGTTTGGGTGCAATTACGGAAGCCTGATGACATATTATTCTCTGTACCGCCTGATTGAATCGTTTGGTCTGTCTGTCCTTATGATTGATAAGCCAAAGGTTATGGAACAAGATCCAGAGCTTGGGGATAACCATGCAAGGCGTTTTTCCCTCAGCCATTACCGCGATATTGCCCCGTCTATGCCAGCTGCAGAGCTGGAAAAACTGAACCGGCAGTGCGACGCGTTTGTGATCGGATCGGATCAGGTATGGAATTACGGGATTTCTTCTAATTTTGGAAGAAGTTTCTTTTTTGATTTTGTGGAAGAAGAAAAAAAGAAGATTGCATATGCCGCCTCCTTTGGACACCGGCAGTTTATGGCCCCGGTGGTAGAGATTGGGACGACGAAGGGACTTTTGGAACGATTCGACGCCATTTCCCTAAGAGAGGCGGATGGGGTGCGCATTGTCCACGATACTTTCGGGCTGGAAGCTGCGCAGGTCTTAGACCCAGTCTTTGCGGTACATCCTGGAATTTTTAATGAAATTGCGGCGGAATCTTCCCGAAAAGAAGAGCAGGACTATATCGTGACTTACATTTTAGACCCGACTCCCGAAAAAAGAGAGGCAATTCAGTATGCGGCAAAAGTTCTGGGAAAAAAGACGGTCCACATGCTGGACGGGATGCCGTGGAATTTTGAGAGAAATAGGGAAGCGCTCGGACTGGACGGCGTAGTCGAAGGGCTGACGGTGCAGGACTGGATTTTTTACCTCAAAAACAGCAGCTTCGTCATAACAGATTCCTGCCACGGCGCAAGTTTTGCCATTTTATTTCAGAAAGATTTTGTCTGCTTTGCAAATGAGGCGAGAGGACTCTCGCGCTTTGAATCACTGCTGCAACTGTTTCAGATGACAGACCGGATGGCAAAACATCCAAAGGAGCTGATGGAAAGAAGAGAACTCTTAGAGCCGATCGACTATTCAAACAGCAGAAGAATTCTCGACGAGGAGCGAAAGCGCAGCAGAAAATGGCTGCATGACGCTTTGTTTTCTCAAAAGGTTGCCGATGTGATGAGCGTGTATGAAAAAGCGGACAGCCGGACTACGCCGAAACCGGATCATACGTACCGCCCTCCCGTCCCGGTCCAGGAGGAGGTCAAAGAACACGTTCAGAGGGTACGCCGCCCTGTGCGGAAAATGCTGCGGAAAATAAAGAAAACATGGAAAGAAAGGAAGTAAAAGATTCTTATGAGATACGATTATTTGATAGTGGGAGCGGGTCTGTTCGGATCCGTGTTCGCGCATGAGGCAAAAAAAAGAGGAAAGACATGTCTTGTGATTGACAAGAGAGACCATATCGGCGGCAACGTCTACTGCGAGGATCGAAACGGAATCCATGTGCACAAATATGGCGCCCATATTTTCCACACGAGTAAGAAAGAGATCTGGGACTATATCAACCAGTTCGCAGAATTTAACAATTATATCAACTCCCCGATTGCCGTCTATAAGGATGAGCTGTACAATCTTCCCTTTAACATGAACACGTTCAGCAAGCTGTGGGGAATCCGCACCCCGCAGGAGGCGCAGGAAAAGATTGCGGAACAGATTGCAGAGCTTCACATCACAGAGCCGAAGAATCTGGAAGAGCAGGCGCTCTCCCTGGTCGGAAGAGACGTCTATGAAAAACTGATCAAAGGATACACAGAAAAACAGTGGGGCAGACCGTGTACAGAACTGCCGGCTTTTATCATCAAACGTCTGCCGCTGCGCTTTGTGTATGATAATAACTATTTTAACGACCGCTATCAGGGCATCCCGATCGGAGGATACACGAAAATTATAGAAAAGATGCTTGAGGGAATCGAAGTAAAGCTGGAGACAGACTATTTTGACTTTATCAAGGGACAGGAGGACGCCGCTGAGAAAACGATTTTTACCGGTATGATCGACGAATTTTACCGCTATCAGCTGGGGACCTTGGAATACCGCACCGTCCGCTTTGAGACCGAGGAGCTGGAATGTGAAAATTATCAGGGAAACGCGGTTGTCAACTATACCGACAGGGATGTGCCGTATACAAGAATCATCGAGCACAAACACTTTGAATTTGGAAAACAGAAAACCACGGTGATCTCAAGAGAATATTCTTCTGAATGGAAACCTGGAATAGAGCCGTACTATCCGATCAACGACGAAAAGAACAACTCGCTGTTTGAAAAATACAGAGAACTCGCCCAGAAAGAGACGAGAGTGATTTTTGGGGGAAGACTTGGAAATTATAAATATTATGATATGGATAAAGTGATAGAGGCTGCTTTGACACTCGTAAAAGAAGAACTGTAATGGCAAAGAGAGGAATCAGTATGAGTAGATGGATCACCCCAAAGGATACAGAAAAAGAAAAGTTTGACGCCGCGATTTACGGAGTCTGGAAGGGAGAAAATTACGGAGGAATCGCGACGTATTACGCGCTGTACCGCTGCATCACTTCCCTGGGTCTTTCTGCTTTGATGATTGATCCTGATCTGAATCGAAAAAAAGACAGCCCGGTCAGTCATTCAGAAAAATTTGCGCAGCGTCACTATGAAGCGATCACAAAAGATTTTTTTTCTTACGATCTGGAACAGTTAAACGAGTGCTGCGACACGTTTATCATGGGATGCGACCAGGTATGGAACTATGAAGTCAGCCGGGCGTTTGGGAAAAGCTTCTATCTGGACTTCGCGGACGATGACAAAAAAATCATGTCGTATGCGTCCTCGTTCGGACATCCGATTTCATTTACCCCCTCTGCTGAGGCGCAGGAGATCGAGGAACTGTTTCATCGGTTTGACTTTCTCTCCGTCCGTGAGACGGGAGCGGTCTCTGTGCTGAAAAATGAGTTCGGCGCAGACAGCACGCGCGTCCTGGACCCCGTTTTTCTTGCAGGCGCTGAGGTGTTCGACGAGATCGCAGCGGAATCCTCCAAAAAAGAGGAGGAGAAGTACCTTGTCTCCTATATTTTGGATCCGACGCCTCAGATTCGGGAGGCGCTGCAGTACGCCGCAAAAAAATTAAATCTGAAGCTCGTTAATATGCTTGATGGAATCCGGGCAAAATTTCAGAAAAACAAAGAGGCGCTGAACCTGGAAAATACGGTTGAAAACCTTGAGACAGAGGACTGGCTGTATTACTTTAAGCACAGTGAATTTGTCATCACAGATTCCTGCCACGGGGCAAGCTTTGCTATCGTCTTTGAAAAACCGTTTGTGTGCATCGGAAACAGAAAACGCGGGCTTGACCGGTTTGACAGTCTGATGCAGCTGTTTCAAACACAGGAGCGCTACGTTCTGGATCCGGAAAAGATCATGGAGGATCCAAAGCTCCTAGAGCCTCTGGACTATCAGAATATTCGGACTATCATGGCGCAGGAAAGAGAGCGTTCCTGGAAGTGGCTCAGACATGCGCTGTTTTCCAAAAAAGAGGCAAGAGCGGATTTTAAGACGCAAAAGAAGGAGAGAACTGCCTATCAGACCGAGGGGGCACAATGTCTTGACGCGGCGCATACCAGAAGAAAGCTGGCGCAGAGCTGGGCAGAAAAGGGAGGAGCAGTCTTCCTCCCGTGCTTTGAAAAGGACTGGAGCATCACGGTCAGACATGCAAAGACAGGCGAAGAGATCGAAAGAGGCAGCCAGATTCCGCTCTTTCTGGCAAAGACAAAGACAGACGAAAAAGAGATCCGACAGCTCCTGGAAGCAGGAGAGAGCGTTCTGTTCTTTGGAGCGCAGCGCCATGCCCGGGATCTGGAGGAGAGGCTTGGGAAACAGTATGAAAACCTGACGATCGTGACGGTCTTCGAAAAGGCAGGGGATCTCTCTGATGTCTGGGGACAGTATGTAAGAGAAATACACGGCAAAAAAGAGATCGGGCATATCTCCTTTGACTGGAAGGAAGAGCAAAAGATCATCGTCTCCTATGCGGACGGCACGGCGTACAAAGGCACGGACAAGAAGGATCTCCTGTTAAGAACTGTATGTTCCGGGCTTGTCTGCCAGACAGAACCGGAGCACCAGATCCGCAGATATGAATTAAAGAGAAGAGGAGTCATCATCCCGGGCGAGTCCATGGATGAGAAAAACTGGGTGATCGCAAACGGAGACCCCGGGGAAGCGATAACGCAGCTGTGCAAGGCAGAGACTCCCCTAAAACCGGCAGGCGGCATTGCGCGGCTGGAACATGAAATCTGTCAAAAAATCCGGGAAGGACAAAGAGCGAAGAGAGACCAGGATCACTTTAAGAAGCTTGCGCAGAAAAAGACGCTGCGGGAATCTCTTGAGCTGGCCTTAAACGGAAAATATGACGTCGGACTGTACGGACCGTGGATGAGCAACAACTACGGCAGCATTTTGACATACCACGCACTGTACAGAACCGTCGAATCGCTCGGGTATGACGTCCTGATGATTGAAAAGGGAAAGGAGCGGTATGTCCAGAGAGACGACGCCTACAATGCCGCAAGAAGATTTGCGCTCCGGAATGGGTGTGCGGTCAGTCCGGTATACGATTTCGTCAACCAGAGCAAACTGAATGATCACTGCGAAACCTTCCTGCTCGGATCAAACCAGGTATGGAATTACGGCGTCGCAAAAGGGTACGGATTTGGATTCTATTTTGATTTTGTCAGGGAAGAGCGAAAAAAGATTGCGTACGCGGCTTCCTTCGCCCACCTGAGTTCCTTTACGCCTCCCTCTCAGTATGCGAGAATCTTAAAGCTGATGAAGCAGTTTGACGCGGTTTCTGTCCGGGAGCAGGGCGGGGCAGAGATCTTAAAGAATCAGTTCGGCATGGACGGGACGGTCGTACTCGACCCGGTGTTCCTCGCCGACCCTGCCATCTACGAGGAACAGGTCAAAAAGGCAGACAAGACGGTTTCCGAGCCGTTTCTCGTCTCCTACGTCTTAGATCCGACGCCGGAATTAAACGAAGCATTGGCGGAACTCTCGAAAAAGACGGGATGGAAGGTGATTCTGCTCTCAGACGGAAACAACAGGGGATGGAGAAAGACAAAAAAAGTGATCCGACCGGAGACTGGAACGGTGATGGAGGATCTGCAGGTCGAACAGTGGCTGTATTATCTGAAAAACGCTCAGATGATAGTCACAGATTCCTGCCAGGGGACGAATTTCTCCCTTCTCTTCCACAAGCCGATGATTATCATTGGAAATGAAAAAAGAGGAATTGTGCGGTTTAGAGAAATCGTAAAAACGTTTGGGCTGGAAAAACGGTATGTAAAAAAGGCGTCGGAGATTTTAGGAAACGATACGCTGCTAGAGCCTGTGGATTTCTCAAAGACAGACCGGATTATAGAAGAAAAGAGAGCAGCTTCCATGCAGTGGCTTAAGGCGGCTCTGGAGGCGAAGCGGCAGTCTGCAGACGATATCCGCGCCGTCGCAAAACGGCAGTGCTGCGGGTGCGGAGCGTGCGAAAATATCTGCCCGACAGACGCGATCACTATGGTGCAGGATCAGGAGGGGTTCTTCTATCCTTCGATTGACCAGGAAAAGTGCATCCACTGCGGAAAATGCCTGAAAGCATGTCCGTCTGCGCATGAGCGGAATGTAAACTGGGAAACGCCCAAATGCTATGCGGCATACACAGACGAACCTGTCAGAGACGTCAGCTCCTCGGGAGGAATCTTCTCCCTTGTGGCAGAGGAAATTTTAAAGAGAGGCGGAGCGGTGTGCGGAGCAGCCTTTGACGAAAAATTTGAGCTGGCCCAGACCGTCGTCTATGACAGAGAAGGACTTGCAAAGCTGCGCGGGTCTAAGTATCTTCAGAGTACTTCAAAAAAGACATACCGGGAGATCAAGCGTGTGCTTGACCAGGGAAAACCGGCTCTGTTCTGCGGCTGTCCGTGCCAGGTGGCAGGGCTGTACGGATATCTGGGACGGGACTATGAAAAGCTGTTTACGCTGGATCTGATGTGCCACGGCGGACCGTCTCCGATGGTGTTTCAGAAATATTTAAAAGAAGTGCATGGAGGTCATGACATTACGTATGTCGGATTCCGCGACAAGGATTACTTCGGATGGTCGACAGAGATGACGGTAAAATACGCAGACGGAAAGATTTACCGAAAGACAAGGGACAAGGATTTGTTCTACCGCGCCTTTTTGCCGTGCCTTTCTGTCAGACCGCACTGCCAGATCTGCAAATATTCCCGCCTGTCAAGGCAGGGAGATATGACGCTGGCCGATTTCTGGGGAATTCAGAAATACAATCCGGAATATACAGACGGAAAAGGAACCTCTATTTTGGTGGTCAACAACAAAAAAGCAGAACAGATGCTCAAGACGATTCAGGTTCGCCTAAAGCTGTGCGAGCCGGCAAAAATCGAATATATCCTGACGCATGGACAGCCGTTTGCAAAACCGTTTAAGACATATAACCCGAAAAGAGAGCGCTTTATGGAGCTGATCCAGCACACCACCATGGAAAAGGCGGTGCGCGATACGGCTGAGGATCACTATGACGTCGGAATTTACGGGGTATGGCCCGGAGGAAATTACGGAAGCGTCATGACATATTACTGCCTGTGCCGGGCGATTGAATCGCTCGGATATTCGGTGCTGATGATTGAAAAGCCGCGGATTTCCGAAAAAGACAGACCGTATCCTCTTATCCACTCCAGAAGATTTGCCTACGAACACTACAAAGCCGTCAGCTTGATGTACCCGATCAAAGAGCTGGAAAAGCTGAATAAAAGCTGCGATACGTTTGTCATCGGATCGGATCAGGTATGGAACTACGGCGTCAATCAGTGGTGCGGGAACAGCTACTATTTTGACTTTGCAGAAAAAGGAAAGCGGCTGCTTTCCTACGCCGCTTCGTTTGGTCACAGCAAATCGTTCACCCCTGCGGAAAAACGGGAAGAGATTTCAAAACTGCTCGGAAGATTTACAGGGATCTCTGTGAGAGAAAAAAGCGCCGTCTCCGTCCTGAAACGCGAGTTTGGCGCAGAAGGGACACAAGTTCTCGATCCTGTCTTTCTGCCGGATGAGAGCGTGATGGACGAGCTGATCGGACAGTCCTGCACAAAGGAAGAGGAAAAATTTCTGCTTGCTTATATTCTGGACCCGACTCCGGAGATACGGGAAGCGATCCAGTATGCGGCAAAGAAAAAAAATCTGAAACTGATCTCGATTTTGGACGGCATTCCGGGAACATTTGCAAAAAATAAAGAAAAGATGAATCTGGACTGCGTGCTGGAGCATGTCCAGACGGAAGAGTGGCTGTATTATCTGAAAAATTGTTCTTTTCTGATTACAGATTCGTGCCATGGGGCAAGCTTCGCCATCCGGTTCCACAGACCGTTCCTGTGCATTTACAATAAGCAAAGAGGCTTGGACCGCTTCCAGTCTCTGGCAGAGGTATTCGGACTGCAAAGCCGTTTTATCCCACGGGCGGAGATGATTCTAAAGGATGAAAAGCTGCTGGAGGATATGGATTATTCCAGCGTGGAAAACATCATGAAGTACGAGAGAGCGCGGTCTATGGAGTGGCTCTCCAGCCATCTTGCGATGCCGGTGAAAGCTCCGGCAAAGGCAAAGACCAGGGGAACAATCCGAAAAATTCAGGATAAGATGCCGGAAGGACTGAAAAAGAAGCTGCTTCCGCTGATAAAAAATACAGATTTCTATAAAAAATATATCAAGAAATAAACGGGAAGGGGCTGTCTGCGGCAGCCTCTTCTTAATATTTCATGAAAAAACAAAATCAGCTTTGACGTGTCTATAGTCATGGTGTAAGATTAAGAAAAGCGATCATTTAATACAGAAAGGATGGTGTGACATGCTGTCAGTTGTATTGCCGGCCTACAATGAAGAAAAAATGGCAGGAAAAGCGGCAAAGGTCATTGCCAAAACTTTAGAAGAGGCGGACATCAGCTATGAACTGATTTTTGTCAATGATGGTTCAAAAGACAGAACCTGGGAGGAGATAAAAAAAGCGGCGCAGGAAAACGACCGGGTAAGGGGGATTTTGTTTTCCAGAAATTTCGGAAAGGAATCTGCTATTTTTGCCGGGCTTGCCTCAGCGTGCGGAGACTGCTGCGCGGTCATGGACTGCGATCTGCAGCATCCGCCGCAGACGCTGGTTGAAATGTATCGCCTGTGGGAGCAGGGATATGAGGTGATCGAGGGGGTCAAAAAAAGCAGGGGTCAAGAGAGCGCGCTCCACAGAGCGAGCGCCGGTCTGTTCTATAAGATTATGACAAAGGCGGTCAAGATCGACATGTCGCGCGCATCAGACTATAAAATGCTAGACAAAAAAGCGGTCAATGCACTGCTTGCGATGCCTGAGAGAAATGCGTTTTTCCGCGCACTGTCATCGTGGATCGGATACCGTACCGCAGTGGTGGAATTCGATGTAAGAGAGAGGGAGGAAGGAGAGTCGAAATGGTCTACGTGGTCGCTGATCAAATATGCGGTTACGAACATTGCGGCCTTCTCGGCGGCACCTTTGCAGATTGTGACGATCGCAGGCGTCTTTGTGCTGCTTATGGCTTTCCTGCTGGGCGTGCAGTCCCTGATCCGCTATTTTTCCGGTCACGCGGTGGAAGGATTTACAACAGTGATTCTGCTGATTCTGATCATCGGAAGCGTGGTCATGATAAGCCTTGGAATTATCGGATATTACATTGCGAAAATTTACGAGGAAGTGAAGGGGAGACCGAGATATCTGATCTCTGCAAGGATCGGAGGAGAGGGAAAAAGAGTTGAAGAAAAGTAAGATGTTTGCTATACTTTCTATCAGAAATGATGTCAGCGAACCGGATGCGCACGTCAGACATGGATGACGGCGGTATTTTAAGGCAAAAAGGACAAAAAAGGAGAAATTCATAGATGGAGACCTTAAAAAAGAATAAGAAGCTGATGCTGTATCTGGCAAAAAACGATTTCCGGACAAAATATGCGGGGTCCTATTTTGGCATTTTCTGGGCATTTGTACAGCCGCTGATTACGATTTTACTGTACTGGTTCGTATTTCAGCTGGGATTTCGCAGCACAGATATAGAAAGCGTTCCGTTTGTACTGTGGCTGATGGCGGGGCTGATCCCGTGGTTCTATTTTTCAGAAGCTGTGATCAATGGGACGAGCTGTTTCCTGGAATACAGCTATCTGGTAAAAAAAGTGATGTTTGAAATCAAGATTCTTCCGATTGTAAAAATTCTTTCGTCGCTGTTTGTACACGGATTTTTTATCCTTCTGCTTCTTGTGTGCTATGCGGTTATGGGAATTTTTCCAGGGGTGATTGCGATTCAGCTGCTCTACTACTCAGCGGCTATGATCGCGCTCTCCCTTGCCCTTAGCTATCTGACGTCGGCAATCGCCGTTTTTTTTCGCGATACGACGCAGATTGTCGGGATTGTTATGCAGATCGGCGTGTGGATGACGCCGATTATGTGGCAGTTTGAGACGATGCCGCTTCCAGGATGGCTGAAGCAGATTTTTAAGCTGAATCCCATGTTCTATATCGTTCAGGGATATCGGGACACGATGATTCAGAATGTGTGGTTTTTTGAGCGGTGGAAGATTACGCTTTATTTTTGGGTCTTTACGGCGGCGCTGTTTTGGGTGAGCCGGAAGGTCTATCAGAAGCTGAAGCCGCATTTTGCAGACGTATTATAAGACAGGAGAAAGACGAATGAACGAGATCGCAATTTCCGTTTCCAACGTCTCAAAGGTTTATTACCTCTACGACAGACCGACTCTGAGATTTAAGGAAGCGCTCAGCATTCACAAAAAAAGCTATCACAAAGAATTTCATGCGCTGCATGACGTCTCCTTTGAGATAAAAAAAGGAGAGATGGTCGGAATCATAGGAAAAAACGGCGCTGGAAAATCGACAATTTTAAAAATTATCACCGGGGTGCTGATGCCGACGTCGGGGGAAGTCACCATCAACGGAAAGATCTCAGCTCTTTTGGAGCTGGGAGCGGGCTTTAACCCGGAATACAACGGAATTCAAAATGCGTACCTCAGCGGGACAATGATGGGATTTTCAGAGGAAGAGATGGAAAAAAAGCTTCCGGATATTTTAAAATTTGCCGATATCGGCGACTTTATCAGGCAGCCGGTCAAAACGTATTCAAGCGGGATGTTCGCAAGGCTTGCCTTTGCGGTGGCAATCAGCGTAGATCCGGATATCTTGATTATCGATGAAGCGCTGTCTGTGGGGGACGTATTCTTTCAGGCAAAATGCTATAAACGGATGGAAGACTTAAAAAACAGCGGAAAGACCGTACTGTTTGTGACGCACGATATGGGAAGCGTCATGAAATACTGCGAGCGCGCCATTATCATAAACAATGGAGAAAAATACGCGGAAGGACCGACAAAGGAGATGGTCGACCTCTATAAGAGGATTTTGGTAGGACAAGACGAGACAGAGACGCAGGAGACGGAACCAGATTCCAAGACGCAGGTTCGCGCGCAGGCAGAAAAAGGAACGTGGATGGACTACATGCTGCTCAATCCCAACTGCGAAGATTACGGGGACGGCAGGGCAAAAATTGTCAGCTTCGGAATTTTTGACCATGAAAACCGGATTTCCAATACGATTGACAAGATGAAACCCTTCACGATCAAAATGAAAGTGCACTTTTATGAGACGATACAAAACCCTATTTTTGCATTCAGCATCAAAGACCTAAAAGGAAATGAGCTGGCGGGGACGAACACGATTATCGAACAGACGGACACCGGGACAGTCCGCGCAGGAGAGACAGTTGAAGTTTCGTTTACCCAAAAAATGGTTTTGCAGGGAGGACAGCATCTGCTTTCTTTGGGATGCACGGGGTATGAAAAAGATGAATTGGTTGTCTATCATCGCCTGTATGACGTTTGCTGCATACAGGTACTGTCGAAAAAAACCACAGTCGGATTTTGCGATTTGGATTCTGTGGTAACGTATAGAAAGGATATATCCGATGCAGAAAATTAAAAAGATTTTTGCCATGGCTTCTCTGTGCGTCAGAAAGCCGACGACTTTTCTAAAAGGAATCCGCTATTTTTTTAAACATGGTCCCAGAGGATTCCTCGATAATTTTAAAAGCCGCGCCAGCTATGAAATCGAGCCGTATAAGCTGGAAGAAATTCCGAAAGAATCGTGTACCGGCGACATTTTGTTTTCTGTCCTGATGCCGGTTTACAACGTGGAGATCAAATGGCTGGAGGCGGCGATCGCCTCTGTCAGAGCGCAGAATTACAGAAACTGGGAGCTGTGCATAGTGGACGACTGCTCGACAGACCTAAAGGTACGCTCTTATCTAGAGACCCTGGAGGATTCAAGAATTCATATTCAGCTTCAGGAGAAAAACGGAGGGATTTCATCCGCCACAAATGCGGCGGTCGATCTCGCAAAGGGAGACTATGTGATTTTGCTGGACAATGACGACGAGATTGCCCCCCACGCGCTCTATGAGTTTTACCAGAAAATCAAAGCCACGGATGCAGATGTCGTCTACAGCGACCAGGACATTATCGACCAGGACGACAATCATATGGAGCCGTTTCACAAACCGGACTGGTCGTACGATCTGCTGCTGAGTCAGATGTATATCGGACATCTGCTTGGAATCCGCAAGAGCGTATTGAAAAAGGCGGGAGGCTTCCGCAGCGAATTTAACGGAAGCCAGGATTATGACATGATGCTGCGCCTGACTGAGCAGACGACCCGGATTGAACATATCGCCAAAATTTTATACCACTGGAGAGCGCTTCCAAGTTCTACCGCTTCCAACCCGGATTCTAAGCCATATGCGCAGACGGCGGGGCTGGCGGCGATACAAAGTCATCTGGACCGCGTTTACGGGAAAGGGACGGCGAAGGTGCAGGAGACAGATTCTCTCTTTGTATACGACGTCCGTTTCCCGCTTAAGGAAAAACCTCTCGTCTCGATCATCATGCCCACAAAAGACCACGCAGATTATCTGAGAAATGCGATCGACAGCATCGAGCGCAGCACCACGTACCCAAACTATGAAATTTTGATTCTAAACAACAATTCGCAGGAAAAACAGACAGAACAGTACTTTGAGGAGGTACGGCAGACGTACGCCAATGTGCGGGTGATTGACGCGCTGTTTGAATTTAACTGGTCAAAGCTGAACAATTTTGGAATCCGGCATGCAAAGGGCGACGTTTTTATCTTTATGAACAATGATATGGATGTGATTTCGCCGGATTGGATGGAACGCCTTGCCGAGCAGGCGATGCGCAAAGAAATCGGAGCGGCAGGAGGACTGCTCCTGTATGAGGACGGAACGATTCAGCACGCCGGCGTTGTGGCGGGAATGGGAGGCTGGGCAGACCATGTCTTTAAGGGAATGAAGCCCGTCCACTATGGATCGCCGTTTCTCTCGCCGCTGGTAAAGAGAAACGTGACGGCGGTGACAGGCGCGTGCATGGCGATTTCCAGAGAAAAAATTGAAGCGATCGGAAATTTTGACGAACACTTTGTCATCTGCGGAAGCGATATTGAAATGTGCATCCGCGCGATCAGCAGAGGATACGTCAATATCTATGATCCTTATGTCAAACTGCACCATTTTGAGTCGAAGAGCAGGGATTCCAACATTCCTGAAATTGATTTTAAACTTTCTTATGAGATGTATAAAAATTATCACAGCCACACAGACCCGTATTATAATGTATGCCTGGACATGAACAGCTGTGTGCCCAGACGAAAAGAGAGAAATTGAGAGGAAAGCATATGAAGAAAAATTTGATCAGGCGCGCGATCCGCAAGGCTGCCAACCGGGTGCTTGAGGAGGCGGCGCCGCTCGATACAAACATAGCGGAGATTACTCCGTACACGTTCAGAAAAACACAGAGAAAAACGGGCAGAGTCAATCTGCTCGTCCCCTCGATTAACCCTGAGCATGTTTTTGGAGGAATTTCTACGGCTTTAAAATTTTTTGAGATTCTCGTCAGGACGACAGGGTATGACAGCCGAATCATCCTTGTGGACGCCGCGCCGAGCGAAGAAGCCGTGCGGCAGTACCAGGACCGGTATGTCTTTGCGCAGCCCGAGGAAGAGTGCGCCGCGGCAAGGCAGATTGTTCCGTACAGCAATCGATTCGAGCGCAGCATTCCGGTATCGGAAAAAGACTATTTTGTCTTTACCGGCTGGTGGACAGCCTTTTGCGCACAGGAAGCATATCGAAAATTTGAAAAGGAATACGCCATCAGCCCTAATCCCTTTATCTATCTGATCCAAGACTATGAACCGGGATTTTATTCCTGGTCTTCTAGGTATCTTCTGGCAGACGCCTCCTACAAAGATCCTTATCCTCAGATCGCAGTTTTTAACACAGGACTTCTCAGAGACTATTTTATTCAAAACGGCTACCATTTTCCGTGGATGTTTTCTTTTGAGCCCGTTTTAAACGAGACGCTGAAAAAACATCTGTATGCTCTGGGCGGGACGGTAAGAAAGAAAAAACAGATTCTGGTCTACGGAAGACCGGGAACCGAGCGGAATGCCTTTAAGCTGGTCGTCGCTATTTTAAAAAAATGGGTATGGATGCAGAGCGATATTTCCGAATGGGAGATCGTCTCGGCAGGGGAAACGCATGAGCGCGTCGATCTGGGAAACGGAAAGAGTCTCTGTTCTGTGGGAAAGCTGACGCTGGAGGAATACGCCAGGGTACTCGAGGAATCATATGCAGGCATCTCTTTGATGGCGTCGCCTCATCCAAGCTATCCGCCGCTGGAAATGTCGGTGTTTGGGGTAAAAGTCATCACCAACACGTTCGCCAACAAAGATCTGAAGAACTTTAACGAAAACATTGTGTCGATAGACAGCGTCAGCCCAGACCTGACAGCTCAGAAGCTGAATGAAATCTGTCAATTATATCAGCCGGAGATTTCTCTGAAACGCACAAACCCAGAATACTGCGAGAACCCGAATCCATTTTCCTTTATGGAGGAGATAAAGAAAATACTGGGGTGAGGAGAAGCCAAAAGAAACGAGAAGGGGCACGGCAACAGGAGGGAATATTTTTGAAAGAACAAATAGGAAAAGTAACAATGGACTATACGTTTTATTCCGGAAACGACGAGTACAGCGACGGGGAGATTGAGCAGGAGCTGCTGGATATGGTCAAGGAAGAGACAAACTGGAATAAAATCTTAAAAAGAGAGACGCGCTGGCCGATTCTGTATCACATGTCTCCGATCAGAGAAAATATTATCGAATGGTATCCGTTTGCCAAAAATGCGAGAGTGCTGGAAGTTGGAGCAGGATGCGGCGCGATTACGGGAGCCCTGTGCCGCGCAGCGCGGTCCGTCACCTGTGTGGAGCTGTCAAAGCGCAGATCTGTCATTAATGCGCTGCGTCATAGAAAATGTTCCAACCTAAATATTGTGGTGGGGAATTTCAACGATATCGAACTCGGCCAGGAATTTGACTATATTACACTGATCGGGGTGTTTGAGTATGCGGCGTATTATACGCCGTCAGAAAATCCGTTCCCGGATTTTCTCAGAAACGTAGGAAAAATGTTAAAGCCAGACGGAAAGATACTGCTGGCGATCGAAAACAAATACGGGCTTAAATACTGGGCGGGAGTCAGGGAAGACCATACAGGACGGTACTTTGAGGGACTTGAAGGATATGCAAGCGGCGACAGCCATGTGAGAACCTTCTCAAAGGAAAAGCTGATCTCGATTATCCGGGAGGCGGGATTTTCCAAGATGGAATTCTACTACCCGTTTCCGGACTATAAATTTCCAACTCAGATTTTTTCAGACGATTATCTTCCAAAAGAAGAGGATCTGATCTGCACGCTGCACACATACGACAACAGCCGGGTAAAGCTGTTTAACGAGACGGCAGTATACCAGGGGCTGATTGAGGAAGGAAAATTTGATTTCTTTTCCAATTCTTTCTTTGTTGAAATCGGAAAGGAATAGAAGGTGATCATTTTGAAAAAAATATATGCAAAGTTTACAAAAGAAAGAGCACCGGAATTTCAGATTGAAACGGCGATTTATGAGACAGAAGACGGGAAAAAGGTTTCGAAGCGCCCGTTGACCGATCTGGCAAAAGAGCATGTGGAGCGGATGTACCAGAATTATATTTATTTCTGCGCCCACGGAAGCGAGTACTATACGCCCTGTCAGAAGGCAGGAAAGGAAATTATGTTTTCTTTTATCAGGGGAGACACCTTTTATACCCGTCTTCTGACGGCTTTAAGGGAAGAAAAAATTGACCAGTTTTTTGTGCTTTTGCAGGAATATCAGGATTTTGTCCGGAATTTCTGCGTCCAGGATACAGAGGAATTCCAGATGACGCAGGAATTTCAGTCCATCTTTGGAGAACAGGAAGGGCTGGAGGGAAAAGAAGCGAGCAAAATGCTGAATATTGATCTGACTCTTGACAACATTATTCTGGAAGAGGAGAGCGGAAAGCCGCAGATTATCGACTATGAATGGGTATTTCCTTTCCCGATTCCAGTTGACTTTATTTTTTACCGCACGGTTTTGGCGATGTACATCAAACACGGGCAGGAGCTGACACAGCTGGTTGATCCGGAAAATCTGTACGAGCTGTTTCATTTAAGCCCGCAGGACAGGGAAATTTACCAATCTATGAATGAATCCTTCAACAGCTATGTAAACGGAGGAGAAGACGCTTATGAAAAGATTGTGGAGCCCTACCGCAAAAAGATGTACGAGTGGGACCGGCTAAAAGGAGAAAGCATCCAGTTTACGCAGATCTTTGCCGCAAAGGATCTAAATTTCAAAGAAGAAGACAGTATGGTCATGAGACTGGACGAAACGCAGACGAAAGTGAAAGCCGTCATGAACCTAAAAAAGTTTGACCACATTGGAATGCTCCGCTTTGACCCGCTCAACGGTCCGTGCGAGATTGAGATGGGAAAGATATATCTGTATGTCGGCGAGACAAAAAAAGAAATTTTTCACCAGGATTTAAAAAACAACGCCGTGTTAAACAGAGGAAATCTCTACCTGTTCAGCGGAGAGGACCCGATGTTTCTGATCCCTATGGATCCGGAAATGAAGTGGGACAAAGTGGAAGTGAATTTTCAGTTCCTTCTAAAGGACGAGATCAGACAGGGGCAGATTGAGCAGATGGTGCGTCTTGTCAACGATACGGAGAACAGGCTGGCCAGAAAGCTGGTGGAGCTTGAATCCCGGTGCGAACAGATCACAGAACTGAAAGAAGAAATTTTAAAATTAGAGGGAAGACTGAAATTTATCGAGTCGACAAGAGCTTACCGCTGGTTCATCAAAAAAAGACTGAAAAAATTTTTTGATTTAGAGTAAAAAAGAGAAAAAACAAAGAGACAAAAGAAAGGGAGAAAAATGGAAAGGTTAAAAGCAGGCTGGAGGGCAAACTGGAAGATATGGAGCTTTGTGCTGGGAATGTTTTTGATGTTTCTGATCTGGGCGGCTGTGCTGCCGTTTGACTCAGCGCCGGATGAGGCGATGCGCTTTCAGATTCCGGCTTATATTTTGAATTATGGAAAACTTCCAAACGGTACCGATCCTCTGATCCGGGACGCACAGTGGGGAATTTCGTATGGATTCGGACCGCCGCTTACGGCAATCGTCAGCGCGTTTTTTATGAAAGTAATCGGGATTTTTTCTAAGACGGACGGGGCGTTTCGGTATGCGTGCCGTATCGTCAGCGCCCTCAGCGGGGCAGGCGTAGTGGCTATGACGATCCTGATTGCAAAAAAGAAATTTTCCGGGGAAAAGAAGCTTTTGTTTCTCTCCCTCGTCGTTTTTCTACCGCAGTTTGTATTTTTAAGCTCTTATATCAACAATGACGCGATGGCTCTGTTTGGAACTGCTGTGATCGTCTACGCATGGATCTGCGGGATGGAGACAAGGTGGAACTGGAAATCATGCCTCATCCTGGCGCTTGGAATCTGTGTGTGCACGCTGACATACTACAATTCCTACGGTTTTATTTTGTGCAGCATAATTTTGTTCGGCATTTCTGTTCTGCGGCAGAAACAGGGGATACGGGGACTTTTGAAAAAAGGGCTGTTCATATCGGCGATCGTGATTGCGCTGACCGGATGGTATTTTGTCAGAAATTATCTGCTCTATGACGGGGATTTTCTGGGCATGGCAACAAGCACAAAATACGCAGAGCTGTATGCGATCCCTTCTCTCAAACCGTCGATGCGCCATACGCCGATGAATGACGGGCTTTCTTTTCTGGAAATGTTTGAGGACGGTCAGTGGTTTTACTCGTTTTACGTCAGCTTTATCGGAATGTTCGGGTATATGGAGCTGATGCTGCCCGGGTGGGCGTATACGATCTATACCGATATTTTCTGGATGGCCGCGATCGGAGGAATCTGGTATTTCTGGGACTGGATCCGGCACAGAAAAAAATGGGACCGTGTGCCCGGACAGAAAAAAGCGTGGGAGAGTCATCTGTTTGATCTGATGATGCTGGCTGCGGCGATTATCCCCAACCTGCTCAATATGTGGTATTCCTACAGCAGCGATTATCAGCCTCAGGGGCGCTACAGTATGCCGATGCTGATTCCCCTGATGTATTTTGTGACAAAGGGACTGTGCGTTTTGAGAAAAAAACTGGTCAAGGAGCGGATGCAAAAGCGCACGACCCTTTTTGTGTGCGGGGCGCTGGGAGTCATTGTGATCTGGAGCCTTGCCGGGACGATTATCCCCTATTACTATGGATAAGACAAAACAGGAAGGAAAAAACAGATGATTGATTTTAATATACCGCCGTATACGGGAAAAGAACTGTTTTATATCAAAAAAGCGGTAGAATCCGGAAAAATCTGCGGAGATGGAATTTTCACAAAGAAATGCTCGGAGTGGATGGAAAAAAGATACGGGACGCCGAAAGCGCTGCTGACGACATCGTGCACACATGCTCTGGAAATGGCGGCTCATCTCGCCCAGATCAAACCGGGGGATGAAGTGATTCTGCCGTCCTATACATTTGTCTCCAGCGCGGACGCTTTTGTCCTAAGAGGCGCCAAGCTTGTATTTGTGGATATCCATCCCGAGACCATGAACATCGATGAACGGCTCATCGAAGAAGCTGTCACAGAAAAAACAAGAGCAATCGTGCCGGTTCACTATGCCGGCGTCGGATGCGAGATGGATGCGATTATGGAGATTGCAAAGAGACACCATCTTCTCGTGATTGAAGATGCGGCGCAGGGAGTGGAAGCTTTCTATAAAGGCAGAGCGCTTGGGACAATCGGAGATTTCGGATGCTACAGCTTCCACGAGACGAAAAACTACAGCATGGGAGAAGGGGGAGCGATTCTGATACACAGACCGCAGTACATAGAAAAGGCGGAGATACTAAGGGAGAAAGGAACGAACCGGTCTAAATTTTTCAGGGGAGAGATCGACAAATATACGTGGGTTGACTTTGGATCGTCCTATCTGCCGAGTGAGCTGAACGCGGCTTACCTGTGGGCACAGCTGGAATGTGCCCGGGAGATTTTAAGCGACCGCATGGCGACGTGGAATTTCTACCACGAAAGCCTCCGTGATCTGGAACAGAGAGGAGCTTTAAGGCGTCCCTTTATCCCGGCCGACGCGGCGCACAATGCCCACATGTACTATATCAAGACGAGAAATCTGGACCAGAGGACAAGACTGATTTCGTTTTTAAAGGAAAAAGGAATCCACAGTGTCTTTCATTACATACCGCTTCACTCCTCAGAAGCCGGGAGACGGTTTGGACGCTTCTATGGAGAAGACCGGTATACGACAAGAGAAAGCGAGCGCCTCTTAAGGCTTCCGCTCTATTACGGAATGAGAGAGACTGACCGGCAGTACGTAGCAGAGATGCTTCATGAATTTTACCGAACAGAATAAGAAGGAAGCAGTATGAAAAAGGAAAAAATCGCGTGGAAGAAAGTAGTGAAAAAATTATCGCCCTATACGGTCCGCAAGGGAATCCTCTATCTGAGACATTATGGTCTTAAAGAATTCGCTGTAAAGCTTGCGGAACGGTTTGAGGAGTCAGACATAGACTATCATGCGTGGTTCTTGCAGCACCGAGTCACACAGGAAGAGCTGCAGCGGCAAAGACAGACAAACTGGAAGAATCCGATTCTCATCAGCGTTGTCGTTCCGGTCTATCAGACGCCGGAGCCATTTTTAAGAGCCATGATTGAGTCGGTCACAAGACAGAGCTATCCGCACTGGGAGCTGTGCCTTGCCGACGGAGGCGGGAAGGAATCGAAAGCGGAAGCCATTATCAGCGAATATCAAAAAAATGATCCGAGAATCCGGTATCAGAAGCTGGAAAAAAACAGAGGGATTGCCGAAAACACAAACGCGGCGATGGCGATGGCAGCTGGCGATTATCTTGCTTTTTTGGACCATGACGACCAGCTTGAGCCAGACGCCCTGTATGAGATCGCGCAGAAGATAAAAAAAGAGGATGCCGACGCTGTCTATACGGATGAAGACAAACTGTCAGCCGATGGAGAGGAATTTTTTCAGCCGCATTTTAAACCGGATTTTAATCTGGATCTGCTCCGCTCCAACAATTATATCTGCCACTTTTTTGCGGTGAGACGGGAGACGGCAAAGACGGCTGGAGGATTTCGGCAGGAATTTGAAGGGGCGCAGGACTATGATTTCATTTTCCGGTGCATGGAAAACAGCAAAAAAATAGCTCATGTGCCGAAGATTGTGTACCACTGGAGAACACACAGAGAATCTACCGCCGATAACCCCCAGAGCAAGCGGTATGCGTTTGAGGCGGGAAAGCGCGCCATTGAAGCGCATCTAAAGCGCGCAGGGATCCGCGCGGCTGTCTCTGAGACAAAAGATTACGGATTTTACCGGGTCAGATATGAGGTGGAGAAAACACCGCTCGTCTCAATTCTGATCCCGAACAAGGATCAGCTTCCGGCTTTAAAAAAATGTCTGGAGTCGATCTGGAAGCGGAGCACGTACCGCAACATAGAAATTCTGATCATAGAAAACAACAGTGAAAAACAGGAGACCTTTCAGTTTTACAAAAAAATAGACGGAAAAAACAAGGTGCGCGTACTTTACTGGGACAAAGCCTTCAATTTTTCTAAAATTAACAACTTTGGGGCTTCCAATGCAAAGGGAGAGTATCTGATCTGCCTGAACAACGATGTGGAAGTGATTGCTCCGGACTGGATAGAGGAGATGCTTGGGCACTGCCAGAGAAAAGAAGTCGGGATTGTCGGAGCGAGGCTGTATTATCCGGACCATACGATCCAGCATGCGGGAATCGTAATCGGAATGGGAGGAATCGCGGGCAGCATGTTTGTGGGAATGGACGCAAACAGGACGGGATATCTGCACAAGGCGGCTATTCAGCAGGATATGAGCGCGGTGACGGCGGCGTGTATGATGATAAAAAAGAACGTCTTCTGGGAAGTGAAAGGATTTGAAGAACAGCTCGCCGTCGCGTTCAATGATGTCGACTTCTGCCTCAAAGCAAGAGAAAAGGGATATCTGGTTGTGTATGATCCGTATGTGGAACTGTATCACGATGAATCGAAGACAAGAGGAGCGGAAGACACGAAGGAAAAGGTAAGACGATTCCAAAGTGAAATTGAATATATGAGAAAACGGTGGATCAACCTCTTAAAGACGGGAGATCCTTATTATAATCCGAATTTATCCTTGAAAAAATGGGACTATTCGATTCGGCCCTAGGAGAAAAGAGATGAAAAAAAAGAAAACGGCAGTGTCGGTCATCATCCCTAACTGGAATGAAAAAGAATATCTGCAGCGATGTCTCGACAGTCTGAGAAAGCAGAGCTTTTCAAATTTCGAGGTGATTGTCGTGGACAACGGGTCAACCGATGAAAGCGTCGCAATGGTACAGTCGCAATATCCCGAGGTACGGCTGATCAGACACAGAACGAATGAGGGATTCTGCAGGGCTGTCAACAGAGGAATCCGCGCATCGCAGGCGCCTTACGTTCTTCTGCTCAATAACGATACGTATGCGGAAAAGAATTTCGTAAGAGAGATGCTTCGCGGCATACGAAAGAAGAGATGCTTTTCCTGCCAGGCAAAGATGATGCAGATGGCTGACGCGCGGCTGATGGACGGTGCGGGAGACTTTTACAGCGCGCTGGGCTGGGCGTTTGCAGAGGGAAAAGGAAAGCCGGAAAAGCAGTATGAGAAAGAGAGAGAGATTTTTTCTGCCTGCGCCGGAGCGGCCATTTACCGCAGGTCCGTACTCAACAGGATCGGTCTGTTTGACGAAGCACATTTTGCGTATCTGGAAGACTTAGATCTGGGATACCGCGCAAACATATACGGGTATCACAGCTGGTTTCTGCCGGCGGCAAGAGTGTACCATGCGGGAAGCGGGACGACAGGGACCCGCTACAACAGCTTTAAAGTGAGATATTCTGCAAGGAATAATATATATCTGATTTACAAAAACATGCCGTGGTGGCAGATTGTATGGAATCTTCCCTTTCTGCTGTGCGGATTTGCGGCGAAAGGCATTTTTTTTCAGCGCAAGGGATTTGGAAGAGAATACCGCCAGGGACTTCGGGAGGGGATTTCCCTCTGCAGAACCGGAAAAAAAGTCAAATATCAGAGAAAAAATTTGAAAAATTATTTGAATATTCAGATAAAATTGTGGAAAAATATAAAAAAATCTGTGTTCAGATAAAGGAAAACTTTTAAGAAAGTCGAAAAATCCGAAATCATAGTTGCCCTTTAAAAGGGGATCATGTATGATAAAAAGGATAGACATAAAGCACAGAGGTGAGATATTTGATTAAAGATAATCAAAAATATTTTAATCGGCTGCATGTAGTAATTGACGGATGTGTGATCGCAGTCTCGTACCTGCTTGCATGGTATGCGCAGTTTACGTTTTTTGTAGGAGAAGAGACGGGAAAGCTTTCTGACAGAATCTATCTGTCCACACTGCTTGTGATCATACCGGGATTTTTGCTCCTGTACTGGATTTTTCAGATGTATACGCCAAAGAGGATACAGGGAAGAAGAGTGGAGTTCGCCAATATTGTAAAGGCGAATATGATCGGGCTGCTGCTGTTTATGGCGGCTTCTTTCCTTCTGAGACAGATGGATTTTTCGCGTCAGATGATTTTAAACTTCATCGGTCTGAATGTCGTGCTGGAGACGGCGACGCGCAACGTGATCCGAAAAGTTCTGATGGATCTAAGACGCAGCGGAAAAAATCTGAAGCATATTATTTTGGTCGGATACAGCCGCGCAGCGGAAGAATATATCGACCGGATCAAGCAAAATCCCCAGTGGGGATACCAGGTGCAGGGAATTTTAGACGACAATGTAAAAGTGGGAAGCGCCTATAAAGGAGTGCGGGTACTCGCAAAAAATGGGAGACTGCCGCAAATCCTAGAGGAAAACGATTTGGACGAGATCGCGATCACACTGGGGCTGAGCGAATATTACAAACTGGAGCAGGTGGTGGCGCAGTGCGAAAAATCAGGCGTCCACACGAAATTTATTCCGGATTACAATAATATTATTCCGACAAAGCCTTATACGGAGGATCTGCAGGGACTGCCTGTCATCAATATCCGCCATGTGCCGCTGACAAACACTTTTAATGACTTTATAAAAAGAGTGATGGACCTGATAGGAGCCATTGCAGCGCTGATTCTGTTTTCACCCGTCATGCTGCTTACGGCATGTATGATTAAACTGACTTCGCCCGGTCCTCTGATCTTCAGACAGGAAAGAGTGGGAAAACACAATAAAAATTTTTATATGTATAAATTCCGCTCCATGGAAGTGCAGAAGGAACAGGACGAAAAAGCGGCGTGGACAGTTAAAAATGATCCGAGGGTGACGGGGATCGGAAAATTTATCCGCAGGACAAGCATCGATGAGCTGCCTCAGCTGTTTAATGTGATAAAAGGAGAAATGAGCCTGGTGGGTCCAAGACCGGAACGCCCTCAATTTGTGGAAAAATTCAGGGAAGAGATACCGCGCTATATGATCAAGCATCAGGTGCGCCCCGGCATGACCGGTTGGGCGCAGGTAAACGGATACCGGGGGAATACTTCGATCAGAAAAAGAATCGAATATGATCTGTATTATATTGAAAACTGGACAATCGGTCTTGACATAAAGATTTTAGCAATGACAATTTTTCACGGATTTGTAAATAAAAATGCGTATTAATATTCAGTAAGGAAGGGAAGATCATGGCAAGGAAGCAACAGCAACAGAAAAATGGATACGGCAATTATGAATATCCAAACGAATATCCAAACGGTCCTTATCCAAAAGACTATAGGGATCTGAAAAAGAAGAAAAAAGGAAAACGGAGGGCAGTGATCTTTGCGGTAGAGCTGATGGTGCTTCTGATCTTTGCCGCCGGGCTGTTTGTGATGAGCAAGGTCAGCAAGCTCAACAGCGATCCGATTGAAGACGGCGCGATTATTGTCAACGAACTTCCGAATGTGGAAAGCGAGGTGCTGACAGGCTATACCAACATTGCGCTTTTCGGCGTGGATTCCAGAGAAGGAACGCTCAAAGCAGGAGCGCACAGCGATGTGATCATGATTGCGAGCATCAACAATGCGACAAAGGACGTAAAGCTTGTCTCCGTATACCGCGATACGTATCTCGACAACACAAACGGAATGTACAAAAAGGCGACGGACTGTTACTTTGACGGGGGACCGGAGCGCGCCATCAACATGCTCAACAAAAATCTGGACCTGAATATTCAGGACTATGTGACCGTGGATTTCAAAGCGATTGCCACAGCCGTCGACGCCCTGGGAGGCGTAGACATCTATGTGGAGGAGGATGAAATCGTACATCTGAACAACTACATGGTGGAGACGTCCGAGGTGCTTGGAATCGATTCCTATGAGAATATCACTCAGCCGGGCATGCAGCATCTCGACGGGCTGCACGCGCTGGCCTACTGCAGAATCCGCTATACGACAGGAGACGACTTTAAGAGGACAGAGAGACAGAGAGCGGTTTTGGAGCAGCTGTTCCAGAAGGCAAAGACGATGGATCTGCTGACGCTGAATAATCTCGCCGACGAGCTTTTGGAGCTGTGCGTGACGAGCATGACGCCGGCTGAGATTTTAAGCCTGGTAAGCGATATTGCCTCCTACAGCATTGTCAATACGGCAGGCTTTCCATTCGACCAGGACACCATGACAATCTCCGCCGGAGACTGTGTAATTCCAGACACGCTCAGCGAAAATGTGCTGCAGCTGCACAGCTATCTGTTTGGATCAGACGGATATGAGCCGTCTGCCACGGTAGAAGAGATCAGCAACCAGATTATATATGAGACAGGAGTAGGATTATACTGATTATGGATAGATTAACGGTTGATGTGATTATTCCGACGTACAAACCGCAGGAAAAATTTGACAGTCTGATACGGATGCTGAAAAAACAGACATACCCTGTCTCACGGATTGTGATTGTCAATACAGAAAAAAAATGGTTTCCGTCTTACCGGTATGAAGGAGATCCGGAGATCGAGATCCACCATATCCGAAAGGAGGAGTTTGACCACGGAGGCACGAGAGACAGAGCCGCAAGGCTGTGCGGCTCTGACCTTCTTCTGTTTATGACGCAGGATGCGGTTCCAAACGACGTCTATCTTGTCGAGGAACTGGTAAAGCCCTTTAAAAGACCGGAAGTGGCGGCGGCGTACGCCAGACAGCTTCCGGCGGAGGACGCCAGCTTGATGGAACGCTACACGAGAGCGTTTAACTACGGTCCTATGAGCCGCAGAAAGAAAAAATCAGACCTCTCAAAGCTTGGCATCAAAACGTATTTCTGTTCGAATGTGTGCGCGGCGTACCGCACAGAGATTTATAAAAAAATGGGAGGATTTGAAAAGAGAACCATTTTTAACGAGGATATGATCTTTGCCGGAAAGCTGATACAGGCAGGCTATTCGGTTGCGTATGTGGCGGAGGCAAAGGTGATTCATTCCCACAACTATACAAACCGCGAACTGTTTCAGAGAAATTTTGACCTGGCCGTCTCCCAGGCGGATCATCCGGAAATTTTTGGAGGAATCCGGTCAGAAAAGGAAGGAATCCGCCTTGTGAGACAGACGGCAGGATATTTCTGGCATATGCACAAGCCATGGCTGATTCCGGACTTAGTGATCAAAAGCGCCTGCAAGTATATGGGATACCGTAAAGGGAGAAAATATAAAAAGCTTTCGAGAGAAAAAATTTTAAAATATACGATGAGTCCTTCGTACTGGACCAAGAAATAAGGCTGACTTTTCAATATTTTTTCAACATTTCGTCACAAAATGAACACAATTGAGAAGTAGACTCTAGGCATAAAGAAAAAGAAAGCAAGATCACCAAGGAGGTTATGGATATGTTAAGAGATAGAAACAGTGAAAACAATTATGAATATTATGAATTAGATGAAAACTCCAGATATTATAAGACGGATGCCGATAGAGAAGCATCGGCAAAACGTTCGCAAAAAAAAGCGAGAAGCAGAATGTGGAAACGTGCGGCGGCCATCGCGGCGTCGGCAATGCTCTTTGGAAGCGTGGCAGGCGCTTCGTATCAGATGGCTTCTGTAGATCAGTCTGATATGGATACGGTTCAGGCATCAGAGACTGAGGACAGCAGCAGCGGGCAGGCTTCCATGCAGGCATATGATGTGTCGGATGTGGTGGAGAAGGTCATGCCTTCCGTTGTCGCAATCACAAACATATCTGTCGAGGAAGTGCCGAATTTCTTTTATGGAACGCTCACGTATGACAGCGAGAGCAGCGGATCCGGATTCATCATCGGACAAAACGATACGGAGCTTCTGATCGGAACAAACAACCATGTGGTGGAGGACGCTACGGATTTGAGCGTATGCTTCAGCGTAGATACTGAAAGCTTAGAGGATCCGGAGGATGCTGTCGTATCCGCAACAGTAAAAGGAACAAACTCTGAGCGCGATCTGGCCGTTATCGCCGTCAATCTGGAAGACATCCCCGACGAGGTGATGAGCCAGATTGCAGTTGCAGAGATGGGATCTTCCTCTGATCTTTCGATTGGGGAACCTGCGATCGCGATCGGAAATGCGCTCGGATACGGACAGTCGGTAACGCTTGGCATCATCAGCGCGCTTGACCGTGAAGTGTCGGTAGAGGATGGAGACCACACCGTCACCAACACGATGATCCAGACTGACGCAGCCATCAACTTCGGCAACAGCGGCGGCGTTCTTGTCAACGCACAGGGACAGGTAATCGGCATCAACTCTGTCAAGACGGCAGAAAGCGGAGTAGAAGGCATGGGATATGCGATTCCGATCGATACGGCACAGCCGATTTTTGAGGAACTGATGAACATGACGACGAGAACGGTAGTGGATGAAGGAGAGCAGGGCTATATGGGAGTCAGCGTAGTTGACATCTCATCGGAAGCAAAGCAGCTCTACAGTATGCCGTCAGGCGCATTTGTCTACAGCGTGGAGGAGGGTTCCGCAGCTGAAGCGGCAGGTCTTGTGAGAGGCGATATCATCACGAAGTTGGACGGCGTTACCATTTCCACAAGAGACGAACTCCTGGAAAGAATGCAGTACTATAAAGCGGGAGAAACCATCGACCTGATTGTGCAGTCTGCTCAGGGCAGCGAGTATATAGAACGCACGGTCACGATCACATTAGGCGAAAAGCCGCAGGAGACAGCGTCAAGCGGACAGAATGAGGAAAACAATCAGCAGGAGACCGAGTATCAGAGAAACTATAATGGAAATGACCTCTTTAGAAATTTCTTTGGATTTTAAAAAAGAGGAATACGTGCGAAATCTGAGACAATAAAAATGCCGGGAAATAGCATAATAGATCAGACAGCCATCCAGGGAGGAAATCCTTGGGTGACTGTCTTATTGTGTTAAAATATTAAAAAGTAAGAAAGAAATATATTGACACACAGAGATAGAAATGGTATAATAAAACACTAAAATATGACTTTAAAAAGAAAAGAAAGGCGGTTGTAACAGGAGAAATGCCATTGCACAAGCAAAGACATCGAAACATTCAAAGAGCAATCGCCTTTTTTGGGCAGCAAACAAATATATTGGATGGGAGTCATGTGCAGATGAGAACGCACAGAAAGGGGAAATGTCATATTCCATTTGCTATCGGCAGGAAGACAATGTGCAAAAGAGAGGGATTATTATGTCAAATCAAAGAGATGACTTAGACTTAATAGAGGAAAAGGAAACAGAAATGACAAAGGACGACAGAAAAAAAGAGAAAACACACACGGAAAACGAAGAAACAGAATACGAAAATGTCTGCTTTATGTGCCGCAGACCGGAGAGCAAGGCAGGAAAAATGATTTCTCTTCCAAACGATATTCACATTTGTTCTGACTGCATGCAAAAAGCTTTTGATTCCATGGGAAATGGCAGCTTTCCATACAGCGATCTGCTCAATTCGGGAAATGTTCAGATGATGGACCTGTCAGATCTGTCCAATCTGACGAACCAGATTCCGAAACGTCAGAGGGTGAAGAAAAAGAAACGCAACGAAGAAGAAAAACCGGAAGCTTCCTTTGATATTCATTCCATCCCGGCGCCCCATAAAATCAAGGCGAGTTTAGACGACTATGTGATCGGACAGGAACACGCAAAAAAAGTGATCTCGGTTGCCGTGTACAATCATTATAAAAGAGTGGCGACCGGCACGCAGGATGAAATTGAGATTGAGAAGTCAAATATGCTGATGATCGGACCGACAGGAAGCGGAAAAACATATCTGGTCAAGACGCTGGCGAGACTTTTGAATGTGCCGCTTGCGATCGCGGACGCCACGTCTTTGACAGAGGCGGGCTATATCGGGGACGACATCGAAAGCGTTGTCTCGAAACTGCTTGCGGCGGCAGACAATGATGTAGAAAAAGCAGAGCGGGGCATTATTTTTATCGACGAGATCGACAAGATTGCAAAGAAAAAAAATACAAACCAAAGGGACGTCAGCGGGGAGGCAGTCCAGCAGGGAATGCTCAAATTGCTGGAAGGCGCCGAGATTGAAGTCCCGGTCGGGGCAAGCAGCAAAAACGCGATGGTTCCTATGGCGACGGTAAACACGAGGAATATTTTATTCATCTGCGGAGGGGCGTTTCCGGGACTGGAAGACATCATAAAAGAGCGGCTCAATAAGCAGGCATCCATCGGTTTCCGCGCAGATTTAAGAGATAAATATGACAACGATCCAAACATTTTAGAAAAAGTAACGTTAGATGATATCCGCAACTTTGGAATGATCCCGGAGTTTATCGGAAGACTTCCCATTGTATTCACTTTAGAGGGATTAACGAAAGAGATGCTGGTAAAAATATTAAAAGAACCGAAAAATGCAATTTTGAAACAGTACCAAAAACTTCTCGCGTTAGACGAAGTGAAGCTTGAATTTGAGGAGGAAGCGCTGACAGCGATTGCGAAAAAGGCGCTGGAGCGCAAGACGGGCGCGAGAGCGCTGCGCGCGATCATTGAAGAGTTTATGCTGGATATCATGTATGAAATTCCGAAAGATGACAATATCGGACGGGTGATTATCACAAAAGATTATATTGAACATACGGGGGGACCGGTAATTATGATGAGAGGGACACCGGCTCTGAAGGGATGACACAGAGTCTGTCCGCTCTTTGTATCGCAGCAGAGGCTGCTTTTTGCGGTACAAAAGAGCAAACAATATTGGGGAAACAGCACCATTTAGGAGAATGAGCAGTTATGGATGAATTACAAGAACAATTTAAAAAAGCACTGAACGGTCTTTTGGAACTGGCAAAGACAAAGAAAAATGTATTGGAATACAGTGAGATTAACGACGCATTTCGAGGCATTGATCTTTCAGAAGAAAAGATGGACATGGTTTTGGAATATCTGGAAAAACATGACGTCGATATTCTGCGCGGAGTTCCCTCAGACACAGACGATACGGAAGATCTTCTGATTGAAAATGAAGAAGATATGTTTATGGAAGATGAGGTAGAGATTATCGACGACGTGGATGTTCTGGAAGGCGTCAGCACAGAAGACCCTGTGCGGATGTACCTAAAAGAAATCGGCAACGTGCCTCTTCTGACGACGGAACAGGAAGTCGAGCTGGCAAAAAGAGTGGAAAACGGGGATGAAGAAGCGAAAAAGGCGCTGACAGAGGCAAACTTAAGGCTTGTAGTCAGCATTGCCAAAAAATATGTGGGCCGCGGCATGCCGTTTCTCGATCTGATTCAGGAAGGAAATATGGGGCTGATGAAGGCAGTCGACAAATTTGACTATACAAAGGGATACAAATTCAGCACATACGCAACCTGGTGGATCAGGCAGGCCATCACCCGGGGAATCGCAGACACGGGAAGAACGATCCGTGTTCCGGTGCATATGGTAGAGACAATCAATAAGACGCTGCGCATGACAAGAACGCTTTTGCAGGAGCTTGGAAGAGAGCCGTCGGCGGAGGAGGTGGCAGAACGCCTGAACGTTCCGGTGGCAAGAGTCAGAGAGGTCCTGAAAATTTCCAGGGATCCGGTATCCCTCGACACTCCGATCGGCGAGGAAGACGACAGCCACCTGGGAGACTTTATTGAAGATGATTCAGCGCTTTCCCCCGCCGACTCCGCGGCATTTTCCATGCTGAAAAAAGAGCTTGGAGCAGCGCTGGAATCGCTGACAGAGAGGGAAAGACAGGTAGTGCGCCTGCGTTTTGGTCTGGAGGACGGACGCGCCAGAACGCTCGAAGAGGTGGGAAAAGAGTTTAACGTCACAAGAGAACGCATCCGCCAGATCGAAGCGAAAGCGCTCAGAAAGCTGCGCCATCCATCGAGAAGCAAACGACTGAAAGACTTTTTAATCTAAAGGCGCCTGCACACAATCTTTGAGAAAAGAAAAAAAGATGAGAGATTGCCAGAGAGATACTGGAATCTGCTCATCTTTTTTTCTTTTGTACATTCTTCAGACAGCGCAACACTGCGGCGCGCCCGATCAAAGGGCATAGATAAAAATTCCTGCAAGGATCAGAAGATTTCCAAAAAGCTGTCTTTTTGAGACCTTTTCATGGAGCATCACTGCGGAGAGGAGCAGGACAAATATATAAGTAAACGCATCGATGACAGAGCCGTATTTCAATTCCACCTTCGTGTAGGCGTAAGTGTTTAAAAGAAGAACGCCGAAAAAGATGGCGTATGCTGTGAGAACGCGCCAGTTGACATATTCTTTAAAAAAAGAAGAGTAGGTCTGCGCGGCGCTCTTTTTTAAGAGAATCTGCGAGAGCGCTGAGAAAAAAGTGCCGGCAAACATAAGCAGAAAAAATGGATGATTCATATCGTCCTCCTTCAGGAAGCAGACGGCCGGGCTTCTCCCTGCACAATCAGGACGCCAAGGAACAAAATGATCATTCCGACGACATTGCAAACGGATAACGTTTCATGGAAGAAAAGCACAGCCCACAGCTGGGACCAGATTAAATAGACGCTTCGGTTGGCATAGGCCACAGACAGATCAAAATATCGGATGATTTTCTGCCAGGCAATCGCATAAATGCCGCAGTTTGCAAGCATCAGAAATACAAACAGCAAAAAGACAGGGTCAAAAATTCCGTTTTTGCCGTACGCATTGCTGGCTGATTTTGAAAAAACTCCGGTAAAGGAAAAAAGCATAATATTCAGATGAAGCATCAGATAATAAAAAATTTTTTTTCTCATAGCGGTATTCCATCGACAAAAATTGAAGACTGAAGCAAAGAGACAATATGATTCATGGACTGTTCCAATTCCTCCACAGACTGCCCCAAACTCCCTCTGCAAATGACAGATCCGATGCGGTCTGTGCCGTTTCTTACGCGGGAGACATGGTCCCCTGTGCGATAGTCGAGATGGATGGAAACATCCTGCGACCGAAGCCCGGCAATAGTATCTTCGCGGATTTGCGTCACAACGCCGGAACGTGGACTGAACAAAAGCCTGGAAATACATGGGATCTTTGGAGCGCACGAGAAATCCGCGCTCTCTCCGAGAGCATTTCTGATGATCTGCTCATAATAGTCTGTTCCCGTATAGCAGGAAATCAGCTCCGGAATACCCGTTGCTCCTGCTCTTCCGCCCATCTCGAGAAGAAAAGCGCGGTCCCCGCAAAGCATAAGATCGGCGTTGACGGCACAGTTGTCGAGACCAAGCGCGCGGGCGGCAAGCGTCATCTGAGCATGGATCTCGTTTTCCACACAGACCGGGCAGGCAAAGGGAAAAGAGTGACCAGCCGGAATGGCCGTCTGACCGGTCCGGCACAGATACTTATCGTGGGGGAGCAGAAGCTTCCACCTTCCGTTCTGCAAAAAACCGTCTACTCCGATCTCGCGGCCGTCAAGAAATTTTTCAACCAGAACATACGGTTTTTTTGTGACCCGGCATGCAGCCTGGTAGGCCTCAAGAAAGGAGCTGCGTGTGTCAGCCCGCGAGACGCCGCGGCTGCCTGAACTGTCTGCCGCTTTTACCATCACAGGAGGCTTCAGCTCCGAGAAAGCGGCAAGCGCTTCTTCTGAGGAATGGACTTTGCGGAAAAAAGCGGTCGAGACGCCGCCGCGGACAAAAGCCTGCTTCATCTTCGCCTTATCGGTGGCGAGGACGGCAGAAGAAGAAGACAGACCGCAAAGGCCAAGCTCTTCACAGACAAAACCGACAGAACGGACCGCCACATCTGTTCCGGATGTACAGATACCGTCGATTTTTTCAGACCGGGCCGCGCGGAGAACCTGCTCCTGATCGGTCGTATCGATCTGGTAGACCTTGTCAGCAAGTGCAAAACCGGGATAAGGACCGGGACAGCTTACGGCAATAGTAAACAGCCCCATCTCTTTTGCTTTTTGAATCAGGGGAACCTGATAAATGCCGGCCCCCAGAATCATCAATCTGCGCATAGCGTTTTCAGCACTCCTTTCCGTTTTGAGGCACATTGACGGTTTCTCTTATGATAAACTGGGGCGTGTCATTGATGCAGAGCATAATTTTTCCGAGATATTCCCCGATAATGCCAAGCACAAGAAGCACAAATCCAAAAAACAGAAACAGCGCGCACATAATAGAAGCCCAGCCTATCTGAGAACTCGGGGCGATCAGCTGCTGAATCAGGACTGCCACAGCACCCAAAAAACCGCACACCGAAAAAAGGATGCCTAAAAAAGCAGAAATTCGAAGCGGAACCACGGAAAAATTCCAGTATGCAAGCCAAAGGCGGACAAGCTTAGAGAAGGTGTAATTAGAAGAGCCTTCTGCCCTTTTATGGTGTTCGATCGTGACGTCTGCGATTTTGGTCGTACACCGGTAAAAGAGAGCGTCGATATAGGGGTTGAAATTCTGATATTTGATGACCTCATCTCTCACATAGCGGTTGATGACCCAGTAGTTGCTGGAGACGATTTCTTTGGGACGTCCGAGCAAAACCCTAGAGGTTACAGCGTTAAATTTGCTGGAGAGATTTTTTAAAAATGAATTTTTTCTCTTGCCGTAATTTCCGTAGACAAGATCATAGCCCTCTTTCATTTTGTCAAGCAGAACATGCATCTGAGAAGGATGGGTCTGGAGATCATCGTCCATTCCGACGATCAGATCTCCCTGGGCGTAATGCAGCGCGGCCATCAGAGCATTGTGCTGTCCAAAGTTGCGGGCAAGGTTGATTCCCTTGACGAAGGGATATTTTTGCGCGAGTTCCCTGATGGAAAGAAACGTCTGATCCTTGGAATAGTCGTTGACAAGCACGAATTCATACGAATATTCCGGCATTTTTTGAAATTCTTGTATCGTCAGCTCTACCACGGTCTTGATCGTATGCTGGGAATTATAGCAGGGAATGACAACAGATACCAACATTTGCACTTTCTCCTTTTTGTAAAGATTCCGTTAAATTATATCATTATTGCGAGACGGATGCAATTGTACAATCTGTTTTTGAACGGAAAAGGGCAAGAAGTAAGGTTGACATAGATCGGAAATTTCAGTAAAATCTATGTAGTATGATAGAGAAAGCGGGGTCTTAAAATTGGAAGAAAAAGATCGAAAAGAAGAACAAAATGAAAAAGAAGAGACACAGATGGAGATAGAAATTTTACCGGAAACGGCACAGGAGAAAGAGAACAGCCCACAACACGAGACACAGACCGACGAGGATACGGACGAGGAAGATATGGAAGAAGGAGAGGAAGAAGAGGACGAGGACGACAAGCCGGAGGTGCCCGACAGATTGAGAAACCGTCTGTATGACCATATCCATGTTCCGCTGAAAGTGATGGACATGATTATCGCTGTCGTGGTCGCGGCAATCGTTATTTTAGTGATTTTTGGAATTGTAAAATAGCAAATGACAGGAAAAAATAAAAGATAAGATGGGCTGCTGCATAAAAGGGAGATGGAGATGACAGGGAATACAATTTGCGGCGGTCCTTTTCTTTTTCAGCACAGCGCAAGAGCAGGCTTTCAAAATTTGAAAGCCTTCTTTGGATACGGAAACCGGCAGGGCGGGAGAGTCCCGGTTCTGCGCAGAGCATAATAAGGAAAATAAACAGGTATCAAAGATACCGTAAAAAATTGCCGATGCATAATAGGCAGAAAGACGAAAGATGGGGTGGAATTGTGAACTTTTTAAAAATTTTATTGGTAGATGACGAGGAAGAGGTAAGAAAAATTATTGCAAAAAAAGTTCCATGGGAAAAGCTGGGATATGAGCTGATCGGAAATGTCAGCAACGGTCAGGAAGCGATGGAAGTGATCGAGGTCAATGAACCGGACGTTGTGCTGACCGACATCCGTATGCCGTTTATGGACGGACTGGAACTTGCCTCAAAGCTAAAAGACGAATATCCGGATATTAAAGTGATAATTTTTTCCGGATTTGACGAATTCGAATACGCCAAGCAGGCGCTGAAATACAACGTCATCGAATACATCCTCAAACCGGTCAACATTGAAGAGATGACGGAAATTCTCAGAAGAGTCCGCCAGTCCATTGTCGAAGATCTTCTAAAAAAGAGAAACATTGAAAAACTGAAGGAAGCGTATATGAAAGGACTTCCCGTGATCAAAGAACGGTTCTTGACAGATCTTGTGCACGGAAAGCTTAAGAGCAGGGAGGAAATTCAGCAGAAAATGTCTCTTTACCAGATTCCGCTGATGTTTCAGGATCAATATCTGGTGGCGACTCTGATGCTGACAGAAAAAAAGACAGACAATAACAGGGAGTTTGAAGGAATTGACCAGGAAGAAATGCAGTACTTTTCTGTCAAGCAGTATCTGGAAGAAATGGTTCAGGACCAGTATAAAAATATTTTTATGCGCACAACATCAGGGTGGAGCGTCATTTTAGGGCTGAAAAAGGGTGAAACCGGGAGAAAAGCCGTTATGCTTTTCAACAATTTCTGCCGCTCATGCAAAAAGCTGCTCGATATCGAGATCACTGTCGGAGTGGGAAGCGTGGTGGAAGACGTGATGGACATCCAGGCATCCTACCAGGAATCGAAAGAGGCCCTTGGGTATTACCGGATTATGGGAAAAGGAAAAGCAATCTACATCCAGGACGTAGAGCCGGGACAAAATGAGAGTCTGCTTTTAGAAGAAAAGCTGGAAGACCAGCTGATGGTCAGCATTAAGTTTGGAACAGAGGAGAAGGTCTGCAAATGCGTGGAGGAAATCGTAGACCAGGCGGAAAACAAAAAGATTCACGAAAACCAGGTTATGATCTACTACATTTCGCTTGTGATTAATCTCATGAAATTTGCGGAAAAATGCGACGTCCATACAGGAGACGGAGAAGAAATTTCAAGAGATTATATTGAACAAATCTTCCAAATCAAATCAGCTGAAAAAATGAAAGAGTGGATGAAAGAGATCTGCCTGAACATCCAAAAGGAGATTGGAAAGGAAAGAGAGGACGCCACGCTCAAACTGATTAACCAGGCAAAGGCTTTCATCGAGATGCACTATCAGGAGCCGTCTCTGTCTGTGGAGATGATCTGCCAGGAGCTTCATATCAGCCCCGCATATTTTTCAACTATTTTCAAAAAAGAGGTGGGGGAGAGCTATGTCTCATATCTGACAGATCTGAGATTAAAAAAAGCGTTGGAGCTTTTAAAGGACACGACGGACAAGACGTATGTGATTGCGGAAAAAGTAGGATACTCCGAGCCGAATTATTTCAGCTATGTGTTTAAGAAAAAATTTGGAGTAGCTCCGAGCAAATACTATAAAAGATAGGGAAAAAGCATGGAGAAAAAAATCAAAAAAATAAGGCATTCCCTGCAGGATATCTTAAAAAACTGGAGTTTTCGCTATGTACTGTGGCTGTCTTTTTCCGTCGTGTCCATTATCATCACCGCGGTGATCGGGATGTTTATGAATTTTCAGTACAGCAGACGGATCGATGAGCTGATGGAAGAGCAGATCGCCGCCTCCGTCTCACAGGCAAGCGTCCCTCTCTATTCCCACATCAGGAGTATGTTAAAGGCATCCGACGCCCTTTACTATAATGTAATTCGGGAAGCGCACTTTCCGGAAGACTCTGTGTATGACGAATTTAAGCTTGTCTGCGAAATCAATCCGGATACGATAGAGAGCATAGCGCTCTTTGACGATGAGGGAAATCTGCTGGAAGCATCGCCGCCGGCAATCCTTAATGAGTGGGTGGACGTTCGCCAGGAGGAATGGTTTCAGACTGCGGTTCAGGAAAATGAAAATGTCCATTTCCTGGACCCTAAGGTTCAGAATCTGTACACAGCGTCAGACGAGTCGTACAGCTGGGTTATACCGATGAGCCGCGCCGTCCAGATTAATTATGAGGATGAGACGATACAGGGGGTTTTACTGATCAACCTGCAGTATTCCTGGATAGAGAGTATTTTTGACAACACAGACCTGTCGAACATCAACGTGGCGATACTCAACGAAGACGGAGAGACGATCTATGATCCAAGGCAAAGGCTCGTATCGCTCGGACTGGAGGAAGATCTGACGGAAATTTTTGCAGAACAGCCGAACAAAGACGGAAATTTTATCTGTCATCTGAACGGAAAACAGTATCTTGTCTCATCAAAGACAATCGGATATACCGGATGGAAAATTATAGGAGTCGGTCTGGACCAGGAAGGATCGATCTCTTCCGTAAAAGGAAGGCTGTTTGTCCTGATGCTTTTTGTCATCCTGCTGACGATTCTTCTGATTTTAAATGTTTATATTTCAAATAAAATCTGTCTGCCTATTCAGGATCTGGTACGCCATGTCCATGAGATTGAAGAGGGAAATCTCGACGAGACGATCGATGTGAGCGGAAGCAAAGAAATCTGCCAGCTCGGCAGCGCAATTTCACAGATGAAGTACGTGATTAAAAACTTGATGAAGGACATCGTTGTGGAATACGAACAAAAGCGAAAAACAGAATTAGATGCGCTGCAGTCTCAGATCAATCCTCACTTTTTATACAATACACTGGATATTATTGTATGGATGATTGAAAATGAGCAGCAGGAGGAGGCGGTCAAAGTCGTGACTGCCCTGGGCCGGCTGTTCCGGATCAGTCTAAGCCAGGGAAAGAGAATCATCCCGCTGAAAAATGAGGTCGAACACGCCGCAAATTATCTGATGATTCAGCAGGTTCGATTCAAAAACAAGTTTGAATATTCGGTCAGCATGGAGGAAGGGACAGGAGAGATGGCAACCCTGAAGCTGATTATACAGCCGATTGTAGAAAATGCTATTTACCACGGGATGGAATATATGTATGGAGACGGAGAGATCCAAGTTACCGTTACAAGGCACGAGGGGGATATCTGGATAGCCGTGCAGGATAACGGTCCAGGCATGACGCAGGAGATGGCGAAAGCATTAGAGGCGGGAAAGGTGGTCGAGTCTGCCAAGAGAGGATCAGGAATCGGAGTTCGAAACGTACAGGAGAGAATCCAGATGCAGTTTGGAAGAAAATATGGTCTCTTTATTCAATCTGAGCTGGATGTGGGAACAACCGTTACGATCAAGATCCCGGCAATTCCTTATGCATCATGGGAAGGAAGTCTGGAATGAAAAAAGTAGAAAAATATATTTTTATTGTCTGCGGGGTGATGATCATCCTTCTATGGATTTTATCGTCCACAGATCTGATTCTGAAGGAAAAAGTAGAAGAAGTATACCGGATTTCCGTCATTGTAAACGACAGTGAAGAGAAAAACTGGGAATATTTCCAAAGAGGCATGGAATATGCGGCAGACCAATACCATGTGGAGATCAATTTTGTCACGCTGTATGACGGCATCAGCCAGAGAAAGCAAAATGAGGCGATAGCAAGAGAAGCCGAAGGCGACGCGCAGATTTTAGTTGTCTGTCCCGTCGACGCACAGGAATTTCAGGAGTTTTTAGTGGAAAACAGTCTGAAGGAAAAGCCTGTTCTCACATTAAAGATGAAAGTGCAGTCGGATAAAGTGATCGCCAACATCGGTTCAGACGAGGCAGAACGCGGAAGAATGCTGGGAAATATGATTGCAGGGGAAGCGGAGGAAGGAGAACGCGTGTGGATTGGGGTAAACCGCCACAAAAAAGAATTGTATCAGGAATTCTGCAAAAGCCTGCAAGAGACGCTTCAGTCTTACGGAATAGAAAGCAGTCTGAATGTGTGGAGCATGACGGAGGAACTGGAAAATATAGAGGAAAGACAGACGACGATTTTTGTAGGCGCCGACGTCGGCACAGCGGAGCTGCTCGCTGAACGGATGCCGGAAAGAGGGAAAGAAAAACTGTACGCAAATGGAATCAGCGCCGGCATAGTACACGATATGGAAAACGGAACAATAGACGGAATTGCCGTTACAGACGAGACGAGCATGGGATGCCTGACAGTGGCAAACGCGCTAAAGCTTCTCCGGGGAGACAAAATTGCCGATCTGATGATCGATCAGTATGTCATCTCCTCCGAAGACGTTTACAGCAGACAGTATGAGCAGGTGCTTTTTCCGATTTCCTGACAGAAAAGGAGAAGAAGTATGGAAAAGAAAAAGATAGCCCTAATCTGCTTCCTCATTGTTTTTTTAGGAGCGTTCTGTGCAAAAACAATATGGGACAGCTATCAGAAGCCGGAAAAAAAACAGATTAAAATTGCAGTATTTGCTTATAAAAAATCTGACATTTTTCTCTCTGATATTATCGAAAATATGGAGAGAGCAGGACACGAATATGAGGAAGATACCGGAATTGCGGTTCAGATTGATATTTTGGACGCCAAAGAAAATCAAAGCGAGCAGGACCGGCAGCTGGACAAATGCCTGCAGCTGGACTATGACATCTTCTGCGTCAATTTAGTGGACAGAACGACAGCCTCTGTCGTAGTGGACAAGACGGAAGCGCAGGGAATCCCCCTGATCTTTTTTAACCGGGAACCGGTAGAGCAGGACATCGAAAAAGGGAATAAGGTCTATTACATCGGAGCAGACGCAAAGGGATCGGCCGTCCTTCAGGGGAAAATGATTGCAGACCTGTATGCGGAGGATCCGTCCGCCCTCGACCTCGACGGTGACGGCACGGTAGAGTATGTCATGATGGAGGGACAGATGGGACACCAGGATGCTATTATCCGGACAGAATGGTCCATCAAAACAATCCGAAACGCAGGGGTTCCGCTCAAAGCTGTCGAATCCGGGGTCGCCAATTTTGAGCGAAGCCAGGGAGCCGCGCTGATGGAACAGTGGCTCCAAAAAGGCGACGATATTGAACTTGTGATCTGCAATAACGACGATATGGCGCTTGGGGCAGTGGACGCCATAAAAAAGATGGGAATCAAAAAGGATATTAAAATAGTAGGAATCGACGGCACAGAAGAAGGAATCAAAGCAGTCGAGTCAGGCAGTATGTATGGGACGGTAATCTGCAACAGTCAGCAGCAGGGAGAAGCCATGTTTACCCTTGCCGCCAGCCTTGCTCTGACGGGAGAACCCGATGAAAGCTTAAAACTTACTAATGAACGATATATACGCGCGGAGCTGGGTCAGCTAGTTTCACAATAATTTCGAAGATTTTTAAGGCAATATCGCAAAAAAATATAGAAAAATATAAGAAAAACGATAGTAGAGTTAAAAAAATTGTATAGAATTACTAGAAACTTTGTTTTATAATGGTTTCACAAAATAAAGAACGCGAGAAAGCGAATGGAGGTTATTTATTATGAAAAAAAGATTAGCATTATTACTCGCTTGTGGTATGGCAGTATCTATGTTACCAGTACAGGCTGAAGAAGCAAAATCAGAAATCAACGTAGGTGTTCTGATTTACAAATTCGACGATACTTATATCTCTACTGTACGTGCTGCACTTGAGAAATATGCAGAAGAAGCAGATGTAACTGTTAATCTGAACATGCAGGATGCTCAGGGCGATCAGGCTAAACAGAACGACCAGATGGACGTTTTGATGGCACAGGATCTTGATGTTGTTCTGATCAACTGTGTAGATACAGGATCTGCTCAGGGACTTGCTGACAGAGCAGTTGACGCAGGCGTTCCGGCAATCTTCTTCAACAGAGAGCCAGATGCATCCGTTCTTGAATCCTGCAGCGGTCTGTTCGTTGGAACAACAGCTTCTGAAGCTGGTGTAATGCAGGGCGATCTGTTAGCTGATATGTGGGAAGCTAACCCAGAATACGACTTAAACGGCGACGGCGTATGCCAGTACTTAGTATTCAAAGGTGAGCCAGGAAACCCAGAAGCAGAAGCTCGTACAGAGTACTGTGTATCCCAGGCAGAAGAGCGCGGCATGACAATGGAAAATATTCAGGGTGAACCAGTTGTTGCTAACTGGGCTACAGACCAGGCACAGTCTTCTATGGAAGCTATCTTAGCAGCTCATGACGGCGAGATCGAAGCTGTATTCTGCAACAACGATGATATGGCTCTTGGTGTTATCTCCGCATTGAACGCAGCTGGATACAACACAGACGCAGAATCCGAGAAATGGATCCCTGTAATCGGTGTAGACGCTACAGACGCTGGACTGGAAGCAATCAGAAGCGGAAAGATGGCAGCTACTGTAAAACAGGATGGCGATGCAATGGGTAAAGCTCTGATCGAGATCGCTATCAACGCAGCAAACGGTGTAGACTTCGTTGAAGGAACAGAATATGAAGTTGCAGAAGACGGTGTTTCCGTACGTATCCCATATTCACCAGTTACAGAAGAATCTACAGCAGCAGAAGCTGAATAATTTAAAATCTATAGACAGCATAGAGAATTTTTCCTCCCTGAGAAATAGAATAAGGTAAAAATAGGAAAGGAGAGGTGACAGCAAAGAGGTCTGCTCACCCTCCTTTTTTAGCAGGACGAGAAAATAAAAGAGAAAAGTGGGGATAAAAGTATGGCGGAAAGTTATCTTTTGGAGATGCGGGATCTTGAAAAAGAGTTTCCAGGTGTAAAAGCATTGAATAAGGCCAATCTTTTGTTGAGAAAAGGGACTGTTCATGCTCTGATGGGAGAGAACGGAGCAGGAAAGAGTACTTTGATGAAATGTTTGTTTGGTATCTATGAAAAAGATGCCGGATCAATCAAAATCGAAGGACAAGAGACACATTTTAATAACCCAAAAGATGCGCTGGATCACGGAGTGGCTATGGTGCATCAGGAGTTAAACCAGGTGCTTCGTAGAAGTGTTATGGAAAATATGTGGCTGGGAAAATTCCCAGGAAAAGGTGGCTTTGTAGATCACAAAAAGATGTATCAGGAGACGCTCGATGGCTTTAAGAGACTCGAGGTCAACATTGATCCAAAGCAAATCATCGGTGATTTGTCTGTATCACAGAGACAGATGGTGGAAATCGCGAAGGCAGTTTCTTACAATGCGAAGATTCTTGTTCTGGACGAGCCGACGTCTTCTCTGACAAACGAAGAAGTAGAACACTTATTTAAGATTATTAACAAACTGAGAGCAGACGGTGTAGGTATTATCTACATTTCTCATAAAATGGAAGAGATTTTGAGAATCTCTGACGATGTAACGATCATGCGTGACGGACAGTGGGTTTCCACAACGCCGGCAAAAGATCTGACGACAGAACAGATTATCAACATGATGGTTGGTCGTGAGATGTCTGATCGTTTCCCACCAAAGACAAACAAACCTGGCAAGGTTTTGATGAAAGTAGAAGGTCTGACCGGAAAATATATGCCTACCTGTATTGATGTTTCTTTTGAACTCCACGAGGGTGAAGTTCTCGGCGTGGCAGGACTGGTTGGCTCCAGAAGAACGGAACTTTTGGAGACTATTTTTGGTGTTGCGCACAGAGAAAAAGGAAAGATCACATTACACGGAAAAGAGATTTACAATCACAGCTCTATGGAGGCAATCAAGAATGGTTTTGCCCTCCTGACAGAGGAGCGCCGTGCAACAGGAATTATTCCGCTGCAGAGCATTACGTTCAACGCAGTTATCTCACATCTGAAAGCATACCGCAATAAGATCGGACTCTTAATGAATAAGAAGATGGAAGAAGATACGAATTGGGTTGTCAAGAGTATGAATGTTAAGACACCTTCAACGAAAACCCATATTAAATCTTTATCAGGTGGTAACCAGCAGAAGGTCATTATCGGAAGATGGCTGCTGACGAAGCCTACGGTATTGTTGTTGGATGAGCCTACTCGTGGTATCGACGTTGGAGCAAAGTATGAGATCTATCAGTTAATCGACCAGCTGGCAGCAGAAGGCAAGGGCGTCATGGTAGTTTCTTCGGAAATGCCGGAATTGATTGGTATCTGCGACAGAATTCTTGTTATGAGTAACGGTCATATGGCAGGAATTTTGGATGTCAAAGAAGACTTAAAGGGCGGAATGCAGGAAGAGATTATGCGTCTCGCAGCAAAATATATTTAAGGCAGGGAAAAAACTATGGAAAAAACAGCAAAATGGGATTCAAAAAAAATCGGTGAATTTGCGCTCAATTACGCATTGTATATCATTCTTATTGTGATGCTGATAGTAGTTATCATCATCAATCCGAGATTCTTATCAATATCAAACTTCATGAGAATTTTGACACAGGCTTCAACACGTATCATTCTGGCACTCGGTGCAGCAGGTCTGATCGTGTTGGCAGGTACCGACCTTTCTGCAGGTCGTATTCTTGGATGTAGTGCCGCTGTGACAGCTTCCTTAGTACAGGCAACTACATATGGTTCCAGAATGTACAAATTTGAGAACGATCTTCCGCTGATCGTGCCGTTGCTGGCAAGTATCGCAGTGGCAATGGTATTCTGCGTAATCAACGGTTTCGGTGTTGCAAAACTTCATCTGCATGCCTTCATCGTTTCTCTTGGTACTCAGCTGATCGCATTTGGTTGTACATGTATCTACATCAACAGCCAGGAAGGTGGAGCACAGGCTCTGTCCACTTTCAACAACACATTCAATAATTTTGTAACAGGCGTTATTGACTTTGGAAGTTTTGAACTGCCATTCCTGATCATCTATGCAGCAATCGCAGTTGTGATTATGTATATCGTATGGAACAAGACAACATTAGGAAAGAACATGTTCGCAATCGGCGGTAACCCAGAAGCAGCTTCTGTATCTGGTGTAAGCTTAACAAAAAATATCATCGGCGTTTACATCGTAGCTGGTGTTCTTTACGGTGTAGCAGCATTCCTGGAAGCAGGACGTATCGGATCTGTTAACACAGGTACAGGTTTGAACTACGATACAGATGCTATCTCCGGATGCGTTATCGGTGGTGTATCTTTCTCAGGTGGTGTTGGTACAATCCCTGGAGTTGTAATCGGTGTTGTTATCTTACAGGTTATCAACTATGCATTTAACTTCCTTGGAATTGACCCGTACTTACAGTACATTATCAGAGGTCTCATTATTATTCTGGCTGTATCTATCGACGTTCGTAAATACATTGCTAAGAAATAATCTGACAATACAAATCTACCCTTATTATGCAGCTTCAGGGCTGTCTATCTTTGAGATAGACAGCCCTGAAGTTTTTTGCAAAAAAATTTTTCATCCTTTTTACAGGACAAGAGCGCGAAATGACAGATAGAAAGAGCGAATGCACCGTTTGGAAAATTGTGAAAAAAAGAGGGAGATGGTAATATGATACCATCAAAAAAGAAAGGAGGACAAAGAAAATGGGATATGATTGAATTAAGCGGCAGCGGAAACCTCTTTCGCAATCCCTGGGTATGGACGGTCAACACGGTGGGACAGCTGATAGAGGCAATTGCATTTTTTTACTTCATCCATAAGCTTTTTCTTCCAAAACCCCGCAGAGGAGAAAAACGGGACAGGTGGATTTGGGGAGCGGTCGGCTTTACCTGTATATTGGCGGCTGTGGACTGGGTCAGCGAAAACAACGTCGTATGCTATATTACCGCCATGATAGGCATTCCGTTTTTCTATACGCTTTTTTTGTGCAGAGGGAAATGGTATGAAAAACTGACGGTGTGCATTACTTTTTTCAGTATTCTGATTTCCCTGGAACATATGGGAATTATGGCGGCGAACCTGACTGCCCCAAATCCAACGGATTTTCAATGGTTCTGTCTGTTCTCTGCGCGGCGTATCTGCCTGAAGCTTGCGATGATACCGATCGCAGATTTTCTGGCGGACCGCGCTGTGAAGCTGGAGGGGAACGTGTCGCTGTTTTATTGGATGCTGCTCGGAGGAGTCTGTCTGGTCGAGGATTTTGCAGCGCAAAAGACAATGGCAATTTTTTCCCAGAGCGGCCGGATGTCTTTTTCGGATATTCTGCTTCCTGTCAGCTGGGTGATGATTCCGGTCGTTTTTTATTCCTTCATCAGTCTTTTAGTGAAAAAAAATGAGATGCAGAAAACAGGAATGCTGCAGAAAACGTATCTGAAAATTCAGCAGCAGTATTTTAATGAAATGATGGAGATATGCGAATCTCTAAGACGGTTTCAGCACGGCTATAAAGCGCATCTGGACTGTATGGAGATGCTTATGGACGCAGGAGAATATGAAGAGGCTCGTCAGTATCTGAAAAAACGAAAGAGATCTTTGCCGGATGATATAGAAATGGTCGCCTACACAGATGACGGGATTCTAAATCTGATTTTGAACCAGAAAAAAAGAGCGGCTCAAAAATGCGGAGTGGATTTTCAGATAGAAGTGAGCGTACCTGAAAACGGAATCGTAGAAATGTATGATCTGAATATGCTGATCATGAATCTGTGCGACAATGCGATTGAGACGGCGGCGAAAGCGAGCGATGGATTTGTGAGAATAAAAATTGGAAAACGCAAAGCGTACCTGCATATTGAAACCGAACAACCTGCGCTGTACGGCGCTATGGCAGAAAATCCCGATCTGCAGACAAGCAGGTCGCAGAGAGAACTGTATGGATGGGGAATTCAGGTTGTCAAGAGCATTGTGGAAAAATACGACGGGGTTTATAAGACAAACAGCGCAGGTTCCGTATTTACGACGATGATTTTGCTGATGGACGAAAAAGGACAATGCAGCCAGGACAATGTGACAGCTGGAAAAATAAAATCAAAAAGAAAAAGGTTGACAAACAAAAAATTTGGTATTAGACTATAGACATCAGAAAAAGAAAAACCGATGAGAAAGAGGAGTAAGCTTTAAAAGAAATCACAGAGAGCAGCAGGCGGTGGGATTGCTGTATGGGCGTTATAGCTGAATGGGCTTTTGAGGACGAGCTGAAAGAAAAAGAGTAGGTGTCGTCGGGAACCGAACCCGTTATCAATCAGGAGCGTATGATTGTACGTGAGAGAGAGGACAATTTTTGAATGTCAAATTGAGTGGTACCGCGATAATAAGAATGTTATTACCGTCTCAAACTAGAAATAGTTTGAGGCGGATTTTTTTGTTTTCAGGGAGGACTCATACAGCAGCGCTGTCTCAGCGGCGGATAGTTTAAAAAAAAGGAGAGAACGAGTATGAAAAAGAAAATGATGGCAATGATGGCAGGAACAATTATGACGGCGATGACAGTGATAACGGCAGGAAGTTTAAGCTGTGCGGAGGAAGAAACTTATACAATCGGGATCTCGCAGTTTGCAGAACACGGTTCTTTGGACAACTGCCGGGAAGGATTCCTGGAAGGATTAAAAGAAGAAGGAATTGAAGAAGGGAAAAATTTGACCGTACGGATCAACAACGCGGCAGCCGATATGGGAACTGCTTCCCAGATTGCGCAGAGCTTTGTGGCAGACGACGTAGACCTGATCTGTGCGATTGCAACGCCGAGCGCCCAGGCAGCCTACAATGCGGCGATGGATTCTGGAATACCGGTTGTCTACACGGCTGTGACAAACCCGGCAGAGGCAGAGCTTGCGACGGAAGACGGAATGCCGGTCGGCGCTGTGACAGGTACGAGCGATCAGCTCCCGGTGGAGGCGCAGCTAAAAATGATCCGTGAGGTTTTGCCGGACGCACAGACAATTGGAATTTTATATACGACGAGCGAGGCAAACTCTGTCTACAGCATCACCCAGTATGAAGAGCTTGCGCCGGAATACGGCTTTGAGATTGAAGTGGCAGGCGTGACAAGCACTTCGGAGATACCGCTTGCCACAGCAGACCTGCTTGAAAAAGTAGACTGTCTGACAAATCTGACGGACAACACGGTGGTCAGCTTTCTGCCGGCAATCCTAGAGCAGGCAAATGAAAAAAATATTCCCGTATTTGGCAGCGAGATCGAACAGGTAAAAATTGGATGTCTTGCCGCAGAGGGACTGGACTATGTCAGCCTGGGAAAAGACACCGGAAGAATGGCGGCGAAGATTTTAAAGGGGGAGGCAAGCGCCGAGGATATGCCGTTTGAGCAGCGGACAGAGAGCAACCTGTACATCAATGAGGCGGCTGCGGCAAATCTGGGAATCGAAATTCCAGAGACGATGACAGAGCGGGCGACGGAGATCTTTACCGAGATTGCGGCGGAATAAACAGAATCATTCGGCGAGAAGCACAGACGAGACGGAGGAAGGAGAAACATGGACTTTATACTTACGGCGGTAGAACAGGGACTTATTTATGGAATCCTTGCCCTTGGAGTTTATATCACATATAAAATATTAGATTTTCCGGATCTGACAGTGGATGGCAGCTTTCCCTTAGGAGCGGCGGTGACGGCCGCTCTGATCACAAAAGGGATGAATCCGTATCTGACGATTCCCATTTCTTTTCTGGCAGGAGCGGCGGCTGGAGTCTGCACAGGGCTGATCCATGTAAAAGGCAAAGTGCGGGATCTGCTGTCGGGAATTATCATGATGACGGCGCTGTACACGGTAAATCTGGAGATTGCAGGAACAAATAATGTTCCTCTTTTTTCCAGACAGACGATGTTCAAAAACGATATGCTCACACAGCTCTTTGGAGATACGGTTCCGGCTTACGCAAAGATCGCGCTGATTTTAGCGGTTGTGCTGATCAGCAAAATTCTGCTCGATTTATATTTAAAGACAAAGTCAGGCTATCTGCTGCGCGCTGTCGGAGACAACGACAACCTTGTCACTTCTCTGGCAAAGGATAAAGGAAATGTAAAAATTTTAGGGCTTGCGATCGCAAATGGACTTGTCGCATTAAGCGGATGCGTGTTCTGCCAGGAGCAGAGAGTCTTTGACATCTCAACCGGGACAGGCTCCATGGTCATCGGACTTGCCAGCGTCATTATAGGGATGGCGCTGTTTAAGAAACTGCCGAAGGTAAAAGCGACAACAGCCGTCTTTGTCGGCTCTATTCTGTACAAAGCGTGCGTGGCGCTCGCCATTAAATTTTTTAATCCGCAGGCGATGAAACTGATCACGGCTGTATTATTCCTGGCGATTTTGATTGTCAGCATGGATCGGAAGAAGAAGGTGAAACATTATGCTTGAGCTGAAACATATTGAAAAATATTATAATCCGGGTACGATAAACGAAATGTGCCTGTTTCAGGATTTCAACCTGACGATTGAAAAGGGACAGTTTGTGTCCGTGATCGGCAGCAACGGTTCCGGAAAGACCTCTATGCTGAATCTGATCTGCGGCAGTATCGATGTGGACGGCGGAAAAATTTTGATCGACGGGCATGACATCACAAGAGAAAAAGAATATAAGAGACTGAAGAGAATCGGGAGAGTATACCAAAATCCGGCGATGGGGACATGTCCAAATATGACGATCCTGGAGAACATGGCGATGGCAGACAATAAAGGAAAATTTTTCGGACTTTCCAGAGGGACAAACAAAGAAAGAATTTCATATTACAGAGAATGTTTAAGCCAGCTGAATCTGGGGCTGGAGGAAAAGCTGAACGTGAAAGTAGGTTCCCTCTCAGGGGGACAGCGCCAGGCAATGTCCCTTGTGATGTCTACGATGACGCCGATCGATTTTCTGATTCTGGATGAACATACGGCGGCGCTCGACCCGAAGACGGCGGAGCGGATTATGGAGCTGACCGGAAAAATTGTAGAGGAGAAGAAACTGACTACGATTATGGTAACGCACAATCTCCGCTATGCCGTAGAATACGGCGACCGGCTGCTGATGATGCACGAGGGAAAAGCCGTGATTGACGTCGCAGGGGAGGAAAAAAAGAAAGTGAAAGTTGATCAGATCTTAGAGCGGTTTAACCAGATCAGCATTGAATGCGGCAACTAAGGAGACTGCCCATCAGGCGATGACGGAAAAATACAAGACATCAGTCTTTCCAGACAAAAGAGAAGAATCTGCACATACAACAGAAAAAAGACGGCACACATACTCCGGAAAGTTCTAAAAGGGAGGCGCGGATACAGGCGCCTCCCGGCAGGCTTTCCGGATTTTTTTTGACAGACGGTTAGGATGGCATTACGGCAAGCTGGACAAAAGCGCGAAAAGCACTGTCAGAGGAGCGAACGATACTTTGCGCGCCTTAACGAGAAAAAGAGCAAATGATACAATGGTCTCATCAAAAAACGAAAGGACGCAAAAGAAAGGAGAACGAAAATGAATTTTAAAAAAGTAATTGCTTTAGGGCTTGCCTCCAGCATGGCGCTTGGCGCATTTCCAGTCAGCGCCGAAGAGATGACGGCGGCAGACGCCAACGTCGCAGCGCCGGAGACGGCATTGGGGGAGACGACAGTGACATATCCGGATTTCTACACCAGAGAGGCGCTGGAAAAAGGACTTCAGATGACGGAAGAGGAAATTGCGCTCACTGTCGACGCGATCGTCAACACGCTGCTCGCCGACGGAGATACGGATTGCTTTTACACAATGATTGCGGGAAACAATGACAAGACGGCAATCCAGGGAAATCCGGGATATGCGACAGGATGCCCGGAACTTGGCGTACCGGAGTCCTTCTACCACGACGGTCCCGCCGGGGTGACTTCCCTGTATGAGACGACAGGCTTTCCGGTAAATATGGTCTTAGGATCGACCTTCAGCACAGACCTGGCGTATGCGTACGGACAGCTGGAAGGCTCTGACAACCGGATTATCGGATCGAATTTCCAGCTGGGGACACAGATGGACGTTGTGCGCACCGGTCACTGGAACCGCACCAAGGATACCATGGGAGAAGATCCGTATCTGACAGGAACGCTCGGCGCGCAGCAGGTAGCAGGCGTGCAGTCGGAAGGGGTTGCCGCTATGATTAAACATTATGCAGGATACGGCACAAATGGAGACACCGGCGTCAACGTTACCATCGATGAGCAGACTTTCCACGAATTCTATGTCACACCGTTTGAATATGCCATTAAATACGGAAACGCAGCTTCCGTCATGACAACATACAACAGCATTGAAATTCCGGGATTTACAGAGGAAAATGGAGAATTTACGGACAGCAATGACTATATCAATCTGGACGTCCTGCGCGAGATAGTCGGATTCAAAGGAATGATCTGCTGCGACTGGGGCGGACAAAAAGAGATGAGTTCCTTCCAGGGCAATACGATGGCAATGCCGAGCGTAGGCAACAACACAAAAGAAAATATTGAGGCGGCAATTGAGGCAGGAGAAGGAACCTTTGACGAGATTGTCCAGAATGTAAAAGACAATCTGTATGCTTACGGCATCGCAGGATATCTGTATTATTCCTATTCGAATATCTATTATGCGGACGGAGAGGCGAGAGTGAAACGGGATGTGAACAGAGACTGCTCGGATTCCGCAACGGCAATCACGCTGATCGACAGCTATGAAGAGGATTACACGGAAGCATATATGGATTCTGCAAATGAAGTCGTAAAAGAGATCGCAGAAAGCGGAGCCGTTCTTCTACAGAATAACGGGAATGCGCTTCCGCTGACAAGCGAAGATTACACAGGCGAGCGCTCTGTCGCAATGATCGGAATCGGAGCGGAATATGCTTTTACCGGAACAGGAGCAGAACGCTCCTACGGCGTAGTCAACTATATCGACGGACCATATGAGGCGATGCAGAAGATCATCGGAGAGGATGCAAATGTTTCGACGTACGTAGGACTTGATCTGGCAGGAACTACGATCCCGCAGGAGTATATCTATACGTCTGAAGACGGCGATGAACATGGATTTGTCCGCACATACGGAGTGGTATCGGAAAACAGCGGCGGAATGTTCGGACCTCCCGGATCTCAGCAAGAGGAGACAGAGGAAGAGACAGAAAGCGGCGAGCTTCCGGAATACATTCCAGGTCCAGATGGAACAGGCGTTTTTGCATCTTCTGACATCTGGGAGATGAATGGGCTGAGCAATGAATCTGTCTATGTGCAGGAGATTTCAGACACCAAAAAAGCTTACTTTATGGTAAAAGATCAGGAATCCGGCGAGGTTTACGAGCTGGATGAGGTGGCTGCGATCGACCCTGTAATTGATTTTACAGTCGGAATTCACGCAGACGGAAGAAGAGATTTTGAAAATGCGGATGAAGAAGACGCGGTACAGCCAGGCAATGCGATCACAAACGGCGAAGCCTACACCTGGACTGGATGGCTGGAGGTCCCGCAATCCGGGGAATATTCCTTTATCCTGCAGTCAATCGGCGGAGATGTAAGCTGCACGGTTGACGGACAGAATGTCAGCTCAGGTGCGGGAGACCGGCAGGGAACTCAGTGGGGATGGAATAATTTAATCTCCTCCAGAGAAGGCATGGGAATCGGAAACGCAGTGACTATGAATCTGGAAGCAGGAAAACGCTATAAGATTGAACTTACAGGAATCGATATGCCGACAGACTTGGCAGATCTGAAAGACATGCAGATCCGGCTTGCATGGATTCCGGCAGGACAGGCTGAGAGTGATTATGAGGCGGCTGTTGAGGCGGCGAAAGAAAATGATAAAGTCATCTTTTTTGCGTATGACAATACGACAGGAAACAGCGACGGGGGCGGAGCAATGCCATGGGATACAGCGTCAGAAGAGGAAGTGACCCCGGCAAGCCGCTCTCTTGCGGAAGACCAGCTGAAGCTCTTAAGAGACGTCATCGACGCGGCGGAGGAAAATGGAAATCAGGTTATTGTAGTGCTGAATACGGCAAGCAGCATTGCGCTGTGCGACGATACCTACTTCCCGGAAGGAAACGGATGGGCAGACGAAGTAGATTCCATTTTGGAAATGTGGTTCGGCGGACAGGCAGTCGGAACAGCGACGGCAGATCTGCTTCTGGGGGAGGTCAGCCCAAGCGGCAAGCTGCCGATCACATTCCACAAGACAGGAGAAGATACGTCTATCTCTTACTCACAGGAAGCGTTTAACATAGCGACCGGAGAGAATTTAGAGCGTATTTCCAACGGCGCGGCAGACAACTTAAAGGATGCAACGGTTGCAGAGGGAATCTATATCGGATACCGCTGGTATGATAAAAATGACGTAGAGCCGGCATTCGATTTTGGTCACGGGCTGAGCTATACAACATTCGAATATTCTGACTTAAACATTGAAAAGACAGCCGATGCGGAATATGGATACGACGTAACCTTTACGGTTACGAATACAGGATCTGCTGCAGGCGCTGAAGTGGCGCAGGTCTATCTTGGAGAAGCTGAAGTTCCGGAAGGCATCATGTGCGCAGAGATTCAGCTGTGCGGGTTTGAACGCACGCAGGTGCTGGAACCGGGAGAAAGCCAGACAATAACGGTTCAGGTGTCGGAGAGATCTCTGTCCTACTGGAATACGCTTCAGACAGAGTATAATGAAAATGAAGACGGCACGAAAGATAAATGGACGGTTGCGCAAGGAGAACGCACAATCTATGTCGGAACGGCATCGGACAACCTGGCATTGTCGCAAACCGTCACAGTGGAATAGAACCCGGACGCAGAGAACAAAGAGGGAAAAGAGCTTCTGACGAGGCTCTTTTTCTGTCTGCGCAAGAGAGAAATCAGACAGATAGAAATACGGCGCGCAGATGAAAATGGTCTGCAAAATATTAAACAAAAAAAGAAAGTAAAACAGGAGAAGAACTATAAAAAAATAACGGTAAAAAAATAAAAAAATGGGAAAAAAATAAAAAAATTGATAAAAATTGAAACTATATAAGAAAAAATCGTATGGAATGATGAACAAAAAAGGGGTAAAATATAAAACACAAAACAGGCGAGAGAGAAAGACTCGTCAGACGGAGGGATTAGAATGAAAAAGAGGACAAGAACACTGGCGTGTCTGTTGGCAGCAGGCATGGTTTTCTCAGGAATCCATGTATGTGCACAAGCACAGACAGCTGAACTGGAGAGCGCAGAACAAGAGGCGACAGCGGCAGAGGCGGCGCAGGAGGACACCGTGGTGGCAACGGTAAACGGAGAGGAACTCACACAGTCGCAGCTTACGGTGATGACAAATTATATGCTGCAGAAATACCAGAACAGCGGATATGACATCAGTGATGAAAATCTTCAGAGCTATGTCGCCCAGGAAGCTTTGAATATACTGATTCAGTTAAAAGTGATTGAGATTAAATCGCAGGAATTAAAATTGGATGAATTTACAGACGAGGAGCTGGAAGATTTAAGAAGCCAGGCGCAGGAGCAGTGGGATGAATCCATAGAGATCTACAAGGCACTGTATATGGCGCAGGATGCTTCTCTGGAAGAGGAAGACGCTGAAAAACAGGCACAGGAGATCATGGCGCAGTACGGATATGAGACGAGCGAGGCTGTGTTTGAAGAGATGAAAAGCGAAGAGATCTTTAACCGTGTAGAAGAGTACTGCATCGGAGAAGTCTCGATCTCAGACGAAGAGGTAAAAGAGAAATACGACGAGTATGTAGCGATGGACGAGGCGTCCTTTGCGGATAATGTACCGCTGTATGAACAGACAATCGCAGCGTACGGAACAAACGAATCCTTCTATATTCCGGAAGGCTACCGTCATTTTATGCATATCCGACTGGCAGGAGATGAGGAGAAGCAGGAAGAGCTTCAGGCGCTTATGTATCCGGAAACAAGCGGGGAAGAAGCGGCGACGGCAGCCGACGCAGGGACGGAAGAGGCAATCGCACAGCTCAAAGAAGAAATTCTTGCGCAGATACAGGACACAGTAGACGAGATCGAAGAAAAATTCAACGATGGAGAGTCCTTTGAGGATCTGATGGACGAATACAGCGCGGACGCCAATCTCTCTGATTACAGCGGATGCAGCGTACATAAAGACAGCATTTTCTGGGAGGAGGACCTTGTAGAGGAAGCAATGGCTGTGGAAGAAATCGGTCAGATCTCCGATCCGATCGTCTGCTCGGACGGCATCTATATTTTATATTACGATTATGACGCACAGGGAGGACCGATCGAGTATACGGATACCGTAAAAGAAAATCTGCGCTCTATGCTGCTTAGCCAGGCGCAGAATGAAAATTTCTCCGCCGCTATCCAAGAATGGTGCGAAGAGTGCGATATCGAAATTTTATAGAAAGAAAAATTGACGGAAAAGAGAAAAAATTTTTTATCAGAGAGCTGCGCGCGCGCAGCTCTTTTTGTATAAAACAAAAAAATGCGCAAAATGCCTGCAGTCCGGCAGAGAGAAGGGCAGACGGGAAGAAAAATGCGCTGGAATGGCAAGACAAAGAAAATCCATGATTTTTCTAAGAAAATTGTATGGAAAATAGGAGAAAAAACCCATATGATTAAAGTATATTTTGTATACAATGGATAATTTGTGAGAATGTATGCCATGAAAGCAATCAACTGAGGACAGAGAGCTTTCGGCGTCAGAGTGAAAGAAGGAGGGATAGTATGAACAAGAACAAAAAAACAGGAAAAAGCGTTTTAGCTGTGCTGCTTGCCGCCGCAATGGCGATGACAGCGGGAGCTACCGGAATGGCGGCAGGAATTGGAGCCGTGACAACGCTGGAAAAGACAGAGAGAGAAATCCGAAATTCCGAGCTGTCGATGACGGCGGCGACACAGGGAATGGTGCTGCTCGAAAATAAAGATCATACGCTTCCGATTGCGAACAGCGGCAATGTTGCACTGTTTGGCGGAGGAGCTTACGGAACCGTCAAGGGCGGAACCGGCTCAGGCGACGTCAATCAAAGAGAAGTAGTCAATGTATGGGACGGATTTGAGAATGCGGGATACCACATAACGTCGCAGGCGTGGCTGAGCGAGTATCAGGCAGCGTACGATGAAGCCGCCAAAAATGTAGAGGGAATATTTGGACAGATCAAGATCGCAGATCAGGAGATTACGCAGGAGCAGCTGGAAGCCTCAAAGAAAGATACGGACACGGCGGTGTACGTCATCGCGAGAAATTCCGGAGAAGGCGCCGACCGCACGGCTCAGCCGGGAGATTACTATCTGACAGAGACGGAAACGAAAAATATACAGCTGCTTGCCGAAAATTTTGAACACTGCATTGTAGTTTTAAATGTAGGAGGCGTGATCGATACTTCCTTTATGGACGAGATCGAAGGGATTGACGCTCTCCTTCTGATGTCCCAGGCAGGTATGCGCGGCGGCGACGCCGTGGTCAAGGTTTTGAACGGCGAAGTGACCCCGTCCGGAAAACTGACGGATACCTGGGCAAAAAATTATGAAGATTATCCATCATCGGCAACCTTTGGATCGAATGACGGAAATGTGGATCAGGAGGATTACACAGAGGGAATCTATGTCGGATACCGGTATTTCGACACATTCGGGGTGGAACCGGCGTATGAGTTTGGATATGGACTTTCTTATACGACATTTGACATTGCGGTGGACAGCATAGAGGCGGACGCCGACTATGTGACGGTGACAGTGACAGTCAAGAATACAGGGGACACATATTCGGGAAAAGAGGTCGTAGAAATTTATTTTTCGGCTCCGGAAGGAGAACTGGAAAAACCGTACCAGGAATTGACGGGGTATGCAAAGACAAAAGAACTTGCGCCGGGAGAGAGCCAGACGCTCGCCATCTCTTATAAGACGACGGAGATGTCGTCCTATTCAGAAGCGCGCGCGGCGTACATTATGGAAGCAGGCGATTATATCATCCGGGCAGGAAACAGCTCCAGAAACACGAAGGTGGCCGGAATTGTCAGACTGGACGACATGGCGGTCACAGAGCAGCTTACGAATCAATGCACGGCAGACAAAGAGATCACGGAACTCTCCAGCCGGGAGGCAGTGCCGTACACGTATGAAGGGGAGGAAGAGCAGATCGCAGCGGCTCCTGTGATAGAGCTGAGCGCAATGGAAATCTGGACGGTTGACAGCCAGTCCATGTATGAAGATGAGACCGTGACGGCGTATGTATCGGCAACTACCGAGCGGGAATATCTTGCCGAAAATCTGCCTTATGCGCTGGAAAGCGCTTATCACGGAGAATATAAGGAGCAAGTATATGAACTGCCGGGAGATTTTAGCAAGGCGACGCTAAAAGACGTCTATGACAAGAAAATCACGATGGAAGAGTTTGTATCCGGTCTGACGGTATCGGAGATGGCGGACATTGTGATCGGCGGCAATAAGCTGCCAAACGCGCAGGGACAATCAGCAGGGGCAGCGTCGGATAATGCGGACAAGCTGAGCGACGGAACGATGCTTGGCGCCCAGGCAAATGCTGTATCAGGAGCGGCAGGGGAGACTGCGGGAATCTACATTGAATCGAAAAAAATTCCGAATATTGTGCTGGCCGACGGACCGGCGGGTCTGCGCCTGACAAGGGAAGAGGAAGGAGAAGACGGAACGGTATATTATCAGTTCTGTACAGCATGGCCGATCGGGACGCTTCTCGCCCAGACGTGGGATACGGAGGTGGTAGAGGAAGTAGGCGCCGCAATCGGAGAAGAGATGAGAGAATTCGGCATTACGCTGTGGCTCGCCCCAGGCATGAATATTCACAGAAATCCTCTGTGCGGACGAAATTTTGAATATTTCTCGGAAGACCCGTATCTGACCGGAATGACTGCTGTGGCGGAGATCTGCGGCGTACAGTCCAATCCTGGAGTGGGCGTGACCTTAAAGCATTACGCGGGCAACAGCCAGGAAAATAACCGCAGCGCAGTCAACAATACGATCACAGAAAGAACATTCCGCGAAATTTATCTCAAAGGCTTTGAGATGGCTGTAAAAGGCGCAAAACCGATGGCGATCATGACATCCTACAATTTAAACAACGGCGTGCCGGCAGGGGACGACTGGGATCTGTGCATGGATGTGGCGCGCGGCGAATGGGGATTCGACGGATTGATTATGACAGACTGGGGCGGAGGACAGTCCACGCCGTCGATTTCGATGCATGCGGGAAATGATCTGATTATGCCGGGAAGCTCGGTGGAAGACATCACGGTAAAAGGATTTTCCGATGTAGAGCCGACTTTCGGAGAGGACGATGTATACCCGGAGGTAGAGGCGTCAGTCATGGAGTGGGGAGATCAGACCTTTGCACAGAATGAAACAGCATGGGGCGAGTTTATCCCTTCCGCCGACGGCGAAGTGACGATAGAAAAGACTGTGAGTACAGAAGTCTATGACAGCGCGGTCAGAGATTATGTGGAACCGGGAAGCACGCAGGTGGGCACGATAGCCGTATCGGAGCTGATCGCACAGCTTGGAGAGGCGGCGGCTGTCACCGACAATGGAGACGGAACGACGACCATCGTCTACAAAGGAGAGTATGAGAAAAACAATATCTGCCTTGGCGATCTTCAAAAGAGTGTGATCCACATTCTGAACATTGTTCTCGCCTCGAACCAGTTTGCAGATCTGTTTGATGACGTGGAGGCAGCGCCTTACACGGATACGCGTGCAGACAGCCTGACCGTTTACCAGACGGTCTCCGGATTCGAGACGGCACAGTAGAAGAGCGCACTCGGCAGTGCAAACCTCAGAGGATGACAGAAAGATATCAGTGAAAATAGAATATGGGGAAATATAAAAATATACAAAAATTTGTGAAATAAATCAAAAAAATTAGATATAATTTCAAATATATAATGTAAATAATAAAAAATATTATGCATAATATAATAAAAATATAGAAAAAAAGAAGAAAATTATATTGATTTTTTTGAAAATATCAAGTAAACTATAGCCATGTTTGAATCGTAAGTCCGGAGGAGACGCAAGATAACAGCAACAAGCGATTACCTAAAATCCACCGAGCCCCTTGGACACAACGGGGTTAAGCAGATTTAAGCAGTCACTCGATATTACTGTTTATCAAAATGGAGGTCACTGTATGAAAAGAAGTACCAGAAAGAAACTCAACAGAGGATTTGCCCTTGCAGCGGCAGCGGCGATGATGACATCTGGAATGGCAACGGGGGTGTTTGCCGAGGAGGCAAGTGCAGATTCAGCAGCGAAGTATGAAGTTACCGATACCGGAAAGGGATTTTCGGTTGTCACACAGGAGGGCGGAAAACAGCTCAGCTTCTCCAACGATTCCGGACTGCAGCTCTTGGAGGATGACGGATACGCCTTTAAAGATTTAAACCGCAACGGAGAACTCGACACGTATGAAGACTGGCGTCTTGACACAAAAACGAGAGCGCAGGCGCTCGCCGACATGATGGTGGCGGACGGAAGAGAGGGAATTGAGGCAATCGCAGGATTGATGCTTTACAGCGCTCACACCTCAGTGGACGGGGAGGAAGTGACGGAGGCGACACAGGAAGCTCTGATTGACAACAATCTGCGCCATGTGCTCGTGACAACAGTGGCATCGCCTGAGATCGCCGCAAAATGGTCCAACAATGTACAGGCAATGGTAGAGGGTATCGGCTACGGCATCCCGGCAAACAACAGCTCTGACCCGAGAAACTCAGCAAGCTCTTCCATGGCGCTGGAGTACAATATCGGAAACACAGGGGACATCTCGCTGTGGCCGTCTATGATCGGTCTTGCGGCGACGTTTGATCCGGAGATTGTGCAGCAGCACGGAGAGATTGTCTCAAAAGAATACCGCGCGCTCGGCATTGCGACAGCACTCTCGCCTCAGGTTGACCTTTCGACAGATCCGAGATGGAGCCGCGTCAATGGAACGTTCAGCGAGAACAGCGCGCTGTCCACGGATATGGCCAGAGCGTATGTGGACGGATTCCAGACGACGGAGGGATCTGAGAACGGCTGGGGAAATGAATCCGTCAACGCGATGGTAAAACATTGGCCGGGAGGAGGATCCGGAGAGAGCGGACGTGACGCTCATTATGGATTTGGAAAATTTGCGGTTTATCCAGGCGACAATATTCAGGAACACATTGATGTGTTTGTAAACGGCGCGTTTAATCTGGAAGGCGGCACAGGCATGGCGTCAGCTGTTATGCCGTATTACACCATCTCTTATGAGCAGAGCCCGAGCGGAGAAAATGTAGGAAATTCTTACAGCGACTATATTATCAATGATCTGCTCCGCGGAGAGTATGAGTATGACGGCGTGGTATGTACAGACTGGGGAATCACAAAGGACGCTCCGAATGACGGAACATTTGGAACGACTCCGTGGGGAGTGGAAGGTCTGACTGTTGCCGAGCGCCACTATAAGATTCTGATGGCCGGAGTTGACCAGTTCGGCGGAAACAACGACAAAGGACCGATCATGGAGGCATATGACATGATGATCGAAGACCACGGACAGACCTTTGCCGATGAGAGATTCGCAGAGTCAGCGAGAAGACTGCTGACGAATATCTTCAATACAGGATTATTTGAAGACCCGTACTTAGATCCGGACGAGTCGGCAGAAATCGTGGGAAATGCAGAATTCATGGAAGCAGGCTATGAGGCGCAGCTGAAATCTGTTGTCATGCTGAAAAACAAAGACAACATCATCAAAGAATATGACGAATCGGCGGAGAAACAGACCGTATATGTTCCGGAATATACGTACACAAGCTATAACCGCTGGACAGGGGAGACAACGGAAGACACAAAGGCGACGGTTACGAAAGCCGTTCTTGAGAAATATTACAATGTCACAGACGATCCGGAGGAAGCGGATTTTGCAGTGATCGGAATGGAAGCGCCTGAGGGCGGCACAGGATACGATGCAGCCGATGTGGAAGAGGGAGGAAACGGATACTTCCCGATTACTCTGCAGTACGGCGAATATACCGCAGAATATGCGAGAGAAGAATCGCTTGCCAACGATGCAGGAAAAGAATTTATCAGCTCTGAGACAGGAGAGGTTGTATATACAGATACGGTGGACAACCGCTCTTATAAAGGAAAGACCGTGACCGCAGCGAATGCAGGTATGCTGGATCTGCTGGAAGAGACGAAGGAGGCAATGGGAGATAAGCCAGTCATTGTCTATATGAGAGTCAACAATCCTATGGTTTGGTCTGAGGTAGAGCCTCTGGCAGACGCTATTATCTTAGGATACAGCATTACGGATCAGGCAGCGGTAGAGATTATCGCAGGCGTGACAGAGCCTTCCGGATTACTGCCGAATCAGCAGCCGTTAGACATGAAGGCAGTCGAAGAACAGGCAGAAGACGTTGGTCAGGACATGGAATGCTACGTAGATTCTGAGGGAAATACGTATGACTTTGGATTCGGCTTGAACTGGTCTGGACAGATCAGCGACGAACGGACAGAGAAATACGCAGAATAAAAATATCGTCCTTCACACACGAAAAAACAGGAGACGATCTGTCTCTTGACAGCCTAAGACAGGGGAGGATGCGACTCGTATGAGCCGCATCCTCCCCTGAAATGTGTAAAAAAAGACCGCCGGGGTTATGAAATGCCAGATATTTGCTCTGGTGACGCGGAGAAAGTATAGGATAACCTTACCGCACAAGAAATTTACGATAGCGCGAACCTTAAAAACGCCTCTTTGACCTCCTTCCGGCGCTTTTTGCTGAGCGGAACACAGCTGTGGTTGTCGAGAAGCACACAATCTTGCTGTATGAGATAAATGTGGGAACAATTTAGAAGATAACAGCGATGGATGCGGACAAACCCCTTTGAGGCGAGCTCTTTTTCCAGATTGTTTAAAGAAGAAAGAATCGTATAAGTGCCGGATGGCGTCACGACAGTCTGAGTTTTGTTGTTCGCTTCGATATATAAAATATTCTGCGCCGGAAGAGAGAGAATCCCCTGGTCCGTCTCAAAAGATACCGTGTTGACGCCGTTGTGCACGATATAAGCGATCGAAGCGCCGACTGCCTCCGCAATCTCCTCATAAAAATACTGCTTTCGGATAAAACGCAGCGGAGCCACACGAAACGTGTCAAACACTTTTTCAAGACGATTGGAAATATAAATAATATTGTAAAGCAAATCTTGGTTGTACTGATTGATATAATTGCCCAGATCGATTCCGTTTAGAGAAGGCATTTCGATGTCGAGAAAATACATATGATATTTGGAACCGGACTGCAAAGCCTCCAAAAGCTGCTGGCTTCTGGAAAAACAGTCGATAGAAGCAGTATGGTGCAGATCTTCCAATAATGACTGGACAGCCTGGGCAATATATTCGAGCGCGGCTTTTTCGTCGTCGCAGATTGCAATTTTAAAATACATAAATACATCCCTCTTTTTTGACTGTACGATTTAGAACTTGTCAAAAAATTATATCACAAAAAAACACCAGGAATCCATATAAAATTTTAAAAATTTCATACAGTTTTACGCAGAAAAGACAGAATGGCATTTGTTGCATATTGACAAAAAAACAAGAAAATATTACCATGTTTAAGAAGAAATGATAAAAATAAATCCGGACACACAAAAGAATCAGAGAGCGGAAAAACTTTCCGATTCAGACAGGACAGACAGGGGGATATTGTGAGAGACAAAAAACGGTCCGGATCTATTTTGGGGAAACAGGGACACAGCCGCCTGGGATTCCTTTTTGGCTGGAAAGCGGAATCATGATCTTGACGGAGAAAATATGGTTTTCTGTACTCATGGAAAGAATGCCGTCGTATTTTTTTACGGTATTTTTAATAATTTTAAGACCTAATCCATGAAAGGGAGAATTTCCTTTTGTGGAGAGGAGCAGAGGGTTTGCCTTAAGAGGATCTTCATCTACCGTGTTGGAGCTTTGAATAACGAGATATCCAGTATGCGGGGAGACGTTAAGGTCAATCCTGCCATGGCGGATAGCGCAGACCGCCTCTGAAGCATTATCCAGAAGATTGCCAAGGATGGCGCAAAGATCTGCATCCTGGAGCGAACTTTGCTTCGGAATAATTGCCTTGGCGGAAATAGGAATTTTCAGCTCGCGGATCATTTGAACCTTCCGGTTTAAAAGAGCGTTGACGGCGATATTTCCGGTTTCAAGGTAGTGCAGGGTTGGAGATTCTTTGCGCAGGATAGAAGAAAAATAATCTTCCAGCTCTTTATAGTGCTTTTCCTTCAGGAGACTGTCCATGATGCCGATATGATTTAACAGGTCGTGCCGCACCTTTCTCAGATCGAGGTATAGCTGGTTCATCTGCGCGTTCGCTTCATTGTCGAGAGAGATACGCTGCTGAAGCACCTTCAGCTCCAGATTTTCTTTAAACTGTGTTGTGATGCGGTAAAAGAGATAGTATACCATTAAATTGATCGTTAAAAAACCAAAGGATACGATACAGCGGATCATGGAGGCATATTCGGCGGCAAAGTATTCCGGATAGGAGCAAAGACCCCACACGATGCAGAAGACAGAGCAGAAGATCATCGTTATCCAATATGAGACAGGAAATTTTTCCCTGCTTTTTACGGCGAAACGGGTCAGATAAAAATAGACGCCGATCATGCAGACAGAAGGGAGAAGCCGCGTCGCAAAATCGTAGGAAAAAGAAGTAGTGCCATACCCTTCGAACCAGGAAAAAACGGAGAGAATATTGCGGTCTAAAAAATCGGCGATATTCCCGAAAAGCGCAGGCAGAGCCGATTTTACGGAGGTAAAAAGCAAAATCTGGGAGAGACACGCAAAAAAGTTCTCATCCAGAAACACCAGCGCATATCCGGCTAGAATGGCAGGATACAAAAAGGTATTTATGACAAAGGTAGTGGACTGAAAATGGTTGTACAAAAAATAAGTCAGGCATAAGACAAGAAAAAAAAGACAGCGGCACAATTTCGGATGAGCCACCCACTTTCTGTGAGTGGGATAAGAGGCGAACAATGCGCCGCACATGAGAAAAAACGATAAAATATCTGCAATGTAAAATATCCATTTATTCATAAAAATTCCCTCCCCATAGTTTATCGTCAATATGACGAAAAAAGCTATGATTTTCTTCATTATATCATAAAAAAGCGAAAAGAAAAGCACCGATTGAGAAACAAAAAGGAGATCAAACATTATGAAAAAAGTAGCAGCAATTGTAAAAGGTGAAAAAATCTACGAATCAGAAGTGGAAGCATGTAAAGAATATTTGAAGCGGACATACCAAAGACAGAGAAAAACACCGTTCACCGAAGAGGAGGAGAGTCATTTAAAAGAGCAGGCAAAGCAGTTGCTGATTCAGATGAAAATTACACGTTTGAAAGCTAAGGAGCTGAAATTTGATCAGTTTACAAAAGAGGAAGAGGAAAAAATAAAGGAAACGGCAAAAAAACAGTGGGATGAATCGATGGATACCTACATCTCGCTGTTTCAGAAAAAAGATCCGAAGCTGACAAAAGCGGAAGCGGAAAAACTGGCAAAAGAGCGCATGGCGGCCAGAGGATATACAGACAGCGAGCCTTTGTACCATGCAATGCTGAACCAGGAAATCTTCAGACGTGTGCAGAGATATACGGCAAAGGACATTACGGTGTCTGACGAGGAAGCAAGACAGCTGTATGAGAAATTGACAGAGAGAGACAAAAAAGCGTTTGAAGGAAAGATTCCCCAGTATGAGAGCGTGCTGGCAAGATATGGAAACGTAGTTTACTATATTCCGGAAGGATACCGACTTGTAAAGCATATCCGCCTGATGGGGGATGAAAACAGACACAAGGAATTAAGAGATCTTCTGTATGATCAAAACGGCAGAAAGAAAAAAGAGGTTGATGAGGAAAAAGTTCAGAAGCTCAGAGATGAGATTTTGCAGAGCGTACAGGAAAAAACAGACGAAATCCGCACAGAGTATGAGCAGGGCACGCCGTTTGAAAAACTGATGGAGACATACAGTCTGGATAAAAAAACAGGGTGGAACATCCACACAGAGAGCATTTTCTGGGAGCAGCCGGTAATTGACGCGGTCAAAGAGATGAAAGAGATCGGAGAATTGAGCGCTCCTGCAGTGTGCAGCAACGGAATTTTTCTGTTTCGCTATGAGGCAGATACAAAAGGAGGCGTTCTGCCCTTTACAGAGAATGTGCTTAAAAATTTAAAAGGCGTTATCTACCGGAAAAAAGCAAACGATCAGTTTGTGAACGCTTTAAAGCAGTGGAGCAGAGAATAAAGCTTTCTTGCGGGGAGGCGCGGAGACTGTGAGAGGCTTTAGTCTGCCTCAGTCTCCCGCCGGGATTCGCAGGAGCGGGTCTTAAACGGGAGGCACAGATGAAAAAAAATATAACAGTGGCAATCTGCGATGATGAAAAAATGATTTTACCGTATCTGTCGCGCAGGATTTACGAAGCTTTTCAGAGATATGACGTTTCCGTGACGGCGGAGGAGTACGATTCCCCGGTTCCGCTGCAGAGAAAGCTGGAGGCGGGCAAGGAATACGAGACCTATTTTTTAGACATCGATATGCCTGGAATGAACGGGCTGGAATTTGCCAGAATGATTTTGGACCATCAGCCAAAAGCGGTGCTTGTCTTTGTGTCGGGAAAAGAAGAATATGTTTTTCAGAGCTTTCAGGTACATCCCTTTTCTTTTGTGAGAAAGGGAAACTTTGACGAAGATCTGGAATGGACGGTCCGCAGCTTAAGCAGCCAATATCACGACAATGAGAAAAAGGAGTGCCAAATCTTTGATGAATTCGGTCACTCGTTTGAGCTTTCCCTTGAGGATACGCTGTATCTGGAGGCAAAGGACAAATATGTCAATATTGTGACAAAAAGCGGAGGATTTTTTATCCGCAACACGCTGGCGGAGATGGAAAACATGCTGCGTCCATACGGCTTTGTCCGGATTCATAAGTCGTTTTTGGCAAATCTGTGCATGATTTATGCGATCAAATATAATAGAGTGATTTTAGACGGAGGACAGGAGCTGCCTTTAAGCCGGAACAAGACAGCGGAGGTAAAGAGAAAATTCTGTCAGGAAGGTTAGGGGGATAGAGCCATGATAGATGTGAGAAACATCAAACCTCTGTATCAGCTTGCGGATATTCAGATCATTCACATTGCCGGGCAGTTTCTGGACGCTTTTTTATTTATCTATCTGATTCAGAATTTTTTTGAGCCCAAAAAGAGGAGCAGCAGACAGAAAAGAGAACTCGCAGAGATAGGGAGTCTGTTCGCCGCCGTGCTGTTTTTGACAGACATGGTCATGAAGAACAATTTTTATTCTTACATGGCGGTGATGATTTTGTTCCCTTTTGTGTACGCATGTATATGTTTCCGCGGGAAAGTCATTATCAAAGGGCTGATCTGCCTGACCTTTTTTACGATGATGTATTCTCTGGAAAATCTGATGATTTATCTTGGCTTTTACTTTTCTGACCATTTTCTTCTGAGTATGGAAATCTGGAGAGTTTTGTTTTTTTTCCGGAGGATTGTTCTAAAAGCGGTTCTGTTTTTGGCGCTGCGGATCCTGATCATCGACGTCATGCGCTCGAAAGCCAAAATCATGAATGGATACTGGGGATTTATGGCGGTGGTCTGCGTCACCGACTATATGATCTTCTATTATCTCTTAAGCAGTCCGGCGGACAACAAAAGAGAGCTGACGCAGGGGCTGATTCTGTGCGTATTCTGTATTATCGTGCCGATGGCATGTTACTATATGATCAGTCTGATCATAAAAATCGGAGAGATCCACAAAGTGGCAATAGCTCAGGCTATGTGGATGGGAATGCAGAAGCAGCACTTGGAGGAAATGGAGGACATGCAGGAGGCTATGAAGCAGTTTCGGCATGACTATAAAGAACATTTATTTTGTATCGATGCGCTTGTAGCGGATCAAAAATATGAGGAGCTTCACCGGTATCTTGAAAAGCTTCACCAGATGCCGATGGATAAAGCCGAGATTATCCCCTATACGGCCGACAACAGTATCAATCTGGTGCTGAACCAGAAAAAAAAGCATGCGCAGAAACTGGGGATTCCATTTGGAATTAAGGCGGATATCGATGCGGAGGGAAAGAAAAGGAAAGGAAAAGTACAGATTTATGACTTAAACATTCTGCTTTCCAATCTGTGCGACAATGCGATTGAGGCGGCGTCAAAGGCAAAAGACGGAAAAGTATCCCTCTTGCTGACAAGAAAAAAGGCATATCTGAAAATAGAGATAAAAAATTCAACAAACGGAAATGTCCTGGAGCTTAACCCCCAGTTTGAGACAAGCAAGAAAGAAAAAGAGCTGCATGGGATGGGAATTAAGATTATCAAAAATATCGTGAGGACGTATGACGGAATATATGAGACCGAGGCAGCTTCTGATTTTTTAAAGATCAGTATTATGCTGATGGATGAATAAAAAAGAAAAAAGGATAAAGAGGAAAAAAGAGGGATTGGGCTGAAAGAAAAATTTTAAATGGACGGAGGAGATATCGATGAGAAAATGGAAAAAATGGGCGGCATGTCAGATGGCGGCAGTGATAGCGGCAGGCTGCGCATCGGTCGAGAACGCCGCAGCGCAGGAATACTCAGAAATTTCAGATGGAATGTACGTTTGGTTTTTGGTTCAGGCGTACGATGACGCGTGCAGCTTAAACGGAGGCAAAAAAGATCTGTGGGAAAACGGGATAGAAGGGCAAAGCACGCCGGAATGGATAGAAGACAAGGCAAAGACATACGCCAGAGAATATCTCGCGGCGGAAAAGAAGTTCGAAGAAGAGGGAATGGAACTGACGCAAGAAGAGGAGGATCTGATCGACAGCACAGTGGAAAGATACTGGAATGAGCTGGGATATGGAAGATATTATCAGGATTACGGCGTTACGGAAGAAACGTTTAAGGAGTTTCTGACGAACAGCCAGCACGTAAACCGGCTGTATACAGCTGTGAGAGAAGAATTAGAGAGCCAGGTGACAGAAAATGAGATACTGTCCTATATGGAGGAACACGGAGATTTAGTGGAATATATAGCCGTCCCGTATGCCGAGCCGCTGGACGCTGACGCCACAGAGGCGGAAAAAGAAGCCTGGGTTGACACAGACGCAATCTATGAAGAGTATAAGGAACGCCTGGAGCAGGGAGAGCAGATGGAGGATCTGATCCGGGAGATCAGCGAGACAGAAGAAAACAAGGAGCTGGGAATCAGCAGCTCTTATTCAGAGACGGCGGCGCAAGAGCTGTTCTTAGACAGCAATACGAGTCTGTCGAGCGGATTTGAGAAGGCTTTGGAAGAGGCGGAGGAAAATGAGATTACGTATTTCGATGATGAGGCGCAGTACTACCAGATTATCTTTGTGAAAAAGCCGCTTAGCGCCGAATGGGAGGGAATGGACTCCTACAGGGAGATTATTTCAAGCCTGATTGCGGCGGAAAGCTTTCAAGAGCAGCTGGCGCAGTGGGGAGATGAGATAGAAATCGCAAATGAGTCAAAACTGGCGGGAGCGGACGAGATTGAGGCCATGTTCGAATAAACGCACGGTCTGCCCGGGCAAGATTGCGGATAAAATCCGGATATTGCCCGGGCAGTTCTGCACAGAAAAGCTTTTTGCTTGCAACAAGGCAGAAACATGGTTATAATAGACAAAAACAGATGAGAAGGGAGAAGGATGGCAGGTGCTATTTTCTTCAACAACATTTTTATTCTTTTTTCTTCCGGCCGTATTGATTTTATATTACAATCCATTTTTGCAGAACAGGACCTTTCAGAACGTCTTTCTGCTGCTGGCAAGTGTGATCTTTTATGCCTGGGGAGAACCCGTCTATGTGATACTTATGCTTTTATCGATCGGGATTAATTATCTGCTCGGACTCTTTGCGGAAGATTTCCGCGATACGCCGTACAGAAGGATGCCGATCATTCTGGCTGTGATTTTTAATATTGGGATTTTATTTTTGTTTAAATATCTCAGCTTTTTTGCAGGCAACCTGATGATATTTACCCAGACGTCCTGGCAGCTGCCAAACATTGCTCTTCCGCTGGGAATCTCGTTCTACACCTTTCAGGCAATGTCGTATGTGATCGATGTGTACAGAAAAAAAGGAGACGTGCAGAGGAATCCTCTGAATGTAGGACTGTATATTACGTTTTTCCCGCAGCTTGTCGCCGGTCCGATCGTGCGATATGAGACAATCGCCGGGGAAATCGAGAACAGAAAAGAGAATGCTGCGGATTTTACGGAGGGAATGAGCCGTTTCGCATGGGGACTTGGGAAAAAAGTGCTGATCGCAAACAATGTGGCGACGATCGCAGACGCGTGCTTTGCGATTCCGGGAAGCCTTTCCGCAGGGGCGGCATGGCTTGGCGCCGTCTCCTATGCGCTGCAGATTTATTTTGACTTTTCGGGATATTCAGATATGGCGATCGGACTTGGAAAAATGTTCGGCTTTCACTTTCTGGAAAACTTCCGCTATCCGTATCTTGCCGGCTCGATCCGGGAATTCTGGAGAAGATGGCATATTTCCCTAAGCACCTGGTTCCGGGACTATATCTATATTCCCATGGGCGGCAGCAGAGTGGGAAAAAAGAGCAGAATGATCTGGAATCTCTTTGTAGTTTGGGCATTGACAGGAATCTGGCATGGGGCGAACTGGACGTTTATCGTGTGGGGCATTTTTTACTTTTTCCTGCTGCTGTTTGAGAGACTGACAAAATTTCCAGAGCGGATCGGAAAAATGCGCCATGTATACGCCCTGTTCTGGATTTTGATCGGATGGGTGATTTTCCGCTCTGACAGCCTAAAAGAGGCGCTTGTATATTTGGGGGCGATGGCAGGATGCAACGGCGTCGGGATCTGGCAGAACAATTTTGAAGCGCTGCCTCTTGGCAACCTGATTTTTGTGGTGATTGGAATTGCGGGATCTACACCGGTTTTCTCAAATCTGGAACAAAAAAACAGAGAAAAAACGTGGTGGAATATTCTATACGGAATCATGACAGCCGCTGTGTTTGTTCTGGCTGTAAGCGAGGTAATCAACACATCCTACAATCCGTTCATCTACTTTAATTTTTAGGAGAAGCGACATGAAGAAGGACTCATTTTTTATCCGAAACTGTGCGGTGACAGTCTGCGCGCTGAGCATTTTGGGAGTGACAGGATTTGCCACATGTATCCGGAATTTCCGGGAAATTCAGGAGGAGATTGTACAGACGGCAGACCAGTATCCGGATCTGATTCAAAAGACAGAAGCCGTGATCGAAAAGACAGATGACGCGCTCAGCGAAAGACTTGCATTTCGAAGGTATTTTGCATCCCTGGACAGCAATCTGAAGTATTTTCTGACAGGCGGATTTGCCTCGAATCAGGTGCTTCTCGGGAAAGAAAACTGGCTGTTTTACAAGACAACCACAGATGGGGATCCGATGGCGGATTACATAGGAAAAGAGCGGTATTCCGAAGAAAAGATGAGAGAGACAGCCTGGAATATGGAACATTTTCAGACCATGCTGGAGAGAAAGGGAATCCGGTTTGCCATTGCGATTATTCCGAATAAAGAAGAGGTTTACGGGAGATACCTTCCAGATACCATTCAAAAGGAAGAGGAAAAAAACAGAACGGATCTGCTTGTGGAATATCTGAGGGCGGAGACTGACATTCCGATTATCTATCCCAAGGAAGAGCTGTGCAGCCAGGGGGAGACGCAGATGCTCTACTATAAAAACGACACGCACTGGAATCAGAAGGGCGCTTTTGTGACCACGCAGGTTTTGCTGGAGCAGCTGTACGGCAGGGAGAAGACAGCCTTGTCGGATCAGAATTTTGAGACGGTCACGCTGCAGAAGGCGGATCCAAACTATAATGATTTATCGAGAATGGTAGGGATGGACTGGAAATTTTATGACACAGAGAGCTATGAAATTATCCGCGACCAGGATAAAGAAAAAATAGAAGAGACCGTGCTGCTGGTCGGAGATTCCTTCGGAGCAGCTTTTCTTCCGTGCCTGCAAGAGGAGTTTGAGGAAGTTCAATATTGCCGCAGGGACGAGGAGACAAATGGAATTTTAGAGACACTTAAGCCGGATCTTGTCATTTTGGAATACGTGGAGCGGTATACCGGAGAGATGGATGAATTTGTCTGGGACAAGGTATCTTTTACATCCGTCTCATAAAAGAGGAGATCCATGGCGGAACACACAAAGGAGGGTACTGTGAAATTTTTACACCTGTCAGATTTGCATATCGGAAAGCGAATGCACGGATATTCTATGCTGGAGGATCAGTGCAGGATTCTCAAGCAGATTTTAGATATTGTAGAACTGCGCCAGCCGGACGGCATCCTGATTGCCGGGGATATTTATGACAAAAATGTGCCGTCTGAGAACGGCGTGACACTTTTTAACCAGTTTTTAAACAGCCTGCATGAAAGAAAAAAGCAGGTTTTTTTTATTAGCGGGAATCACGACTCCGCCCAGAGAATCCAGTTTGGGGACGAGATTTTCGCGGAAGGCGATATCCATGTGGCAGGAGTCTTCGACGGGGAAATCCGCAAGATCCGGCTGGAGGACGAATACGGAGAGCTCTTTGTCTACCTGATGCCATTTCTAAAACCCTCTGCGGTCCGGGAGTGGAAGGAAGACGTAAAGACGCACGAGGAGGCGGTCCGCTTTGCGCTGCAGACGGTAAAAATAGAAAAGGAGAAAAGGAACATTCTGGTGGCGCACCAGTTTGTGACAAACGGGTCATGGATGCCCAACCTGTGCGAGTCCGAGCAGCCGTCCGTCGGGGGACTCGACCGGGTAGACGTCTCGGTCTTTGACGCGTTTGACTATGTGGCGCTCGGTCATCTTCACAGGGCGCAGAAGGTGGGAAGAGAGGAAGTACGCTACAGCGGATCTCCGCTGAAGTATTCTTTTTCGGAGAGCAGTCACAGAAAATCAGTGGTGCTGCTGGAGCTGGGAGAAAAGGGAGAGGTAACGGCAGAACAGATCGAGCTTAAGCCGCTTAGGGACGTGAGAGTCTTAAAAGGACCGATCGAAGAAATCCTGAAGGAGCAAAACTACAAGCAGGGAAATCAGGAGGATTATGTACGCGTGATTTTGACCGACGAGAGAGAGCTGTATGCGCCGATGGACGAAATACGCGCCGTCTACCCGAACGTGCTGCGCCTTGATTTTGAGAACAGCCGGACCAGGGCGCAGGACGGATGGAAGCAGACAGAGGAAATCGAAAATAAAGACCCGCTTTCGCTGTTCGCAGAGTTTTTTGAGCGTCAGAACGGCAGGGAGATGGATGCGCGGCAAAGAGCGTGGGTCAGAAACATTCTGGAAGGCGGTGAAGAGGAGTGAGACCGTTAAAGCTGGTGATGAGCGGGTTTGGACCGTTCGCAGGGGAAGAAGAGATTGATTTTGAGAAGGAGGAGCTGTGCGGCATTTTCCTGATCACGGGCGATACCGGTTCGGGGAAGACGACGATTTTCGACGCGATTTCCTTTGCGCTTTACGGGGAGGCGAGCGGGGAATGGCGCACAAGCGACTGCTTTCGAAGCGGATACGCCGATGCCCAGACAAAGACGTTTGTGGAGCTGACCTTTTTGCAGAAGGGAAAGCGCTACCGCATCAGGCGCAATCCGGAGTATCGGCGTCCCTCAAGAAGGGGAGAGGGATGGACGAATGAAAAAAAGGATGCGGAGCTGTACTTCCCGGACGGGAGCGTAGTCGGAGGGTTTGTAAAGGTCAGCGAAGCAGCGGAAAAGATTGTGGGGATGAACCGCAGGCAGTTTAAGCAGACCGCGATGATTGCGCAGGGAGAATTTTTAAAGCTTTTGACGGCGGACAGCAAGGAGAGAGGCGAGATTTTCAGGAAGGTCTTTGACACGGAGCCGTACCAGATTTTCCAGAAAAAGCTGGCGGAAAAGGAGCGCGAATACGGCGAAAGATGCAAAGAGCAGGAGCGCAGGAGGATCCGTCTGCTTGAGGAGGTTGAGCGGGAGGCAGAGTTTGGTGAGATGGAGAGTCTTGCGAAAGCGGCAGGAGAACAAAACAGGCAGGAGATAGGAACACTGCTTGGAAGGCTTGTGGAATGGGAGCGGATAAGACAAGAGCAGCAGGAGGCGGCGCTTGAAAAGACGGAAGAGGAGCTTTCCAGGCAGAAAGAAGAGCTGGGGAGCGCAAGGGAGAGAGAAAAAATATTTCAGGCTCTCGAGGAGAGAGAGGAGAGACAGAGAGAGCTGGAGAAAGAAAAAGACGAGGAGGAGGCAAGGAGAGAGAGGCTGAGGGCAGCCTGCAGGGCGTCTGAGAAAGTGGTCCCGGCGGAGCGCGGCTGGATCAATGCGGACAGCGAGGCACGGCAGAGCAAAGAGCAGATGATACAATTGGAAAAGCAGCTGGAAGAGGCGCAAGAAAAAGCTGAGACGTGGAGGAAAAAGGAAGAGACGCACCGGGAAAAAGAGGAGGAGATCGAAGAGGCGCGGGAGAAAATCCGCAGGCTGGAAGAGGAGCTGCCGATACGGCAGAAAAAAAGAAACCTGGAACAGGAACTGGAGCGTCTGCAAGAGGAAAGAGAAAACGCCGAAAAAGAAAGGAAGAAGATCCAAAGACAGTACGAAGACGGGAAACAGGAGCAGGAAGAGCTGAAAAAATGGGCGGAGGAACACGCCGGCGACGAAGAGCAGGCGAGAACGTGCCGCAGCAGGCGGGAAGAAGCGCAGAGACAGCAGCAGGAGGTCTGGAATCTGTGGAAGGAAAAGAAAGAAGTGGACAAGCTGTCGAGACAGGAAGAAAAAAGGAAGAAGGATTACTGTGATCACAAAGCCGCCTGGGAGGAGACAAACAGGGCGTTTTCGCAGACAGAGCGGCAGTTTTTTGGAAACCTTGCCGGGATTTTAGCGGAGCAGCTAGAAGAGGGAGCGCCCTGCCCGGTCTGCGGGTCGGTGGATCACCCGAACAAGGCTCAGAAGATGGAGACGGCTGTATCAGAGGAGGTCTGGAGGCAGCGCCGGGAGGAGACAGACCGGTGCAGAGACGAATTATATCAGAAAAAGCAGGAATTTGAAAAGAAGCAGCAGGAGAGAAAGAGCAAGGAGGAAAGCCTTCAGGAGCGGCTTGAAAAGCTCCGCCGGGAAATCGAAGAGAGGGTGGAGCCGGAGTCCGAGGAAAAGCGGCAGGAGGACATAAAAGAGCAGACAAGCCTTGAGATACTGAATGGGATGGACGCCAGGCTGCAGTCGTTTTTAAAAGCCGTAAAAGAACAGGAGCAAAAATGGAACGGACTTTTGGGAGAAAAAGAGAAAAAGCAGGAGAGAATGGACCGGATCTGCAAAGAGCTGGAAGTACTGCAGCACAAAATCAGCGCGGCGCAGGCGAGAGAAAGGGAGCATGAGGGAAAGATTCAAAAATGCCGGGGAAAAATAGAGGGGCTGGAGGAAAAACTTCCGCAGGGATGCAAAGAGGACACAGAGCTGGATTTGGAGAAGCTGAAAAAAAGCGTAGAGGCGTTTGAGCGCGAGGCAGAAGAAATCGAAAAAAAGAAAAAAGAGGCGCAGGAAGAGAACAGCCGCCAGAGAGGGCGGTGCGAGATGCAGCATGAGGCGTGCGCCAAAAAACAGCAGAGGGCAGAAGAATGCAGAGAAGAGTGGGAGCGTCGGCGGATCGAGGCAGGATTTTTGACGGAACAGTCGTACCGGGATGCTCTTCTGACAGAGAAAGAGATCAAAGAGCTTAAAGATGATCTGGAGGCGCGGTCAAGAGAACGGCAGGCGCTCAGAGAAAAGATAGAGGAGGACAAAAGACGGCTGGACGGACGCCAGAGAGAGGATCTGGAAGAAAGACAGAGGCAGATAGCGCGGGCGGAACAGGAAAAAAAGGAGCTGGAGACAGCGCACCGCGAGCTTTCCGATCGTGCGCGGAGAAACAGAGAGATTTACAGAAAGCTTTTGGAGCTTGAGGAAGAACAAAAGCAGGAAAAGGATCTCTATATCAGGTACAAAGAACTCTCAGACACGGCAAACGGAAGGATAACCGGAAAGGAAAAGCTTGCGTTTGAACAGTATGTGCAGAGCTTTTACTTCCGGCAGGTTGTCCAGAAGGCAAACCAGCGCTTTTGCAGGATGTCGGGAGGACAGTATGAGCTGCGCTGCATGGAACAGGCGCAGGACAGACAAAAGTCAGCCGGGCTGGATCTGGAAATCATGGACTACTACATCGGGAGGACGCGCTCCGTCAAATCGCTTTCAGGCGGGGAAGCGTTTCAGGCGGCGCTGGCGCTCTCGCTCGGATTTTCAGATGTGGTGCAGAGCTATGCCGGCGGGATCGAGGTGGACGCGGTGTTTCTCGACGAGGGCTTTGGAAGCCTCGATTCCAACGCGCTGGAGTGCGCGGTGCAGGTGCTGGCGCAGCTGAGCGGAGAGAACCGGATGGTCGGAATCATCTCGCATGTCGCCGAGCTGAAAGAGCGGATCGAGAAAAAAGTGGAGCTGAGCAGGACCGCGCACGGGAGCAGGATAACCGTGAAGCGCTGAGAAGATGAGAGGAGCAAAGCGGTGATATTTTGCAGGACACTGCGAAGATCAAGGAACAGATTGCGCGGCAGGACAACATTTGAGACAGTTTTGGCTTGCACGAATATTTATACAGTGTTATAATAAAAAAAATTCAGAGAATAGATCCATGCAAAAAAAACGACACAGGGAGGAAACAAAGATGAAGAAAAAACTGATTGCAGGAATTTTGACAGCTGTCCTGTCTGTCACAGCAGCGCTGGGACTTGGCGTGACTTCTATGGCAGCGGAACCGGCGCAGGGCGGAAATATTACGATCGCAGCGACAGCCGACCCCATGAACATCAATCCGCTTTACGTAGTGGATCAGACAAGCTTCGACATGATGCAGGCTTTATACGCCCCGTTTTTTGAGATTGTAAAGGGCGAGATGTATTATGGAAACGGTCTGTGCGAGAGCGTCACGGCAAACGAAGATTTCACAGAAGTCACATTAAAGTTAAAAGACAATTTAAAGTGGCATGACGGGGAGCCGATCACGGCGGACGACGTTGTGTTTACGATGAACGTGGTTGTCGATCCGGAGCAGAATGTGCCGTACCAGGCATACGGATTTGTAAACGGAGAGGCAGTACAGACAGAGGCGATCGATGACCTGACTGTTGTGATCAAGCTGCCGACTTCTTCCGCAGGATTCTTAGGAGGTCTGAGCCAGATTTACTGCATTCCGCAGCATATCTATGAAGGGGAGGCGAACATCGGCGAGAGCGAGTTCAACAACAACCCGATCGGAAGCGGTCCTTATAAGTTTAAGGAATACCGTCCGGGCGAATCTTTTATTGTAGAACGGTTCGACGAGTATTTCGGCGGCACTCCGTATCTCGATACGATTACCTTTAAGATTGTCAAGGACAGCAACACGGCGAACGCTTCTTTGGCAAGCGGCGATATCAACGCCCGTCTGATCAGCAGCGAGGACTACGATATTGTCAACGCGACAGGAAAAGTAAATATCGTCAGCTATGATTCCGGACGTGTCAATATAATGGGATTCAATCAGAACAATGAAGCGATGAAGGACGTCAGAGTCCGCCAGGCGATCGCGTATGCGCTGAACAAAGAAGAGCTTGTAAGCTTCGCATATCTTTCTGACGAGTTCGCAGATCCGGCGTATTCGATTCTGACACCGGATACGATGTACTATGACGACAGCCTGACGCAGTACAACAACGATCCTGCAAAGGCGCAGCAGCTTCTGGCAGAAGCAGGCTACACAAACCTTTCTCTGACGCTTCTGTATACGTCCACCAACAAGACGATGGAAAGCGAGGCAATCTATATCCAGAGCAAGCTGGCAGAAGTCGGAATCACCGTGGAGTTATATCCGCTTGACGAGTCGACGCAGAAGAATAAGACAAAAGACAAGACCGCGACAGACTATGATATGGTTCTCTCCTTCTACACACTGGGCGCAGAACCGAGCCTGTACGGAGATATTCTGAAATCGGACAGCGTCAGCAACTACGGAAACGTAAAAGATGAAGAACTCGACGCATTGTGGGAAAAAGGAAACAGCATTCCGAACGGTGAAGAAAGAGAAAGCGTTTACAAAGAAATTCAGCAGATAGTCAATGACAATATGTACATCTATCCGATTGCTTATTCCAAGGGATTCTATGCGGTAGACAAAGCATACGGAGGCTTTGAGGACGTAATTCTTCAGACAATCTATTATGATTACTCAAAGGCATATAAAATCCAGTAAAGAAAAACGATAGATCTTATAATTGCATGGATTTAGCAGCAAAAGTGCTGCAAAATGATCTTTTTTGTAAAATTCAGCTCATTTTGCAGCATTTTTTTGCGCATAACGCTTTTTTACGTTCAAAAAGACAGGAGAGAAAAAATGAAAAGAATAGGAAACAGGCTTGCTCAGTCGGTTCTGATTATGTTTCTGGTATCCATACTCTGCTTTGCACTGACAAAAGCAGCTCCGGGAGATCCGGTCATGACGTATGTGGAACCGAATATGAGCGAGGAATATATTGAACAGCTGCGGGAAGATCTGGGATTAAACAAGCCGATGGTGGAACAGTATGTAATCTGGCTGAAAAATATTCTGCAGGGAAATTTTGGAAATTCCCTGATGAATAAGCGCCCCGTCCTGACACAGATTTTGGAACGCCTTCCGGCGACCATTCTTCTGATGGGGACCAGCCTGGTGCTGTCCGTCATTTTGGCGATCCCGATCGGGCTGTACACAGGAAAGCATAAAAATAAATTCTGGGATAAAATTACGAGTATTCTCTCGTTTGTCGGAATTTCAATCCCGACATTCTGGTTCGGAATTCTCCTCATCTACTGGCTGAGCGTAACGCTGGGGCTGCTGCCGAGCATCGGCATGAGGACAGACGGCGTCGATTCTCTTTGGGATTTAATCCTCCATCTGATCATGCCGTGCGCTGTCCTGACGTTTCAGAATGTGGCGCAGTATACCCGCTATATCCGCAGCAGCACGATCACGGAACTCTCAAGCGATTATGTAACCGTTCAGAGAGCGTATGGAATGAGCGAGAGAGGAATTTTATTCCGCCATGTTTTAAAAAATGCGATTCTGCCGATGATCACTGTGCTTGGAATGAGCCTGCAAAGCGTTGTGTCCGGAGCGATCATCACAGAGCAGGTGTTCGCGTGGCCAGGAACAGGACAGCTTGCGGTGACGGCCGTCACACAGTTTGACTATCCGCTGATCATGGGAATCACTATGTTTACAGCGCTTTTAATCGTAATCGGAAACCTGCTGGCAGACATCTGCTACAGCATCGTAGATCCTCGCATCCGTATTGCGAAAAATTAGGAGGTGGGGAAGATGAGAGAAAATTTGGTAAAAAATCTGAAACTGGGATTTAAGACAAACAAGCTTGCCATTGTAGGACTGATTGTGATTATTCTGTTTTCGCTGGCTTCCATTTTTGCCTTTTTATATCCGGTTGATCCTAATGCGATCAGTGTGACGGAGCGGCTTGTCAAGCCATGTCTGGCGCATCCGTTTGGAACAGACGATATGGGACGCGATTATCTGGCAAGATGTCTGTACGGAGGGCGCGCGTCGCTTTTAGTCGGCTTTATGGCCATGGTTTTGTCGACTGCGATCGGAGTGATCGTCGGATCTGTCAGCGGATTTGTCGGAGGAAAGGTGGACGCGGTGCTGATGCGCCTTGTCGACGCCCTGATGAGTCTGCCCACTTTTTTGATCATGGTTGTCATGAACGCATATCTGAAGCCGGGCATTCAAAATGTCATTTTAATCATTGGATTTTTGACGTGGATGAATATCGCCCGTATCGTCAGAGGCGAGACGATGTCGCTGAAAGAAAGAGAGTATGTAGTCTACAGCCGCGTCTCAGGACAGAGCAAAGGAAAAATCATTGTGAAGCATATTCTGCCGAACATTATGCCCACTGTGATCGTGGCGGCCACGATGAATATCGCTTCCGCCATCCTGATGGAATCGGCGCTGAGCTTCTTTGGTCTGGGAATACGTCCGCCGCAGGCTTCCTGGGGAAGTATGCTGAGCAACGCGCAGCGCTATATCACAAACGCGCCGCATCTTGCAATTTTCCCGGGTCTGCTGATTTTGCTGACGGTTATCAGCTTTAACTATCTGGGCGAAGTGTTAAGAAAAGTATTTGAACCAAAATAGGAGGGAAAGAAATGGAACATTTATTAGAAGTGAAAGATCTGGCTGTTTCCTTCTATGGAGATTTGGGAGAGACAAAAGCGGTCAAAAATGCAAGCTTTTATGTAGATGAAGGAGAAGTGTTCGGCATTGTAGGAGAGTCGGGAAGCGGAAAGAGCGTGGCGACAAAATCGATCCTGAAGCTGGGACCGGAAAACTGCAAGATCATCGGAGGCTCTGTCGTGTTTCAGGGAGAGTCCATTCTTGAAAAAAAGGAAAAAGAGTTAAGGGAGATCCGGGGAAAGGATATTTCTATCGTGTTCCAGGATTCTCTTTCCGCCCTGAATCCGGTATATACGATTGGATCTAAGATGATCGAACTTCTGAGGCTTCACAGCAATATGTCAAAAAAAGAAGCGTATGAAAAATCTGTGGAGCTTCTGACCTCTGTGGGAATCGCAGAGGCGAGAAAGCGCATGAAAAGCTATCCCCATGAGCTGTCGGGAGGAATGCGCCAGAGAGTTATGATTGCCATGGCAATGAGCAGCAACCCGAAGCTGATGATTGCGGACGAGCCGACGACAGCGCTCGACGTGACCATCCAGGCACAGATTCTTCACCTGATCAGAGACCTCCAGAAAAAAACAGGGATGAGCGTGATTATCATCACGCACGACCTGGGAGTCGTAGCGCAGATGTGCTCCCGAATTGCGGTAATGTGCGGAGGGTACGTAGTAGAACAGGGGAGCGCGGAGGATATTTTTTACCGCCCGTGCCACCCGTATACGCAGGCGCTCATCGCCAGTATGCCAAAGGTAGGAAACGAAAAGATGGTGCAGTTCCTGGAGAGAAACGTCTCAGAAGACGGAGCAGACGGGCTGTGTCCATTTTACCGCAGATGCCGCCACGCTTCGGAGGAATGCGCCAGATCGCTGCCAAAGCAATATGAGGCAGAGAAAGGGCATTTCGTATTATGCCATGTCAGGGGGATCGAATCATGTCAGAACATTTAATTGAAGTAAAAGATTTGCAGGTTCATTTTAAGATAAAATCGGATCAGCCGTTTTCTTTCCGGTCAAACTGGCTAAAAGCTGTAGATCACGTCACCTTTTCCATTGAAAAGGGAAAAACGTTCGGTCTTGTCGGGGAATCGGGAAGCGGAAAGTCGACAGTCGGAAAAGCGATTTTGCGCTATCATCCGCTGACAGGAGGAGAAATTTACTTTGAGGGTGAGGAAATCGGGCAGAAAAAGGAGAAAGAGCTGCTCCCGATTCGAAAGAAAATGCAGTCCGTGTTCCAGGATCCCTACTCTTCCCTCGACCCGAGCCAGACCGTTATGGATATTATCTGCGAGCCGATGGAGATCCATAATCTGTACACAAAAGCGGAGAGAAAAGAACGCGCCAAGGAGATGATTCAGATCGTAGGTTTGGAGCAAAAGGATCTCCTAAAATATCCGCATGAATTCAGCGGCGGACAAAGACAGCGCATTTCCATCGCAAGAGCATTGTCCATTCAGCCAAGCTTTGTCCTGTGCGATGAGCCGATTTCGGCGCTGGATGTGTCTTTGCAGGCGCAGATCGTAGCGATGCTTGAAGAACTGCAGGAAAAGTATGAGCTGACGTACCTCTTTATCAGCCATCAGCTCCAGGTTGTACAAAAGATCTGCGATGAAATCGGGGTTATGTATCTGGGAAATATTTTAGAGATTTCCTCTTCTGAAAAATTGTATGCCAATCCGCTCCACCCGTACACAAAGATGCTGATCTCTTCCATCTTAGTTCCGGATCCGAGAGTCAAGAGTCTGGATGCGATCGTGCCGGATTACGGGGAACAGAAAAGGACAAAGACGGGGTGCAAGTTCGCGCCGAGATGTCCGCACGCCACAAAACAGTGCCGGGAGGAAGAGCCGATCCTCAGAGAGGCGGAACCGGGACACCGCGTCGCGTGCCATCTGTATGAGAGCATTGTCTGAAACGGAGACAGAAAAGACAGAGAAAAAAGAAAAAGCGGCGCTTATCTTTTCTAAATTCAAAGGGCAGAGACTGTCAGGTCTTTGCCTTTTGCTGTCTGCGGCAGTGGGCGCTGTCTGGAAAGCGGGGGCGGTGTGCTCAGCGCGGACGGCGGGAGAGAATTTTAAAAAAAGTATCTGTGATGAAAATTGCGATGGCGATGATCCCCGCCATCTGAAGCGTGTAGGCGAGATAATAGGAAGCCATATCGGTCTGGCCTTCCTCGACCATGAGAGAATAGACAATCCGATACATCCCGACTCCGGGGACGAGCGGCAGAATACCGGGGATCAGAAACAAGGTGACGGGAGCCTTTTTCCACCTCGCAAAGAGATGGGAGATCACGGAGACGACAAGCGCGGCAAAAAACATGGACAGCATTTCGCCCGGGATACGCTCGGCTAATACGATATAGATCAGCCACCCGACCGTTCCGACGATCCCGGAGAGATTTAAATATTTGACAGGGACACAAAAAATAATGCACAGGGCAAGGACAGAGCCGTACGCTCCGAGCGCGTGAAGCAGGATCATAGTAATTCCTCCTAAAAAAGGGAAAAGATAACGCGGCAGCCGGAAAGACCGGCTCCGATTCCGACCGCGATGGACGCGGCGGTCACAAAGGCTTCGATGATTCTGGCCCCTCCCGACATAAAATCGCCCTCAAGCGTGTCCCGGATGCCGGTTGTCATCGCCACGCCCGGCAGCAGAACCATGACGGAGCCGGTGATCAGAGGCTCCAGGAGCAGACTTTCGCAGAAGAGGCGCTGAAAGAGGGCGCTTGTAAAGGCGATCAGGCAGCCGGAAAGCAGATTCGGCACAAACGTGTTGATGCCCAGAGTCTGGCTGAGCCTCCTGCCCAGAATGATAAAAAGCCCGTGGAAGGCGGCGAGGAGAAGCTCCGTGCAGGCACCGCCCAAAATCAGGACAAAACAGGGACCGCAGACGATTGTGGCGAGATTTGTGACCCAGCGCGGGTACGAGACGGGCTGCATGGTCTTCAGCAGGTGAAACGTTTCCTTAAGCGTAAGCTCCCGGCGGCAGTATTTTCTGGAGATATCGTTGACCTTCTCGATATTTCCGAGATTGGTGCATTTTTCTCCGATTCTCCTGTTAAGGCTGATTGTCCCGGTTTTCCAGTCTTCCAGCGTGAGCAGGATGCCGGTTGGGACGACGAAAGCGTCGCACCGGTCAAAGCAAGCCGTCTTCAGGATGCGGATCATCGTATCCTCCACGCGGCACGTCTCAGCGCCGGCTTTGAGCATAATCTCGCCCGCCAGCATCGCCGTGTCGGCGATCAGGTGATAGTCGATGGAACTTTTGGAGTGAGAGTGGCATTCCATGTGCAGATAACCTCCGTGGTTTTACGTGGTTTTACAGTTCGAAGTGTACGCGCGGTCAGCGCGGCGGCGGAAAAGATGCCGGATCGGCGATCAGGCTGGCGGCTTCCACCTCGCTTAAATTTTCATGTTCCCCGTATTCCTTTATCAGGCCTTTCAGAGAGAGGATCGATGTGCTTAAAAATTTATCCTTGTGGTAGACAAAGCTAAAGGAGCGGTTCCAGTTATGCTCTGCGGGCGTAAAAATATGGACCAGCCCCTGTCTGAGTTCCTTCTCAATCAGACGAAAGGACAGGACAGAGAGCGCCTGATTGTGGATCACGGCGTTTTTCAGCGTCTCCGGGGTGTTTCCCTCTAAAACAGTCTGAATGGGGATATGGTACTGCTCGAGATACTGTTCAAACAGTTCGCGCGTCCCGCTCCCGGGTTCTCTCACCGCAAAAGGCTGATCTTTCAGCTCATGCGTGTAGAGAACTTTTTTTTGCGCAAAAGGGTGATCCTTGTGGCAGACAAGCACAAGAAAATCCGGGATCATGGGAATGGAGACGAGATCCGGGCTTTTTACCGTCCCCTCCACCAGACCTACGTCGAGCTCCATATTCAGCAGCTTCCTCTCCACGTCCCGTGTGTTGGTGACGCGGACAAAAAGGTTCGCGCAGGGATTTTTCGCGTGAAACTGGTTGATCAGGTCGGGGAGAATGCTTCCGCCGACCGAAATCGTAGCTCCCATCCGGACTGTCTCCGTGAGAAAATGGTCTGCCATATGGGCTTCGAGCTGCTCGTACTGGGAGACGACCTGTCTGGCGTATCCGTAAAAGAGCTTTCCCGCCTCTGTGATGTACAGCTTTTTGGAAAGACGCTCAAATAAGAGTACGTGAAAATGACTTTCCAATTCATGAATCGCCTGGGTGACCGAAGGCTGAGTGATGTATAAGTTTTTTGCCGCAGTACTCATGGTTCCGGTATCTGCAACTTCTAAAAAAATTTTAAGGTGCCGCAGTGTCATAATGCTTCCTCTTCTTCTGTAAATTTTTTATGATAAATTTTTTATCCTGCACCAAAAAATGCAGATGCGCCGGGAAAAAGACGGAACGCCTAAGCTGGCAGGAATGTCTTTTTGCTCTGAGTCCGGCATCCCCATTATATCTGCTTTGACTCAAAAAGACAAGGCATGAAAAAAGCGAGAAAAAGGCGATACAGCGTGATAAACGTCACGGACAGAACCGACAGGTTATCCTATAATAGAACAAATGCAAAAAAGAAAAGCCAGAGAGCTTTTAATGTGAAGGAGAATGTATGAAGTGGACATCAGCGGGAGAAGTCCAAAAACTGGGATTTTTTCAGAACGTTTCAAGGGACGTCGTTCAGACTCTGCTAAATGCGGGAAGTCTGCGGATCTGCCAGAAGAAAGAACTGCTGTTTGGCGCGGGAAGCATAGCGGAGGATATCTGGATTTTGCTGGAAGGGGAAGTCATGATCTACAATCTGACAAAACATGGCAGCCGCAAGATTTTATTCTGGCTCGGCGGAGGACATCTGCTCAACCACGAGATTGTAAGCGGATGCTCTGTGTCTGTCTTCTGTGAGACGGCAAGCAGGGCTGTGGTCTTGAAAATTCCGAAAAAAGAATTTTTAGGAGAGATGGCACTTCACTTTTCTCTGGTACAGGCAGTGATGAGAGAATACGAGCGCTATATCTGGAGGCTTTCCCACCAGCTCAAAAATACAAACGGCAGTATGATTACAGAGCGAAAAATTGCTGCCAAGCTGTGGAAGCTGGGGCGCGATTTCGGAATTCCATGGGAGAAGGGCATCCGGATTGAGCTGAATCTCAACCTGACCCTGCTGGCAGATTTTGTCGGGGTGCCACGGGAAAATGTCTCGAGGGCATGTAAAAGACTGACCCAGAAGGGGCTTGTCATCTACCGGGATAAATTCTTTTTTTTGCCGAATCCAGACAAGCTGGCACTGTTTTACCGCGGAGGGACTCTGCCTGAGAGCGGGGCGGCGGATTTTTTGCAGGAAAAAAATCATAAAGGAGTGTGACTATGGGAAATATTTGGAATCAGGAGACGGCGCAGCGTCTCTTCGAAAAACTGTCCCAGAGCTATGAGATCTACGGACCGAAGCGGTTTGCAGGCGAGGGATGCTATTCGGATCAGGACGTGATCCGGTATGGAAAACTGAATGGCTTCGATGAGATTGTGTGGGATCAGAAGTCGGATTACAGCTTTAAAGAGACGATTTTTCCGATTTCGGACACGATGATGTATTTTACAGAGCAGACGACAAAGCTTCCGGAAGAAAAGAAGAGACGGATTGTCTTTTTAAGAGCGTGCGAGTGCCATGCGCTCAGAAGACTCGATGAGATCTATCTGAGAAACGGCGCGGCGGACAGCTACTATCAGGCGGTGAGGGAAAACGCAAAATTCATCCTGATGGGGTGCGACCATTCTTTCCCTTCGTGTTTCTGTGCCAGCATGGGGACGAATATCGCGCGGGAATACGACGGATACGCCTATCCGGAGGAGGACGGGCTTTACCTGGAGTGGAAGGATGCAAAGCTGCAGGAAACAGCGGAAGCATTCGCCCAGGAGCCTGTGACAAGAGAGATCCGGTTTGTGCGGGAAAATGAAGAAAAGGTCACGATTCCTGAGAAGCTGCCGGAAGACATCGCGTCAAACGAGCTGTGGAAGGAATATTCCGGAAGGTGTATCGGCTGCGGGCGCTGCAATTTTGTCTGTCCGACCTGCACCTGCTTTACGACCCAGGATATTTTCTACAGGGACAACCCAAATGCGGGAGAGCGGCGCAAAGTCTGGGCGTCATGTCAGATAGACGGATATTCAGATATCGCAGGGGGAATCAGCTTCCGCAAAGATCAGGGAGAGAGGATGCGCTTTAAGGTTCTGCATAAAATTCAAAATTTCAAAAACAGATTCGGATATCAGATGTGTGTCGGGTGCGGCAGGTGTGAGAATATCTGTCCGGAATATATCTCATATCTGACATGTCTGAGAAAACTTTCAGAGATTGGGGGCGAAGAAGAATGACAAATGAATATCTGCCTTTCTCCTCGAGGATAAAAGAGGTGATTCCGCATACAAAGACGGAATATACGTTTCGCATGGCGTATGTCGGGGAAGTGCGCCCGGGACAGTTTTTTGAGGTATCCATTCCCAAATACGGGGAAGCGCCGATCTCAGTGAGCGGAATCGGAGAAGACTACATTGATCTGACGATCCGAAAAGTGGGAAAAGTGACAAATGAGATTTTTGAAAACCAGGCGGGAAAGAATCTTCTGATGAGAGGACCGTACGGCAACGGATTCCGCCTGGAACACTACAGAGGAAA
>CAWVKK010000044.1:0-37293 GCA_963929865.1 uncultured Eubacteriales bacterium | reverse complement strand
CTTTCCGTCTCTGCCGCTTCCGTCTGCGGCTCGCTTTCCGTCTCTGCCGCCTCCGTCTGCGGCTCGCTTTCCGTCTCTGCCGCCTCCGTTTCCGGCTCGCTTTCCGTCTCTGCCGCTTCCGTCTGCGGCTCGCTTTCCGTCTCTGCCGCTTCCGTTTCCGGCTCGCTTTCCGTCTCTGCCGCTTCCGTTTCCGGCTCGCTTTCCGTCTCTGCCGCCTCCGTCTGCGGCTGCTCGCTTTCTGTTTCCGTGATCGGCGTTTGTGTCTGTTCCGTCACAGGTTCTGTCTGCGTTTCGGGAGAAAGCGTCTCTGTCTCATAACTGTGTGTCTCAAGCTCTCCTGCCCGTGCAAGGCTTTCTGAAAAACCTCCCAGCATGATCACACACGCCAGCAGGCAGGCAATCCATCCCGTCCATTTTCTCTTTCTGTTATTCTCGTTCATAAATACTCCTTTCCCTGATTTATCGTTTCCTGTTGCATTGAAACATAGTTCGGCTCTGATCTTGCCATTTGTTTTTTATTATAAAATAGTATCTATCTTTTGTCAATTTTTTGTAATATTTTCGTAATTTTTTGTTCCAATTCATTACATCATGCACGTTTAAGAGGTCAATAGGAACTTTCTGGATATTTCCTTAAAATTACTTAAGAACTTTTGAAGCCGATTGCAAACTTTTTTTAGATATAGTATATTTAGTAATAAGAACAAAGTCTCAAAACCTGTGAGTGTCTCTTGGATTTTTGATTTTTGCTTCTGAGAAAAAAGGAAAAATATTTTAGAAAGGAGTTTTTATGAAATCGCGCAAATTTTTATCTGTTCTATGTGCTGCTGCATGTCTTACATTAGGCGCTCCGCTTCTCGTCTCTGCAGCCGCGCAATCTTCTGAGTCTTCGGTGGAAGCGGCTCAGGAGGTCGGATGGAGAAAGGATTCCAAAGGCGAATATTACGCCTCAAAAGAAAATTATACCGGACCGATTCAGCTTTCTGACGGAATTTATTATCTGAAAAACGGTTACAAACAGCAAGGCGCCATTAAAGTACAGATCGGACAAAATCTTTTACGCGTCGGAGAATTTTATTACTTTGATCCCGCGCTGAGCGGAAGGCTGCGGACGGGATGGTCCGGTCCTATCAAGCCTTCTTCCTCCAACTCCTGGTACTACTTTAATGAGGATGGCCGTCTTTCTACCGGATGGCTTACCAATCTTAAGGGTGAGCGCTATTATGGTTCTCCTTCCGACGCTCATTTATTTTGTAATGGAAGTACCACGCAGCGTATTCCAGGCTACACCGGAAAATTTCTGATTTTTGACAAGCAGTGCCGTCTTGTCTGCAATCAGATTTACCAGTTTAACGGCAAAACCTACTATCTGAACGCTGATGGAATCGGTTCCCCCGGGGTCGTCAAATCCGGTTCTCAGATGAAAGCGTTCAACAGTATGGGATCTTTGATTGTCGGCAAGGCAGGACCTTATAAAATCAACGGGGTTTCCTATTTTCTGGACGACGCCGGCAATTGCTTAAGAGGCTATAAGATGGATCCTGACACAGGAAAATACTACTATGCAAAGCTTGACTATACGCTGATGATCAGCAGCCTCCATCATGTAAACGGAAAGCTGTTCTATTTCAACCGCTATGGCACGCGTGTCTCCAACACCCGCACGACCGTCGACGGCAAAACGTACTATTTCGGATCTGACGGCGCGGCTGTCAAGAACAAATGGGTCACGATCCGCGGTCAGAAATATTATCTCGCCAGCAACGGCGTCATGAGCAAAAACTGTATTGTCCGCTATAACAACCGGCTCTACTATGTGCGCACAGACGGTTCTCTGATCACCGACGCTCATTTCACCAGAAACGGAAAGAATTACTGGGCGAGCGCAAGCGGCGCTCTCTTAACAGGGTGGCAGAAATACAGCGGATACTGGTTCTATTTTGATCCGCAGACCGGCGCGAAGGTGCGAGGTCTTGTCACCATCGGCGGCGGCACTTATTACTTAGACAACTCCGGCAAGAAACGGACCGGTCTGATCACGACAGGCGGAAAAACCTATTACTTATACTCCGACGGTACTGCCCAGACAGGCTGGAAGGAGATCAACGGCAACCGGTATTATTTCAATCCTTCCACAAAGGCTATGGTGAAAAACGGCTGGGCTGCCGACGGCGGTTCCTATTATTACATGGGTTCTGACGGTACCATCCAGAAAGACTGCTGGAAACAGATCAACGGCAAATGGTATTACCTGAAGAATGACGGAACGCGCGCCGTGGGATGGCTGGGACTGAACAACTACGGTTATTACTTCGGATCTGACGGCGTTATGTATACCGGATACCATGTCATCGACGGCGTCGGCTATGATTTCGGGTCGAGCGGAGCCATTCCTCTGACCGGATCCTATAAGATCTATGTAAACCGTCTGATGAACTGCATCACCATCTACCGCGGAAATATTCCGTGCAAAGCAATGGTATGTTCTACAGGTCTTGTCCTGGGATGGACTCCGGCAGGAAATTTCCAGCTGCTGGACAAACTGCGCTGGCATACGCTGGACGGTCCGAGCTACGGACAGTATTGTTCCCATATCACACCGGATATTCTGTTCCACTCCGTACCGTATTATCAGATGAACATCTATACTCTGAAAGCAGACTATTACAATAAGTTAGGAGAACCTGCTTCGGCCGGATGTATCCGTCTGACCTGCGCGGACGCAAAATGGATGTATGACAACTGTCCGATCGGAACGCCGGTTTATATCTACGACGACGCAAGCTCACCTGGACCTCTTGGGAAGCCAACCCCGATCCGCATTCCGCTGACGCAGAACTACGATCCGACAGATCCTAATATCTAATTGAAATAGAGCAGGCGTGATTCGCACGAATCACGCCTGCTTTTTTGTGTGAGTCTGTCTTTGACATCTTCTGTCTAGTTCACTTTTTCTCCAAGTCCCTCTTCCATGATCTGCGTCATTTTTTTCAATGCTTCTTTCTCATCGATGCCTTCACAGACGATTTCAATCTCATCTCCGCACCGGATTTTTGCCCCCAGCACGTTCAAAAGACTTTTCGCGTTCACCGTTTTGCTCCCGACCGTAACGGTGATAATCGCTTCATATTTTGCCGCCTCGCTGCACATCTGTGTCGCCGGTCTCATATGAAGTCCTTTTTCATTTTTTATGACGATTTTTTTACTTACCATATCCGTCTTCTCCCCCTCTTCCGTTTTTTTACTCGGTGTCAGAGCCGCCCTCTTCTGTCTCCGGCGTATCTTCAATATTTACGTAAATCGTAACCGGCGAGACAAGTTCATATCCCTCCGGAAGCTGTACGTCTACCGGTACAGTATAAGTTCCGGCTTTCTGATAATCCGTAAGATCTACGGACGCTTCGATTTCATCCGCAGTGATAAACGCGATCCCATTTTCTATGGAGCGAACTCCTATCATCAGCTGGTCTGCCGGTGTAAATACCAGGTTTTTGTTCTCTGGGTACGAAATAATTTTCAGCTTAGATACCGGAAAGGCAACGGTCGTATCTCCCCATTTTTCAATCTTCACTCTCACCGTCACAGTCGGATCTGTCCCTTCTTCCAGCTTCACATTATATTCCTCAAGGATATCGGAAATGTCGATTTCCTCTTCTATAGGTTCCGACATGCTGTCCACGGAAACAAGATTTTCGATTCTTAAAGAATTTCCCATATTTTCCAGCGCCTGTTCCGATCCGGCTATGTTCAGCGTCTCCGGCGTTGTCGTAATCTCTGAAATGTGATATCCGTCAGCGGGCGTGCCCTCCGGAATCACCTCGATCGGGACGCCGCTCTTAATCGGCCAGAAAGTCAGGTTGACGTCTACTTTTCCTTCTGAAATCACAGCCCCTTCCATCGTCTTGAGCTCCAGGCTGTTCATCTGGCTTTCGGTAAAGGCGGCTCCGTTTTTATCTGTAATTCTGATCGCAGAGGTAACTGTCCTGTCGGAGGAATATCCCTGCACCGAAACCGGTACGGTCACTTTCCCTATAATCTGCAGCAAGCTTTCTGCGCCTGCAATATAGATCTTTCTTCCCTGTTCCACTTCCATGGAGGCGACCTCATATCCTTTCGCAGGCGTTCCCGTTTTCTCCACGCTTAGTACAAACTCCTGTTCTTTTTTATCTTCCAGCTCGATCTTGAGCGAAGGCGGAAGCACTTTGATTTTATCTTCCGTGATTCTGCTGTCTGTGCATTGTACGGTCAGCGGAATCGATCCAAGCGTCTCGTTAAAGTTTTCAAAATCGGCGATGACTCTGAAGTCCGACGCGCGCAGATTCTGTATAATCGACTTTCGCGCTGTCACCCAGACTGTCACGTCATCTGTGTTGTCCACAACCCGGTATACTTTTCCGGCGTCTTCCAGCCTTTCATTGTTTGCGATCGTCACATTGACATTAAAAGGCTGCGTCTTTTCAGGGTCATCTGTGTTGACTACCATCAGCCAGATGCCAAAAGCGACAAGAAGGGAAATAATCTTTAAGCCTATATTGTTCATCCATTTTCTCTTCTTCATCTGCTCCACCCCTTCCACAGCTTAAACTTTTTGGAATCGATCGATTTATTCTGCACAATGACAAGCTGCTCCCGGAGTTCTTCCGACGTGACGTCGCGCATCAGCTTCCCTTTTAAAGCGAGAGAAATTTTTCCGGTCTCTTCCGATACAATAATCGTGAGGGAGTCTGTCACTTCGCTGACTCCGACGCCGGCCCGGTGTCTTGTTCCCAGTTCTTTGCTCAGCTCCATATTGTCGGACAGGGGCAGATAGCAGGTCGCAGCCACAATTCTGTCTCCTCTTACGATAACGGCTCCGTCATGCAGAGGCGTGTTGTGTTCAAAAATATTGATCAGCAGCTGACTTGTCAAAATCGAGTCAAGGGCAATTCCTGTCCTCTCAAATTCAGTCAGCACAACGTTCTGTTCGATGACAATCAGCGCCCCTGTCTTTGCTTTTCCCATCTCCACACAGCCTTTTACCAGTTCGTTGATCGTCTTGTCGCTGAAGCGCTGTTTGATCTCTTTTGAACTGTCAAATGGAATCAGGGAAGAAAAAATCTTTTTCTCTCCCAGCTGCTCCAAAGCCCTTCGCAGTTCCGGCTGAAAAATGACAAGCGTCGCCACAACAATCATGTCAAGTCCTTTTGTGATGATATACATAATCGTATCCATCTGAAAGATTTTTGCGATCAGAATAAACACGCAGATAAAGACAATTCCCTTTAAAAGCGTCCAGGCTCTTGAATCTTTAATCCAAAGCAGAATGCGGTACACAATCACGGACAGAATCACAATCTCCAGCACGTCTGTGATCGATATGTGAAAAGTGGGCACAGAAAGCCAAGATAAGTACTGAATAAAAAAATTTCTGATTTCGGTCATTCATCTCATCCTCCTTTTCTCTTATCATATCGACTTCCGCCTTGTTCTGTCCGGCGTCTGAGCCATTCCTGTCTTTCGCGCTCTTTTATATCCTCCTGTGTGACGGCAGCATAGCGCGATGCATGCTGGAAATTTCGTTCCTGCTGCTTTGCCTGTATCTGCACGCTTTCCTGATGCGGCAAAGCCTGCGTCTGCCCTGCCGTCTGCGTCCTTTGTCTTTTTTGTCCGGTCTTGGGCACTGCTTTCACATAATAATAAAAATCATCGTCTTCAAACTGAACCTTCTCAGTCCTGCGGTAATCCACGCTGAATGCGAAGATCTGGACCGCCCCGGCGGCAAAAACCGTCACCGCCGCGCTTAAGAACGTTCCGATCAGGCTTTCCTGGCTGCCCATAGCGACGATGGCAATCACCTGCAGCAGCAGATAGGAAAAAATTCCTGCGCCGATTGCAAGGTACCACGCATAGTCAACCGCCATTCTCCGGATCATGGAGACGACTGCAAAAACAAGCAGCAAAATGACCGTCATCAAAATCATCTCGTCTGCCCGGAACATTTCATTTAAAACCGCCATGATATGACTTAAGATTTCATCCATTCCCTCGCCGGGGATCGCCATATACGCGCTTCCTGTCAGGATCTGCATCGCATAATAGAGAATGGTGCCCGCCGCAATCCCCCAGGCTGCCGACGGTCCTTCCACTAACCCAAGGACAACCGGTATCAGGCATGGAACGCGCAGCGCCAAACCCACCGGCGTCAGAAGCAGCGCGCAGCTTTGCTTCGGTCCTGTTCCGAAATACAGCAGACCTACGATCACAGTGACCGCTCCTCCCACTCCGAGCGCTTCCGGCGACAGATCGATGAGCCGGTACAGAAAAAGAATGCCGGCAAAGACTGCAGTCACATTTGTGGATAAAAAAGCGCTGACAACTGCAAGTGCCACTGTGAGCAAAACGCCGCGGATGGTCTGCGCCGATCCGGTCTGCGTCTGAATCATCTGAAATACAGTCAAAGCCAGCAAAAATTTTAAAGCTGACTCAACCCAGACGGCATGTTTATTATAAAATTTCTGTAGAGATCTGCGTAGTTTTAGCAGTGATTTCATTCTCTTGTTCTCCTTTGTTCTGTCTTTTGATACTCTTTTATCAGAGGCTCCATCATCTGCTGATACTCGTCTCTTACCTTTTTCATTTTCCGGTATCGGACTGTATAGATCGCCCAGGTGACTGCCAGATACGTAACGGCAGCGATCAGATACGCTGTCAGGATCTGAAGTCCAAACTGAACCGGCTCCATCCGGTTTAAAGAATCTGCGATTTCATCCAGCCGGTACAGCGCCCACAGCGCAAAACCGATTCCAAACGCCAGCGTAATCCGAAACCAGTTTTTCATCAGATGGCTGCTGACGTAATCGCTGCGGTAGGATGTCTTGATCGTATGGATTTCATCTGTGTGATGTTTTTCAAAGATAGCCAATCTCGTCATATTCTGTACTTTTTTTTGATCTATCATGTTTTCTTCTTCGCCCCTCGTACATTATTTTATTATAGCATAAGTTTTTTTCAAAAGAAAGTTTTATTGTACCCCTATGTCTGTTTTGCGCCGCCGACCCGTATCGGCATAGCTTTTCGCGTCCTGCCGCATTTTTCCGGCTTTTGTCTTTGGTCCGTCTTCTTCGCCCGCTCCGATGCAGAGACTTACAAAATAGACGTTTTGGACCCCATGCTTTTTTAGGACATCCGCGACTGCGTCGACTGTGCTTCCTGTCGTATAGATATCGTCTACAATCAGGATATTCTTTAATTCTACCTCATTTTTTCTGATCGCAAAAGCTTTTTTCATGTTATTTGCCCTGTCTTTTTTTTCCAGATCCTTCTGCGCGGCGGTATCTTTTTTCCGGATCACCCAGTCTTTTTTCACCTCGATGTTCCAGATCTGTCCGATTGCGCGCGCGAGCAGTTCTGCCTGGTTGTACCCTCTTTTCCTTTGTTTCCTCCGGTACATCGGTACTGGAACGATCGCTTCAATCTCCCACTTTGAAAGGGCGTCTCCTATTTCTTCTGCCATCATCTCGCCAAAAACTTTTGCATATATTCTTTTATTCTGAAATTTCATCCGGTGGACTGCCCGGCGCATATCGCCTTCATACAGGTAGATCCCCATTCCCTCCTCATAAAAGTGATTCGCTCTTTCACAGTCCGGGCAGTTTTCCTGCTCAAAGACGCGCACAGGTCTGCCACATTTTTTGCAGCGCGGCTCTTCGATTTTCTTTAGTTTTTTCCGGCACGCACCGCATACCGTCTGCTTTGGTCCCACTATGATTTTCTGGCACAGCGGACAGCGAAACGGATAAAAAATTCCTTCCATCCACTCTTTTATCATGTCTGTTTCCTGCTCTCTCCCTTTTTCGCACGAAATTCCGACACGTTTTCTTTTTTTCTTTTCAGGCTTGTCCGCTCCGCTCTGGTTTGAGTTCTTCCTTTGGAATCGTCCCAAAAATTTCCCTTATGCGGTCGTCCAAGGTCGTATACCGTTTCTGTTCAAACTCGTTTAAGATCATCTGCTCAAACGTATCCGGGTTTCCAACCAGCACCACGCATTTTCTGGCTCTCGTCACTGCCGTGTACAGCAGATTCCGCGTCATCAGCATTCTCGGACCGCTCAGCAGAGGAATCACGATGGCGGGATATTCGCTTCCCTGCGCCTTGTGGACTGTCACCGCATAGGCAAGCTCCAGCTCGTCCAGCTGTTTCCACGCGTACTCTACAAAACGCCTCTCGTCAAACTCCACTGTCAAGGTTTCCGCAAAAAGATTGATTTCCCGCACAATCCCCATGTCTCCGTTGAAGACGCCCATTCCTTTTTCAATCGGAATGCCGTAGCTGCCGCGCACTTCCCACTCCATCTGATAATTATTCTTTATCTGCATCACCTTGTCTCCCTCGCGGAAAAGACCGTCATGATGTTCTTTTTCTCTCTTCGACGCTGCTTTTGGATTTAAATATTCCTGCAGAATACGGTTTAGACGTTCTACTCCCAAAAGTCCCTTCCGCATCGGCGTCAGCACCTGAATGTCAAGCGGATCCGCCTGTACATAGCCCGGAAGCTTTTTCTGAATCAGCGCCAGGACGACGCGGATGATGACATTGGCGTCGTCTCTCCTCAGAAAGAAAAAGTCTCTGCTTTTGTTGTCCAGCACAATCGGCTCTCCGCGGTTGATTTTGTGGGCGTTTACAATGATGTCGCTCTCTTTTGCCTGTCTGAAAATTTTGTTGAGCCGGACCACGTTAAGGCATCCTGACTGGATCAAATCTCTAAGCACGCTTCCAGGACCTACGGAGGGAAGCTGGTTGACATCCCCCACCAGGATCAGTCTTGTCCCGACTGCGACTGCCCCGAGAAGCGCCTTCATCAAATATACATCTACCATCGACATTTCATCGATGATCAGCACGTCTGTCTCCAGCTGGTTTTCTTCGTTTTTTCCAAACATTCCTTCTTCCCGGTGTTCCTGAGAAATTGCGCTGACCTCCAGCAGTCTGTGAATCGTCTGCGCTTCTTTTTTTGTCGTCTCTGTCATTCTTTTGGCTGCCCTTCCAGTTGGAGCCGCCAGACGGACATCCAGACCTTCCATCTCAAAATAGTCGATCATCGCGTTAATCGTCGTTGTCTTTCCGGTACCGGGACCGCCGGTCAGAATCAAAATTCCGGTTCTGACCGCCTCGATCACAGCCTTTTTCTGGAGTTCATCTAATTTTGTTCCGGTTCTGTCTTCAATGAGCGCAAGCTTTTTTCTGACCTCTTTTTCTGAAATCTCCCCGGAAATATTCAATTCATACAATTTTCTGGCAATCTGGAGCTCCATAAAATAGACCTTGCTTTCATAGACAATCCAAACGCCGTCTTTTTGCCTGATGATGACTTTTCTCTCTATCGCAAGATCCATCAGCTGCTTTTCCATCTGTTCCGGCAGCAATCCCAGCAGTTCGCCTGCCCGTTCCATCAGAACAGGTTTCGGGAGATAGACATGACCTTCTGCCGCCGCCTTTTGAAGACAATAGCGGATGCCGCACTGGATCCGGTAATTGGAATCCAGGCGGATGCCTGCGCGCGCCGCGATCTCGTCTGCGATTTTAAAGCCGATTCCCGAGATATCTTCTGCCATCCGATACGGATTTTCCTGGATCACATGGTACAGTTCCTGACCATACTGCTGATAAATTTTAGCTCCAATTGCCGTTGAAATCCCGTATCTCTGCAAAAAGATCATTGCTTTTCTCATGTCCTGCTTTTGTGTCATCTGTTTTGCGATTTCCCTCGCCTTTTTCTCGCTGATGCCCTTGACCTCTGCCAGACGTTCCGGCTCTTCTTCCAAAATACGAAGCGTATCCTCTTTAAACTTTTTTACGATTCTTGAGGCGAGCGCCGCGCCGAGACCTTTAATCGCCCCGCTTCCAAGATACCGTTCGACGGCTCTCTCATCCTCCGGGGTTTTGAACTGTATTGTTTGAATTTTAAACTGTTTTCCGTAGACGGTATGTTCCACAAAGCTGCCCTGTGCTTCTATGTTTTCGCCCTCGCTTATGCTGGGAAGCACTCCCACGCAGGTCAGCTCTTCCCCCTCGCTGATCACGTTCATGACGGTATATCCGTTTTCCTGATTTCGAAATACAATATGCTCTACATATCCTTCTATTGTCTGTGTCATCTGATTTTGCTCCTCTGTCGCCTTGTGGCAGACTGTCGTTTTAAAATAGGGCAGCTTTAGATTTTCTCTCTAAAGATGCCCTTCCCGTTTCCTAATCCTCCATTTTGTTGTTGGACGCGGTCAGCTCCACAAATCTTCCTGTTCCCAGCGCAACGGCCATCAGCGGTTCCTCCGCCGTCATCACATTAATCCCTGTCTTTTCTTCAATCAGTTCTTCCAGCCCGCTCAGAAGGGATCCGCCGCCTGTCAGGACAATGCCCCGGTCTGCTACATCGGCTGCCAGTTCCGGCGGAGTTCTCTCGAGTACGCTGCGAACGACATCCACAATCTGCGCTATCGAATCCTTCAGGGCGTCTCTCGTGTCTTCCGACGTCACGCGCACCGTTTTGGGCAGTCCTGTAATCAGATCTCTTCCCACGACTTCCATCACCTTCTGCTCCGGTTTTTCAAAAGCTGTTCCGATTTTTATCTTGATGTCCTCCGCCATCTCTTCCCCTATGACGAGGTTATATTTCTGCTTCATATAGCGCACGATATCCTGATCGAAATTGTCGCCTGCCACTTTGATGGAGGAGCTGACCACAATCCCGTCCAGAGAGATGACGGCTGCGTCGCACGTTCCGGCTCCAATATCCACGATCATATTTCCGCACGGTCTTGAGGTGTCAATTCCGGAACCCATAGCCGCCGCGATCGGTCCTTCGATGATGCGCACTTCCCGCGCTCCCGCCTGGTACGCAGCGTCTTCCACCGCCTTTTTTTCCACTTCTGTCACGCTTGTCGGCACACAGATGCTGACGCGCGGCTTAAAAAAGGAAATTTTCCCGCTCGCCTTCTGAATAAAATACTTCAGCATTCTCTCCGTCACCGTATAGTCAGAAATAACGCCGTTTTGAAGAGGATGGATTGCCACAATATTTCCCGCCGACCGGCTCAGCAGAACGCGTGCTTCCTCTCCGATCGCCTTAATCCGGTTTTCTTCCCTGTCAAACGCAACCAAGGACGGCTCTTTTAGGACCACTCCTTTTCCTCTGACATACACCAAAATACTTGCCGTTCCTAAATCAATTCCTATATTTGTCGCCGCCATATCGACGCTCCTCTCTGATCTCTTCTCATCCTTTTGTATGTTTGTGTCGTTTCTATTATATACAAGACCTTTTCTCTTGAAAAGTTATTTTTCCTTTATTTTTTTTCTTTTTCTTTTTTCTACCGAAATCCTTCATAAACTTCATTTTTTTTTCATCTCAAAAACATACTTTGAACACATTTACCGTTTATACTAACACCATATTAGCAAAGAGCTAATATATTTCATAACTCACACTTCGCAGTATCCACACGCTGCGGAGTACTCCCTCAAATATTTTTAATTTTTTCTCTTTCCTTTTGAAAACCCTGGCGACCCCAGGGTTTTCTGCTGTCTCAAAGTTTTTCGTTTTTTTTATTTTTTCTTTTCAAATCTAAATAATTTCTTTTACAAATTTTAAATTTTCTTTATCTTAAGTACACATTTTGAACACATTTACCGTTTATACTAACACCATATTAGCAAAGAGCTAATATATTTCATAACTCACACTTCGCAGCACCCACACACTGCGAAGTACTCCCTCAAATATTTTAATTTTTTTCTCTTTCCTTTGAAAAGTCCTGACGGCAAGTCAGGACTTTTTCATGTTCCGCTCTTATTCCTTCAGGTATTTTCTGACATATTTTCCTGTGTATGACGCCGGATTTTCAGCCACCTCCTCGGGCGTCCCGAAAGCAATCACTCTGCCTCCTCCGTCTCCGCCTTCCGGTCCCATATCGATCAGGTAATCTGCTGTCTTAATCACATCCAGGTTGTGTTCGATGACGACTACGGTATTTCCCCCGGAAGCCAGTTTCTGCAAAATTTCGATCAGCTTATGGACGTCCGCAAAGTGAAGTCCTGTTGTCGGCTCATCCAAAATATAGATGGTCTTTCCGGTGCTTCGTCTGCTCAGTTCTGCGGCAAGCTTGACTCTTTGCGCCTCGCCGCCGGAAAGCATGGTAGAGGGCTGTCCCAGTTTGATATAGGACAGACCCACCTCGTTTAAGGTTTCAATCTTTCTGCGGATTGCCGGGACGTTTTCAAAAAACACGAGCGCTTCTTCCACAGTCATATTCAAAACGTCATAGATATTTTTCCCTTTATATTTTACGTCCAGCGTCTCTCTGTTATATCGCTTTCCGTGGCAGACCTCGCACGGCACATAGACGTCTGGCAGAAAGTGCATCTCAATTTTTAAGATTCCATCTCCGCTGCACGCTTCGCATCTGCCGCCCTTTACGTTAAAGCTGAATCTTCCTTTTTTATAGCCTTTTGCCTTTGCGTCTGCGGTCGAGGCGAACAGATCCCGGATTAAGTCGAACACCCCTGTATACGTTGCAGGGTTTGACCGCGGCGTTCTTCCGATTGGGGACTGATCGATATCGATCACCTTGTCGAGCTGTTCGATCCCCTCGACCGCACGGTATTCGCCTGGTATCGTTCTTGCACGGTTGAGCTTCTGCGCCAGAACCTTATATAAAATCTCGTTGACAAGAGAACTTTTTCCGGAACCGGAAACTCCCGTCACGCACGTCATCACTCCAAGCGGAATTTCTACAGTGATATTTTTCAGATTATTCTGTTTTGCCCCTACGATCTTTAAAAATCCTGCAGGCTTCTTTCTCTGTGCCGGCACTGGGATTTTTCTCCTGCCCGCCAGATAGTCTCCGGTGATGGATCCCGGACATGCCATGATCTCCTCCGCGGTTCCCGCAGCCACCACCTCTCCTCCGTGTTCCCCGGCGCCCGGACCGATATCCACGATATAGTCCGCCGCTCTCATCGTGTCCTCGTCATGTTCTACTACGATCAGCGTATTTCCAAGGCTTTTCAAATTGTTTAGCGTGCGCAGGAGCTTGTCGTTGTCTCTTTGATGCAGTCCGATGCTTGGCTCGTCTAAGATATAGGCGACTCCCACAAGCCCGGATCCAATCTGCGTGGCAAGCCGGATTCTCTGCGCTTCCCCGCCGGAAAGCGTTCCCGTCGCCCTTGTCAGCGTCAGATACTCCAGACCCACATTCACAAGGAATCCGATTCTGGAACGTATTTCTTTTAAAATCTGGTTTCCGATCATCTCCTGGTGGGAGCTTAGCTTTAAATTTTTCAGAAATTCATTCAGCTCCTTAATGGACATCGACGTCATCTCATAGATATTTTTCCCGCCGACCGTGACGGCGAGCGCTTCTTTTTTCAGGCGCTGTCCTCTGCACGTCTTACACGGAGTGATCCGCATAAAGGATTCATATTCCTGTTTCATCGTGTCGGAGGCGGTCTCCCTGTAGCGGCGCTCCACATTCTTGATCAGCCCTTCAAACGCCACGTCATAGACGCCTTCTCCTCTCTGCCCGCGGTATCGTACCTTTACTTCTCTTCCATTCGTCCCGTGGATCAGCATCTGCTGAATTTCCTGCGGCAGATCCTGGTACGGCGTGTTCAGATCAAAGTGGTATTCCTCTGAAAGCGCGTCGAGAATTGCTCTCGTAAAACTTCCTTTTTCCGTGCAGGACTGCCATCCGATCACCGTGATCGCGCCCTGGGCAATGCTTAAGCTTTTATCCGGAATCATCAGATTTTCGTCGAATTCCATCTTGTATCCCAGTCCATAGCAGTCCGGACACGCCCCGAACGGGTTGTTGAAAGAAAAGCTTCTCGGTTCAATTTCATCGATGCTGACGCCGCAGTCCGGGCAGGAAAAGCTCTGACTAAAGCGCAGAACCTCCCCTCCGATCACATCCGCATATGCAAGTCCTTCTGAGAGCTCCAGAACCTGTTCCAGCGAATCCGTCAGCCGTTTTTCAATCCCCTCTTTGACGACCAGCCGGTCCACCACAATTTCGATATTATGTTTGATATTTTTGTCCAGTTTAATGTCTTCTGACAGCTCATACAGGCTGCCGTCAATCTGCACGCGGACATATCCGCGTTTCCTGATCTGTTCCAGGAGCTTGGCATGTTCTCCCTTTCTTCCCCTGACAACCGGGGCGAGCAGCTGGATCTTCGTTCTCTGAGGCAGTCTCATGATCTGGTCCACCATCTGGTCAACCGTCTGCCTGCTGATCTGCCTGCCGCACTTTGGGCAGTGTACGGTCCCGACTCTCGCGTACAGAAGGCGGAAATAGTCATAGATCTCCGTCACCGTCCCGACCGTCGATCTGGGGTTGCGGTTTGTCGTCTTCTGGTCGATCGAGATGGCGGGCGGAAGTCCCTCTATGCTCTCCACATCCGGTTTTTCCATCTGACCTAAAAATTGTCTCGCGTAGGATGAAAGGGACTCCATATACCGCCTCTGCCCCTCTGCATAGATCGTGTCAAATGCCAGTGAAGATTTTCCTGAACCGCTCAGCCCTGTCAGGACGACAAGTTCATTTCTTGGGATATCAACATCAATATTTTTCAGATTATGCTCATTGGCGCCTCTGATTTTGATCCACTGTCTGTGTTCTTTTTTTTGTGTCATAGTTTCCTCCTGCTCCTCTTATCCGATCGGTCGTCGCCGTCACAGCTGCGCAAGCTGCCGTTTCAGTGAAATCATCTGATCCCTCAGCTCCATCGCCGCCTCAAAATTAAGTTCTGCGGCAGCCTTTCTCATCTTTTTCTCCGTCTCGGCAATCCGTTTCTCCAGTTCTTTTTGGCTCATCGATTCCGGATCCTTTTCGATGTCTTCGCTCTGTGCTTTTTTCGTGATGCGGATCAGATCCCGCACCGCTTTTTGAATGGTTTTCGGCGTAATATGGTGTTCCTCATTGTATGCTTTTTGGAGACGCCGTCTCCGCTCCGTCTCTTCTATCGCGATCCTCATGGAATCCGTCACCGTATCGGCATACATGATTACATGTCCCTGAGCGTTTCGCGCCGCCCGCCCTATCGTCTGAATCAGAGAAGTCTCAGAGCGCAGAAATCCCTCCTTATCCGCGTCTAAGATGGCTACCAGAGAAATTTCCGGAATGTCAAGCCCCTCTCTTAGAAGATTGATTCCGACTAAAACGTCAAAGACATTCATTCTCATATCGCGGATAATTTCCGTCCTCTCAAGCGTGTCGATGTCTGAGTGCAGGTATCGAACCCGGATGCCGATTTCCTTAAGGTATTGTGTCAGGTCTTCCGCCATTCTCTTTGTCAGGGTTGTAATCAGCACCTTGCTGGCTTTTTCTGTCTCTTTGCGGATTTCTCCGACCAGATCGTCGATCTGACCTCTGACCGGACGGACCTCCACATTCGGGTCAAGCAGCCCGGTCGGACGGATCACCTGCTCTGCCCTTAGGAGTTCATGTTCCGCTTCATATGGACCGGGCGTTGCGGATACAAACAGCACCTGGTCGATTTTGCTCTCAAATTCTTCAAAATTTAGGGGACGGTTGTCTTTGGCGGACGGCAGACGGAATCCATAGTCTACCAGTGTCGTTTTTCTCGACTGGTCTCCCGCATACATTCCGCGGATCTGCGGAATGGTTTTATGCGATTCATCGATGATGATGAGAAAATCGTCGGGGAAATAATCCATCAGGGTGTGCGGCGTTGCTCCCGGCGCAAGCCCTGCAAGGTGTCTTGAATAATTTTCAATTCCGGAGCAGATTCCTGTCTCTTTGAGCATCTCGATATCAAACTGCGTCCTCTCAGCTATTCTCTGTGCTTCCAGCAGCTTGTCCTGGCTTTTGAAATACGCAATCCTCTCCTTGAGCTCTTCTTCGATATGTTTTGAGGCCTCCAGAATCTTTTCCATGGGAACCACATAGTGCGAGGCTGGAAAAATCGCAATGTGTTCCAGCACCGTCTTCGTCTCTCCTGTCAGCACATCAATCTGGCTGATCCGCTCAATTTCATCCCCGAAGAATTCTACTCTCACGGCAAGCTCTGCGGCGTCTGCCGGAAAAATTTCCAGCACATCTCCGCGGACCCGGAAGGAAGCCCGTTTAAAGTCTATCTCGTTTCTCTCGTACTGAATGTCGATCAGCTTTTTGATGACTTCGTCCCGATCCCGAACCATTCCGGGGCGCAGGGAAATGACCATATTCTTATAGTCGATCGGATTTCCCAGCCCGTAGATGCAGGACACGCTCGAAATGACAATGACGTCTTTTCTCTCCGTCAGAGCGCTCGTCGCCGAGAGTCTGAGCTTTTCAATCTCTTCATTGACCGCGGAATCTTTTTCAATATATGTGTCGGAGGAAGGCACGTACGCCTCCGGCTGATAATAGTCATAGTAGGAGACAAAATACTCCACTGCGTTGTTGGGGAAGAACTCCTTAAACTCTCCGTACAGCTGCGCCGCCAGCGTCTTGTTGTGCGCGATGATCAATGTCGGCTTGTTCAGCTGCTGGATAACGTTTGCCATCGTAAACGTTTTGCCCGATCCGGTGACGCCTAAGAGTGTCTCGCACTGGTTGCCTTCCCTGAAGCCCTGAACCAGCTGCTCGATCGCCTGAGGCTGATCGCCGGTGGGGGCGTATTCTGATACTAATTCAAAATGATCCATGATACATCCTTTCTCCTTTTTCCGTGACCCTGCACGCTTCATGCTGTTTCATACCCTGTTTTTGCCTGAAACTCTCCATACATGCAGTTGATCTGACGCCGTTCCATCCGCTCGAACTTATGTGTGTCTTATTATATCAGCTTTCCTCAAAAAAGTACAGAGAAATTCGAATATTTGTTCCTTTTTTAATTTTCTGACCGGTATCTGCGCTCCCGCTCTCTCCTCCCCGCAAAAAAAGAAGAACCTCCCCGCGTTCCTCCTGTGCGGAAAGGTTCTCCCTTTTTTCTATTTGCTGCTCAGATATTTCTCTATATTCAAAATGGCTTCTTCTTCATCTCCGCCGTTTGCTGTAACTGTCACATTCTCTCCGGCTACCAATCCCAGCGTCATCATTCCCATAATGCTTTTCGCGTTGACTTTCTTTTCCCCACTCTCCACATAAATCTCGCTCTCATACTGGCTTGCCACCTGCACCAGCAAAGCGACTGGTCTCGCTTCCAACCCACTCGGAATTTGAATCGTAATTGGTTTCCTAATCATAATGTTCTCCTCCTTGTTTTCCCTTCAGCTTTTCCGCTAAGTCACTTAATTTTCTCAATCTGTGATTCACTCCGGATTTGCCTACCTGAGGGTTTAAGAGCATCCCCAGCTCTTTCAGTGTCGCCTCAGGATTTTCCAGCCGGACTCTGGCCGCCTCCGCGAGACTCTCCGGTAAATCCTCCAGCCGCATAACGGATTGAATAAATTTGATGTCTTCTGTCTGCTTCACCGCCGCGCTGACCGTTTTATGAATGTTTGCCGTCTCACAATTTACCTTCCGGTTTACCGTGTTTCTCATTTCCTTCAAAATTCTGATATTTTCCAGATCCATAAGGCTGACCGGCGCCTCCATCACATTGAGAAGATCTACAATCTGCGATCCTTCCTTGACATATACCACGAAATACTTTTTTCTTGTCACAATTTTCGCTTCTATCTCAAATGTTTTTAAGATTGCCTGGATCTGCGCCGCCTTGTCCCTGGAGGCGCATGCAATCTCAAAATGATAAAACTTTTTGGGATCGCTGATTGAACCTGCCGCCAAAAAAGCTCCTCTGATAAATGCCCTCTTGCAGCATGATCTCTGTATGATCACATTGTTGTGAATGGACAAATTTTCTGAAATTTCCATTTCGGCATCTAACAGCTTTGCAGCTTTTAGAATCATAATGGTGTCTCTATGATTCTTTACCCATACTGTAACCATTCTGTTTTTTTTCAAATTGGAATTTCTTCTGATAGAAATTTCTGTTTCTATATTAAAGGTTTTTTTCAATAATGTAAAGTACTTTCTTGCGACAGAAACATTTTCTGTCTCAATATTCAGGCTGTATTTTTCCTTCTCAGAAATCTTAATTCCGCCGCACATACTGATGATCGCCGCGATCTCCGCGATCTGGCAGTGCCTTGCCGTACTGAGCTGTCTTGATAATTCCTCTTTTACCTGACTTGAAAAAGACATCTTGCACCTCTCATCTTCGGATATCTCTATGCTCTATTCTCAGTCCGTATTCTGTCTGACTTTTCAGCGCATCATACAGCTGATTCGCCAAGGTGACAGAACGATGCTTTCCGCCGGTACATCCAATCGCAATCACTAATTGGTTTTTGCCTTCCAGCACATAGTTTGGGATTAAAAACTGTATCATATCTTTTAATTTTCCCAGAAAAATATGAGAGATTTCAAACCCCATCACATAGTCCTGCACCTCTTTTTCGTTCCCTGTTTTTTTCTTCAGCTCCTCAATATAATAAGGATTCGGCAAAAAGCGGACGTCAAACACCAAGTCTGCGTCAGTGGGAATGCCGTATTTAAATCCGAACGACAAAACCGTGATCATCAGATTTTTGAATTCTCTGTTCTCCACAAAAATTTTTTCCAGCTCCTGGTGCAGCTCTCTTGTCAGCATCTGACTCGTATCGATAATATAATCGGCGCTTTTTTTCAGATAGGCAAGGCGTTGTCTCTCCAGCTCAATTCCCTGGTCCACCCTCCCGTTTTTTGCAAGAGGATGGCTTCTTCTCGTCTCTTTGTAGCGCTTGATCAGCGTATTGTCCGCCGCGTCTAAAAATAGAATCTCCGCCTCCACTCCAAGCGCTGGAAGTTTCTCAAGCTCTCCCTCAAGCTCTCCAAACGACTGTCCGCTTCGGATATCCACTCCCAAAGCTACCTTGCTGATTTCGCTCTGCTGGCTCCATGCCAGCTCCGCAAATTTATTCAGCAGAGGAATCGGCAGATTGTCAACGCAAAAATAGCCGAAATCCTCCAACATTTTCAGCGCAGAGCTTTTCCCCGCGCCAGACATTCCCGTCACGATTACAAATCTCATCTCTCACTTCGCCTCTGTCTTTTTTTCCTCTCCAAAATCTCCGATTTTTTTTACCTCCGGTTCCAGCAAAATCCCGAATTTTTCTTTTACCACGCGCTGAATTTCCCTGATCAGATCCGCGACGTCCTTTGCCGTCGCCTTCCCTGTGTTGATCACAAATCCGCAGTGTTTTTCCGAGACCTGGGCTCCTCCCACCGAAAAGCCTTGCAGTCCCGCATCCATAATCAGCTTCCCGGCAAAATATCCCTCCGGCCGTTTAAATGTGCTTCCTGCGCTCGGACGGTCTAATGGCTGTTTCGAAGTTCTGCGTTCTTTTAAATCCTCCATCTTTGCTTCAATGGTCTCTTTTTTCCCTTTCTCCAGCGCCATCCACACTTCCAGCACCAGATATCTCTTTTCGCCCACGGCGCTTCTGCGGTAGCCAAGCTCCAGCTCTTCGTTTGAGAGGAATACAATCTGTCCATTGCGGTCTAATACGCTTGCTTTTACAATTACGTCCTTCATCTCGCCGCCGTACGCTCCGGCGTTCATCGTCACCGCGCCTCCGACAGTCCCGGGAATGCCTGATGCGAATTCCATCCCGGTAAGCTCCTCTTCCTTCGCAAAGCTGGCGATCTTCGACAGCAGCGCTCCTGCCTGGGCGCGGATGATGCCTTCTTGTTCCAGGACAACCTGGTTAAAGTTCTTAAAAATCTGAATCACGACGCCACGGATTCCCTGATCTCCGACCAGAAGGTTGCTCCCATTGCCGAGCACAAAATACGGCACCTGTTCTCTTTTGCAGAGCATCACAATCTTTCTGATTTCCTCTGCCGTATGCGGGGTGACAAAATATTCCGCCGGACCTCCGATTCGAAATGTCGTATGATTTTTCATCATCTCTTCTGTCTGTACATTTTCTTCTTTTACGATTCCGCACAGCTGTTTCCACAGATTTTGATTCATAGATCCTCCTCATCCACAGAGAGCACAGCTCTCTTGTCTTGCTGTTTTCTTTCTATTATTCGGTCAGGTTTCTTTTTTATGTCTTTGAAACATGACATCAAAAAGATGACGGCCTGCCGTACGTCCACGCTTTCTTTTTTTCCTGTCTGCTCTGCACAAGCAGAGTCAGAAGATACAGCGAAATGCACCCTATGCTCAGAGCGCTTCCAGCCCATAAGCCAGGAGGCGTATAGGAGAGCGAAATCTGATGTGTCCCTGCTTCCAGATCGATTCCCGTCAGTGCTTCTCCGATCCGGTATTGTTCTGTCTTCTCTCCGTCCACCTCAATGCTCCATCCTTCATCATACGGAATCGTAAGCAGCAAGGTGCCTCCCTCTTTCGCCGTGACCGTTCCCTCGATATGGTCGTCGGAAAAGCTGGTCAGCTCCATCTGTTCGTCTGCCAGGCTCTCATATACTTTTTCATATTCATCCTGGTGGCAGACGTAAATTTTCATCTCCACCGGTTCCGTCTGATTTTCCTTAAATGCAGCTGTGACGTTTGCAAGCTGATCTTCCTCCATGCAGCCTAGATTGAATACATAATCATTATACGTCTGATATGTTTTTTCATATTCCGGCGTGGTGATCGTCAGGGAGTCCACCGCCGTCATCAGCTGAACGTAAACTTGTGTGCCTGCCGGCAGCTTCAGCGTGCACGCCTCTCCGTTTTTCAGCTCAACGGTCCGGTCCAGTCTGATGATCGGCTCATAGCCTGTCGTCAGATTGATAAACTGATTTTGCACTTCCATCGGCGTTCCCGATGTGATATCCCAGTTTTTTATTTCCTCATCCACCATAAATCCGATTGAGAGCGCTCCGTCGTTGTAGAACAGTCCGTCCGGCTCCTCGTAGTCGACGCGCTCAAACTGGTAGAGCGTCTCCGTATTTTCCTTTGACACCACATAGCGGATGCCAAAGACGTCGTTGAAGAGCTTTGTCACCCCGATATAGCCGTTCTTGTTCGTGCGCGCTTCGATTCCCAGGGCGTCGCACAGATCTACCGTCGCGGCCGGCATCGTGGAGGAGAACAAAACCATGCCGTCTCCTCCGAGAAACATGTTGGCGTTGCGCATTCTCTGGCTGTCCATCTCTGTGCGGTAAAACAGATCTGTCTCTCCTCTTCTCTCTATCATAGTCTGATAGGCGGTCTGCTCTTCGACATAGCTGCTTTTGCTGACTGTGCCGTTGCAGCACACGCCGTAGACGGCGCTTCCGATCATCTCTGCGATTCCGATCGCGAGGATACTCCCTTTTATGGCTGCGGCGCGCTTCGTACTCAGGCGGTAGATACAGAACCACAGAAGGTAAACGGCGAGCAGAATCAGCGTAATCGTATAGACATACCAGGCATACTCTCCAGTCTTCTGCCAGGTTGTGACGCTGACGGCTGCAATCGGTATCAGAAAAGAGATTCCGATTCTCCACACCGGCAAAATCCGGATATGTCCAAAGACGTCGTATGCCATAATCAAAAGCAGCGCAATGTAGAGGAAGGCAAACCGGTTGGGCAGTCCGTTCTGGGTATGAAAGCCATGCCAGATGTAATTTAAAATATTGACGTCAAAGCTTATATATAAAAATGCCGCGAGAATCAGATGACCTGCGCGTTTTCTGAGCGGAATGTGCCTGTCAAGCGCATACAGAAATACCAGCGCCATGACAAGTACGCCGCAGTACGCGTTGAGCCCCACCTGCGTATTGGCGATGTTAATCGGCTCCACCGCCGCAAAATGCTGCATCAGCTGCGAAAACAGACCGGTATACAGTTTGATCTGCGTCGGGAACGTATTTCCGCTTGTCGACTCTGTCAGCCCAAGCGCCTGATAGGCCGGCACTAATACGATTGCTGCCATTCCTCCGCTCAGCAGAGCGTACCATCCAAATGTTATGCAGGAATGAAAAAACTGTCGGATCGTTCCTCTTTTCCGGATCATCCAGAGCATAAAAAAGTACAGGCAGGAGAAAAAGCAGAGCATAAATCCGATGTAATAGTTGGAAAACAGCGCAAAGGCAAGAGAAATTCCAAATATTTTTCCGCTCTTTCCCTCCGCGATTTTTTCGATGCCGAGCATGATAATCGGAAGAACGGCGATGCTGTCAAGCCACATCAGGTTAAAATAATAGCCGATCATAAAATTGCTCAGCGCGAACATACATCCGAATAAGATCGGCGTATAGTTTCTGTCCTGATTTCTCCTGCTCAGGTAATAGGAAAAAAATCCTCCGCTCAGTCCGATTTTCAGCACGACTAAAAGAGCCATCGCCTCCATCATCATCGAGGTCGGGAATAAGACAATCAAAAAATTCAAAGGACTTGCGAAATAGTAGGCGAACGTCGCCCAGAAGTTCATTCCAAGTCCTCCTCCGAACGAGTAGCGCAGCGACTCGCTGTTTATCAGCTTTTCATGAAATTCCGTAAAGAAAGGAAGATACTGGTGGAGCGAGTCGATAATCAAAATTCCCCTGTCTCCAAACGGAGAGACGCCGTTTACCGCAAACGCAATCACCATCGTCACAGCGGGAATCGCAAACCCGATTGCCGCGTTTCGTCTTCTTCTCTTTTTGCGCTTCTGTTCCCATTCGTTCAGCGTATTTTTTTTTCGCTCTTCGTTAAAGACAAAAATTTTGCTGAAAATATAGTTTAAGACCAGCACGGCGATCTGGATGAGCAGCTTAGCCCCCATATCCGGAATGTTCCAGACGCAGCTCATAAAGACAACGCCGAATACCTCGATAAACATCGTCGAGAGGCGCATTCCGACAAACTGCGCCATCTCCTGCGCCAGGGCGTATATTCCCTGCGTCCTGCTCTCAAATACGAACCGTTTGTTGACTGCATAGGCAAATAAAATTGCCAGAAAAACAGAAATTACATTCGCGGCTGTGATATCGACGTGCAGACCGGAGCGCAGAACTGCATAGGATATCAGATTTACAAAGGTTGTACACCCTCCGAAAAAAATATAGCGCACGGCCTGGTTTCGATATAATTTCCTTATTTTTCCCATCTCACTCCTCCTCTTTTGGATTTCGTTTCCCCTTCGCTTAGTATACCTTCCGCTTTATAAAAAGTAAAGTATATTATCGAAGATCCCAGGCGGGAAACTGTTTTTTTGCCCTGGCGTCACGGAATCTGCCTGTCCATCCAAAAGGAATACACAATTTTTTCTTTTACGCTGCGTCCGCTCGTCTGCGCCAGCGCCCTGGCATAGCACTCAAGCTGCACCCGGTATTTCTCATACAGCGTCTGCGCGTCCTGCGCAAAATCGGTTTTGTAATCTACAATCACATATTCTCCGTTTTCCAGGAAGTATGCGTCAATGATTCCCTGAACCAGTATCGTCTCATCCTGCGGCCACGATGGATCGATGTCCGATGCGCGCACTCCGATCACAAACGGCTGTTCCCGATAAAGCTCTCCTCTTTTGTCCGCCTCGATCATTCTCTGCCCGAGCTCGCTTTTTACAAATCGCTCTATTTTTTTCAGGCTGACCGTCTCTGCCTCCTGGGCGGTAAAGTACCCCATCTGGAGCTGTTCTTGTCTCTGTTCCTGAATCTGAGCGAACGTGTCGGCTCTTCGATAATCAAAATGCTCCAAAAACCGGTGCATCAGCGTGCCTCTGGCAGATCCTGACAGTTCCTTTTTTTCAATAAAATCCGGAATGATCTCTTCAGGCAGAGATTCCTCGTATAAATTGAGACTGTCCGGCATTTCTGCCTCCATGCTTCTTCTTTTCAGCTCGGAGACCGTCAGCTTGCCCTGAACGTTTTCCCCGCTGGGAAAAGGATACGTCTTCTTAAAAATAGCCTCCAGCGCCTCTTTTACTTCCTCATCGTATGTCTCATCCTCCGGGAAATCCAAAAGACTTTCTCTGACCGCGATCTGTTCGATCTGTCTTTTGATCTCTTCTCTCACAAACTCTTCCCTCTTCCAGATCGTTACTCCTATCGGGGCGGGGTCTTGCAGCGCGCTGCCCCCGCACGCAGCGCCTGTCTCCTGAAGCAGTTTCCTTCCTGCCGGGTGGCGCGCTATGCTGTCCATAACCCAGTCGAGAAAACACGCTGCCGACGCTGTCACGCAGTACGGGAGCGCTTTTTCGTTCCACCTTGCGGCGCGGCTCCATTTTTCCGCCTTCTTCTCCAGATTGTCGACCGCCGCCGTCAGGATCAGCTTTTCTTTTGCTCTTGTCATTCCTACATATAGAATGCGCAGCTCCTCTCCCAGATTTTCCTTTTTTGCCGCTGCCTGCACTGCTCTTTTTAGGAGTGTCGGACGTTTCGTTCTCGTCTTTAGGTCAACGTAATCGCATCCTATTCCATAGTCAGGGTGATACAGCAGTCTGCTTCTTTGATCCTGCTGGTTGAAGGGTTTGCTCAGCCCGCACACAAACACGATCGGAAATTCCAGTCCTTTGCTCTTATGGATGCTCAGAATGCGCACTGCGTTTTCCTGCTCGGAAAAGGTATTTGCCCCTCCAAAATCGATCTCGTATTTTTGGAGGTTCTCGATATAGCGCACAAAGTGAAACAGTCCTCTGTAGCTGCCTGCCTCAAATATCACTGCCTTTTCCAAGAGCATATTTAAATTTGCGCTTCTTTGGGCGCCTCCCGGCATCGCCGCCGCATATTCTGCATATCCCGTCTTCTCCAGCACCATCCAGATGACGTCATGGATCGGCGTGTAGGAAATTTTTTCCCTGATCTCCCCAAAAACCGCAAAGAAGTCCTGAAGCTTTTGTCTGATATCGGTGTTTGCCCCCTCCTGGGCGTACCGCATACTCCCCTCATAGAAGGCAAGCTGCGGATACGTACTCTTGATATCCGCCAGGTCCGCTGCGCTTAAGCCTGCCATCGGGGATTTCAGGACGGCTGTCATGGGGATATCCTGGCGGGGATTATCCAGAATCTGAAGCATGGACAAAACGGTCCGCACTTCAAGAGCAGAAAAATATCCTGTCTGAGAGCCGGTATAGGAAGGGATTCCCATCTCGCCCAAAATCTGGGCAAACGGCTGCGCCCACCCCGAAACGGTCCGCAAAAGCACCGTGATGTCGCGGTACTGCGCCGGGCGATAGCCGCCTGTCTCCTTGTCAAATACCTTTTCCTTTCCGACCATTTCCAGAATTTTTTTCCCGACTGCCCGCGCCTCGAGTTCTTTTGCCGTTTCCTGTTTTTCTTCCTCGCTCCGGTCCGTCTGCTGCGCTTCCTCTTTTAAGTCTGCCAGCAAAATCTCTGCAGCGGGAGACGTTTCGCTTTCCTCTTCTTTCTCTGGGAAAACCGCCCCCGGATAGAGAGCCGCGTCTTCATCATAGTCGATGCCTCCCAGCTGTCTTGCCATGATCTGTTCAAAAATCTGATTGATGCTCTGCAGGATCTCTTTTCTGCTTCGAAAATTTTTGTGCAGGTCGATCCGGATACAGTTTCCCTCCGGGCTGGTCGGATACGTATTGTATTTTTCCATAAACAGCTCCGGTCTTGCCAGCCGGAAGCGGTAAATGCTTTGCTTGACGTCTCCTACCATAAAAAGGTTCGCCGTTCCGAACCGTTCCTGCGACACACTTTTAAGCACCATCTCCTGGACGAGATTGCTGTCTTGATATTCGTCGATCAAAACCTCTTCAAACTCTCTTGCGATGCTGTCGGCAATCTCAGTGGGCGTTCCCGCCTCGTCGTCTTCTTTCACAAGAATTTTCAGCGCAAAGTGCTCCAGATCATGAAAGTCCAGCAGATTTTTTTCAGCCTTTTTTTTGGCAAACCGCTCCAGAAAGCTTTCCGTCAGCTCTGTCAGCATTGAAATACCGTCCGCGCTTTGGCGCATTTCCGATAGAATCTGGTCTGGAGAGTCGAAAAAATACGCTTCCTCCAGATCTGCCGCCATCTTTTTTGCCTGTTCTCTGCGCTGTTTAACCTGTTCTTTTTTTTGCTCTGAGACATTTTTGTCACGCTTTGACGATAATTTCGCAAATCCGCTGCTGTGTTTGAAAAAATCTGCAAACTCTTCATAACTTGCGCACCTGCCCATCTGCTCAAAGAACGCGCGGTCTGACGCCAGCGCTTCTTCATAATACCACGGTCCGCCCTCCTCTCTTGCAATCTCAATCGAGTCGTCCGTCAAAGCGATGCCGTCCCGCGCCGCCTGCTTTAGTTCCTCCACGATTGCCTGCATCCATCCCATCGTCTTAAGCTGCAAAAACGTCTCTGCCTCATACGCTTTCTTGCATGATTCCAGCCACGTTTTCGGCCAGGGATGGCTCATGGCAAATTCATACAGCGTTAAAATCTGATCCTCCAGATCCTCATCCGTCTTTCCCAAGGCATATTGTTCGGAAAATCTCAGGAACGCCTCTTTTCCCTCCTGATAATAATCCTCCAGCATTTTTTTCATAACGTCCTGGCGGATCAGCTTCATCTCGCCCTCGTCTCCGACCCGGAAGGATGGATCGAGGTCAATCGCGGAGAAATAGCTGCGGATTACGTGCTGGCAGAAGCTGTGAATCGTCGTAATCTGAGCGTGGTGGATCAAGGTCATCTGTTTTTGGAGATGTTCATTTTCCGGATGTTCCTGCAGTTTTTTCTCAACCGCATCGCTGATGCGCTCTCTCATCTCCGCCGCAGCCGCTTTTGTGAAGGTCACGACAAGCAGCCTGTCGATGTCTGCGGGATGCTCTCCTTCGCTGATCATGCGGATGATCCGTTCCACCAGGACGGCTGTCTTCCCGGAGCCTGCCGCCGCGGATACGAGAATGTTTTTATGGCGCGTCGCAATCACCTGCATCTGTTCTTTCGTCCAAGCCGCTTTCATCTTATTCCTCCTCCAATTTTTTCCAGATTTCTTCCGGTCTGCACTCCGGCAGCCTTCTTGAGCGCGTGCCGGGGATTTTTTTGTCAAATCCGCAGATTTCCCTGTAGCCGCACCAGTCGCATATCAGCTTTCCCTTTCTCTCGCAAGGTACCATTCCGATCTCGCCGTCTAAGATATTTCTGCCGATCTCTTTCATCTTTTCCTTTACATAGCAGGAGAGCTCCTCAAACTGCTTTTTTGTCGCTCTGCTCGAAAATCTGGAGGGCGTGCCGTCTTTGCTGTATCCAAATGGAATCACGAAAGATTCTTTTTCGATGTGTCCGTCCAGCTTTGCGACAATCTCAGGGTCCTCATTTACCAGTCCGTTCAGCCTCAGCTGTCTTTTCATCTTTGCCCAGATCTGCTCCGGCGTCTGCGCTGTTTCTTTCTCCAGCATCGGATCTTTGATCTGATAGTAAAAAATTCCCGCCGGGATAATCTCCTTGTCAGGGTGAAGCCGCCTCTCGATTTCCATCGCCGCGTCGAGGTAGACGACAAGCTGGAGCTGCAGCCCGTAATACATCGCCACAAGGTCAAATCCGGTGCTGCCCGATTTGTAGTCGATAACTTTTACGTAAACCCTGTCTTGCTCCTCACACACATCAATCCGGTCGATTCTGCCCTGCAGTCTCATTTTTTCCTTTTCAGACAGGGAAAGATTGACCGCTTCCAGATCGCTGATGGCTGAGAAGGAAACCTCATATCCCTTTGGGAGGAACGCTCCGGCTTTGATCTGTTCCTGAAGCGCCTGGACCGTCCTCTTCATAATCCGTTTCATCCGGTCAACCAGATGTCTTCTTCTGGCTGTGCTGTTTAGGACGTCTTCGCCATACTTTTTCGCCGTCTCTTCTACGCACTGATCCGACAGCTCGTCTCTTTTCTGATCCGGGAGGCTTTTCCAGTCGTATCCGCTCTGCTCAAGCTTCCGCGAAAAGGTTTCCAGCGCTTTGTGAAACACATTTCCCATATCAAGCGGACGAAATTCATAGATTTCTCTTTCTCTCAGCTGCAGCCCATACATCAGAAAATGTGCAAACGCACAGCCTGAAAACTGTTCCAGCCGCGTCACGCTGTTTTCCAGCACTTCCCCGTAAAGGGCATGGGCCGCTTCTCTTCCGATTCTGGTCTCCCTCTGCTCCAAAAACGCCGCCTCCACCAGCCTTTTTGTCTTTTCCGGGCGCTGTGTATAATAGCAGCGGTACAGTTCCTTCCAGGGCGCGCCGATCTGCCCTGCCCGCAGTTTTTCCATGCCGCGGATCAGGCAGTTCCACCCGCTCTCTAAGGAGACCACATTTTTCTCCTCGTTTCCTATCTCCTCTTCCTCCTGTGTCTTCATGCAGGGGAACATTCGTCTCAGCGAGGTGATAAAATATGACGGATTCATCGCTTTGCCGTCGGAATCGCTTTTGCAGTAGGAGAGATACAGTCTTTGCGAAGGCTTCGTCATCATCAGGTACAGATAAAATTTCTGAATATATGCCTTTTCTCTCTGTGTCGGTGCAAGCTCTACCTTTGACGTCTCAAGAAACTCCCGGTCCTGGTCTGTCAAGATGCCGCCGCTGTCCGTATGCTTAGGAACCCACCCGTCATTCATTCCCAGAAAAAACAAAACTTTGACGTCTTTTAGCCGTGTTCGCTCCAGATCTCCGGCAAGCACCTGGTCGATTCCAGGCGGAATGATTCCCACCTTTGCCTCTTCCAGCCCCGCCTCCAAAATCTCTTTGTATTCTCTCAGGCTCATGCTTTCCGCTCCCAAAAGCTCTGCGATTTTTTCCAGCAATTGGATCACGATCCTGTAAATCTGCGCATACTCTTTGGCGAGATCCATCCTGTTTTCCCTCTTAAATTTCTCTTCCATCGCGCTGATCTTCTGCTGCACGCCGCACGAGACGAGCAGCTCATACAATGCGACCGTGTAGTCCCCCACCGTCATGTCTTCCTTCTTCATCTTGTTCGTAAACGGTCTGAGCGCTTCCATCGCCCGTTCCTTATACTGCTGGCAGACAAGCGGCTCTTCTTCCTCCATGATCCGTGTTTTTTTCGTCCACTCGCTGTCCCACGCCGAAAATCCCCGGATTCCAAGCGCCAGCACATAGTTTTCCAGACGGTCGATCTGTTCTGTCTCAAGATTGCAAAGCCCTGTCCTGAGGCAGCGGAAGACGCTTTCATAGCTGTAATTTTGCAGGACGGCTTCCAGCGCAGACCGCAGAAATTCGATCGCCGGGTTTAGCAGGATTTTCTTTGTCCGGTCAAGAAAGTACGGGATTTCATAAATAGGAAAAATTCTTTCGATTTCGTTTTCGTATTCTTTCAGGTCTCCGGCGATCAGGGCAATCTCCCGGTAGCGGATCTTTTTTGTCCGCACCATCCGGTAAATGGTTCTCGCCGCAAATTCTACTTCTTGCGCGGGATTTTTGCTTCTGTGGAGCGTAATCTCATTCTGGTCTTTTTTCCACATCGTCCCATAATATCGGAATACATTCCGCTCCAGAAACTGAAGCGCCGGTTTTTCAGCGAACCGGGGACCTGCATCTTTTCCGAGAATCACCGTCTTTTCCATCCTGACTCCGCACTCTCCTGCTGCTTCCTCCAGGTCTGCGATCATTTTTTTGCTCAGATAAAACAGCTCGTGGTTTCCCCGGATATCTCTAAAATTTTCTCTCGGATCGATCGTAACGGTGACGCGGACTCTCTTCGCCGTCTTGAGCAGTCTGCGCATCAGATCTCTTTGAATCGGCGTAAATCCGGTGAATCCGTCGAACACGATGGTACTGTCTTTCAGCTTTTTGGACCGGTCTGCAATCTTGCACAGCTCCTCTAGCACTTCCTCTGATGTGATATATTTTTCGTGCAGGCTGGCGCGGAATCCTTCATATAAAATCCGGATGTCATGCAGCTTGTGGGCAAGCTGGGGTCTGCCCTGCGCCTGTCCTTCCATCTGCTCAAGCTCCGCCGGGCAGATCTGATACTGCATCAGCTCTGATATCATCGATTTCATCTCGCTGATACACCCTGTCTTTTTTAGATTTCCTCCCAGGATTTCCAGCTTTGCTTTTTTTTCCTGCGCTACCTTTCTGACAAGCAGATTTTTTCCCGTCTCTTCCAAAATATTCTTTTTTTCTATCCCAAGCTCCTCAAATACGCGGTAGGCAAGCCGTTCAAAGCTCAGTACGTCGATATTCAGAATCCCGCCGTTTGGGTGGCGCGCCACCAGCTCTTTCTGTGTCTGCATCGTAAACTGTTCCGGAACTAAAACCAGAAATTTTTCCTTTGGGCGTCTGATTGCTTCCTGTATGACGGTTTCATATAAAAAGTGGGATTTTCCGCTTCCGGATCCTCCCAGGATCAACTGTAAGGACATCTCTTCCTCCCCTCTCGTCTCGTGCCGGCACTGCTGTGCCTGCTGTACGCTTTCTGTCCGGCGCATGCCGTTTTGTATGTTTTTAAGATCGCAAAAGCTGCGGGATTTTTGTGTTATCCCGCAGCTTTTCTTTTTTTATCTGTTTAACTGTGCCAGCCGCTCTTTTACCTGTGCCATCATCTGCGTATATTTCTCAAGCTTTGCTTTTTCTTCTTCGATTTTTGCCGCTGGCGCTTTGCTGATAAACCGTTCGTTTCCAAGCATTCCGTTTACGCGGTCAAGCTCTTTTTGCAGTCTGTCTTCTTCTTTTTTCAGCCTCTCTCTCTCTTTTTCCAGATCGACAAGCTCCGCAAGCGGCATATAGATCACAGCGTCCGGCGTCACCGCAGATACCGCATCCTCCTCAATCCCTGTCTTGTCTGGCTGGATGAGGATATCGCTTGCCATGCTCAGTGTGCCAAAGAACAATTTTCCGTTTTCGAAAATCTCTCTCACCGATTCTTTTTCGGAGACGACATAGACCTTTATCTTCTTTTTCTGCGGCACGTTCATCTCTGCCCGGATATTGCGGATCGCGCGGACTGCCTCTTTGATCGCCTCGATCGCCGTCTCCTCTTTCTCAAAGTTCCATTCCTCTCTAAATTCCGGCCATTTTGAAATCATGATGGATTCCTCTTCCGGCTGAAGCGTACAGAAAATTTCCTCTGTGATAAACGGCATATATGGGTGGAGCAGCTTTAACGCGTTCGTCAGCACGGTCTTTAACGTCCACAGCGCCGCTGATTTTGTCGTGTCGGATTCGCTGTACAGCCTCGGCTTTACCATCTCGATATACCAGTCGCAGAACTCCTCCCAGATAAAATCGTATACCTTCTGTACGGCAATTCCCAGCTCATACTTGTCCAGGTTTTCCGTCACATCTTTTGCAAGCGTGTTGACCTTTGACACAATCCATCTGTCTGCGTCCGTCAGCTCTTTTAAATCAAACTGTGCCGGAATGTGGGCTTTCTCTAAATTCATCATGATAAAGCGGGACGCATTCCATACCTTGTTGGCAAAATTCCGGCTTGCCTCCACTTTTTCCCAGGAAAAGCGCATATCGTTGCCAGGCGCGTTTCCTGTCATCAGCGTCAGGCGCAGCGCGTCGGCGCCGTACTGGTCGATGACTTCCAGAGGGTCGATGCCGTTTCTGAGCGATTTGCTCATTTTTCTTCCCTGCGAGTCGCGCACCAGACCGTGGATCAAAACGTGGTGGAACGGCGTTTCGCCCGTCTGCTCCAGCGCGGAAAATACCATGCGGATAACCCAGAAGAAAATGATATCGTATCCTGTCACGAGAACGTCGGTCGGATAAAAATATTTTAAGTCTTCTGTCTGCTCAGGCCATCCCAGCGTGGAAAACGGCCACAGCGCCGAGCTGAACCATGTATCGAGCGTATCCTCATCCTGCTTCAGGCAGGTGCATCCGCATTTCGGACAGCGCTGCGGCGCTTCTCTCGAAACGACAATCTCGCCGCACTCCTGGCAGTAGTAGGCCGGGATTCTGTGCCCCCACCACAGCTGTCTGGAGATGCACCAGTCGCGGATATTTTCGAGCCAGTGCAGATAAATTTTCTCAAAACGCTCCGGCACAAAGTTTAAGCTCTTGTCCCTGATCGCTTCGATCGCCGGCTTGGCGAGCTCCTCCATCCTTACAAACCACTGCTGCTTGATCATCGGCTCTACGGTCGTCTTGCAGCGGTCGTGCGTTCCGACGCTGTGGGAGTGCGGGACTACCTTTACCAAAAAGCCTTGTTCCTTAAGATCCTCCACGATTGCCTTTCTCGCCTCGTACCGGTCCATTCCCGCGTATTTTCCGCCCAGACCGTTGATCGTGGCGTCGTCGTTCATGATATTGATCTCCGGCAGGTTGTGGCGTCTTCCCACTTCAAAGTCATTCGGATCGTGAGCCGGTGTGATCTTGACGCATCCTGTTCCGAATTCTTTGTCCACATAGGAGTCTGCGATGACCGGAATCTCGCGGTCTGTCAAAGGCAGCTTCAGCATTTTTCCTACCAGGTGTCTGTACCGGTCGTCGTCCGGGTTTACGGCAACTGCCGTGTCCCCCAGCATGGTCTCAGGGCGCGTCGTGGCAATCTCCACATACTGTCCTTCTTCCCCTGCAATCGGATAGCGGATATGCCAGAAGAATCCTTCCTGATCCTCATGCTCCACCTCAGCATCTGAGATTGAGGTCTGGCAGACCGGACACCAGTTGACGATTCTGGAGCCTTTGTAGATATATCCCTTTTCGTACAGTCTGACGAACACTTCTGTCACCGCCCTGGAGCATCCCTCGTCCATCGTAAAGCGCTCCCGGTCCCAATCTGCCGAAGCGCCCAGCTTTTTCAGCTGATTTAAAATCTTTCCGCCGTACTCTTCCTTCCAGGCCCAGGCGTGTTTTAAAAATTCTTCTCTCCCGATTTCCGCTTTGTCGATGCCCTGCTCTTTTAATTTTTCGATCACCTTCACTTCTGTGGCGATCGCCGCGTGATCTGTTCCGGGCTGCCACAAAGCTTCATATCCCTGCATTCTCTTAAAACGGATTAAAATATCCTGCATCGTCTCGTCAAGAGCGTGCCCCATGTGAAGCTGTCCTGTCACATTTGGCGGCGGCATCACAATCGTAAACGGTTTTTTATCCCGGTTTACCTCCGCGTGAAAATATTTTTTCTGCATCCATTTTTCGTACAGGCGATCTTCCAGTCCTTTCGGATCGTACGTCTTTGCCAGTTCTCTGCTCATGTTTCTCCTCCTGCTTTCCGTCGTTTTTTATGTTGACCTTTTTTCTGTCCGGGCGGCTGCCGCTAAAAAAACGCCCTTTACATCTCGTAAAGGGCGATTGAGGACCGCGGTACCACCTTTTTTGTGCCAAATTGCTTGTACACTTCTCTTGTCTTCTGTAACGGGAATTCCCGGGAAATTCTAATCGGCGGCAGGGCTGCCCTGTCCCCTTTCTTTTTCCGGCTGCGGTCTGCGCCGCAAAAGCTACCTTCTATCTCTCTTTTCCCAAACGGTCTCCCAGCCGCTGAACCGTTCTCTCTGTCGGATTTCCAGATATACTCCTCTTTGTGTGCCTTTTCTTTTTTTTATGATTCTTATCATAACGAAGCGCTGTCTATTTGTCAACCCTTGTTGCAAAAACTTTAAAAAAATGTTATATTGTTTCTATCAATTGTTAACAAAATATTATATATTTGAAAGGAGAGTTCTGTGAAATGAAATTGAAAAAAGTATCTTTTTTCTCACTGCTGCTCTTGATGGTACTTCTTTTTCTTCCATCATCCCGCACAGATGCTGCTGTAAAGCTTTCCACTCCGGTCTTAAAAAGCGCCGAAGCTTCCGGATATAACCGGATCACCGTTTCCTGGAGCCGGGTTGAGGGAGCGCAGGGGTACCGTCTTTACCGGAAAGAGCCAGGCGGCGGATGGATCAATGTCAAGACGTTAAGCGGCGTCAATTCCACCACGCACACCGATAACCGCAACGTAGAGACCGGTCAGACTTACTACTATACGGTGCGCGCCTACATCAAGCCGGACGGCGTGATTACCTGGAGCGGCTATGACAAAAAAGGACTTACAGCCTGCGCTGAGATGGATACCCCCACGATTCTTTCTACAGATCTAAATGAGTCGTGTCATCCGGTGATTTCCTGGAAGCAGGTCGAGGGACCGCAGGGATACCGCGTTTACCGCCGTATGCCGGGCGAGACATGGGGAATTTTAAAGACGCTCTCTCCGTCTGTCTCCTCCTATACCGATACCACCGCCGTTGCCGGAAAGAAATATCAGTATACGGTGCGCGCGTATCTCAGACAGTCGGGTGTCCTCTATTTCAGCCCGATGGACTACAGCGGGGTCTATGTCGACCTCAACTTAAAGACGCCTTCTCTTAAGAGCGCTGTTCTCAATACGAGTACAAATAAAGTCACCGTCTCCTGGAATTCTGTCGCGGATGCGACCGGATATTGCCTGTACCGTAAGGTTCCGGGCGGCATTTATCTGAGAATCGCCAATCTCGGACCAAATGTGACCTCCTACCAGGACCGCAATGCTTCCGACGCTCCCTACTATACATACACCGTCAAAGCTTACATGGGAAGCCCCGGAGCCGTCAGCTGGAGCGCCTGTGTCAACAAGGGGGTAACGGTCATTTTGCCGACGCTGACGAACCAGTCCGTCCTCGACCGTTACGGGCTGACTGCGATCGAAGGCAAATCACAGCTGACGGTCTCCCAGATGAGAGCTTATATCAAATCGGTCAATCCGGATGTGGCTGATTCCGTTCTCGATATGATCCCTTACTATATCTCAGAGGGAAATGCCGAGGGAATCCGCGGAGATCTCGCTTTCTGCCAGTCGTGTCTGGAAACTGGAAACTTTACTTTTGTGGGATCTGCAGTCACGCTCGACCAGAACAATTTCTGCGGTCTTGGCGTCACCTCAAACGGAATGAAGGGCAATTCCTTTGACACGCCGCAGCTTGGAATCCGCGCTCAGATTCAGCATCTAAAGGCGTACGCCAACAAGGAGCCTCTGACGCGGCCTCAGATTGATCCCCGCTTCCACTATGTGACGAGGGGCTGCGCTCCATACCTGCAGTGGCTTGGCATGCAGGAAAATCCGCTCGGATACGGGTGGGCCGGCGGAGCCGACTACGGCGATCACATTATGCGCATCTACAATTCGATCCGCCAGATGTAGGCACTGTCGAATTCTTTCACAAAGAGGGGGCTATCGGAAAATAGATAGTCCAAAACAGGGGCAGTTGTGGCTCAAGCGAGTCACAACTGCCCCTGAAATTTATCCTGTAAAACTTCAGTTTCTTCGAATTGAGTTTACCCGATGACGATCCAGTCTATACCCTGAAAAACAGCAATATATCACTTCGCCGCACTCAATTACCTTCCCCGTGCCAGAATCATAAGTATCACCCCTCTCCTTTACGAAAAACCATATATATTCCCCAGTGCAAAATAACAGCTGCTATGGCGTATAATATTAGCAAGATTCCAACTGCCCCTACTATTTTTCCAAATATTTCATAAATGTAGAACTCACATATTGTAAAATTCATTTGCACAAGTTGGTATGGCATAAGACCGTCAACTTTTTCTGCAAGACGAGAGTTCCCAAGCTTTATGACTGCTGGTGCAAAAAGAACCACAAAAGGCACAATTACTGACACAACAGTAGATTTTGTCTTCGCAGATACAAGCATGGCAAGTGAATCCACAAATAAACATCCGATATATCCTCCCACTGCAATCAGCAAATATTCTTGAAAAAAAGTAATATTATAAATGCTTTTCCACCCCTGACTGCTAATCTGAATCATACAGTCAGAACCGTCAGCGCCTAATTCAAGCAGAACCGCAATAGAAAATACAGCAAAGGTCAGCCAATATACTACTGTTATCAAAAGAAATCCCGCTTTTACTTTGGCTCTGCTCGCCTTTCCCCGTCCAAGGACAGAGGAAAAAAATATGGAGTTTGCCCCTGTCCGATATTCCTCAGAAAACATACCTGCCACTAAAAATCCTATTATAAGCACGAGAAACATCTGAAGATTTGACACCGTATAGAACATCTGTGTCCATCCTTTGCTATATTCATAATCAAGCGGTATCTTCATTTTTTCATATTGTGTTACCAGAAACTCTTTTTCTTGTTCCGTATACCAATTTCCCTGTTCTCTAAGCCACTCCTTAAGGCTGCTTACCCTCTTGCTATAAAAATCTGCCACATCCGCTGCCGATAATGTATCTACAATTGTAGAATCCGTACTATTAAGCCCCCCAAATGCCCTGGTGAGCAACGTCCGAATTCCTCTGTTCCCCTGAGTCCATCCCTGTGAAATTACATCCTCTATTTTTTCAACGGTCAGCGGGCCATACCATTCATTTTCTGCTTCACGAAGCTTTTTCGCCGCTGCCTTTCCTGTCAGTTCCGTATTATCCTGGTTTATCCATACTAAATAGTTTGCATTGCTAACTGAATAAGCAACAAATATCAGCAGCAATAGCAATGCAATTTTACTGCTCATCTTTACAAATATTTTTTTAATTCAAAACGCACCATTTCCGGCATTCCTCCTTCCAAAATGATACAGGAAAACATCCTCTAACGTTGTCTGCGTTATTCTTGCCTCAGGCATAGGAGGCTGAGCTGCCAATATTCGTAATTCTGCGCCATCCGCTGTAGTTCTTACATTCGCCACATGGTATCTTTTGAGATAACTCCCCACATGAGCTTCTGGGACCATGCATAAATATACTTGTTGTGGCATTGCATCAATCAGTCTTGCGGCTGTCCCCGCATCTACAATGCTCCCATCTTTCATCAGCAGTATTTCATTAGCGATATATTCCACATCTGAAACGATATGTGTCGAAAGAAGCACTAATCGGTCACGGGATAACTCACTTAAAAGGTTCCGTAATCGGATACGCTCACCCGGATCTAATCCAGCGGTTGGTTCATCCAAAACTAAAATCTTCGGATTGTTTAGCATTGCCTGTGCAATCCCTATACGGCGCTTCATTCCACCGGAAAACTTCTTCATTTTCTTTTTCCGATATTTTTCCATTCCTACCTGTCGAAGCAATTCATCCGTCCGTTTCCTAGCTAAAACAGGATGTATATTCTTAATTGAAGCAATGTATAGCAAATATTCTTCCGCTGTAAAATCAGGATAAAATCCAAACTCCTGTGGCAAATATCCCAAAAGATTACGGTACGTTTTATCCATCTGCTGAATATCTTTCCCATTACAAAGAATGCGCCCACTGTCCGGTTTAATCAGAGTACAGATCATTCTCATTAGAGTAGTTTTTCCAGCCCCATTGGATCCAAGCAGACCATACACACCACTCGACATCACATAGTTGAGCTGATTTACGGCAGTCACATCTTTATATTTTTTAGTTAAATTAACCTGTTGTGCTAGTTAAAATAAGAAACTCCAACAAAATGTGCTATTCTATTTATAGGGAATATAAATAAGAAAGGGGG
>CAWVKK010000043.1:0-26237 GCA_963929865.1 uncultured Eubacteriales bacterium | reverse complement strand
AGTACTTGCTTTTTTGAAAAACTTAGTATATAATACATTTTGTCTTGAGGCAATGGGCTATCGCCAAATGGTAAGGCAACGGACTCTGACTCCGTCATTGTGAAGGTTCGAATCCTTCTAGCCCAGCTCTAAAGGTTGTTTTTTATGAGACAGATTCGTTTCATGAAAGACAACTATTTTTTTTGCAAAATTTAACGCAGGTCCGAGAAGGACAGCGAAAACCAAAAAGAGTATGACGGCGAAGAGAAACGGCAGTTTCATGCCGACGATGTGAAAATATGGTTGACGTATCTGCAACTTCAAAATAAAATAGAGACATTAGACGGCATAAAAAAAGAAAGACCGCTTTTATTTTACGGCGTCAAGCAAAGTGAGGATCAGCGAACATGATTTATGAATGGAAAAGCAGAGTGCGCTACAGTGAAACAGGGGAGGACGGAAGGCTCAGCCTGACAGGACTGATCAACTATTTTCAGGACTGCAGCACTTTTCAGTCAGAAGAGATCGGTCTGGGATGGAAATATCTCAATGAGAGGAAACGCGCCTGGGTGCTTTCCTCCTGGCAGATTGAGCTGAAACGGCTTCCGGCGATGGGAGAGAATATCGCAGTCAGAACCTGGGCACACAGTTTTAAGGGATTTTATGGCGGAAGAAATTTTCTGCTTTTAGATGAAAAAGAAGAGGTGACGGCATACGCCAACACAAACTGGGTGTTTATGGATCTGGACACCGGTCATCCAGCTAAGATCGATCCGGAAGAGATAGCGGGATATCAGCTGGAAAAGCCGTATGAAATGACGTATGCTCCGAGAAAGGTGCCGTTTTCGGAAGGCGGCGCTGCGCAGGAGAAATTTCAGGTCAAAAAGTATCACCTTGATACAAACCGTCATGTAAACAACGGGCAGTACATCGCGATGGCGCAGGAATATCTCCCCGATTCGTTCTGCGTCAGGGCTGTGAGAGCGGAATACAAAAAAGCAGCGCTCCGGCACGACTGGATTACTCCCGTCGTAAAAGAGGATCCGGAGGGAATTACGGTGGCGCTTTGCAGCGAAGAAGAAAAGCCGTATGCGGTTGTAAAATTTTATGCGGCGGCTGCCGGAGAACAATCATGAGGTCATGGACAGACAGGCGGCAAAGAATGGTCAGAGAATTCACACAGCGCGAAGTGAAGCACATGTGCGAAGAGTACAAGATAGAGTGAGGAAAATATATGCTGCAGTTAGGAAAAAAACAGGAATTAACGGTGATCAAGCAGGTTCACTTTGGCATTTATCTTGCCCAAAGCCAAGAGGATTCGGAAAAAGTGCTGCTTCCGCAGAAGGAGGTGCCGGAGGGGACGGAGATTGGAACCAGGATGGAAGTCTTTTTGTATAAAGACTCAAAGGACCGGCTGATCGCGACGAGGAGAACGCCGGCTCTGGAGGTAGGGCAGACTGCGTGTCTGACTGTCAAAGAGGTTGGAAAAATCGGCGCATTTTTAGAGTGGGGACTGGAAAAAGATCTGCTGCTGCCGTTTAAGGAGCAGACAAAAAAGGTGCGGGAACAGGAAAAAGTACTGGTTGCCCTGTACATTGACAAGAGCAGCCGACTCTGCGCGACCATGAAAATCTATCCGTATCTGTCCCAGAACTCTCCATACCAGAAAGAGGATCATGTAAAGGGAATGATCTATGAGGTCAGCGCAGAATTCGGAGCTTTTGTGGCGGTCGACGGAAAATATTCCGGTCTGATCCAGGCGAAGGAAGCGGCAAACCGCTATCATCCGGGAGATGAGGTGGAGCTGCGCGTAACAGGAGTTAAGCCGGACGGAAAGTTAGATTTAAGCGCGAGAGAAAAAGCGTATCTCCAGATCGACGAGGACGCGGAGGCGGTTATGGAAGCAATAGAAGAGTTTGACGGCGTGCTCCCGTTTAACGATAAGGTCTCTCCCGACATCATCCAAAGAGAATTCGGGCTGAGCAAAAACGCGTTTAAGCGCGCCGTGGGACGGCTTTTAAAGCAGGGAAGAATCGAGATTACACAGAACAGAATTAAAAAAATCAAATAGGATAAAAGAAGGATATCAACAGAAGGAGGAACATCATGAAAAAAGCAATCCATACAGACAAAGCTCCAGCCGCAATCGGACCATATTCTCAGGCGATTGAGGCGGGCGACATGATTTTTACTTCCGGCGTCATTCCGGTAAACCCGCAGACAGGAGAGATTCCCCAGGGCGTGGAGGCGCAGGCGGACCAGGCGATCCGGAATCTTTCCAATCTTTTAGAGGAAGCCGGAAGCAGCACGGAAAAAGTGATCAAGACAACGGTGTTCATTAAAGATATGAATGATTTTGGGAAGATCAATGAAATCTACGCAAAGTATTTTACCGGCGTATATCCGGCGCGTTCCTGCGTAGAAGTCGCAAGACTCCCAAAAGATGTGCTGATTGAGATTGAAGCAATTGCCCAAAAATAGAGGGTCAAAATCCGCAGAAAGCCGGAGAAATACGGAAGAAACTACCTACAGACAGGCATAAAAAGAGAAAAAAATGGTGGAATAATCACAGCAGCTCTCCCAAAAAGATCAGAAAAATATGAAAATATTCCGAAAATGGCAAAAAGCGGTTGATTTTAAAGGAAAATTGGGTTATAGTTAGGGCGTAACAAGAAGGGATTTTTGAAAGGAGAGGTTTTTTATGAAGGTACAAAATATCAAAGATATTGATAAGTTCTTCCAGGTAATTGACAGCTGCAAAGGAAAAGTAGAATTGCTGACAGGAGAGGGAGACAGATTAAACTTAAAGTCAAAGCTTTCTCAGTATGTTTCTATGGCCAATATCTTCTCCAATGGCGAAATTCCAGAATTGGAAATTGTTGCACATGAAAAGGAAGATATTGATAAACTGATCGAATTTATGATGGAGAGCGGTGCGAACTAAGCACAGCTCGCTGAGACGGAAAAAGAATTCTAAATAGAAAAATTTCTACTGACATAAGAAAAAAGAGAACCGCTGCGCGGAAGGCGGACAGAAGACCTGTCCAAAAGCCGCGCAGCGGTTTTTTTCGGAAAAGGCGGACCGCTTCTTTTTTATTTTTGACGTCTGTCCAGTCAAACGGTCACTTTACCTTCGCCGGGAAGTCTGGTATAATAAATGCGATGAAATTATAAAGAAAAAGGAGAATTTATTTTGGACTCGATAGACTATTATGAGCGGTGCGCGGACAGATATTACGAAGACACCGTGGATATTGATATGAGTGAGATCAGAGAGAGGTTTTTAGAGCTGCTTCCGGAAAATGCCGATGTGCTTGACCTGGGATGCGGCTCCGGAAGAGACGGGAAAGCTCTTGAGGAGGCGGGATGCTATGTCACCTTGCTGGACGGTTCTGCCCAGATGTGCAAGCTGGCGGAAATTACGACGGGCAAGGAGGTGCTTAATCTCAGATTTGAGGAGATAGAATTTGAGGAGGTGTTTGACGGAATCTGGGCCTGCGCTTCGCTGCTTCATATTCCGGAGAGCAAGATTGATCCGGTTATGGAAAAGGTGTGTTCGGCTCTGAAACCGGGCGGAATTCTGTACGTCTCTTTTCAGTATGGAGAGGGAGAGCAGATCAGAGACCAACGGCTTTTCTGCGACTACACGCCGCAGTCTCTGGAAAACATGCTGAGCAGGCAGAGAAATCTGGATATTGTGGAAATCTGGGTGAGCGAGGACGGCAGAAAACGGGAGAAAAAGTGGGTGAATGCTCTTGCAGAAAAGAGGAATCTCTATGAACGCTGACAGACGCAAACCCTCCTGCACAGTAAAAAGCGCCAGCCGCTTGTTTCTGGCAAGCTTTTGCTTTGCTGTGCTTGCGTCCTTAGGGATTGGATGGACAGGAATCCAGTTCTCTATAGAGGCAGGGCTGATCGTCTCTCAACTGCTTTTTTGGATTCCGATTGCGGTGTACCTTTTAAAAGAGAGAATCCATCTGACCGAATTGGTTCCATTTCGAAAAATTTCGGCTTCCACTGCCGGAATGCTCGTGCTGTTCGCGCTGTTTCTGATTCCAGTTATGACATGGATCAACATCATCTCCATGGTTTTTGTGGACAACACCGTCGCAGCTCTTGACCAGGAGATGAGGGGGAATTCTGTGGTCATCAATCTCCTGCTGATGGCGGTGATGCCGGCCGTGTCGGAAGAGCTGATGGTTCGCGGCGTATATTTCCAGCAGTACAAGGTCAGCGGAATTTTTAAGGGAGCTGTGATGAGCGGCATTATTTTTGGAATCATGCACATGAATTTTAACCAGTTTTCCTATGCGGTGGTGCTTGGCGTCATCATGGCGCTTGTGGTGGAGGCTACAGGAAGCATTTTTTCGTCTATGATCGTACATTTCATCTTCAACGGATTCAGCGTAATGGTGATGCAGCTGCAAAGTGAAAGCGGGTACCTGGGAGCAGAAGAGGCGCTCTCACAGATTTCGCAGGGGGATATGCTGGGGATGCTGGCAGGCTTTACGCCCGCTGCCTGCATTGCGGCGGCTGTGGCGCTCGGCATCTTTTTGTGGATCGCTGAACACTGCGCAAGGACAGACCATATGAGACAGCTTTTTACATCGAGATATGAGGAGGATGGAACGAAAATAAGAGTGATCACCCCGTCCTTTGCGGCGGGCGCTGCGCTTGGAATCGGGTATATGATTCTGACAGAAATGATGTGACAGCGATTCCGTCTGATCGAAAAAACACAGCGGTTCAGGATGAACAAGGATAAATAAAAAGAAAAATGAGAAACAGGGAAGTAGAAACAAGGTCTGCGCGAGAGTGGGAAAAGAAGCTTCTCTGTTTTTTCTTTATAATTTCAAAAAATTTCAAGTGTTTTGGGCAGAGGGGACTCTAGGGAGGATACCCTGGTCCAAAAAGGAAATCTATCATTCAGAAAGGAGAAAAGCGTGAATTTTACACATTTACACACCCACACAGAATACAGTCTGCTGGACGGATCGAACAAAATCAGAGAATATATTGCGCGTGTAAAAGAGCTGGGGATGGACAGCGCGGCGATTACGGATCACGGAGTCATGTTTGGAGTTGTTGACTTTTACAAAGAGGCAAAGGCTGCGGGAATCAACCCGATTATCGGATGCGAGGTCTATGTCGCGCCGAATTCGCGTTTTGACCGGGAAATCAGAGGATCAGGAGACGACCGGTATTATCACCTTGTGCTGCTCGCAGAGAATAACACAGGATATCAAAATCTGATGAAGATCGTCTCGAAAGGATTTGTGGAAGGCTTCTACTATAAGCCGCGCGTGGACAAAGAAGTGCTGCGCACCTACAGCGAGGGCATCATCGCCCTGAGCGCGTGTCTTGCAGGGGAAGTTCAGAAGGATCTGACGCGCGGAATGTACGAGGAGGCAAAGCGGGCTGCTCTGGAGTATGAGGACATTTTCGGAAAGGGAAATTTCTTCCTGGAAATTCAGGATCACGGTATTCCGGCTCAGAAGACGGTGAACCAGCAGCAGCTGATCTTAAGCCAGGATACGGGGATACCGCTTGTGGCGACAAACGACGTACACTACACGTATGCGGAGGATGCGGAGCCGCACGACATTCTGCTGTGCCTCCAGACCGGAAAAAAACTGGCGGATCAAGACAGAATGCGGTATGAGGGCGGACAATACTATGTAAAGTCGTATGAAGAGATGGCGCAGCTGTTTCCGTATGCACTGGAGGCTTTGGAAAACACGAACAGGATTGCACAGAGGTGTCATGTGGAGATCGAGTTCGGGGTGACAAAGCTGCCTAAATACGATGTGCCGGATGGGTACACGGCGTGGGAATATTTAAACAAGCTGTGCGCGGAAGGGCTGGAAAGAAAATATCCAAATCCGCAGCCGTATCTCAAAGAGAGACTGGAGTACGAGCTGGGCGTCATAAAAGAGATGGGCTATATTGACTATTTCCTGATTGTCTGGGATTTTATCCGCTATGCCAGAGAAAACGGCATTATGGTCGGACCGGGAAGAGGATCGGCGGCGGGAAGCCTTGTGGCCTATACGCTGGATATCACCAAGCTGGACCCGATGAAATATCAGCTTCTGTTTGAACGCTTTCTGAACCCGGAGCGCGTCTCCATGCCGGATATCGACGTCGATTTCTGCTTCGAGAGAAGACAGGAGGTTATCGACTATGTGGTGAGAAAATACGGAAAGGAGCGGGTTGTCCAGATTGTGACATTCGGTACGCTTGCGGCGCGGGGCGTGATCCGCGACGTCGGGCGCGTGATGGATCTCCCCTACGCGATGGTGGACAGCATCGCAAAGATGATACCGAATGAGCTGAACATCACGATTGACAAAGCGCTTGACAAGAGCAAAGAGCTGAGGACGGCATATGAAGAGGACGCGCAGATCAAAAAACTGATTGACATGGCAAAAAGGCTGGAGGGACTGCCGCGCCATACCTCGATGCACGCGGCGGGAGTCGTAATCAGCCAGAAGAATGTAGACGAATATGTGCCGCTCTCAAGGGCGTCAGACGGATCGATCACAACGCAGTTTACGATGACGACGTTAGAGGAATTAGGACTCTTAAAAATGGATTTTTTAGGTCTGAGAACGCTGACTGTGATTCAAAAAGCGGTGGAGCTGGCTGAAAAAAGCTCCGGAAAGACGATCGACATCGATCACATCGACTACAATGACAAAAATGTTTTAGACTTGATAGGAAGCGGAAAGACAGAGGGGATTTTCCAGCTGGAGAGCGGCGGGATGAAAGGCTTCATGAAAGAATTAAAGCCCCAGAATCTGGAGGATATCATCGCCGGAATTTCGCTGTACAGACCGGGACCTATGGAATTTATCCCGCAGTATATTCAGGGAAAAAATCATCCGGAGAGCATTCACTACGACTGCGCAAAGCTGGAGCCGATTCTGGAAGCAACATACGGATGTATCGTTTACCAAGGTGCGACTCGTTCCTGGCTGAAAAGGTCAGGCACATGCAAAAGCATGGAGAACTGCAGTTTTGAAGTGTGGAATGAGGGGGCAACGCCCTGAAACACACTCTTTGATACTCCGACTGGCATCAGAGGCGGAAACGCCAGGTGTCAGAAGCTCGGTGAAGTCGGCACAAGCAAGCCTAAGTGGAAGAAAGAATCGGACAGGGGCGGCAAAAAGAGGCGAAAGCCTGCCCGCCGGAAAGGATTTCAGTATGAGATATGGCTTGCGATATGCCGGAAGTCTATAAAGTTTCTATGGCGAGTATGCCGCAAAGGCTGACGAACTCAAGAAGTAAAAGATCTAAATACGGCTGCATGGAAACATGCAGAGCCGCCGGAGGCGGCGTCAGTGTGGTAGAGTAAAAAGCTTGGTTATGAAATACCATGGTGTGTTACAGGCACATCCAGGCTGACAGGTCTATATTGAGCGCCTAAGGAAACCATGCACAGATAGAAACTGCGGAACGGGGAAAGATACCGGGTATCGGACCGGACTGGTCAGATATAGGCTGGCGAAGAAGGATAAGCAGCCGAACCGGTGTTGAAAAGCAGTGTTCGAACCTGAGAAGCTCCTGTAATGGGAACGGAGGAATGGACACAAGTCGCTGCGGTCTTTTCAGACGGAAAAGAAAGAGCCAGCGATGGAGCGCCGTGTGCCGGGAAACTGGCACGCACGGTGCGGGGAGGGGGAAAACCCGGAGACAACAGCAAAGGGTTACCTATCTCCATAGCAAGTTATGCAGATTGTGCGGGATCTGGCCGGCTATACGCTGGGCAGAAGCGATCTGGTGAGAAGAGCAATGTCGAAAAAAAAGGCGGCTGTCATGGCAAAGGAGCGCCAGAACTTTGTCTGCGGAAATCCGCAGGAGGGAATTCCGGGCTGCATCAACAATGGGATAGATGAGGCGACAGCAAACAAAATTTTTGACGAGATGACAGATTTTGCGCGGTATGCGTTCAACAAATCGCATGCTGCCGCGTATGCCGTGGTGTCTTATCAGACGGCATGGCTGAAATATTATTATCCGGTAGAATATATGGCGGCTCTGATGACGTCTGTGATTGAAAATCCTGCAAAGGTGGCAGAATATATCCTGACATGCCGCCAGATGGGAATCCGGATTCTCCCGCCGGACATCAACAAAGGGGAGAGAACCTTCTCCGTGGACGGAGAAGGAATCCGCTACGGACTCTCAGCGATCAAAAGCATCGGAGGCGGAGTGATCGACGAGATTGTAAAAGAGCGCGAGGCAAACGGAGCGTTTACATCGCTGAAGAACTTTATAGAGCGGGTCTCAGGAAAAGACCTCAATAAAAGAGCGGTGGAAAACTTTATCAAGTCAGGAGCGTTCGACAGCTTTGGGGCGAAGAGAAAGCAGCTCATGATGATTTATGAGAAAGTCATGGAAAGCGTCAGCAGAGAAAAAAAGACGATGATGAGCGGACAGATGAGCCTGTTTGACTTTGTGGGGGAAGAAGAGAAAAAAGAATATGAGATTCAGCTCCCAAAGGCAGAAGAATACGAAAAAGAAGAACTGCTTGCCATGGAAAAAGAGGTTCTAGGAATTTACATCAGCGGACATCCTATGGAAAAGTATGAAGCGCAGTGGAGAAGACAGATCACGGCCACGACGGCGGACTTTATGGTGCAGGAAGAGACGGGGAAGGCGAAGCTGGCAGACGGAGAGAGAAGAGTCATAGGGGGAATGATCGGCGCAAAGACCGTAAAATACACAAAGACAAACAAAACGATGGCTTTTCTGACGCTGGAAGATCTGGTTGGAAATGTGGAGGTGGTAGTCTTTCCGAACGCGTACGAGAGATACGGACATCTGCTGCAAAACGACGCAAAGATCTTTGTGAGAGGACGGGTCGACGCGGAAGAGGAAAAGGCGGGCAAGCTGATCTGCGAGAAGGTGTGGTCGTTTGAGGATCTGCCAAAGGAGCTGTGGATTCAATTTTCCGATATGGAGACGTTTCAAAAGTCCGAGACAAAACTGTACAGCTTTTTGAAGGATTCAAACGGAAAAGATCCGGTGATCATCTATGTGAGAAATTCAAAAGCCATCAAGCGCCTGCCGGAAGGATGGTCCGTCAGCGCCGATGAAAATCTGATCCACAATCTTGCTCAAAATTTTGGGGAGGAGAATATAAAAGTTGTAGAAAAGAGTATTGAAAATGTCGGAAAAATGAATTAGAATGTTAGAGAAAAGCAGAGTAAAAATATCGATGTAGGAACCTATGAATACAGGAGGTAATAAGATGGCAAAAGAAATTAATACCATTGGCGTTTTGACAAGTGGCGGTGACGCACCTGGAATGAATGCAGCAATTCGTGCGGTTGTCAGAAAAGCGATCAGCGAAGGAAAGAAAGTAAAAGGAATCTACAAAGGTTATAATGGTCTTTTAAATGAAGAAATCAGGGATTTGACGGCAAGAGACGTATCGGATACGATCTCAAAGGGCGGCACGATCCTTTATACGGCACGGTGCGCTGAATTCCGCACGGAGGAAGGTCAGAAACGTGGAGCGGAAGTATGCAGAAAACACGGGATTGACGGTTTAGTTGTTATCGGCGGCGATGGATCTTTTGCCGGAGCGCAGAAGCTTGCGAATTTAGGAATCAACACAGTAGGTTTACCGGGAACGATCGATTTGGATATTGCATGTACAGAGTATACGATTGGATTTGACACGGCTGTCAATACTGCTATGGAAGCAATCGATAAAGTAAGAGACACCTCCACTTCCCATGAGAGATGCAGTATTATTGAAGTTATGGGAAGAAATGCAGGATATATCGCATTATGGTGCGGTATCGCAAACGGCGCGGAGGACGTTCTGCTTCCGGAAAAATACGATTATGACGAGCAGAAGCTGATCAACAATATCATTGCCACAAGAAAACGCGGCAAGAAGCATCATATTATCATCAACGCGGAGGGAATCGGACATTCTACGAGCATGGCGCGGCGCATCGAGGCTGCGACTGGCGTTGAGACAAGAGCAACCATTTTAGGACATATGCAGCGCGGCGGAAGCCCGACCTGCAAGGACCGTGTCTATGCTTCCATGATGGGCGCTTATGCGGTAGATCTGCTCTGCCAAGGAAAAACGAACCGCGTAGTCGGATACCGTCACGGAGATTTCCAGGATTTCGATATCAATGAAGCGCTTGCTATGCAGAAGAGCATACCGGAATACTGGTACCGCGTGAGCAAGGCGCTTTCAATCTGACATCTAAAGAAAACGGACAGCGGCGCGGCTGACAAGAGAGTACTGCAAAAAATAAAGAGACGGATGGCTGTATCATATATTCTTGTATGTTTCAGCCGTCCGTTTTTTTGCGCCGAATACAGAAGCGGCGTACGTCCGGCGCTTTTGGGCGTCCGCCGTCTTAAAAAGAATCAGAATTCAGAAAGGAAGAACACAACAGATGATTACCAGCACATCGAACCAGCAGATGAAAAAGATTTTGCAGCTGGCAAAAAAGGGAAAAGTCAGGAAAGAGGAGGACGCTTTTTTGGTGGAGGGGATCCGGATGTACCAGGAGGCGCCGCAGGAGAGAATTGTCAAAACATATGTATCCGAAAGCTTTTGGAAAAGAGAGCGGGAAAAATTTAAGGATAGAAAGATAGAGGTGGTGGAAGACCGCGTATTTCAGAGCGTCTCTGACACGATGACTCCGCAGGGAATTTTAAGCATCGTAAGACAGTTCCATTACAGAGAAGAAGATTTCTGGAAAAAGAAAAATCCGTTTTTTCTGGTTCTGGAAAATCTCCAGGATCCGGGCAACATGGGAACGATTTTCCGCACGGCCGAGGGGGCGGGAGCCGATGGGATCTTTTTGAGCCGGGACTGCGTGGATCTTTATAACCCCAAGGTTATCCGCTCCACGATGGGTTCTATCTATCGGATGCCGTTTCTGTATGTAGACAGCGCGGCAGAGCTGGCGGCGGAGCTTCAGCGCAGAGACGTCCGCGTCTTTGCGGCTCACCTGAAAGGGGAGAAAAGTTACGACAAGGAGAGCTATCTGTCCGGGACAGCCTTCCTGATCGGAAATGAGGGGAATGGTCTGACGGAGGAGCTGGCAGAAAAAGCGGACTCGTATATAAAAATCCCGATGGCAGGAAAGGTGGAATCGCTCAACGCGGCGATGGCAGCGGGGATCTTGATGTATGAGGTCAGCCGGCAGAGAAGACAGAAGGCGCAGGCTTAAGAGAAGAGGAGGAAAACGGGAAGAAAAAGAAAAGGTTGACAAATACGCTGCCTTGTTATAGAATACATTTGTAATAAAGTTAATAAAAATGTAACAAATGAAACAAGCATGTATAAAAAAATTGATAGAAATGCAATTCTTTGACAGGGAAAGGCATTTAGGAGGTACACAATGAAAAGAAGAATGAAACCATTGGTCTACAGCACAATTTCAGCGATGGCGCTTTCTATGTGTTCAAATGTCAGCGTATTTGCAGGTGAATATAATTATGCGTCTACTACGATGGCGATTGCTGATGTGATCGGAAGTCTGAATATCCGCGAGCAGGCGTCCGAGGACAGCACAGTGATCGGAAATCTGTACGCAGGAAGCGGAGCGGAAATCCTTGCGAACTATGGAGAATGGTGCCTGATCTGTTCCGGAGAGGTGACAGGATATGTAAAGACGGAATTCCTGGCTGTCGGCGAAAGCGCAGATTACCTGGCAGGTATCTATGGAGTTCCGGGAAATGTGATGGCGGCAAATTACACAGGAGCTCCCGTTTACTCCGCGGCAGACTACACAGCTCCGGTTCTGGGGACAGCCTGCGAGGGACAGGAACTGGAAGTAGTGTCAAGCGACGGCGTGTTTGCGGAAGTCAGCTTATTCGACGGCTCGACAGGCTATATGGCTTTATCGGATTTAAGCTATGTGCCGGTGCTTGAGACGGCAGTGCCGACGGCAGCGTATACGGCGCAGGCGGATACATACAGTGACTCCTATTACGATTCTTCTTACACGGATTACAGCGGCGATACATACAGCGATATGGGATATGGAACGGTCTACGCAGAGGACAGCTATGAGACGGATGCTCCGGTATATGAAGCGCCGGTGTACGAGACGCCTGTCTATGAAGAGCCAGTGTATGAGACAGAAGCGCCGGTATACGAGGAACCAGTATACGAGGAACCGGTATATGAGACGGAGCCTCCAGTATACCAGGAACCAGTGTATGAGACAGAGCCTCCGGTATACGAGGAGCCGGTTGAAGAGACAGAGCCTGCCGTTGACGTCAGTGCAGATGATCTTGCTCTTTTGGCAGCCATCATCTACTGCGAGGCAGGAAATCAGCCGTGGGACGGAAAAGTGGCAGTCGGAGCAGTCGTATTAAACCGTGTGGCAAGCAGCTCTTTCCCGGACACCATCTATGACGTCATCTATCAGAGCGGACAGTTTACACCGGCGTCAAACGGGTCGCTGGCAAGCGCGCTCGCAAACGGCGTGCCGGATGAATGCGTGCAGGCGGCTCAGGCAGCGCTGAACGGAGAAAATCCAGTCGGCGGAGCGCTGTACTTTAATACGGGATCAGGACAGGGCATGGTGATCGGAGATCATCAGTTCTATTAAAAATGACAGGAGATCAGGATGCTGTGAAAGCGGCGTCCTGATTTTTTTTTCAGAAAAAGGAATCGATGAAGGAACAGATAAAAAATTTAGCACAGAGGAGAAAAACAGATGTGAAAAAAATAGTATGGCTGATCGCCGCGATGATTTTTTTCAGCGTTTTGACCGGCTGTCAGCGCGGAAGATCTGAACAGGAAGAAAAAACATATCGTGTGGCGGCGATCCTTCCGGCAAATAATAAGATCCGCGCGACAGATTTCTGGCAGCAGGTATGGAACGGGATCCATGACGGAGCAGACACTTTTCAGATAGCGCTCTCGGAGTATTCCTCAGACGATTCTCACGGAATTGAGGAGCGGTTTGAAATGGCATTGCTGGCACAGGGCGACGGCATGATTTTGTTTACGTCAGACGATGCAAATGAAAAGCTGCTCGCAGATATTCGGATGGCGAGAGAACAAGGGAAAAAGATTGTGGTTATAGATACGGATATCGGAGAAGCATACTACGATGCTTTCGTTGGAATTGACAATGAGAAGGCAGGATATCAGCTCGGAACATATCTGGCAGAACACCGCAAGGAGGGAGAAAAGATTCTGGCGATCAATGTCCAGGCATCCGGCGCGGTTGAAAAAAGAAAGCAGGCTTTTTTGAAAGCTGTGAAGGAAGCTGGGATGGAGACCGCAGTTTCGATGGTTTCTCTGGAAGAAGACAGTGAAGAACGTCTGATGGGTATATGGAGGGCGCTTAATAGCGCAGAAGAAGCAAGATGGCTGGTATCGTTTGACCCTTCCTGTACGATTCAGGCAGCAGAAATTCTTTTGCGGATGGAACTTGCGGAGGAAATTTCTCTGATTGGGTTCGGAGAATCTGAATCAGCGGAAGAATATTTAGAAAATCAGACAATCCGGGCGCTTCTGGTCCAGGACAATTATAATATGGGAAAGCTGGCGGTGGAGAAGATGCGCGGACTGCTAGAGGGAAAAGAGCTGGAAGAGAAACAATATTATGTGGATTTTATGCTGCTTGCTCGGGAAGAGAGTGAGTCTGGAGGATAAGAGATGGCAGAAACAAAGATAGGGCGTGTACTGATTGTAGAAGATGAACCGCTGGAACAGATTGCGCTGTGCGGAAATGTGAAAAAGATATACCAGGATAAGCTTGAAATTCTGACGGCAGAGGATGGGATAGAGGCAAAAAGGATATGCGCGGAAAGAAAACCGGACATTGCGCTGGTAGACATCAATATACCGGGAATTTCAGGGCTGGAGCTGATACACTTTTTGGTGGAACAGAAGTTCGCCGGAAAAATTTTAATTATCACAGCGTATGATACGTCAGACTACATCCGCCAGGCACTTACGCTGGGAGTGACGGATTACCTGCTCAAACCAGTTGCCGCGAAAGAATTAAAAGAAGCTATAGATAAATGCATGGAATTGCTCAGGAGAGACAAAGAACAGAGGGAAAAAGAGATCAGCAGCAGTATTGTATCTTGCTACGCAGAGCAGTACTTAGTGTCAGATATCATGAAAGGAAGATATCCAAAACTGACTTTAGAGGAGGCATATCACTGGGAGAAAAATGGCAGGCTGAATGTGTACGTAGCAGGCATTGCAGGCAGAGATGTCCCGGAAATTTTTAAAGATACGGATACGGCCGGCATATGGTCCAAATATTTTTGGACCGTCTGCGGGAAAGTAGAAGAAGTGACATTTCTTTTTTTACATCCGCGGCTTTGGGTGGAACAATCGGAACTGATCGTGATTTTACAGACAGGGATGAAGATTCTCAGCAGAAAAATAAAAGAGGGAAGGATTGTTGTGAGCATTCCGGCGGCGACATATGAACAGCTGGGAGAGATTTGCGACAGAATAGTAAGGACGATTAAGAAGAAAAAAGAGGGAGTCTGGATGGAACCGACTGCATGGGAAAATGAGACGGATCGGGTAAATGGAAAAAAGCTGTGCAGAAAATGGGAACAGCGTCTAAGAGAGAACAATGCGGAAAATTTTACCCGGATGTTTCGAAGAAAGGCACAGGAGACAAAACAATATTGGGGATGCGTCTCTGTGCTTTTTGACGCGATCTGCGCACTTGACCATAGCGCAGATCTTTTGGAACTCCTAGAACTGCTTCAGGGAGAAAAGCCATACGGAAAGCTGGAAAAATGGCTGAAGAAACAGAATAAAGAAAGTGCCGCAAAGCACAATACAGAGGAGAAAAATAAAATTTTGTTCGCCGTTGCATGGATGAAGCGTCATTTTTCGGAGGATATCTCAAGAGCCGCCGTCTCGGCAGAGCTTGGACTCAATGAGACATATTTCAGCCATCTTTTCAAACAAGAAACGGGACAGAGCTTTGTGCGCGTACTGACAGAGATACGGATGGAACACGCAAAAGAAATGCTGGACGCAGGGGTCAGCGATGCAGATGAAATTGCCAGAGCCTGCGGATATTACAGCAAAAAATATTTTTTGGAAGTCTTTAAACGATTCACAGGATATCGTATTACAGATTATCAGAGGGAAGGAAATCATGAAAAAGCGATCTATACGACAGATGATGCTCTGCATGATAGGAACAATTTTAGCAATGATGCTTCTATTTCAACTCCTGGCAGCATACAGCAACAACAGAACGATAACGCAGCTGAATGAAACGCTGGAGCTGCAGCTTTTCTACGATTCTTACAAGGAGACGATCGAGACGCTTCAGGAAGCTGTGACGGCTTACTTTAACCATTCTGATAAGATTACGGCAGAAGAGGTGAAACAATTCTGCACACAGATCAAAGAGAGTTCTTTACAGCTCCAAGCAGCGTTTGACCATCCGCAGTTTACCGACCATGTGTATATTGCCGGATCTTACCTGGAGTCAATTGCTGTACTTTTGGAACAGATGAAGACGGCAGACACAGAGGAACAATTTCAATATTACAGCGAGACCATGGAGCGGTACCGGATGACTCTGGCAAGTTACGAGACCTTGCAGCCATTTGAAAAAGAAATCATCACGGAAAGCATCCATGAAAGCAGTAAGGAGTGGAGGCGGAAGGAAGAGATCTTTTTGATTTTGGGGGCGCTGGTCTGTGCGGCAGGATTTTGGAAGGGAAAAAAGTTTGTTGATGATATCTCCGCGCCTATCATTAGCCTGACGGAAAAAGTGCGGCAGATGATGGTCAGAAATTATGGAGAACTTGAGGAAAAAAAGCTTTTAAAGACGAGGTGCGCAGAGACCGCTTTGCTGACGGAAGCGTTCTATGAGATGGCGGGAACTATCAGGCAGCAGATGGATGAGCTGCAGGAGAAAATTACAGTCTCCCAAAAACTTCACAAGCTGGAAATGGAAAACATGCAGACAAAAGTATCTCTGAATCAGGCGCAAATCTGTCTGATGCAGTCTTTGATCAGCCCTCATTTTCTGTTTAACTGTCTGAGTACTTTGACAAGCCTTGCTTTTATCGAGGAGGCGCATAAGACGGAGGAATATTCTTTGCAACTTGCAAAATTTCTGAGAACATTTCTAGATCACATTGGAAAAACCATTTCGATTCGTGAGGAAGTGGAACACACAAAGGAATATATAAAAATTCAGCAGCTCCGCTTTGGAAAAAGAATTTCTTTTGAGGTGATATGCGACGCAGAGTGCGCAGAACAGGAGATACCGGCGCTGATTCTGCAGCCATTGGTAGAAAATGCATTGGCGCATGGTCTGAAAAATTGCAGAAGCGGAGGGCTGATTCAGATTCATATCCGTAAGATACAAAATCAGGAAATGGAAATAGAAGTAAGAGATAACGGAGAGGGAATTTCTGAGGAAAAAATAAAACAAATTGAGAGAGAACTGAAACAGCCGTTTGAATCGGGAAAAAAGGGAATCGGACTGAGAAGCATCGCATATCGTCTGAACGATTTTTTTGACAATCGCTCTACCATTTCTTTGGAGGCGCAGACAAAGGGGATGGCTGCGAAAATCCGAATTCCGGAAAAAAACAGGGCATCATGATTCCATCATGATGCCCCGAATAAATCAAAATGAGGAAAGAATAAGATTCTTCTATTCCGGAGAAGCCACTTTGATCGTTACAGTTCCAAGACGACCTTCCTGATCCGCCGCTGTTACGGCAAAGGAGGAGTGCGATTCGGTTTCCGAGACAGTGACAAGCCCGTTTTCTGAGACGGAAGTTCCTTCGTCTGTATCTCCAACAATCTGCCAGATTACATCGACATCCTCACCGTTCAGAGAAGCGCTGAACTGTTCAGAGGAACCAAGAGGAATTTCCCACTCAAATTTTCCAGTGTACGGCGTGATTGAGATACCGGTCCATCCTTGCTCTACGCCGGTCTGCCATGCCCATTTTTCATTAGTAATCCAGTTGTCTGTTCCCCACGGAATTGCATATCCCGCTTCCGGCTGCAGACTTTGATCACAATCACTTGGGCTTAAAAGGCTTCCGCCGCCGTTTACGCCGGAATCCCGTCCCGGATAAAGCTGCGTAAAGGAAATCGTCTCGTCACCGATGGTCTTTTCGATCTCCCGCATATCTCTTCTAGCCGTGATATAAAGGGTATTTCCGATCAACTGCTGATTGCGCTCTTCCGGTCCGGAAGCGTCAAACTGAAATGCTTTCGTGATATCATCTGTAAGACTTGGCGTGCCGTCTTTCTCCTGCGTATAGTACATAATGACGCCGTCCTGTTCGCAGGTTAGAAGGTAGATGGCAGGTGACATCAGCTGTTCCCATGATTCCAGATTGGCAAGCCCGTAAAAACTGTAGGCGGTTACTGTGCCGTCGACCGTCTGACCTCCGCCGCCTTGCTGTGCTTCATAGACGTAGACGCTTGCAATATCAAATGTCTCAGAAGCAGAAGCGTGTTCACCATTTACCTCTATGGTCATGGAAGTGTAGACAGGAGTGAACGCCCAATTTTGATAAGTCAGAGCAATCTGGGTTTCGGTTCTGGAAGACTGTACAAAATAATCTTTTTCCGGTTCAAGAATGAGCATATCACCGTACTGTCCGGTTAGTATCACGGTGATGTCAGAGCTGGTTAAACCGGAAGCATCGCTGTCGGCATCCCAGGTGATATAAAAATCATCCGCGAGATGATCGCATAAAATCGGGATATCCCCTGCCCCAATCCAGGTCCAAACCGGCTGTGCCGATGACGGTACAGAGACGTCCGCTTTTTCTTCCAGAGAAGCAAATTCAGGAGAAATGGGCGGCGTTCCGGTTTCGCCGTACAGATTTATGGCGTCTTCGCTGTAATTGTATCCATAGACAGAGATATCGAGAGGAAATGTCTGAGCTTCCACCATTTCGCCGTCATAGACAATACCGCTTACTGTCAGATTAAAATGATAGTTTCCGGCACCGTCTCCGCCAAGGCAGCTCCATTCACGGCCGCTGTCCAGGTCCACAAGAGGATACTGATCAAGATTCAGCTCAAAATCTCCGTCAGAAAGTGTGTAGATATACTGACCATCCTGCCATTCTCCGTCCAGAGCTGCGGCAAGCAATACGTATTCAGAAGAATAGTAGCCGTCTCCCTGCGACAGGGAAACAGACGCGCTGCTGCAGTCAATTTTGCTGTCGTCAATTTCGCTGCCATCCGGCATAGTCAGCGTAAAGACAGCGTTTGAATCGTCGGCATAAGATACGTCTGTATGCAAGTGATATTTTAACGTGCTTTTTCCGTTTGTGTAAGCACTTCCGCGGAGATGACTTTCCACGCTTAAGACAGGTACAGCAGACTGGGAAGCGTCAGAAGACTCAGCCTGGGCAATCGTCGGCAAACAGCCTGCGGTAAGTCCGAGTACGAAAAGTAACGCAGATTTTTTCTTCATAAAAGTAAGACCTCCTTTATAGATCTGTGAAATTTGGGGTCTGTAATGATGTTTTCGCGAAAATGTAGAATTACAGAAGATTGATTGGATAGAACCGATTTTAACTGGAAAAAAGTAAAATGTCAACAAAAGAGAAGGGGAAAATATGTTGGTTTTTGGATGAAATATACAAAATAGAGAGGCGGGGAATAAAAATATTTGAGATAGGTGCGCAAAATCAAACAAATTCAGGTCAAAAGAAGAAATCATCTCAAAAACAGAATAAAATGGAAAAAAAGAATGAAAAAAAATTTGAGGTAATGATAAATGAGATCAGAATGTATCATGCCGGTCATTAATCACAAAAAACAACAAAACAGACAAAAAATAGAGCAGATGGGAGGGAAAGAGATGCAGATGGAATCGATTTGGTGGCTGGGCTTTCTTGTTGTGCTTCTGCTGATCGAGATTGCCACATTGGGACTGACAACGATCTGGTTTGCGGGAGGAGCGCTGGCAGCATTTGCTGTGTCGCTGATCGGAGGTCAGCTTTGGGCGCAGGCGCTTGTGTTTTTCGGGGTATCCGCCGTACTGCTGATTTTTACCAGACCGCTTGCCGTCCGATATATCAACAAAAATGCAGTCAGAACAAACGCGGACAGCCTGATTGGACAGACAGGGATTGTGACGGAGGACATTTCAAATCTGGACAGCACCGGGCAGGTGCAGATTCAAGGGCAGATCTGGACGGCGAGATCGGAGGAAGAGGAAACTCAGATTCCAAAAGGAGAGAAGGTGGTGGTAGAAAAAATCAGCGGAGTGAAATTGATCGTGAGAAAACAGGAAAGCCGGCAGCCGTGCTGAAAAAAGAAGGATTAGAAGGAGGAGACAATATGGGATTTTTTGAAAGCGGAAATTCGGCGGGATTTATTGTGACAGGGATTGCTGTTTTCATCCTGCTGATGATTTTGATTTCGTGTATCAAGGTAGTGCCGCAGGCACATGCCATGATTGTGGAGAGAGTCGGCGCATACCGCGCTACATGGGGAGTCGGGCTCCACTGGAAATGGCCGTTCTTTGAGAGAATTGCAAAGAGAGTCAATTTAAAAGAACAGGTTGTCGACTTTGCGCCGCAGCCTGTAATCACAAAGGATAACGTTACGATGCGGATCGACACGGTTATCTTTTTTCAGATCACAGATCCGCAGCGTTTTACGTACGGGGTGGAAAATCCATTGATGGCGATCGAAAATCTGACGGCAACTACTCTGAGAAATATCATCGGAGATCTGGAACTTGATGAGACGCTGACGTCGAGAGAGACGATCAACACAAAAATGAGATCGTCGCTGGACATTGCGACGGACCCATGGGGGATCAAGGTAAACCGCGTGGAACTTAAAAACATCATTCCGCCTGCAGCGATTCAGGACGCTATGGAAAAACAGATGAAAGCGGAGCGCGAGCGAAGAGAAGCGATTTTAAGGGCCGAGGGCGAGAAGAAGTCGACGATTCTGGTAGCGCAGGGAAAAAAGGAGTCCGCAATTCTGGACGCAGAGGCGGAAAAACAGGCCGCTATTTTAAGGGCGGAAGCGGAGAAGGAAAAGATGATCCGGGAAGCAGAAGGTCAGGCGGAGGCGATTTTAAAGGTACAGCAGGCAAAAGCTGACGGCATCCGCTTTCTGAAGGAAGCCGGAGCGGATCAGGCGGTTCTTGCCTTAAAGAGCCTGGAAACGTTGGGACAGGTGGCAGACGGCAAGGCCACCAAGATTATCATTCCATCGGAACTGCAAAACGTGGCGGGACTCGTAAAATCCGTCGTGGAGGTGGCGAAGGAAGAGTAAAAAATTCTTGAAGAAATATGCGAAGAGTGGTATGATGTAACGCATATAAGGCGATAAATCAGCGAAAGTACAGTGGAAGAGAGGACTGTTTCGAGCTGAAAAACAGATGGAGGAAAGGATTATGAATTTAAAAGGACGCAGCTTTTTGACGCTTAAGGATTTTACAAGTGAAGAAATCGGGTATTTGCTGGATCTTGCCGCTGATTTAAAGGCAAAAAAGAAACAGGGCATTTTGGGAAGCAGTTTAAAAGGAAAAAATATTGCCCTGATTTTTGAAAAACCATCGACGAGAACGAGATGTGCGTTTACGATCGGGTGCGTGGATGAAGGGGGTCATCCGGAGTACCTTGGAAAAAGCGATATCCAGCTTGGACACAAAGAGAGCGTGGAGGATACTGCAAGAGTGCTGGGAAGAATGTTTGACGCGATTGAATTCCGCGGATTTCTGCATGAAAATGTAGAAAAACTCGCAAAATATTCAGGAGTTCCCGTCTGGAACGGTCTGACGGACGACTACCATCCGACTCAGATTCTGGCCGACATGCTCACCCTGAAAGAGCATTTTGGATATCTGAACGGACTGCGTCTGGTCTATCTTGGAGACGGAAGAAACAACATGGCGAACAGCCTGATGATCGGATGCTCTAAGATGGGAATTCATTTTACGATCATTGCTCCGAAGTGTCTGTGGCCAAAGGAAGAGCTGATTGAACTGTGCAAGGGATATACAAAAGAGTCCGGAAGCACCATCACTCTGACAGAGTCGACAGACGGCGTAAAAGATGCGGACGCCATCTACACAGACGTGTGGTGCTCCATGGGAGAAGAGGACAAGGCGGCGGAGAGAGTGGCGCTGCTAAAACCGTACCAGGTCAATGCGGAGCTGATGAAAAAGACAGGAAAGGATACCACCATTTTCCTCCACTGTCTGCCAGCTGTAAAAGGAAACGAAGTCACAGAGGAAGTGTTTGAATCCGAGAGGTCACTTGTCTTTGACGAGGCAGAAAACCGTATGCATACGATTAAGGCTGTGATGGTGGCAACGCTGGGAGAAAACTGATAAGGGAGATCTATGCAGAAAAAAGAAGAAAGAGGAGAGCTGGATTACGCAGCGGTCGGAAGCGCTGCCGGTCTGATTGTCATTCTGTTTTTGGGGCTGGGACTGCTTGACTTGATAAACACTTTTTATTTCTTCTGGATCGCCATCGGAAGCGGGAGCATTTTAAACGGTTCCCTTGCCGGAATTGCGTTTGCGCGCAGACATAAGATAGCAGGTATTCTTTTTCTGCTCCTTGCCGCCGTCTGCCTTGGAATTTTTCTTTATCAGGTGATTTATATACTGGAGGGGAGACCGTGAAGGAAAAGATTTTACATGCTCTTTTGGGAAGGAGCGATTACGTTTCCGGTCAGGAATTGTGCGTCAGATTTGGAGTTTCAAGGACAGCCGTATGGAAAGTGATACGGCAGCTAAAAGAAGAAGGATATGAGATTGAGGCGGTATCCCGTAAAGGATACCGCATTCTCAGCTATCCCGACAAGATTACGGCAGAAGAAGTGGCAAGCAGAATGAAGACAAAATGGGCGGGACGGACGATCGTATGCCTGGAAAAAGCAGACTCCACAAATAATTATGCAAAAAAAATAGCGGAAGACGGAGCTGCGTCCGGAACGCTGGTACTGACCGAAGATCAGTATGAAGGCAGAGGAAGAAGAGGAAGAACCTGGGAAACCCCGCCGGGTTCGGCGATTGCGATGACGCTGATCGTAAAACCGAAGATTCCTCCCGCTCACGCGTCTATGATGACGCTGGTCATGGGAATCGCCGCCGCGAGAGCGTGTTCCGCAGCGGCAGGAATCGACGCCAAAATTAAATGGCCAAATGATATCGTCGCGCAGGGAAAAAAGATCTGCGGCATTTTGACGGAGATGAGCGCGGAGCCGGACGTCATTCACTATGTGGCGATCGGAGTGGGAATCAATGTAAATATTGAGTCATTCCCGGAAAAATTAAAGGACATTGCAGCTTCTCTCCAAAGCCTGACAGGCAGGAGATTTCACCGCGCTGATCTAATCAGCAGGTGCATGGAAGAATTTGAAGACTGCTATGAAAAATTTTTGAAGACGCAAGACTTATCCCTGCTTATGGAAGAATACCACAGTCTCTTGATTAACAGAAACGAGAAGGTCTGTGTGGAGGATCCGAAAGGAAAGTATACGGGGACCGCGCTCGGAATTGACAAAAACGGCGAACTGATTGTAAAAAAGGACAGCGGCGAGACGGCGGTCGTCTATGCGGGAGAGGTTTCTGTCCGCGGCGTCTATGGATATGTATAGGAAGTAGGAAGGAAGAAACATGTATTCAGGGAAAGTGGTACTTTGCGGCGCAAGCGCTTATGAGGAAAAATTTTATTTAAACGGAGATTTTGCTTCTTTGCCGGAACGAGTAAAGGAAGAATTAAAAATCATGTGCGTTTTGTACGTACATGAAATAGGAGGCGTTTTGACGCTGGAGTTTGAAGAGGACGGAACACTTTGCTTCCACACGGAGGCAAATGAAAACGACTTTATGTACGACGATATAGGAAGCGTTTTAAAGATAAAAGAACTCCAGAGGGAAAAGACAGATTTGCTGGAGTCGCTCGAGATGTATTATAAAGTGTTCTTTCTGGGAGAAAAAATATGAGACTCAGAATAGGAACAGTAGAATTGGAAAACCAGGTAATTCTTGCTCCGATGGCAGGTGTGACAGACCTGCCGTTTCGTTTGCTCTGCAAAGAGCAGGGAGCTGGGCTGCTTAGCATGGAGATGGTGAGCGCTAAAGCGATCTCCTTTCACAACAAAAATACAGAAAACCTGATGGAGATCGACAATAGGGAACACCCGATTTCCCTCCAGCTGTTTGGCTCAGACCCCGATCTGATCAGCGAGGTGGCAAAAAGCATTGAGGACAGACCGTTCGACATTCTGGATTTAAATATGGGCTGCCCGGTCCCCAAAGTGGTCAACAACGGCGAGGGCAGCGCGCTGATGAAAAATCCCAGGCTGATCGGGGAGATTGTGGAAAAGACGGTGAGAGCCATCAAAAAGCCGGTGACGGTCAAGATCCGAAAGGGATTTGAGGAATCCTGCGTCAATGCGGTGGAGGTGGCAAAGATCGCGGAGCAGAGCGGCGCGTCCGCGATTGCTGTTCACGGGAGAACAAGGCAGCAGTACTATTCGGGGAAGGCAGACTGGGACATCATCCGTCAGGTAAAACAGGCGGTAAAGATCCCGGTCATCGGAAACGGCGACGTCGTCTCGCCGGAGACGGCAAAGGCGATGCTCGAACAGACCGGATGCGACGCGGTGATGATTGGAAGAGCGGCAAAGGGCAATCCGTGGATCTTCAGGCAGATCGCTCACTATCTGGAGACGGGAGAAAAGCTGGAAAAGCCGGGAATTGACGAGGTTAAACAGATGATGCTGCGCCACGCGAGGATGCAGATCTCCTATAAGGGAGACTTTACGGGAATCCGGGAGATGCGCAAGCACATCGCATGGTATACAGTCGGATATCCGCACTCGGCAAAGCTGAGAAACCGGATCAACCAGGCGGAGACAATGGAAGAGATCGAGAAACTGATCATGGGCATATGACGGAGAAGACAGACCGCGTGAGAGGACAGCAGGGGCGCGTTCAGACAAGGCGAGAAAGGATGTCCGGCAATTCTTGACAAGAGAGAAATGTTGTTCTATAATCAGTGAATATTGCAGACAAAGAGAAAATCTGCCGTTCGGCAGAAAGACGAGAAAATTATACAAGATGCGGTCATTTTTTAAAATATGATACGCAAATATTGAAAAGATGGAATTTCAGGAAGGGTGTAAAAGAATTATGGAAGAAAAGAAAAACTTATTGACGTATGCGGGGTTAAAGGCTCTGGAAGAAGAACTGCATGATTTAAAAGTGGTAAAAAGAAAAGAAGTTGCCGGAAAAATTAAAGAGGCCAGAGAGCAGGGAGACCTCTCGGAAAATGCAGAGTACGATGCGGCAAAAGACGAGCAGAGAGATATCGAGGCGAGAATTGAAGAGATTGAAAAAATCCTGAAAAATGCAGAGGTTGTCGTAGAAGACGAGGTAGACCTTGAAAAAATCAACGTGGGATGTACGGTAAAGCTCTATGATATAGAGTTTGAAGAAGAGATGGAATACAAGATCGTAGGTTCCTCCGAGGCCAACAGTCTTCAGGGAAAAATTTCAAATGAGTCGCCCGTAGGCAAGGCGCTGATGGGCAAAAAAGTAGGCGACCTGGTAGAAGTTGAGACGCAGGCCGGGATCATTCAGTACCGCGTCCTGGAAATTCAGAGATCGATCTAAAAAATGCGCGCCGGACATGCGCTCAGAAGACAGGCATGGAAGGCTCAGATTAAAAATTAAGGAGTGGAAAAAGTGGCTGAACAGAAGAAGGTACAGGAACAGGATATTAATCAGTTATTGAAGGTGCGCCGCGAAAAACTGGCGGAGCTGCAGGCAAACGGAAAAGATCCGTTTCAGATCACAAAATTTGATGTGACACATCACAGCACAGAGATCAAAGAGCATTTTGAAGAGCTGGAAGGAAAAACCGTAACCATCGCCGGGCGTATGATGTCAAAGCGCGTGATGGGAAAAGCATCTTTCTGCAATGTTGCTGATTTAAAGGGAAATATTCAGTCCTATGTTGCGAGAGACAGCATCGGAGAGGAAGCATACAAAGATTTTAAGAAACTGGATATCGGCGATATCATCGGTCTGACAGGGGAAGTCTTCAAGACAAAAACAGGTGAGATTTCGATCCATGCCTCCAACGTGACGCTGCTCTCAAAGAGTCTTCAGATTCTGCCGGAGAAATTCCACGGTCTGACAAACACAGATCTGCGCTACCGCCAGAGATACGTGGATCTGATCATGAACCCGGAGGTAAAAGATACGTTTATTAAGCGCTCTCAGATCATCAGCAGCATCCGCAAGTATTTAAGCGGACAGGGCTTTATGGAGGTAGAGACGCCGATGCTGGTCGCAAACGCAGGCGGCGCTGCCGCACGCCCGTTTGAGACGCACTTTAATGCGCTGGACGAAGACTTAAAGCTGCGCATTTCCCTTGAGCTGTATCTCAAGAGACTGATCGTGGGCGGACTCGAGAGAGTGTATGAGATCGGACGCGTATTCCGCAACGAAGGGCTTGACACGAGACACAATCCGGAATTTACGCTGATGGAGCTGTATCAGGCTTACACAGACTATAAAGGGATGATGGACCTGACGGAAAATCTGTACCGCTTCGTGGCGCAGGACGTCCTGGGAACGACAAAGATTGTCTACAACGGAATCGAGATGGATCTCGGAAAACCGTTTGAGAGGATTACCATGGTGGACGCCGTAAAGAAATACGCAGGCGTTGACTTTAATGAAATTCACACGCTGGAAGAGGCGAGAGCTGTTGCAGAGAAACACCACATCGCATATGAAGAGAGACACAAAAAAGGCGACATCTTAAATCTGTTTTTCGAGGAATACGCGGAAGAGCATCTGATTCAGCCTACGTTTGTGATGGATCATCCGGTTGAAATTTCACCTCTGACAAAGAGAAAACCAGAAAATCCGGAGTACACAGAGCGCTTTGAGTTTTTTATGAACGGATGGGAGATGGCGAACGCCTACTCGGAGTTAAACGACCCGATTGATCAGAGAGCGCGCTTTCAGGCACAGGAAGAACAGTTCGCGCAGGGAGACGAGGAGGCCAACCATACGGATGAGGACTTCTTAAACGCTCTGGAAATCGGTATGCCTCCGACAGGCGGAATCGGTTTCGGAATCGACAGAATGGTGATGCTGCTGACGGACTCCGCAGCGATCCGGGATGTTCTGTTATTCCCCACAATGAAGTCACTTGACCCGAAAAAGGGCGAGGTTAAGGCGGAAAAATCTGTTGCAGCAGAGGAAAAACCGGCTAAAAAAATTGATTTT
>CAWVKK010000042.1:0-78836 GCA_963929865.1 uncultured Eubacteriales bacterium | reverse complement strand
TTAGCTTTTTTAAAATCTTTTTCTCCATTCTGGAAATCTGAACCTGAGTTTTCCCCAGTCGCTCTGCCGCCTCCACCTGCGTCCGGTCTTCAAAATAGCGCAGCCTGATCAGCTCATATTCCTCTTTGTCCAATGTCTTAAGCAGCTGTTCCAGCAAGAGACGGTTTAACACCTTCTCGTTTTCGTTTTCTTTTTCCTCCAGCCTGTCCATAAGGCAGATAGCCGTTCCGTCCCCCTGATAGATCGTCTTTGAGAGCGATTCAATCTCTGCGGAAGCTTCCATCGCCATCACGATTTCCTCCCGCTCCATCCCCATTTCCTGTGCCATCTCCTCGATTGTCGGCTCTCTCTTCATTCTTTTTTCCAGAGCCTCTCTTGTCTGACAGACTTTATAGGAGATTTCCTTGAGCGAACGGCTGACCTTGATCATCCCGTCATCCCGAAGAAATCGTTTCATCTCTCCTGCTATCATCGGAACTGCGTATGTCGAAAATTTCACCTCAAAGGACGGGTCAAACTTGTCAATTGCCTTGATTAATCCAATGCTCCCGATCTGGCACAGATCTTCCATCTCATGTCCGCGTCCTAAAAACCGTTTTCCGATCATAAAGACAAGCCCCATGTTTTCCTGAATCAATTGTTCCCTTGCATTTTTATCTCCTTCGTGTGCCTGTTGAATTAATGCCAGGGTATGCTCCATGCGGCCGTCCTTTCACTCCTCAAATTGATGCGGTACACGGTTGATTTTCTTTTTCATCGTCACCTTTGTACCTTTTCCGACTTCCGACTCCACAAAAACCTCATCCATAAACGCCTCCATAAAGGCGAAGCCCATGCCGGCGCGTTCTTCTTCTCCTTTTGTCGTATAAAGGGGCTCCATCGCTTTTTCCACATCCGGAATTCCGCATCCGTGGTCGATAACTGCCACTGTCATTTCCCTGTCCTTGATCTGGCATTCGATATAAACCTTTTCTACTCTTCCCTCATATCCGTGAATGATCGCATTGGTAACGGCCTCTGAGAGCGCGGTCTTGACGTCTGCTACCTCCTCAAGCGTCGGGTTAAGCTGCGACAAAAAAGAAGCGACAGCTACTCTGGCAAATCCTTCATTGCAGGATCTGCTGTCAAATTCCAGTTTCATTTCGTTCGTGTCCTTCATTGTGAATCCCCCTTATGATAATTTGGACTGCTGAGGCAGACCTTCATAGATCTCCATTACTTTATAGACGCCGGAAAGTGTCAGAATTCTTCTGATTCTCTGATTCACCCGGATTGCCATGACCTTTCCCCCCATAAAGTGAATCATCTTATATCTGCCCATAATCATTCCAATCCCTGAGCTGTCCATAAAATTTGTCTTTCCAAAGTCAAACACAATGCTTCGGATATTCCTGCTCTGAATGATGCGGTCTGCGCCCGTCTTCAATTTTTCTGCGTTGTGATGATCTAATTCACAAGGCATGATAATGGTCAGATTTCGTCCTGTCACTTTGAAATACTCTTCCATTCCTGAATCCCCTTTCTGAATGCTCCCCTATTTTCCGCCTGTTCCAAAAAGCTGAAAAGAAAAAAGAGACTGATACAAAGAATCCTTTCTCCTTTGTGTCAGTCCCCTGTCCTGCGAGATTTTTCTTCTGTTTTTCTCTCATCCGATCAGATTGCCGTACGGATCCGTGCCGGTCGGGTCTGTAACCACAGGCTCGCCGCCTGTCTCGCCGCCCGTCTCGTCTGTCGCTTCCGTTTCGCCTCCAGTCGTATCGATCGTAGCTCCCGTCATGTCGCCGCTGATATACTGCTGAAGCTCTGCGGCGTGATCCGGGAATTTCTCAATGGCATTTTGGAATGTCTTGTTGGCATTCTGGGTGTCTCCTTTATAGTAGTAAGCCATGCCGAGCAGGAAATAGCCGTCATACTGATCCGGATCCGCCTTCACCGCCTTTGTCAGCTCTTCAATCGCGCTGTCATAGTCCCCGGAGACAATGTAGTTTCCGCCGTTCAGATAATACTGCTGGAACAGAACGCTCTTGACCTGGTCATTGATATGGGTGTACAGAGACTGCGCCGTTGTCTCCAGGCTCTCCTCGTCCACCTTCTCCAGGGCGGACGCCGCGCTTGCCTGATCTCCCTGAATCAGATAGTCGGCTGCCTGCAGCAGAGATTCATATCCCTCTGCTTTTTTGTCCGCCGCCTCTCTCGCCGCGTTTACCTGGTCCACCTGGGCCTGATACTGTTCGATCTCCTCTTCCAGGCTCTGCACCTTCGACGCCTCGCTGGCAAGCTTTGTGTTGGCGTCCGTCACCTGCTGGTTGATCTGATCGTGGACATTCTGCGTGTTTGCGGGGATCGCCAAAAACCATATGACCGCCGCGCCCACAATGATTCCCAGAAAAAGGTTGAAGAAAGTCGCCGCTGTAGAACTCTCCCGAAAGGCCGTGGGCTGAATCAGAATCTCATTTCCGCTTTTGTATGTGATTGTCCCCGGCATTTTGCTGTCCGATCCCTTTTCATATCTCTTTTTGTGCTTCACATCGAGGCTTGTCGTGATCCCCGTCGCCAGCTCTACCTCTTTTAGATACCGCAGCGTCGTCGTGTTCGTCGCGTCAATCCGGATCGCCTTTTTGAGCAGCTTGCGGGCTCTCTCGTACTCTCTGCGCTTGAGATAGAGCAGGGCAAGCAGCTGATATCCTTTGATCAGCTTCGGATTTTGTGTCAAAACCTTTTTCAGCTGGATAATCGCCATATCCTCGTTGTCTTCTCTGCAGTAGATTAACGACTGATTATATTTTCTGATAGTCAGATTGATCGTGTCCAGTCTGTTTTTATTCGCCTGAAGCTTCTCAATATATTCATTTGCAGGGTTCTCCGCCGGCTGAAAATTTTTGCTGATGACCCACTCGCTCAGAGCCGCCACTACCTCTCCGCTTTCAAAATAGACCAATCCCAGAAGATTTCTTGCATTGATATTTTCTTTATTAAATTTTAAGCTGCGTTTCAGACATGCTACTGCGCCCGATAAGTCCCGGACTGTCGCCTTTTCAAGTCCTTCATTGTATAAAAGATTTGAAATCCGGACAATTCTCTTAAGGACCGTGATATCCGCCCCGCAACCGGTACAGTAATCAATCCCTGATAAGGGGGTTCCGCAATAAATACACCGCATAATTTCTCCTTATTGTCTTCTCCTGTTTTCTTCCTGTAGCATCTCTTTTAAGATATCTGTGATATCCGTCAGGTCTCTGCTGTAGATGGCGTCCTCCGCCTCATTGACATCCAGACTTGGATGAAATTTTTTCAGCTCCTCTTCATAGTTGATCATACGGACTTGTCACACCTTTCCTTCCTGTGTTTTGCTGTATTTTCCGGTTTCTAAAATCCCTTTAAGTTCTCCCACCAGATACAGGGAGCCTGCGCAGAAAAGCATCCCGTCTTCCTTCTCTCTCATTGCCTCCTCAAACGCCTCTGCGATATCGGGGACCGCCGTCACCTTTGCCTTCGTATAGCGCTCAAAAATCTGCTTCAGTTCTTCTGCGGGCACAATGCGGTCATTGTGAATCTCCGTCACCACAACGGAAGATAAATTTGCTCCCTCGCAGATCTCCTGGATCATCTTCTCATAATTTTTTTCTACGACGGCCGAGAAGAGCATTGTGATCTTTCTTCCCTTTTCCAGCTCCCGGACAGTTTTGACGAATTCCTGGATACCTGCCGCATTGTGACCGCCGTCCACAATCACTCCCGGAAGCACCGTCTCCATTCTGCCCTCCCATTTCGTCCCGGCGATGCCCTCGGCGACCGTTTTCTCTGAAATTGAAAGACCAAGCCGCTCGCTTATGACGCGCGCTGCCGTCGCGGCCACTGCGCTGTTCATAACCTGATAAGAAGCAGCATATGGAACCGTGATGGTCCATCCTGCGCACTGCGGGTTCGCAAGCCGATACGTGATGCTCCGGTCTGTCCTCTCCAGCAGCTCGCACATCGTCCGGTCAACCGGATAGGCGGCCGCTCCCATCTCCTGCGCTTTGTGCAAAATCACCGTCTCCGCCTTTTTTTCGTTGGCGTCGTAGATCACGGGAACTCCTTTTTTTAAGATTCCCGCCTTCTCCCAGGCAATCTTTTCAATCGTGTCTCCCAGAATCTCTGTGTGATCGAGGCTGATTGACGTTAAGACCTCCGCGACCGGGCGCTCCACGATATTCGTGGCGTCGAGTCTGCCGCCAAGCCCTGTCTCCAGCACCACATACTCTACGTTTTCTTTTTCAAACGCTGTCATGCAAAGCGCAAATAAAATTTCAAAGTATGTCGGATGGTAAAATCCGTCCCGCACCATGCCCTCAATCGCGCTCCACACTTTTTCATACGATTCCAGAAAAAGCGCGTCGCTGATGGGCTGATGGTTAATCTGAAACCGTTCGTTGATTCTGACCAGGTGCGGCGAGGTAAACAATCCCACCTTTTTTCCGGCGCGTTCTAAAATGGACGAAAGATATGCGCAGACAGATCCCTTTCCGTTTGTCCCCGCCACATGAATGATTTTCATCTTTCTCTCCGGTCTTCCCAGCCGTTCCATCAGCTCCACCGTATTTTCCAGTTTATTTTTTTTCGTAAACTTCGGCACGCTCAGCACGTACTCTACTGCTTCTGTATAATTCAATGTTTTCACCTTTGCTTTTGTTTTTCTTTTCCCATTATAATATAGGTCATTTTTTTATGCAAACAATATCGTACCATTTTCTATGACAATACACGATGCGATATCCAACTTTCATTTCTTTTATGACAAAAAATGCTGTAAAACGGTTGTTCGCCATCCCACAGCATCTTTTTTTATAATACTTTTGAGAGAAAGTCCTGAAGCCTCGGATCCTTTGGATGATTGAAAAATTCCTGCGGCTCGTTTTCCTCTTTCACAATTCCCTCGTCGATAAACAGGACTCTCGTCGCCACTTCTCTGGCAAATCCCATCTCATGGGTCACGACCACCATCGTCATGCCGTCGTCCGCCAGCTCTTTCATCAGCTCAAGCACCTCGCCCACCATCTCCGGGTCCAGCGCGGAGGTCGGCTCGTCAAAGAGCATCACATCCGGGTTCATCGCAAGCGCGCGCGCAATCGCGATTCGCTGCTTTTGTCCTCCTGAGAGCTGGTTCGGATAAGAATCCGCCTTCTCCTCAAGACCGATGCGCTTGAGCAGCTCTCTCGCCTTTTGTTCCGCCTCCTCTTTTGATTTTCCCAAAAGCTTGATCGGGGCCAGCGTGATGTTTTCCATCACCGTCTTGTGCGGAAACAGGTTGAACTGCTGAAATACCATCCCCATCTTCTGGCGCAGCTTGTTGATGTCCACCTTCGGGTCCGTGATGTTGGTGTCTTCAAACCATACCTCTCCTCCCGTCGGCTCTTCCAGCAGATTCAGGCAGCGAAGAAACGTACTTTTTCCGGAACCGGAAGGTCCGATGATGACGACCTTTTCCCCTTTCTCAATATGCTGATCAATCCCCTTTAACACTTCATGATCTCCAAAGCGCTTCTGCAGATTTTTAGTAATGATCACTCTTAGCCAGCCTCCTCTCAAAGATACCCAGCAGCTTCGTCAGCAGCACGACAATGACAAAATAGATGACAGCCGCAATGATATAAGGCGGCAAAGGCTTGTACGTTCTGCTCGTGACAAAGCTTGCCATCTTCATCAGGTCGTTGACTGCAATGGTGCTGATAACCGAAGTCTCTTTAATCAACGCAATAAATTCATTTCCAAGCGCCGGAAGCACATTTTTGACTGCCTGCGGCAGAATAATGTAGCGCATCGTCTGAAGCCCGTTAAATCCGAGAGAGCGCCCTGCCTCCGTCTGTCCCTTGTCGATCGATTCGATTCCGCCCCGCATGATCTCCGCGATATAGGCGCCGGAGTTGAGTCCGAAGCAGACCGTACCGATCAAGATCTGGTTGGCTCCCCGGGTGTTGAAAATCCAGAAATAGATAATCATCAGCTGTACCATAACCGGCGTTCCGCGGAATACTGTCACATACGCGCCGCAGATTTTTGACAGCGCCGCCAAAATCCTGCTTTTTGTCTGTTTTGCGGAGACACGGATTGTGGCGATAATCAGACCGATCAAGATTCCGACCAGCACCGCGAAGAACGAAATCTGAATTGTGACCTTCAGTCCTTCCAGATAGGCCAGATAGCGGTCTTCTCTGATTGTCGCATTATAAAAATCCTGACAAATGTTCTGAAACCATTCCATGGCATAATCCTTTCCATAAAAGGAGCTGCAAGACCAGATCTGTTGTTTCCCGATGCAGATCGATTTGCAGCATCCCTCTTTCTCTTTTTTGTGTGCCGTTTCCGTCCCGGCCGCCTCTCTTTGTGCCGGTCAGAAACCGTTGCGGCTGCCTTTTTGTCAGCCTGTCCCGTCAATTCATCTCTTCAGGGCTTATTCTGCCTCTGCCTCAGCTTCTGCGTCTGTCGCCTCTTCCTGTGTATGGTTTGCGATGAACTCGTCAATCTTTCCTTCTTCCTTCAGCTGCGCGATCACTTTGTTGATCTCGTCTAACATTTCCTGGTTGCCTTTCTGGACAGCGATCGCATACTGATCCTGGAACAGAGGGTCTCCCTCCAGAATCATCAGCTCCGGATTCTGGGAAACAAGATCCTGTGCCGGCAGCTCATCCATGATGATGCAGTCTACCTTATTGTTTTTCAGATCCTCTGCTGCCATCGCAAATTTTGTATAGCGCACTACCTCAGCCGGCTCTGCGTTTTCCGTATTCGATACCCAGATGTCCGCGATATTTCCCTGCTGTACGGCTACGATTTTATCTTTAAGTCCTTCTGAAGTCGGAGCGTCCACCATCGGATTTTCTTTGTTTACGACAACTACCTCTGTGGAATCTACATACCGGTCGGAGAAATCCATGGCCTCTTCTCTCTCTTCATTGACGGAGATACCTGCAATCGCAAAATCTACCATTCCCTGCTGTACGGCCAGAAGAGCGGCGTCAAAGTCCATGTTCTGGACAACCAGATTTCTTCCCATTTCGTCCGCGATTGCCTGCGCGATATCGATATCCACACCGACGATCTGATCGCCCTTCATATATTCATACGGTGCAAAACCTGCCTCTGTGGCGATAATCAGATCTTCTTTTTCCTCTGCCATAGCGACTGTGCCGCATGCCATTGCCATCACTGCGGCTGCCAATGCCATTACTTTTAATTTTTTCATGATACATATCCTCCTTATCGGCTTCTGTTTTTCATTTTCTGAACCATAGTATCATTCTAACATCTTCCTGAAATTTTTCAAGCATAATTATAAGTTTTTTCGATTTTTTATCACTTTTGGTATCCGGCGATCTCTTTTAGAACCTCCCGGCGCGTCTGTGAAAACAGCAGTTCTCTGTGATACACAAAGAAAGCGTCGCATCCGAATTCACTGATAAAGCGCACTGCGTCGTAGCTCTTTGAGAGAGCCGTCACAAAGATGACCATCTCCTGGCTTAAGCCGAACATTTCCTCGATGAAGGAAAATCCGCATTCCAGCGCCCTGCTCCCTGTCTGGATCTTCTGCGCTCTTTTGTCCACCTGCTTTTCAAACTGCTCTTTGATCCACGCAAACGCTTTCTCTTTGTCGTGTTCGCCTCTTTTTTTCCATCCCTCTTCATACTCCTGCACAATCTTAAGCAGTCTTCTCTCTGTCCTGACTTCTCTTTCTTCTATCAGGTTCGCGTTTTCCTTGATCTCCAGGATTCGCTTTCTCTCAAGACGCCATTCTTCTATCAGCTCCCACGTCTGTCTTTTCGATTCTTCCAGAATCGGAGCCTTCATCTTTTTGAGAGCCTCGTACAGAGCGCACGTCAGCTCATCCTCCTCCACCGCTTCTTTTAAGATTTCTTCTAACTTCTCCGTCAGGTGATGCACAACGCTGATTCTCTCGTCAAACGGAGCGTTTCCCAGCTTCCGGTACGTCTCCTGATTTGCCTCTCCCCTTAAGATTCCTGCAATGTCGTATTCTTTTTTATATTTATAATAGAGAGCCAGATACAGCGCAAAGCCGTGCGCCGTCTCCTCTCTTTGCAGGTACTGCAGTACCAGGCTTTCTCCCGGCGTCTCTCCGATCTCTTCGCACGCCCAGATCATCTCTGAGAGATCCTCCCACCCTCTTGCCGTCACAAACGCAAGACCGTCCGCCGTATTCTCCACGAGGTAAAACTGATCCTTTTTCGCGTCCAGATACGATAAGATCGCCCCGTGGATTCCGTTTCTCTCCGCATAAGAGCGCCACGCGTCAAAATCCGCCTCAATCTCAATCTTTCTCATGCGGTCCATCGTCGCAAGGTCAAACTCTCTGACCGATCTGTTATACTCCGGCGGATTTCCCGCTGCGACAATCACCCAGCCCTGCGGAATTTTATGGTTTCCAAAACTTTTGTACTGCAAAAACTGAAGCATCGCCGGGGCAAGCGTCTCAGAGACACAGTTGATCTCGTCCAGGAACAAAATGCCTTCTTCGCATCCTGTCTCCTCCATTTTCTCATAGACGGACGCGACAATCTCGCTCATCGTGTAGTCGGTCACCGTATACGCCCGCCCCTGATACGTTTTCTCTCTGATCTCAGGCAGACCGATTGCGCTCTGTCTTGTGTGGTGAGTCATTGTGTAGGATACCAGCCCCACCTGGCATTCCCTTGCCGCCTGCTCCACAATCGCGGTCTTGCCGATTCCCGGCGCTCCCAGCAAGAAGACAGGTCTTTGCCGCATGAACGGAATTTTGTACTGTCCTGTCTCATCTTTTCTTGTATAGATTTTCACCGTGCGAATCAGCTCTTGCTTTGCCTCCTGAATATTCACTCCATTTTCCTCCTCAGCGTCTCTGTCTCCAGCAAAATTTTGACTGCCCAGACCGGAACCTTTACGTCTTTTGGCTCCTCCTGCAAAAAGACGAATGCAGCTTCATAGTCCGGCTTTTTCTTCGGGAATCTCCCGTATCCGTCCGTAAAATAGATCATCCCTTTCAGATTGCGCAGCTGTTTTTTTTCTCTGAGGCTGTCTATGTAGGAGAATACCGGGCAGAAATCTGTTCCTCCAAGTCCCTTTGCCTCAAAATGATTCCGATAATTTTGAAACTCTTCTGCGCCCGTCACACAGACGTCCTCCTGAATTTCATTGTCGCACTGGATCAGATGAAGGCAAATCCTTTTAAAAAAATTCCCCTGTTCCAAAATCGCCATCGTCTCTGCCAGAAACTGCTCAATCAGCCCGCGGCTGCACGATGCGGACGTATCCAGCGCAATCACGAATTCTTCCAGTTTCTTTTCCTCTTTATATTCCAGCGGCTCTATAATCGGTATACTGCCGTACCTCTCCAGACCATACCGGTAAAGGCCATAGTCAAAGCTGTCGATGTCCACCTTCCTCTCCTCTTTCACTGTCATAAATTTTCTCAGAAAGCTTCCGTAATCGTACTGCTTTCGGTTGGCATAGGAAATCTGCCGTCTCAGATTGCCCGTATTAGCTCCCCCTTCTTTTGCAAACAGCTCTAAGTTCAGCAGCGTCTTTTGGCTGATCTGCCGCCACCTTTCTTTTGCTCTTTGCGCCCCTGCCTCCTCTTTGGCAGTTCTTCCTCCGTCCCTGCCGGCGCGTTCCTTGCTGTCTTCTTTTTCTTCCTCCGCTCTCTCTTTGTCCCGATACCAGAATGTGTGATCGTCTCGGGTGAACAAAACGGATAGGCGCTGCGCTTGTTTTTGCGTGCATTGTTCCCTCATCCATGTCTGCGCTTTTTCCGCCGTCATGTTCTGCTGGCGCTGGAAAAACAGACCATACCACCTCTGTCTTTCTTCCCAGTCCGGATCCTGCGTCTTTTTGATTTTGAGCTGGTCAATCACATACTCCGCCGCAAAATCACAGGCCGTATTCCACAAAAAGGGATCCTTTGTCTGCACCGATTGCCAGTGCAGAAAAATTCCGTGCAAAATCATGTGAAGATACGCCAGTTTTACTTTTGTCCGGCTTTCCTGATACCACGCAAAAATCTGATCGTCCTGATAAAAAACCGTCTCTGCGTCTGTCCCGATCCCGCGGATCTTCTCTCTTTTTTCAAAGCGCCCTTCTCCCAGCGCGCAGTCTAAAAACGGCATCTCCAAATACAGTTCATTTCTGGCCTGGGTCAGGATCTTTTCGGCGAGCGCTTCTTTTTTTCTTCTTTTTTCTTCCGCCTCACAGCTCAAATCTTTTGTCCTCTCTTGCAAAATGATGGTACTGGTAATCGAGCAGATAATTAAGCGTCTCCGGCTTTTGTCCTCTGTTGGCAATGTCAACAAAATCTCGGATATTTTCCGCCGTGATCCACCCCATGCGCGCGCACTGCTCAAGCCCCGGCACATTTTCACGCTCAATCATCGCCATCACTGCAGGTCTTAGCCGAAAGTGAAGATACTGTTTTTCTTCTTCTGAGAGCTGATCCGGATGGTCGGCAAAGCGGTCTGTCAGCTCTTTTAATTTTCGTTCTTCCTGATAAATATTCATCTGTGCGTCTCCTGTTCAATATGCTGTTTTTTTCATTGTCGTGTTTTCTGTGACGCCGAAAAAAGAATCCTGCTTTTGCAGGATTCTCTGGCTATCCTTGGTTCCCTCCTGCGCGCCTTATGGCTGCTGATCGCAGGAAAGACCATATTTTTTTAAAATGTCGGCCGCCTCCTCTGAGTCGAGATACGCTAAAAATTCAGAAGCTTTTCCCCTATTTTCCGCTCTGCTTCCATCCGTCTTGCTTCCCGTGCCGCAGTAATAGCGTACGGGCTCAGAAACGCTTTCCTCAGGCGCTTCCGCTATCACTTCCACCAGCCCCTGGGCGCGGGCTGCGTCTGTCCCGTATACAATCCCAAGTTCGCTGCTGCGCGTACTCACCGCCGCCATCACAGCGTCTGCATTTCCCACCTCGCTGACGTCCATCTCTTTTACCTGCTCATAAATTCCGGCGCTTTCCAAAACCTCTCTCGAAGCTTTGCCAAGAGAGGTATCCTCCTGTGCGAGTGCAAAATCCTGCGCCTCTAACATCTGGTCGAAGCCTGTGACGTTGCTGTCTCCGCCGTACGTCTGAATCAGCACGACGGGATCCTCCGCGATCGCCTGGATTGATTCCTCTTCTACTTTTCCTTCTCGGGCAAGCGTTTCCAGAACTTCTAAAGATGAGCTTAAATAAACGTCATACGTCTCGCTGTCTTCCGCTTCCCCATACAGGACGGCGTCCTCTTGTGCGCTCAGCACAACAGAGATATCCGGATTTCTCTCCTCATACGCTTTTTTTATCTCATCCGCCGTCTCTCCTAGAGAGGCTGACACAAAGATGGAAAGTTCCTCCTTTTCCGTCTCGCTCTGTCCCTCTGTCTGCGCCTCGCTCTGCTTCTCCGTCTCGGTCTGTCCCTGCGCTTCCGTCTCGCTTTGCTTCTCCGTCTCGGTCTGTCCCTGCGCTTCCGTCTCGCTTTGCAGCTGCGGCTCAGTCTGATCATCATGCGGCCATTCCGCTTCAGCCGTCTCCGGCTGCGGCTGTGTGTCCGACGGATTTTTTCTGCGGATCAAAGAGTCTCGCAGAAAAATTTCCTCTTCCGTCTCTTGTGTCCCGGGATCTGTCACTTTTTCGCCCTCTGTCTGTTTCCTCCGAATCAGAGACCCCTGATACTGCTGTTCCTGCGTCTCTTCTTCCTGCGCGTCTTTTTTCTTTTTTGTCTCGATCAAAGAGTTCTGCTGTGTCTGGCTTTCCTTCTCCTGTTTCTCCCCGGAACCGCTCTCTTCTTCCTGCGTCTTCTCTTTGTCTGTCAAAGATTCCGTCTGTGTCTGCCGGTTTTGCGCTGTCCGCTCTGTCTGAATCTCTTTCTCGCTCACCGTCTCTTTTTCTCTTCCGCTTTGACTGCTCCAGACTGCGGCTGCCGCCAGGAGAAGTACTGCTGTACATACGCCCGTTATTTTTTTCTTCATAGATATACTCCTATCCAACTCTGTCCTGCACATTCCTGTTTTCAGGAACCCCCTTCGGCAGGGCAGCGTCCCTGTGTGTCAATTCGTTTCTTTCCTCCATGCGTTATCTCTATTTTAGTGAACCTTTTTCCATTTGTCAATGACACAGCCTTTTGCCGCGCAAAATTGTCTAAATGCAGCAAAAGACACTTCCTTCGGATTTTTCTCCTCCAGATGTGTCTTTTTCTCGCTGATTACAGCTGAATCGTCACAAAAATATCATAGATGGCTTTGATTGCAGTCTCGAAATCCCGGTTGCTGACGCCGATAATAATGTTCAGCTCGCTCGAGCCTTGGTCAATCATTTTTACGTTGACATTCGCGTGCGCCAGAGCGGAAAAGATTCTTCCGGCCGTTCCCCGTGTCGATTTCATTCCTCTTCCCACCACTGCAATCAGCGCCAGATCCGCCTCCAGATCGATCAGATCCGGATTGACGGCGCGGTGCAGCTCTGCCAAAATTTTCTGCTCCTTCGCCACAAACTCTGTCTGATGGACAAATACCGAAAGCGTATCGATGCCTGAAGGGATGTGTTCGAAAGAGATGCCGTTTTCCTCAAACACGCTCAGCACCTTTCTGCCAAATCCGATCTCAGAGTTCATCATATCCTTTTCAATGTTGATTGCGACAAATCCTTTTTTTCCTGCGATGCCTGTAATCGTATATTTCGGCTGTCTGCATGTGTTCTCCACAATCAGAGTTCCCGGGTCCTCCGGCTTATTTGTGTTTCTGATGTTAATCGGAATTCCCATGCTGCGCACCGGGAAGATCGCGTCTTCATGCAGTACGGTTGCACCCATATAGGAAAGCTCTCTCAGCTCCCGGTATGTAATCGTCTCTATCACTTCCGGGTTAAAGATAATCTTCGGGTCAGAAACTAAAAATCCGGAGACGTCCGTCCAGTTCTCATACAGATCCGCGCACACTGCCTTCGCCACAATAGAGCCTGTGATGTCCGATCCTCCTCTGGAAAAAGTCTTGACCTTTCCGTCCTCCATGGCTCCGTAGAATCCCGGAATCACGGCACATTCCACGTCTGTCAGTCTTGCCTTTAATTTTTCCATCGTCTTTTCGTCATCATACGCTCCGCTTTCGTCAAACACAATCACGTCTGCCGCGTCGATAAACTCGTATCCCAGATAGTTCGCCATAATCAGACCGTTTAAGTACTCTCCGCGCGACGCCGCATAGTCTTTGCCTGCTCCTGCCCTGAACAGCTCCTCGATCTTTTCAAACTCCTTCTCCAGAGAGAAATCAAGATGAAGTCCGTCAATAATCTCCTCATAGCGCGTTTTAATCGCGTTAAAATGATCGGCGAACGGTTCTCCCTTTTCTGCCGCCTCATAGCAGCGATACAGCATATCCGTCACCTTCACATCTTTTTCATACCGCTTTCCCGGCGCCGACGGCACTACGTATCTTCTGGACTCATCTGCATGGATGATATCCCCTACTTTCCGAAACTGCTCCGCACTCGCCAGAGAGCTCCCTCCAAACTTTACCACTTTCTTCATGAAACTTTTTCCTCCATTCTTTCTATCGCGCGCTTTCTTCCCGGAATACTACGGTTCCATCCGCCGCATTCATCTCCTCTACAATTGCAAGAGATTCGACCTGGATTCCTCTTTTGCGAATCGATTTTCCTCCATCTTGAAAGCCCTTTTCAATTACAATTCCGACGCCTTCCACAATCGCCCCGGCGTCCTCCAAAATATCAAGCAGACCGTTTACAGCGCATCCGTTTGCCATAAAGTCGTCGATAATTAAAATATGTTCTCCCTTTTTGAGATATTTCTTCGATACGATGACGTCGTATGTTTTTTTGTGCGTAAACGACTCGATTTTTGTGATAAACGATTCTCCGTCCAGATTGACGCTCTGACTTTTTTTTGCAAACACCACCGGGACATGAAAATACTGCGCCGCAATACAGGCAATTCCAATTCCGGAAGATTCAATCGTCAAAATCTTGTCCACTTTTTTATCTGCAAAGCGTCGTTTAAATTCCTTTCCTATTTCATTGAGCAGTTCAATATCCATCTGATGATTTAAGAACTGGTCTACTTTCAAAACATTTCCCTCTTTTACGATTCCGTCTTTTTGAATTCTTTTTTTTAAAAGCTCCATCTTTCCGTTCCTCTCCCGGCAGCTTCAGGACGCCTGCCGTGTAAAATCAGCAGAATTGCCGTTATCTCATTGCAAGATATCGAAGGGATTATAGCACACTCCTGTCAGATAAGACAACCATAAATTCTTCTATCCATTCCATAATCTGTTCCAGATAAAGCAAGGTTTTGCGCACGGATTCCTCCTCCAGGCTATGGCGCACTCCTTGTATCCATCTTACTTCTATTCCATTCTCCTTGCAGAATTGCTGCAGCTTTGCGGCAGGCAGGTACGGATCTTCCGTCCCGGCGATCACCATCGTATTTTCTTTTTTCATGTAGGGGAACGTTTCAGCCAGCGGCGTCAGATAAATGTGATGTACATGCAGGTGATTTTTCTGTTCGGTATATCCTGCCAGAACCGTTCCGATGCTTTTCGAGACGAAGACGATTCTCTCATACTCTTCCCAGCAGACCTGGGCTAACCTCTGTTCCAGATATTTCTTGACCTGCTTTATATTTTCCGAGATGCTGACCATATCTTTTACATCTCTGTATTCGGAATAGTGGAGCAATATCGTCTCATATCCGTGATTTCGGCAGATTTTTTCTGCATAATACAAGAGCGGGCAGTCCACGCCGTATCGTCTCCCGGGGAAAAAAACCGCTAATTTTTTCTTCATTTTTCTCACCTTTTTTCTTTTTTTTTATTATACTACATTTTTCTCTTCTTGAGAAAGAAATCTGTCTGCGCTATAATAGAGAAAAAATATTAGGAGGATACGATATGTTTCAGGAAATTTCCGCACAGGAGCTTTGTCTGAACCCGTTTACAAAAATCGGAAAAGAGTGGATGCTGATCACAGCCGGTACGAAAGACCGCTGCAATACCATGACGGCGAGCTGGGGCGCGCTTGGCGTATGGTGGGGCAAAAACGCGCTCACCTGTTATATCCGCCGGAGCCGTTACACAAAAGAGTTTATCGACCGCTGCGATACGTTTACCGTTTCTTTTTTCGAGGAATCTTACCGAAAAGCTTTGTCTCTATGCGGCTCTGTCTCAGGGCGGGACTGCGACAAAATAAAAGAGGCCTCTCTGACTCCGACCGCATTGGAAGACACGGTTGCATTTGAGGAAGCCTCTATGATTTTTGTATGCAAAAAATTGTACGCCGCCGAGATGCCGCCGCAGCACTTTCTCGCGAAAGAGATGGACGAAAAATGGTATCCTGACCATGATTACCACACCATGTATATCGCGGAGATTCAAAAAGTGTTCGTCAAAAAATAGCCGCGGCGCATACGGCTGCTTTTATGAAAGGAACTGCCTTACGGATAAGGCAGTTCCTTTCTTATATTGTCTTTTATTATTTTACACTGTTTACCAGCTCTACTGCGGCGGCATGTACCTCAGACGCTGTGTCCGCGCTGATTGCTGTCACAGCCTCAGCTGCTGCCTCGGCTGTCTCTGCGCTCGCTACGGCATCCTGCATCTGTGTATAGGCCTCGTAGCACTGTGCCTGCAGCTCTGCCAACGATGCGCTGATATTTCCAATCTGCTCATCGCTCAGACTGCCGAATTCAACAAGGTTAGACAGCGCGTCAAATGTCCAGTAGCACGAATCTGCCCAGTTTTCAGGCAGTACGCAGAAGCCTTCCACGGTCACGCGCTCATCCCCATCGCGCACTGTTGTCGTAGAAGGATAATACAGATCCGCATCTGCCGGCTCTTCCTCGGTAAATTCAGAAGGCGCCGTACTCAGCTGGTATCCTTCATACGTATCGTTTGTCAGCATCGGATAGTAAGGAACGAAGACGCTGTAGCTGGCGTCATCCATAGCTACCCACTCTACCGTGTCTGTCACGCTGTCGTCCTTAAAGATCTGGAAGATATGGGTCTCTAAGTTGCGTGTATATCCAATGCTGCTGATATGGTAAAAGTTTACGATATCTTCTACGGAATACTCACGGTCCAGTGTGATATTTGTGTACAGAGGAACGATGTTGCCGTCTGCGTCTACGTTGGAAATCGTGTAGTCGCTTGCCGCCGGCTCCTCGTCTGCCTCCCCGTTCAGATAGTTCAGGGCGTCGACCATACGTCCGTTGGCTGTCTGATCATAATTGTAAGAGGCTACATAGTCGATCGTGTTCTGCTCTTCATCGCCTACATACGTGCCGGCTTCCTTTGCAACGGCAATCAGGTTTTCGGATGCAATGACATTTTCCGTATCATCTAAGTCGATCAGACCGATCACTGACATATTTGGCTGGGCAAAAACGAGAGAATCGTTCAGCTTCAGGGCAATATACTGATGTCCGGTCGTGTTTTCAATGTACCAGGTCTCATTGTTGTCTGCGATAAAAAGACCAGATCCGCCGCAGCATCCTGCTGTATCATAGATATTCAGCAAAAGGTCAACCGCCTCTCTTGCCGTGCCGGCTTCGCTGAGCAGTACAGTGACGATCTCGGCTTCTTCAATTCCCAGATCCTCATACGGCTCCACCTCATAGACAGCGTCGGAAGAACCGATCGTCTCTGTAGCGCTGACGGTCACGCCCATCTCGTTTGTGCCGCCTGCCTGATACGGGGTGTGTACATGGTCACTGCCGCAGTCCGGGCAGATATTGCCGACTCCCTCTCCGTTGTCATCGCTGAAAGCGGTGTAGCGGTAAGTGTCGTGCGTAAACTCATATGTAAATCCATAGCATCCCTGATACGTTTCACCGGCTTTGTGAGCCCCTGCAGGGCTTACGTAAAACAGCTTGTTATAGCTGTTGGCAATATCCTCCGAGCGCGCAAACATCGTGGATCCATCCTCTGTAAGCTCCGATCCGACATAGATAGAAGTGCACGCTAAAGAGCTGAGGGAAGATGCACATAAAACAAAACCTCCCATCAAAGGGATTAAAAATTTAGACTTGGAAAATACCATAAATCCGTTCTCCTTTCAATCGTTGATCATCGTCTATTATATTGTATATTTATTCATATGTCAAGCATTCTTATTCAGAAAAACCGTCATTTTGCCGTTTTATATTTTATTTTTATACATTGTCATTATTTGGACGCTTCTATTGTCCTCTTTCTGAAAAGCGCCGATTTGCGCTTCACCATTCCTGTCTCAGTCAATCATGGCGATTTCCTCGATTACCGGCTGATCTTCTCTTGCAACGCTTCCGTCATTGTCCTGTATCTTCGTCTCTTCGCAGATCCGGTCAATGACCTCCATGCCGTCTGTGACATATCCAAAGACGGCGTAATCTCCGTCCAGGTGACTGCTGTCTCTCTGGACCAGAAAAAACTGCGAGCTTGCGCTGTCAGCTCCTGCTGAGCGCGCCATAGAGATCGCTCCCCTTTTATGGAGCAGCGGATTTTCGACGCCGTTTGAAGGAAATTCTCCCCGGATTCTCTGTTCAGATCCTCCCGTCCCGTCGTGCTTCGGATCTCCTCCCTGAATCATGAATCCATCGATCACCCTGTGAAAAGTCAGTCCATTGTAAAACCCTCTTTTTGTCAGATTGATAAAGTTTGTCACCGTAATGGGCGCTTCGTCTGCATAAAGTTCAATGGATACCGTTCCGTAGTCTTTAATCTTCATACGGGCATGATGTCTGCCCGAGAGCGTCCCGTGCGCGCGCCATTCCTTGGCGGCGCCGCCTTTTGTCCGATTTTTTTTGCACTGAAAGACTACAATCCCCGCCAGCACAACTGTCACGCAAAACGCTGCTAATTGTCCTATCTCCATCTTATCTAAGACCTTTCTGTGTAATGTCGCAGCGCCGGGACCTTCTGCTTCCGTACCGCCCCGCTTTGCAGGACCGGCGCGGAAGCGGAAGATCCCGGCATCCTGCCGTTATTGTAGCACGTTTTTTTCACAGCCGCAAGAAGCTCTTGCGCGACCGCCGCATTCTACATGTATGACGCAGATCTCGCTTTTTGTCCCGATTCTCATATTAGGACCCCAAATTCCCGTACCGGACGTCACGATATTATACATCTCGTCCTTTTTCAGGCATCCATACGCATTCTCCCATCCCAGCTCTATGGCAAAGTTTCCCGGGAAAAGCTGTCCTCCGTGCGTGTGTCCGCAAAGATCCAGGTCCGCGCCCGCTTTGGCAAGCTCTGCCAGCTCTTTAGGCTGGTGATCCATCACAAAAATCGGTTTTTCTCTGTCCGCGCCTGCTAAGAGTTCCTGCGCAGACTTTCTGCCTCCCTCTATTTTCTTTGCGCGCTCCAGATCTTTTCTCCCTGCAAGATAAAAGCTTCCCTTGATCAGGCGGATCTCATCGTTCAAAATGGTAATGCCGGCTTTCTTTACAAACTGTTCCATCCGCTCATCTTGCAGTTGTCTCCCCTGCGCGCCTGCAAATGTAAACCCTGCGAGGATCGGCTCGCTGATATCGTGGTTTCCCCAACACGCGTAGACTCCGTATGACGCTTTGATCTGTCTTAGCGTTTTCTGAATCTTTTCCGGATTTTTTACCGCTTCGAATTCATTGTCAAAGATATCTCCTGCTATGCACACCAAGTCAGGATTTTGTCTGTTGATCTGATCTACCATTTTCTTTACCTGGCGTTCCCCGCTGTTATATCCCAGGTGGAGATCCGCCGCCAGAACGATTGTGAGAGATTTTTTCCCCGGAATTTCTTTCTCCAGTCTGATCTGATACGGCGTAACCCGGATTCTTCTGGCGTTGTATACACCGTACAGACTGACTCCCGCAACCAGCGCGGCGCAGAGACTGCCTCCGACCATCAGCGTATCCTTCTCTCCTACCCATGTCCACTGAAGGAACACTCTTCCTATGATTCCCAGAATTTCCAAAAAAAAGACAGGCATAAGCACATACAGAAAAATCCCCAGAAAATAATTTCCGATATTTTTCAGGCATCGGCGCAGCCTTACCGGTTTTTTAATCAAAAATCCCGTCAGCACCGAAGTCGCAAAAATCACGTAAATTCCAATAAAAATCCCCTGAAAAACCGGATTCTGAAATACGCTGCTGCATGTTCTCATCCATAAAAGCATTCGCCATGCCACATACAGATTGACTGCGAGGTAGACAGGCGAAAGAAAAATTGCTGCCATTTTATTTCCTTTCCTAATGATATTTATTTCCCACGCTTCTCTCTTATTTTAGCACTATTTTTTTCCGTGTACAACCCGTACGCTCTGTTTATGGCGCTCTTTTATCGGAAATACGCCGATATTTTTTCAAATCATCAGAATTTTTTCTCTTTTTTGTAGAATTTTTCTCTCTTTCATGGTATATTTAAGAAAAAAGATCTTTTGGAAATGGAGGGGATTACTATGAAGCATCATGTTATTACCATCAATCGTATGTACGGCAGCAATGGGCGCATCATCGGCAGAGCGCTCGCGCAGAAGCTTGGCATCGGCTTTTATGACCAGGAGCTGATCAGCATGGCAAGCCAGAAAAAAGACATTCCCATAGAAGAACTGCGCAAGGTGGATGAGACGCGCGCCAGCATCTGGCGTTATCCGGTGGAGACCGAATTTCAGATGGACCCGCAGTACCATTTTTATCCGATGAATAATGTGCTGTTTGAAGTGCAGAGCGAAATTATCCGTTCTCTCGCTGAAAAAGAAGACTGCGTGATTGTCGGGCGCTGCGCCAACTATCTCCTCGGTCCCGACTGTCTGAGCGTCTTTATCTATGCGCCTGTCGAATTTCGCATTCAGACCGTGATCAATCGTCTCGGAAGAGAGGAGCGCAGCGCAAAGTCTCTCGTGCGCAAGATGGACAGGGAGCGCCGCTGCTACTATGAATATTTTACGGACCGTTCCTGGCTTGATATGACGCAGTATGACGTCTGCGTCAACAGCGCAAGGTTTTCCCAGGAGCAGATTATCGATATGCTCACGGTGAAATATCACAATCTCAAATAGAGAAGACAGCTGTCCTCTTTTTGCTTCTATCCGCTGAAATAGCTTTTTGATCGTTCTTTTATCTTGATCCCGGCGTATGATTCTTTTCTATATAGGCTTTGAGGAATTCGTAAATCTGTTTTTCCGTCGGCGGGCATCCTTCCAGATGACAGTCAAACTCTCTTGTACACTGTCCGATTCCAAGGCGTCCCGTCTTTCCCCGGTATCCCTGTCCGATACAGATTTTCGTCCCGATTTTTTCGAGGATTTCTTCTTCCTTCAGCCGCTGCAGCGCCGGGATCAGATAGCCGTAGCACGCGCTGCACGATTCCACTTCCTCAACAGCATCTCTTAATGCCACAATTTTTCTTGTCCTTGGAAGAACCGCGTCTTTCTGCGGATGATTCAGCTCCACAAAGCTTGCCTTTTTCCAGTCAGCGCAGCCGACCCCCAAAGCCTGTGCCAGCTCTATGTAGGGCACTTCCGAAGCCGCGTACCCCATCAGATGGCAGACGTACGCGTCGCACAGGACAGGGTCGGCGGCCGCCATAATACGGTTCATCACAACCGGATTCCCTCCGTCCTCAAAATCCCAGTCCCCGCATATATTGTCCACCACAATGAAATCCTGACGGATTCCGGCGTTTAAATGCGCAATCGGTTTGTGCAGCCCCATTGCATGGAACCGTCTCTTCTCCGCGTTTGGGATCAGACCCTTCATATTTTTCAGCGCGCACGTAATCTTCGTCTGGCAGTGTCCTTTCATGACAGGGACATTGATGAGAAAATCGATTTTTTTAACCGCTTGGCAGATCTTTAATTCCATCCCTGCGCAGCTGCACGATACTCCCTTTTCCTTCTGCATATCCCAAAACGGAACCCCGTATGTCTGCGTAAGCCGGTCAAATCCGCATACGCGGGCTGCCTCCTCTGTCTTGTCTCCCACCCAGGAGCCTTCCATCACCGCCAGATTTTCAAATCCTCTTTCTTTAAGGTATTCGATGATTCCTGCGACCACCTCCGGATGTGTCGTCGCCCCAAAGTCCGCCGCGGACGGCGAAACCAGGTTCGGCTTGATCCCGATTCTGCTTTTCCTCGACGGAATCATCGATGCCAGGTCCGCTCTCTCCAGAAGACGCTTTGTCATCTCTTTGTATGCGACCCCATAGATCGCTAAAATTTCTTCTCTTTTCAACCGCTCTTCCCGCCTTCCCTCTTATTAAAAGCAGGAGCTATAGGGAACAAATCCCTATAGCTCCTGCTTTATCAAACATCACCCAAAAGTCGTTTTGGTGTTTCTTATCTGTTGTTCAGAGCTGCCTGTGCGGCTGCCAGTCTAGCGATCGGCACACGGTATGGTGAGCAGGATACGTAGCTCAGACCAATCTTATGGCAGAACTCTACAGAGGACGGATCTCCGCCGTGTTCTCCGCAGATGCCCAGTTTGATGCCCGGACGGGTAGCGCGGCCTTTCTTTACTGCCATCTGTACTAACTGTCCTACGCCTTCCTGGTCTAATTTTGCGAATGGATCAGATTCGTAAATCTTAGCTTTGTAGTAAGCATCCAGGAATTTGCCTGCGTCGTCACGTGAGAATCCAAATGTCATCTGTGTCAGGTCGTTTGTACCGAATGAGAAGAATTCAGCTTCCTCTGCAATCTTGTCTGCTGTCAGAGCTGCTCTTGGGATCTCAATCATGGTACCGATGCGGTACTGCATATCAGATCCTTTTTCATTTTTTACCTGCTCAGCGGTAGCAACCACGATATCTTTTACATATTTTAACTCTTTTACTTCGCCAACGAGCGGAATCATGATTTCCGGAACAATGCGGTATCCTTTTTCTCTGGATACTTCGATTGCTGCTTCCATAACGGCTCTCGTCTGCATTCTTGCGATTTCCGGATAGGTAACGGCAAGACGGCATCCTCTGTGACCCATCATCGGGTTGAACTCGTGCAGTTCGTCACAGCGTTTCTGAACCTCTTCCGGTGTCAGTCCCATATCCTCAGCTAAAGCTTTGATATCTTCCGGATCAGTCGGAACGAACTCATGCAGCGGCGGATCCAGATAGCGAACGGTCATTGGCTTTCCTTCCAGAACTTCATACATTGCCTTGAAGTCTGCTTTCTGGAATGGGATCAGCTCGTTGAGCGCTGCTTCTCTCTCTTCTGCTGTATCGGAAAGGATCATCTTTCTGATCTTCGGAATTCTGTCCTCGTTGAAGAACATATGCTCGGTACGGCAAAGACCGATACCCTCTGCTCCTAATTTTACAGCGTTTAATGTGTCTGCCGGAGTATCAGCGTTTGTTCTTACTTTCAGAGTTCTGAACTTATCTGCCCATCTCATCAGTCTTCCGAAGTTTCCTCCGATAGAAGCTTCCTGTGTCTTGATGTCGCCTTTATAGATCTTACCTGTAGATCCGTCTAAGGAGATGTAGTCTCCCTCATGGAACGTATATCCGCCCAGTTCAAATACTTTTGCTTCCTCATCAATCTTGATGTCGCCGCATCCGGATACACAGCATGTTCCCATACCGCGGGCAACTACTGCTGCGTGGGATGTCATACCGCCGCGCACGGTCAGGATACCTTCTGATGCGTGCATACCCTCGATGTCTTCCGGAGATGTCTCCAGACGAACCAGGATGACTCTCTCTCCTCTTTCTTTTGCTGCCTTTGCATCTTCTGCTGAGAAGTAAACTTTACCTGCAGCTGCTCCCGGAGATGCCGGCAGAGCGGAGCCGATTACTTCGCCAGCTTTTAATGCTTCTGCGTCAAAGGTTGGGTGCAGCAGCTGGTCAAGGGATTTTGCTTCAATACGGCAAACAGCTTCTTCTCTTGTGATCTTTCCTTCATCTACTAAATCGCAGGCGATCTGTAAAGCTGCCTGAGCGGTTCTCTTTCCGTTACGTGTCTGCAGGAAGTACAGTTTTCCTTCCTGGATCGTGAATTCCATATCCTGCATATCGCGGTAATGGTCTTCCAGTTTGTGAGCAATCTGCATAAACTCTTCATAGCATTCCGGCAGATCTTCAGCAAGTCTGGAAATAGGCTGCGGTGTGCGGACACCTGCAACTACGTCTTCACCCTGAGCATTGATCAGGTATTCGCCATAGATGCCTTTTGCTCCAGTAGATGGGTTGCGCGTGAATGCAACACCGGTACCGGATGTATCACCCATGTTACCAAATACCATTGCCTGTACGTTTACAGCGGTTCCCCAGTCTCCCGGGATATCATTCATACGTCTGTAAACAATAGCACGAGGGTTGTCCCATGAACGGAATACAGCTTTTACTGCTCCCATCAGCTGTTCCTTTGGTTCCTGCGGGAATTCTTCGCCGTTCATAGCTTCTTTATATACAGCTTTGAATCTGTCAACCAATACTTTTAAGTCGTCAGTTGTCAGTTCTGTGTCAAATTTTACGCCTTTTTCCTCTTTTACTTCATCAATGATCTTTTCGAAGAAAGACTTCGGAACTTCCATAACAACATCAGAGTACATCTGGATGAATCTTCTGTAGGAATCATATGCAAATCTTGGATTTCCTGTCTTTTTTGCAAATCCTTCTACTGCGACATCATTCAAACCTAAATTCAGGATGGTATCCATCATACCTGGCATAGAAGCTCTCGCACCAGAACGAACAGATACTAATAATGGATCTTCTGTATCTCCAAATTTCTTTCCCTGAAGTTTTTCCAGTTCTCCCAGTGCAGTAAAAATCTGCTTCTGAATTTCTTCTGAGATCTGTTTTCCGCTATTATAGTAGTCAGTACAAGCTTCTGTCGTAACTGTGAAACCCTGTGGAATCGGCAGGCCTAAATTTGTCATCTCGGCTAAGTTAGCGCCTTTTCCACCCAGAAGGTTTCTCATATCTGCGTTTCCTTCTTTAAATAAGTAAACCCATTTTGCCATTTTCCTTCATTCCTCCTAAAATGTATTTATGTTATACAGAGCAACAGCCCCAAACCCAAAGCCTCCAACTCTGTAAAACCATCTCACATGCGTGCGAAGGTCGCACATTATTATTGTATCATATATTCTAATTCAGTCAAGTCAATTTCGCAAAAAGGAATTACATAGCGCCCGAAATCCTGCTTTTTATTTTAAAACGAGGTGGCGCGGAATACCGTCTACCATAACAGGCTGGTAATCTCCCTGAATCAGCGGTTTTACATAGTCCAGGAAGTCCTCTGTCACATACGTGCCGTCCTTGCTGATCCAGCTTCTCGGAACTAATTTTTCATCGTTTGCAATCTTGTGAACGTCGTAAATTCCAGTTGCGCACTGATAAGGATCGTCCGATACGCGGTCGATTACAACCATCTTTCCGCTGTCTCCTTCGTCCGCCGCTTTCACAGCAGCGCCTCCTACCATGAACGCCTCATTGATATCGACGCGGGACGCGATGTGCGAAGCGCTTCTTTGCAGCGTGCTGAATTCCACCCCGCGCGTCTTGCATCCGATCTCTGCCGCAACGAGATGCGCAAGATAATCTGCAGTGCCGCTCAGCTGTTTATGTCCGAATGCGTCGACGTAATCTCCCTTTCCGGCTGAAAGCTCGCACACGTATCTTCCGTCCGGAAGCTTGATTCCTTCTGAAACCGCAACTACAACCGAATGCTTTTTCTTCAGCAGGCTGCGGATCTTTTCGATAAATTTCTCAACCTCAAACGGCAGCTCAGGCAGATAGATCAAATCCGGTCCTTCACAGTCCTCCCCTTTTGCAAGAGCTGCTGCTCCTGTCAGCCATCCGGCATTTCTTCCCATAATCTCAATGATCGTGACGATATCTTTCTTATAGCTCAGACCGAGTCCGTCGCGGATTACTTCTTTTACTGCAGTTCCGATATATTTTGCGGCCGATCCGAATCCCGGCGTGTGATCCGTCAGCGCAAGGTCATTGTCAATAGTCTTCGGAACGCCTACAAACTTCTGAGATTGTCCGGTCAACACAGCGTAGTCAGACAGTTTTTTGATCGTATCCATCGAGTCGTTTCCTCCGATATAGATAAAACTGTCTATCTCCAGCTTATTCAAAATTCCAAAAATCTTCTCGTAGATTTCTCTGTCCTCGTGAATCTCCGGGAGTTTAAAACGGCAAGAACCTAAAAAAGCAGACGGCGTTCTCTTTAACAGTTCGATATCCAGATTATTTTTGATATATTTTGACAGATCAATATAGTTTTCGTCCAAAAATCCCTGGATTCCGTGGCGCATACCGTATACTTTGTTAAAGCCTCTGTCCTTTGCTGTTTTATATACTCCTGCAAGACTGGAGTTGATCACTGCCGTCGGTCCGCCCGACTGACCTACAATCACATTTCCTTTCATGTTTCCTTACCTCCGTTTATTTTATCCAATCTTTTTCTAATAATTATATCAATAATGTGCATTTTATACAATAGTTTTTTCCGTGTTTTTCAAAATTTTCATGGTTTTTTATCATTTTTTTGCTATTTCGTTCTGCCCCGCACACAAAAAAAGACGGCGCGGCTGCCCGTCTTTTGTGCAGCTGCGCTGTCTTTTTTTTGTTAAAATTCAAATTTATCTGCAAAGTAATTTTCCAGTTCTTCTATCTTAATTCTGACCTGCTGCATCGTATCGCGGTCGCGCACTGTCACTGCTGCGTCGGTCTCGGAATCAAAGTCGTAAGTGATGCAGAACGGCGTGCCGATTTCATCCTGGCGTCTGTATCGTTTTCCGATATTTCCTCTGTCGTCAAACTCACAGTTATATTTCTTGGAAAGCATGGCAAAGACTTTTTCCGCGCCCTCATTCAGTTTCTTTGACAGCGGCAGGACTCCAATTTTTACCGGCGCTAAAGCAGGATGGAAGTGAAGCACGGTGCGCACGTCTCCTCCTTCAAGTTCTTCCTCGTCATAAGCGCTGCACAGGAATGCCAGCACGACGCGGTCTGCTCCCAGGGACGGCTCAATCACATACGGAATATATTTTTCCTTTTTCTCATCGTCAAAATAGGACATATCCTGACCGGAAACATTCTGATGCTGAGTCAGGTCATAGTCGGTTCTGTCCGCGATTCCCCACAGTTCTCCCCATCCAAACGGGAATAAGAACTCGATGTCCGTCGTTCCCTTGCTGTAGAAGCAGAGTTCTTCCGGAGAATGGTCTCTCGCCCGCATCTCTTCGTCTTTCATGCCAAGAGATTTCAGCCAGTTGATGCAGAATCCTCTCCAGTACTGAAACCATTCCAGATCCGTTCCCGACTCACAGAAAAATTCCAGCTCCATCTGCTCAAATTCTCTTGTCCGGAATGTAAAATTGCCCGGCGTGATCTCGTTTCGGAATGATTTTCCAATCTGACCGATGCCAAATGGAATCTTTTTTCTTGATGTTCTCTGCACGTTTTTAAAGTTTACAAAAATGCCCTGCGCCGTCTCCGGTCTTAAATAAACCGTATTTTTGGCGTCCTCTGTCACGCCCTGGAACGTCTTGAACATCAGATTGAACTGGCGGATGTCGGTAAAATTGTGCTTTCCGCATGTCGGACATGGAATGCTGTGTTCTTCGATAAAAGCTTTCATTTTCTCCTGAGACCAGGCGTCTACAGACTCTTCCAGCTTAATGCCTTTTTCCTCGCAGAAGTCCTCGATCAGTTTATCTGCGCGGAATCTCTCGTGGCATTCCTTGCAGTCCATCAAAGGATCGCTGAATCCGCCCAGATGCCCCGATGCCACCCAGGTCTGAGGATTCATTAAAATCGCACAGTCTACTCCTACATTGTAAGGATTTTCTGTGACAAATTTTTTCCACCATGCCTGCTTTACATTGTTTTTCAGTTCTACGCCCAGATTGCCGTAATCCCATGTGTTGGCAAGCCCGCCGTAGATCTCTGAGCCAGGATATACAAATCCTCTTGCCTTGGAAAGCGCTACAATTTTTTCCATTGTCTTTTCCGTTGTTTTTCCCATTGTTTTTAATCTCCTATCTGTATGATTCCACACCATCATTTTATGTGTCTGCCGCTAAAATTGCAATACCTACTTTCTGTGTATCTCTTTTGTCTCCGCCTAGGACTTCTATTTGTAAATGATATAAAAAAGACCGGAGGAGTCCTGCTGTGCTTCCTCGACCATCTCAGCCGTACTGCTTGTTTCCGGGCTGATCACCGGAATCCCGGATGCGTTTGTCTCTTGCTGCACCTGCTGAGTTTCCGGAGCGCTTTCCCCTGTCTTTGCCTCTCTTTTTCCAAGCAGCTCCACATTGCTGCTGACAAATACGATATCGCCCGGCACTTTCACCAAAATCTCTTCTTCAAGGGCGACCACGTTGTAATTCTGACCGGAGAGAATTGCCGACGCATCTGCGCTCTGCCCTGTCAGCGCTCCGCCGTCCACCTCAAAAAAGGTTCCCTGCAGCTGATATTCTGTATTTTGCGTGCCCGCCAGATCTCCCGTATACAGCTTCATCTGATTAAAGTCCCGGTAATCCGCCGCCGTGTCATACGTCATTTTCAAGGTGGCGGCTCCGTTCTCCACCTCATACTCGTCTACTTCTATCCAATCTCCGCCGGTGCTTTCATCGTACGCAGCTACCGCCTCATAAATCATCGTTTCCAATTCCGTCTGATCATAATAGCTTTTATCCAGGTTTTCTTTCACAACGCTGATGATGCTTCCGTCTTTCAGCACTGAAATTCCTGTCTGATCCGGCTGAAAATTGCCGGTGCCGCATCCTGTGACCAGACCTGCAACCATCGCTGCAAGCAGGAGTAGTATTATTTTCTTCATCTTTTTTCCTCCTTGTAGAATCTTTTTCATTATACCTTTAAATTCCTGCCTTGTAAAGAGGACATCTCCTCCAAAACCTCCAGGGATTTAAACGTCCTGTCCTGATACGTCCTGCAAAGCTTTTTCACGATTTTCTGAAAGTCTCTGAGCGTCTCTTCTGTCAGGGTAAACGTGTAAAGCTTTTCCACAGGTGCAGAAATTACATACTGAAAGGTATACAGCACGGAACTGTTTACTTCTATCCCATCCGTGCAGTTTTTGCAGCAATCTTCGCAGATCATCCCGTTTTTTTCCAAATCCAGCCGTCTTAGCCCTTCCGTCTTTTGGCACGAAACGCACTGGAACATTTCAGGGTATTCTCCCTGAATCACCAGTGCTTTCATCTCAAAAACCGCTCTCACCAGACGGTTGTCAAGGCGCGGATTCAGCAGAGCCCGCAGCGACAGATACAGCAGCTTCAGCATCTGCGTGCCGTCTTCATTTTCCTGAGTCTGATACCCGGCAGCCTCCAAAAAATAGAAGCCGTAGTATGCTTCCTCCAGGCTGGAGGCAAGCTCCCGAAAATAATTTGTAATCTGCGCCCGCGCCAGCGTGTAGGCTGTTCTTCCCTCATAGACCGCAAATTTCCCGAATGCGAAGGGATTCGTCGCGGCCAGAAGACTGCTGTTCTGCCTGCGCGCCCCTCTTGCAAACGCGGTAATCTTTCCCCTTTCTTTTGTCAAAATCACAACTCTTTTGTCAAACTCTCCGTTTGGAGCTGCAAAGAGCACCATACCCGTCACAATTGTCTCCATATTTATACTCCTCTGATCATGCAAAAGGCTGCCCGGTCAAATTTCTTTCTTGTCGTATCCAAAATTTTTTATCATAAAGTCGCTGTCTCTCCAGTCCTTTTTCACCTTGACCCAGAGCTGAAGATTGACCTTTTCCTCCAGCATATCTTCGATTTCTTTTCTCGCCGCAGAACCGATTTTTCGAAGCATTGCCCCCTGTTTTCCGATCACAATCCCCTTGTGGGAATCTCTCTCGCAGATAATCGTCGCCTCAATATCGACGATATGCTGTCCCTTTCTCTCTCTCATTTTTTCGATCGAGACCGCAATGCCGTGCGGAATTTCTTCGTCTAAAGACCGCAATGCCTTCTCCCGGATCAGCTCTGCGACAATCTGTCTCTGGGGCTGGTCCGTCACCGTATCCTCATCGTAAAACTGCGGACCATACGGCAGATATTTAAAAATCATATCCAAAATGGTCTGGGTATTATCGCCCTTAAGTGCCGATACGGGAATGATTTCCGCAAAGTCATAAATTTTGCGGTAGGTGTCAATCGCGCTTAAAATTTCTTCTTTTTTGACCGTATCCACCTTATTGATCACAAGGATCACAGGCGTCTTTATCCTCTGCAGCTGCTGCGCGATATGGCGTTCCCCGGCTCCTATAAACGTCGCAGGTTCCACCAGCCACAGCACCACATCGACCTCCTGCAGTGTCCGCTCCGCCACATTTACCATGTATTCTCCCAGTTTATTTTTTGCCTTGTGAATGCCCGGCGTATCCACAAAGACAATCTGTCCTTCCCGGCTTGTGTACACAGTCTGAATCCGGTTTCTTGTCGTCTGCGGCTTCTTTGACGTAATCGCGATTTTCTGTCCGATTAAGTGGTTCATCAAAGTCGACTTTCCCACGTTTGGTCTTCCGATCAAGGTTACAAATCCAGATTTATACGCTTTATTCTCCATATGTTTTCCTCTCTTGTTTTATACTCCGATTAAAGGCTTTACTTCCATAAACAGATCCCGCTCCTGTTCGATCTTTTCTTCGTTTCCAATCACGCACAGAGCATTTTCTTCCAACACTGCCTCCATAAGAGGGGCGAGAGCCCGGATCGCTTCCTGGTCCGCGTTTAAGATCTCATCCCGCTCTCTCTGAAAATCTTCATAGGAAAGATTGCCCAGATATGCGGCAAGAGACCGCGCTCCTTTTGCCGAAGGATTCATCGGGATGTCCAGATCGCTGATGGTTCCGATGATATATTTGAGCATATCCCGCTCGTCTACCGTAAAATTCCTGATAAATTCCGGAATCCCTTCATAAATCTCATTTGTCTTTTTCAGGTTCGGATCTCGGTATGAAACAAAGTAAGAGCTTCCTGTCCTTCCGAATCCGCTCATACAGCCGTACGCTCCGCCTTTTACGCGGATGTTGACCCACAGATATTCATAGCTCATAATCACCTTCAAAATCCGAAGCGTTCCGGTGTATTCATATCCTGCTTTCGCATAGCTTCCTGCTCTCGCCACATACTGAACTTTTCCCGGAGTGCCAAACGCCTCATTTTTCTTTGACACGGCAGGGTACTCCATCTTCTGCTCCTTTTCTCCCTGCGGAAGCTTTTCGATCAGATCCTTCGCCGCTTCGTACAGAAGAGCAAATCCCTCCTCGTCCGCCGTGCAGCTGATCATGAGCCGGTTTCTTGTAAAAATCTGCTCTCTCAAACTTTGCAGTTTTTTGATCAGTTCCTCTTTCTTTTCTTCAAAATGTTCTTCCAGATCCGCGATTACCCTGTAATAGTCAATGCCTCCCGTCTTATCGTTGAACGCGGAGGCCGGGGAATAATACGACATCGCTCTTGTCGCCGCCGTCGTGTGACCGGAAGCGTTCAGCCGCATTTCCAGCTGTGATTTCTGTTCCGACAAAATCTCGTACAGCCGTTTTTCGTCCGACAGCTTTGATGTCAGCATGATTTCCTCCATCATCGCAATCACAAACTTCAGCTGACCATACAGCGCTTTTCCTCTCCACTCAAACATAGCGCGGTATTCGTTTTCCTTTTTTAAATTTCCGTAGACGGAAAGCCCGCTGGAAATCCCGCCGCTGTGAATATTGATTTCATTTGTCAGCTCTGCATAGCTGTAGCGCTCCGTGTCCACCATTCCCAGAACTGATTTTAACAGGCTTAAATAAGGCAGATCTTCGCTCTTTACCCCTTTCGTGTCGAACAGCGCTCTCACATACCCGATTCCATTCGTGTGCATGTTATGGTGGAGGAGTATCGTGTCTCCGATCCGGTGCTCCTCATTGTACAGCGGCGCCGCTTCTCTCCTGATATCTTCTTTTTTCAGAACCGGGATCGCCTCAAGTTCTTCCTTTGTCGAAGGAGTCTCCTGAAACTCGCGCAGCTTCTTCGTCTTTGCCGCCAGCTCTTTGATCTCTTCCTCAGAAAGGCTTGCCTTATATGCGGCAAGCTTTGCGCAGAGTTCCTCGTCCATCTTTGCCGCCAGCCCTCTCTGCGGCTCTGCCACCAGCACGCTGGCGTGGGTGTTGTCCAGAAGCCATGTCTGGATCAGTTCTTCAAAATATGACGTCTTCGTCTTCTCCCGCAGCTTCTCAAAAATGTGCAGCTGTCTGAGATAGGAAAACGGCTTGTTTTCATCGTACAGCCAGCTGTCCATGCAGTCGATGCCGTAGATCAGTCCTCTTGGGAACGAACCGTAATCCGCCTCGCGGAATTTAAATTCCATGTTGTTGATGCCCGCAAGAAGCGCTTTTTTATCGACGCCCTCTTTTACCTGGCGCTTCAGCTCCTTTTCTATCACGTCCAAAAAAGCCTGTCTGTCGGAGGCGTTGGCGTATTTTGCCGTCACGGAGAATACCGGCTGATACGTGCCGCTGTCATAGGAGCTCATGATATCCTTTCCGATCCCGGCGTCCAAAAGCGCCTGCTTCAGCGGCGCTCCCGGAACCGACAAAAGAGCGTACTCTAAAACCGCAAAGGCGTTGGCGAGCTCTACATCGAGACTTGTGCCGATCACCGCGTTGTAGGAGAGATATGTGTTGTCCTTTTCTGAATCGCTGTTGGAAACCGGGTATTTCTTATAGATCTCTCTGATCTGTGAGAACGGCTGCTGGAGCGGTATCTCCGAAGAGATCTCCTCCTTTTCGTACCTGCTCAGATATTCTCTGTCGATCCATCTTAAGCGCTCTTCCATGTCGGCGTTTCCGTACAGATACAGATAGCTGTTTGACGGGTGGTAATATTTTTTGTGAAAGGCGAGGAACTGCTCATACGTCAGATCCGGAATACACGCGGGGTCTCCTCCGGATTCCCACCCGTACGGAGTGTCCGGAAAAAGCGAGTTCATAATCTCCCTCTCTATCACATCCTCCGGTGATGAAAAAACTCCCTTCATCTCGTTGTAAACGACGCCGTTGTACGTCAGCTCATCTTCCTCGTTTTCGAGCTGATAGCTCCAGCCCTCCTGCCGGAAAATCTCTTCCATGCGGTAGATATTCGTCTCAAACACGGCGTCCATGTACACATGCATCAGATTGCAGAAGTCTTTTTCGTTGCAGCTTGCGACCGGATACATCGTCTTGTCCGGATACGTCATCGCATTTAAAAACGTGTTCAGCGATCCTTTGACTAATTCGACAAAAGGATCCTTTGACGGAAACTTTTTGCTTCCGCACAGCACGCTGTGTTCCAGGATGTGCGCAACGCCGGTGCTGTCAGAAGGCGGCGTGCGGAACGTGATGTGAAATACTTTGTTCTCATCCTCGTTCTCCAAAACCAGCACCCTCGCCCCGCTTTTTTTATGTTTTAAAAAATATCCTTTCGACTGAATATCCTCAATGCTTTCCTCCTGGATCAATTCATATTCCGGAATATTTTGAATCTGCATTCTTTTTCCTCCATCTCTTTTTTTCGTTTTGCCGCCTTTTTTGGAAACGCTCCGGCGTCTCTCCAAACAAGGCAGGCTTATTCGTTAAAGCTTATTATAACACTGATCAAAAATCATGCAAAGTTTTTCTTTGGTACAAAAAAATACAGGGCATTTTCATGCCCTGCATCTGTTCCTCTATTTTTTTCTATTTGCTCTGTCCCATGAGCCAGTCCATGATGCCGTATTCGTTGTTCAAGGTCAAAACCCACGCGTGGTGGTACTCTGTCTTTAACAGGTTTTCGTCTGTCGCTGTTCCGAGACCGTACGGCAGATATTCATCCGGCTCATACAGTGTATACTGTGCGTTTTCATTTCCATTTTCCTGGAGTTCTGTGATACACTCCACAACGCAGTCGTCTCTGTCTGGGAAGGTATCTTCCACTGCCGTTGAAATCCAGATTCCTATGTCGGTCAGCTCTTTTAATGCCGGCATCGAGGTCTCATTCATGGAAGGACAGATCGGCGCGATCGCTGTCATCAGATCCTGATTGTACTGTGCGTTTAAGATACATCCCATACCTCCAAAGGAGCAGCCTACTCCGTAAACCCGGTTCGGATCTACAGTGCCTGCCTCTTCCAGCTCAAGGATTTTGTCCCGGATCATATTCAGAATATCCTCTGTCCATTCTCCGTCTGCCTGAGGCGCCAGCACTACAACGTCTCCATACCGCTCGACCCATGCCGTAGCTCCCTTGTTCGCCGCGATCTGCGCCCAGTTGTCTGTTCCGCTTTCTCCTCCTCCGTGCGTCCAGATCACCATCGGGACAGGCTCCTCGATCTCATCCGGAATGTAAATCCGGTAGCGCACTCCATTTTCTTCCACTGCCTCAAAGTCATCTGCGATCTCTGTCTGAACATCCGCAACCTGATCCTTTGTAAAGCTTAAATTGACGTCTTCGTCTCCGATGTATGCCACAACGAAATCGCTCGGCAGATACCGGAATTCTCCTACGGTCAGCGTCAGAGTTCCATTGTCATAGGAAACCTCCGTCACATCGTCTTCTCCCTGCACGCTCTGGACAGCTGCAACGATGTCGTTCACGATCACAAAATCCTCCGCCTTTACATTGGCTGCCGTCTCGGGAACTCCCTCCAGCACAAAGCTGCGCACGGTCTGCCCGAAATCTGCGATGTACGTCTGCGCTGTCACCGTCATCTCTCTCTCCTGCGCCATTGAGCCCATCGGCACTGCCATGCAGGAAGCGGCAAGAATCATCCCTGTCACAATCGCATTTCTCTTTTTTAATTCCATAAAAACATCCCCCTTTGTTTTTCTGTATGGTGTATGGCAAAATGGCTTTCTCTGTCACAGCCATTTTTTTCTTACAATTTTATCCTATCACACACATTCTCGAAAAACAACAAGCCATTTTTGATATTTTGTCCCTATTTTGCCCTATTTTCCTGCACTTTTTTGACTTTATTTTCTTATTTTGCTCTCGCTGTCCAATCGGTTCTGCCCACACGCACGGAGGCGCAAAAAGGAGCATTGCTCCATGACAGTCTGTCACTTTGCAATGCCCCTTTTTCTGTTCTATGATTTCCGTACCCTTACTGTTATTCTTCTGTTCCGTACAGTTTTGTCAGCTTGTTCAGGTAATCGTATCTTTCCTTTGCACCCTCTTCGGATTTTGCAAACAGATTTGCAGCTCTTTCCGGATTAGAACGTTTCAGAGAGTTGTAACGAACTTCTCCGTCCAGGAATGCCTGATAATCGTCTGTCGGAGCCTTGCTGTCCAGTGTGAACGCCGGTTTTCCTTCTGCCTTGAGAGCCGGGTTGAAGCGGAAGCAATGCCAGTATCCTGCCTTTACAGCCAGTTCTTCTTCTGTCTGTGCTTTGCTCATACCCTTCTTGATACCATGGTTGATACATGGAGCATAAGCGATAATCAGGGATGGTCCCGGATAAGCTTCTGCCTCTGCAATCGCTTTTACGGTCTGATTGTAGTCAGCTCCCATAGCGATCTGTGCTACGTATACGTATCCATAGCTCATTGCCATGCTTGCAAGGTCTTTCTTCTTTACTTCTTTTCCAGCTGCTGCGAACTGTGCAACTGCACCGATCGGCGTTGCCTTGGAGGACTGTCCGCCTGTGTTGGAGTAAACTTCGGTGTCGAATACCATGATGTTGATATCCTGTCCGCTTGCCAGCACATGGTCAACTCCGCCGTATCCGATGTCGTATGCCCATCCGTCGCCGCCGAAGATCCACTGGGACTTCTTAGCGAGGAAGTCTTTGTTCTTTAAGATTTCCTGTGCTTTTTCGCATCCGCATGCCTCTAAAGCAGCGATCAGTTTATCGGTAGCAGCTCCGTTTGTTGCTCCGCAGCTGTATGTGTCTAACCATTCCTGTCCTGCCGCTTTTACTGCTTCGTTTCCGCTGTTTGCCATTGCGTCTTCTACTTTTGCCTTTAATCCCTCGCGGATTGCTTTCTGCGCCAGCAGCATACCATATCCGAACTCTGCGTTGTCCTCAAACAGAGAGTTGCTCCATGCAGGTCCCTGTCCTTTTGCGTTTACGGTGTATGGTGTGGACGGTGAGGAGTTGCCCCAGATAGAGGAGCATCCTGTTGCGTTTGCGATGTACATTCTGTCGCCGAACAGCTGTGTGATCAGTTTTGCGTAAGGAGTCTCTCCGCATCCTGCGCACGCTCCTGAGAACTCAAGCAGAGGCTGTTTGAACTGGCTTCCCTTTACTGTGTTCTCTTTGAATTTCTCTACAACGTCTTCTTTGATCGGCAGTGTCACCGCATAGTCGAAGTATTTCTGCTCGCCTGCGTTTGCTTCCATGTTTTCCATGGCAAGCGCTTTCGCACCCTTCTTTCCTGGGCAGACATTTGCGCAGGAACCGCATCCTGTACAGTCATAAGCAGAGATTGCGATTGTAAATTTGTAGTTTGGCATACCGGTTAACGGCAGTGTCTTTAATCCTTCCGGTGCGGCAGCTACTTCTTCGTCTGTCATAGCGATCGGACGGATAACTGCGTGCGGACATACATAAGAGCAGCGGTTGCACTGGATACAGTTCTCTGCGTTCCAGATCGGAATATTGACTGCGATGCCGCGCTTCTCATATGCGGAAGTACCGGATGGAGTCGTGCCGTCAACATAGTCTTTAAATGCAGATACCGGCAGGGTATTTCCTTCCTGAGCGGATACTTTTGACTGAATGTTGTTTACAAAGTCAACAGCGTCTTTTCTTCCGCTTTCTGCATGTGTCAGGTCTAAGCCTTCGTCTGCAGCGTCTTTCCAGCTCTCCGGAACTTTAATCTCTACAACCTGTTTTGCGCCTTCTTCGATTGCAGCCCAGTTCTTTGCAACAACGTCATCGCCCTTGCGTCCGTATGTTGCTTTTGCGGCAGCTTTCATCAGCTCGATTGCTTTGTCTTCCGGAATGATGTCTGCCAGTTTAAAGAATGCAGACTGTAAGATCGTGTTGATACGTGTCGGTCCCATGCCTGTCTCGATACCGATCTTAACGCCGTCGATCACATAGAATTTGATTCCATGGTTTGCGATAAATGCTTTTACCTGTCCTGGAAGATGTTTCTCGATTCCTTCCATATCCCACGGACAGTTCAAAAGGAATGTTCCTCCGTCTACCAGCTCCTGAACCATGTTGTATTTTCTGATGTAAGAAGGATTGTGGCATGCCACAAAGTTTGCCTTGTGGATCAGGTATGTAGATTTGATCGGTTTTTTGCCGAAGCGCAGGTGAGACATCGTAACGCCGCCGGATTTCTTTGAGTCATAGTCAAAGTAAGCCTGTGCGTACATATCTGTGTTGTCGCCGATAATCTTGATGGAGTTTTTGTTTGCTCCTACTGTACCGTCTGCTCCCAGACCCCAGAATTTGCAGTTGATGGTTCCTTCCGGAGTGGTCACGATCGGAGCGCCTGTCTCCAGAGACAGATGTGTCACATCGTCCACGATACCAAGTGTGAATTTCTGTTTTGTCGTGTTGTTGAATACGGCAACGATCTGTGCCGGAGTCGTATCCTTGGAACCTAATCCGTAGCGTCCTGTGAAGATCGGAACAGCGTCGAATTTTGATCCCTTCAGCGCTGCGACAACGTCCAGGTACAGCGGCTCGCCCATAGCGCCCGGCTCTTTTGTTCTGTCTAATACGGTGATCTGTTTTACGGTTTCCGGGATTGCTGCGATTAAAGCTTCTGCGCTGAATGGTCTGTACAGACGAACCTTTACAACGCCGACCTTTGCTCCCTGTGCCAGCATGTAGTCGATGGTCTCTTCGATCGTATCGTTTACAGATCCCATTGCCACGATGACATGCTCAGCGTCCTCTGCTCCGTAATAGTTGAATAATTTATAGTTTGTGCCGATTTTTGCGTTTACTTTGTCCATGTATTCCTGTACGATTCCCGGCATAGCGTCATAGTACGGGTTACATGCCTCTCTTGCCTGGAAGAAGATATCCGGGTTCTGAGCAGAACCTCTCTGGCAAGGATGATTTGGATTCAAAGCGCTGTCCTTGAACGCCTGAACTGCATCCATATCCAGCATTTCTTTTAAATCTTCGTAATCCCACTGTTCAATTTTCTGAATTTCATGAGATGTTCTGAAACCATCAAAGAAGTTAATGAATGGCAGTCTTCCCTTGATTGCTGCAAGATGAGCAACCGGTGTTAAATCCATAACTTCCTGTACGCTGGATTCACACAGCATAGCTGCGCCTGTCTGACGGCATGCGTAAACGTCAGAGTGATCTCCGAAAATGGAAAGCGCATGGCTTGCTAATGCACGGGCAGATACGTTGAATACGCCTGGCAGTCTCTCTCCAGCGATTTTGTAAAGGTTTGGAATCATCAATAACAGACCCTGGGATGCTGTGTAAGTCGTCGTCAAAGCGCCTGCGGACAGAGAACCGTGAACTGTTCCTGCTGCACCTGCTTCAGACTGCATTTCTGTTACCTGAACAGTCTGACCAAACACATTGGTTCTTCCCTGGGTTGCCCATTCATCAGTAGCTTCCGCCATAACAGATGATGGTGTGATCGGATAGATGGCTGCAACTTCTGTAAATGCATAAGACGCATGAGCTGCGGCATGGTTTCCATCCATGGTCTTCATTTTTCTAGCCATTTTATTATTCCTCCTTATTGTTGAGAAATCTGTTATCAGATTTCTATGTTCGGTTCTTCTGTTCGGAAATGGAAATATTTCCGCGCTGCAAGCGTTGAAGGCTTTGTTTTACTGCCTTTCCGCAAAGACCTTCTCTGCTTCGAATCACCTCATATGGCTTTATCATATCACATTTCGTCTTTTTTGTCTATTTTGTAACAGGAGAAATTTCAAAGTTTTTTGTATTTTTTCGAGTACGCCCCCGCAGGCAAAAATTTTTTCTTTCTGAAACTATTTCTCGAAAAGAAAAGTCTAATAGTCAGATTGCTGCAATTTAAAAAACGTTTAAGCTTGAATTCGATCGAATAAAAAGAGAAGAGAAAGGAACTGAAAAAGATGGGAGTGAGTTTATGATTTTTCTTGTCAAAAGAGCGATGAATCGCGACACGGACGCTTTTATCGAGCTGATCCGCCGGCACAAGCAGCAGATGTACAAGATCGCCAAAAGCTATCTTCACGAGGAGCAGGATATCGCCGACGTCCTGCAGGATACGATTCTGGCCTGTTTTGAAAATATTTCAGCGCTGCGCAATCCAAACTATTTTAAGACATGGCTCATCCGTATTTTAATCAATAAGTGCAAAGATTTTCTTCAGAAAAACAAGTCTTACTGCGCGCTTGACGCCGTCGCCGAGCCGGCCGTCTCTGACCGGACGCAGAGCCAGCTGGAATTTGAGGAGCTGCTCGACTCTCTGGATGAGAAATACCGGATCGTTTTGGCGCTTTATTATGTCGAAGGTTTCAAGATCAGAGAAATCGCCCAAATCCTCGATATCAGCGAAAACACGGTGAAGACGCGGCTCTCGAGGGGCAGGGAGGCATGTATGAAGCAGTATTTATGGGATTCGCCGCAGAAAGGAGAATGTCTATGAAATTTTTTAATTATCATGAGAGAACGTTAAAACGCACGTTTCAAGAAGAGATTCCGATTCCGGCCGCCGTAGAAAACCGGATCGAGGAGACCTTGTCCTCTTTAAAGGACCGGGAGAGCGCCTCCTCCCAGCTTAAAAGACCGCGCCCCGTGCTTTGCCGCTGCCGCGCGCGCTGGATTGCCGCCGTCTGCTGTCTTTTTGTCATGGTCTTTTGCTTTGGCAATCCTGCCATAGCTTCAAAGCTGCCGCTTATCGGTTCCCTTTTCGTGCAGCCTCAAGAACCCTCTTTTTGTCAGGTCATCCCTTATCTTCAGCAGAAAAACTGGGGATACGGCACGAGCTTTTATCAAAACCAGCTCGGAGCGGATGACTATACGGTGATCCACAAGCCGTTGACGCCCGACAATCCGCAGGCAGCGCAGGGCGTCGAGATTTATCTGGAGGAAATCTACTGCAACGGTCTTGATTTTGTCGTCACTTACCGGATCGTGGATGAAAACCATATTTTTTTCTCCAACGCAGTCGCCTTTACGGACCGAAACGGAGCGTACCCGATGTCCGTCAACGGCTTCTCCCTCGACGCCGTCTCCGCGTACGGCAATTCCTACGCATTTTCCGACAGCACATTTTTCCTGGAAAAAGCCGACGACGGAACATTTGTCGGCTGCACCTGCTACAACCTTGCTTTCTCTGAAAATGCGGCGCTGCGCGACTCTCTAAAAGATGCGGAAACGTTTTCTTTTACGCTGACGATCTCGCAGCTGTGCAACCAGGAAATCAAAACCGGGCTTACTCCGGATGGAGAACCGTACTCCTATCTCACCGATGGATTTACTCCCAGCATCTACCTGGAAAATCAGTGGTCGTACACCTATACCGGTCCCGTCCGCACAGACAGCGTCAGAACGTATTCTCTTAAGGAGGACTCCGACTCATTTTCATCCGCGCAGCTGACGCTGACTCCGCTGAGCACCTGGTTTTCCTTTGAGGGCGATCCGTCCAGCCCTCTTCCTGAAGGATACGTCTTTTCCCTCTCTGTGTGCGCGGATCAAAAAGAGATTGCCTCCCGCAGTCTTTTTGCCTCCGGCTCAGATGTGTCTTACACGATGTACACGACCGCCATCCCTCAAGATGCCGCAGAGCTTTCCATCGAACTGTCTGCCGTGGAAAAATCTTCGGCGTCAGAAGATCAGCAGACGCCGGATCAGTTTTCCGTGATGGAAAAGAAGACGGTTTCTCTTTTATCGCCGTAATCCTTTTCTCTTTGCAGAACCGGCCGCCGCGCGGGCGCGCCCGAAAAGACGCGCCCGAAAAAAAAGAGATTTCTGACTAGAGTTTTCTCTTTTCTCTGTCAGAAATCTCTTTTTTCGCTTATCTCCCGTATACCCGGATTCCTGCCGCCCGAAAGCTTCTCTCCAGCGCTTTTGACGCCGCAAAAGCGGCAAAGACGGAGACCGCGTCTTTCAGGGCGTAGGGCAGCGATACCGCAAGCGCCGACTCGATAAACCCGATTTTGGAAAGCAGTTCAAACTGCGCGCTTCCAAGCAGATGGCAGATCACAAGACCAAGAGCGCTCATAAGCGCCGCCATCCACTTCTTTTTTCTTTTACGCCCTGCCCCGCAAAAGCCTGCGAGAAAGAAAAATCCCCACAGAAATCCTCCCGTTTTCCCAAGCAGAACGCCTGGACCTGCCCCAAACCCTGAAAACACCGGAATTCCGACGGCTCCTGCCAGGATATAAGCCCCGACTGCCATCGCTGCGCATTTTGCTCCAAGCACAAATCCGATCAGCGCCACACCAAAGGTCTGGAGCGTCACCGGAACCCCTGAGGGCATCGGAAGCGAAATCTGAGAGATCACGGCGAGCATCGCCGCAGCCATTCCGACCATTGCCACTGCCTTTGTGTTCGTCTTTTTCATCGTCCTCTCCTGATTGTCAACTTATTTTTGTTTTTAGTTGACAATATATACGATACGTCAGATTTATACATTTGTCAATCAAAAGTGCGCAGAAGGCACAGCGGCGCCGGTCACAGTCCCAGTTTTTTCTTTACCTCATACAGCTTTTCCATCTGCTCCTCATTCAACTCTCTGGCTCCTCCGATCTGGCGTGTGCGGTATAACAGCTCCGCATAAAATTCGAGCGATTCCAGCTTAAAATAAGCGCTCATCAGATCTCTTCCCCAGGTAAGCGCTCCATGGTTGGCGAGCAGAATCGCCTGGTGATCCGCGAGGAACGGCTCAATCGACGCCGGAACCTCCAGCGTCGAAGGCGTCGCATACGGGGCGATCGGGACAGCTCCCAGATTCACGACGGCTTCCGGCATGATCACCTGATCCAGAGGAATCCCCGCCACCGCAAAGGTCGTCGCAAAAATCGGGTGCGCATGGACGACTGCCCTGACGTCCGGCCGTCTCTCATATACCTTCAGGTGCATTTTCATCTCCGAGGACGGTCTGAAATCTCCGTTTGCCTCCAGCACCTTTCCGTTTTCATCCATTGTGCAGATAAATTCCGGCGTCATAAAGCCTTTTGAGACGCCGGTGGGCGTGCATAAAATCTCATGTTCGCTGATCCGGACCGATATATTGCCGTCGTTTGCCGCCACCATGCTTCTCTGATACATTCTTCTTCCCACTTCACAGATCTGTTCCTTGATCACTTCATCCTTCATTCTCAGGCTTCCTTTCTCTTTTCTGATTTTGGCAGATCTCTCCCCGTCAGGGGCGGATCGCGATTTTGATGACGCCGTCTTGCCTGTTCTCAAAAAGATCATACGCTTCCATGATCCTCTCAAGCGGGTACTCGTGCGTAATCAGCGGCTCCGGGCTGAGATCCCCCTTCTCGATATGGTTTAAAATTTCCTCACATTTGCAAGCGTCGACTCCCCCGGTGATAAACGTCAGATTTTTGCCGTACATCTGAGGCAGAGGCAAAACCTGATCTTCTTCATACATCGCGATCACGCAGACCGTCGCGGACGGTCTTGCAAGCTTCCATGCCAGCTCAAACGTGCCGTCCCCTCCCGCGACTTCCATCACAAGATCGGCTCCCCTGTTTTGTGTCAGCGATTTTACGATCGCCTCTGCGTCCTCTTCCTCTGTGTCAATCACCGTGTCGGCATACCCGTGTTCTTTTGCAAATTCCAGGCGCGTCTTGTCACGGTCGATCGCGATGATCCGCGCCGGGCGGTGCAGCCTTAAGCACATCATCACGCAAAGTCCGGTCGGTCCCGCCCCGATGACCGCTATCGTATCCTCCGGGGCGACAGGCGCCATCTGTGCCGCCCAGTACCCTGTGGAGAGCAGGTCTCCGGTAAAGAGCGCCTGCCTGTCCGTCACCGCGTCCGGAATCCTTGTCAGCCCCTGGTCGGCGAACGGAACCCGGACATATTCCGCCTGTCCGCCGTCGATCCGGCATCCCAGCGCCCAGCCTCCGTGTTCATCGGTGCAGTTATTGACAAATCCCCTTTTGCAGAAAAAGCATTCACCGCAGAACGTCTCCACATTGACTGCGACCCGGTCTCCCGGCTTTACTCCTTTCACTTTCTCCCCGACGCTCTCCACGACGCCGACCATCTCATGTCCGACGATGATTCCAGGGACTGCTCTTGGAACCGCCCCCTTTTTGATGTGGAGATCGCTCGAGCAGATCGACGCGAGCGTCACCTTTACAATCGCGTCGGTCGCCTCCTGCAGCCTTGGCTTTTCCCTCTCTTCCAGGGCAAAAACGCCTTTTTCCCTGTACACTGCCGCTTTCACTTTTCTCCCTCCTTCTCTGCCTTGTTTCTTCTCATAATCTTTCTTGTCTCTGTCCCGTGTTTCATCCGTTGCGCTCACAGTTTGCGGCGTCAATCGCGATCACCAGCAAAAGCGCGAGCAGTTCGTCTTTCGGATGAAAAATATCGAGCACATACGTATCTCCCCAGCTCAGCCATTTTTTTGTGATCTGTACGACTATCTGGTCTCCGTCGTAGACGTCATAGTTCCAGTCCATCAGATCCCCTTCTATCCTCCAGCCGCTGCATTCCACCTCGTATCGGGACTGAAACAGAGAAAATTTTTTCTTGATGGTTCCCAGAACCCTTCCCCCTATTTCTATCTCAAAAGCAGGCAGAAAGCTCATCAGCCTTTCCTGGATCATCCCCACTTCGTTTTCATACGCGTCGTAGACGTGAATCTTATGTCCCAGCGAGAAAAATTCTGCCTTTACAAAATATCTCACGTTTTCTTCCTCATCGTACACATCATAAGAATCTGTCCAGGAAAATACTCTCTGTCTAATCAGTAATCTCATTTTTTAATCTCCCACTCCAAAATCTGTCTTTTCATACAGGACCTCCACAGACGGATCCTCCAGCAGCCAGTCATACGTTTTCATGAACCAGTCCACCAGCTCCTCATCCCGCTTGACATCCGTGCTGTTGTCCGTAAAGACATTGACCGTTCCAAGCTTAAAATATTTTTTGAGCATCCGGATATCGTAGTCGATCATCTCCCGGGTCTGCCCTTTGATTCCAACCATCAGACACGGGGATTCAAAATACTGGCTGACCTCCTGCGCGCTGTGAAAATCCGCGTGCTTGTTCAGATACTTTTCTCTGAAATCATAGTCAAACGTCTCCACGCCGATCTTAAAGACGATCGGGACGCCCATAAAGTCCCGCATTTTCTGCAGACGGCTGCGGTAAATCCAGTGCGCCTCAAAAAACAGCTTTTCTATCTTTTTTTCCCGCACGATGCTCCGGATCCGCTCCAGCGTCTCCTGCGGCAGCTCAAAGCAGCTGCCGGAGTTGATCACCTCCAGAACCCCAAATTCTCCCGTCACCCTTGAAAGCACCTGCGCGTTCAGCGCGTTCATCGCCTCGGCGTCGCTTGAATTATCTTTAATATAGTCGCAAAAGCGGCATTTTCCCCAGACGCAGGGGCGGGACTGCAGCAGTACAATCTCCCGCCTGTTTTTTCCGGTAATCCGATTATAACGTTCCATGTTTTTCTCCCTTGCCAATCAATCTCCACGATACAGGCAGCGCCGACACCATCACAGCCGTCAGGCACAGCGATACGACGCGGTCCGCCAGATCCGTAATTCCCTGTACGATGCACACGCTCGCCGTCATGTCGATTCCCATGCCGTGCAGAAGCTGCACCAGCACCGTCGACCCCGAGGAAGTAATCCCGCCAAAGACGAGCGCTGTGATCGCAGAGCTGACGATGGTGCCGGGTATGGAAATCATCAAAGCCGCCGGTATGATCTTCCACATTTCTCTCCAGTTTCCCGGCTTCCAGATCCGGTATGCGATTCCGGTCACAAAGCCGATCACCAGCTGAACCGGAAGGAAATAAAACGCGTAGACGTCCGTCGTCACCCCGCTGATCACAGCGCTTGCGATTCCAGGAATCATGCCGCATACAGGACCAAACAAAGCGGCGGCAAGCATGGTCCCGACAGAGTCGAGGTAGATGGGAAGGCGCAGCATCAGAGCGATGTTTCCTCCCACTATGTTCAGAACAGCCGCCAGCGCGATCACACACATCTGAGGGACACTTCGTTTTCTCATCTCCATTCCCTCCCCATCAGCTCCGCAATCATCTCTTCCTGCGCGTCGGAACAAACGACCCGCTTCAAAAACAAAACCATAAACCGCAGCGCATCCGTCTGTGTCAGAATGTAACTGTTCTTTCTTTTTTCTCTCCAGAATGCGAACCGGTCAACGACCGACTGTCCCATGCTGATGCCCTCCGTCTCAATCGCCGTGTACGCCGAAAATCCGCTGCACAAAGAGCGGTCGGCAAAGTAGGCGACCGCAAGCGGATCGTTGATCACACACCCGATGATCCCCTCCTGCTCCCAGTGAAAATCCAGGTAAAAGCGCGTGATCCTTCTGATGCGCTCTCCCGCCTGCGGGTTGAGGCGGCACATATACGAAATCAGATTCGGCGTCAGCACAATCTTCCTCGTGACGTCAAGCCCTACCATATGGATCTGCTTTCCCGCAAGCTGGGGCAGCTGTTCGAACGCCTCATAGACCGCTTTCGCCGCATGGGGATCGCACCAGTAATTGTACTCCGCCACCGGGGAGCAGTTTCCATGGCTTTTGTAGCTGCCTCCCATCGAGACCAGCTCGTCAAGCCCCTCTAAGCTCTTTGGGTATCTCTCGATCACTCTGGCGAGGTTCGTCATCGGACCGAGCGCAATGACAGAAACTTTTTCTTTTTTTTCCTTTGCCTTCGTCAGCGTTTCCGCGATAAAGCGGACTGCGTCCTCTTTTGGCTGCGCCTCTGTGACCGGGGGATAATTCGACTCTCCAAGACCATCTTGACCATGCGTATCCATGGCGTCCACATAGCTGCGCACAAGAGGAGCCTCCTCCCCTAAATAGACCGGAATCTGTGTGCGCCCCATCCATTTTAAGACTCTGAGCGCATTCTGAGCGCCTTTACAGACCGGGACATTCCCGCAGACAACTGTGATCCCTGCAAGCTCCAGCTCCGGAAGGCTCAGCGCCAGCATCAGCGCGAGGGAATCGTCGATTCCCGGATCACAGTCAATTATGACTTTTCTTGCATTCATTCTCCAATCTCCTTTTCTTTTTTCTTCTGCCATGCGGCAGTCTGAGATACTTGGTTTTTTATACTGGGAAGTTCACGAACCAGTCCGAAATTCTGCCTGGAAAATTTCGATTTTATAAATGCGAAAAAAGTATATCATTTTCACAAAGAGGATACAAGCTTTTGTTTGCACAAAGAACTTGTACGGTCAATTCAAGTGTGATATTATGAAGACATTCCCGGTACCGCCCAAGCAGCCGGAAAATTTTTCCCGCGGCGGCGGTATCGCCTAAATATAGTGGAAATAATTATGGAGGAAAATCATCATGAAAAACATCAAAAAATTTCTGGCGTGGGTCGCTGCAGGCGTTATGGCGCTGCCCGGATGCGCTTATGCGAGCGCGCCCCAGACAAGAGAGGAAGTCGACACCATTTATCAGTTTACGCTCGACGGCGTTCTCTACACGCTTCCGTGCGATCTTTCCGTTTTTGTTGAAAATGGATGGAATTTTCAGGATCCTCAGTATGCCTCCGAACTCATCCCCGGTCTGACCATCCAGCCTTGCTGGTTCGAAAAGGAGGGAGAAGACGGGACACAGATCCTTCTGAATTTGCTCAACGCTACGGGAAATGCGATGACAGCGGGCGAATGCCGGGTAACCGGAATCAAAGTTGACGATGAAATCGGCTCCAGCGTTTTCGAGACGGCAGGCGGCATTTCACTGGGCGATAAAAGAGAAGACGTCGTGCAGGCCTACGGCGAGACGGGGGAAGACGGAGATACGTGGCTTTCCTATGAATTTGGAAGCGAGCTTGCGGATACCCAGCAGCCTTCCGGCTTTTCTTTCTTCTCTGAAGGCGCTAACACGGACTCTCTGACAGTAGAGATGGAGGAAGGCAGCACCGTCGCCTCCATTGAGATGAATTACTATAAAATGTCTGAGGAAGACGCCACAGAGGTTTCTGCCCGTCCTGACTATCTGAACGCTTACTCTGCCCCTGACACCCTCAGCGAACAGATGAGCGATTTCTGTTTTGAACTGGAAGGCAGTGTGTACACGCTCCCGGCGCCTGTCTCCGCCTTTTTAGAAAATGGATGGGAATTTTCCGGGACGAGCGAGACCGTCGCCGGACTGAACCACAAATTTACAAGTATGCAAAGAGCGGACGACCCGGACAGCAGTCTCTCTGTAGAGGTCAATAATGATTCCGAAAATCTTGTGGCTCTCGCAGACAGCTATATCTCAGACATCACTCTGTATAAGAGCAGCGCGCAGGAAATCGCCTTTTCCCTTCCGGGCGGCATTACCATGGACGCTTCTGTGGAGGATTTGATCGCCGCTGTTCCGCAGTGGGACGATCTCGACGGCAGTCAGCTTCTTGAGGACGGCGTCTACTATTATGTCGGCTCCTCAGGGACTGCTACCTTGTACCAGATCTGGACGGAAGATGAGACGAAAGGAATCAGCATCACCGTCGAAGAGGGAAGTATCCAAAATATTGAAATCATCGGGGTATTTTAAGATTTTTTTGAGATTCTTTTCAAAAGACATGCAGATCAGACATGGCGCAGAGGGCGGACCTCTGCGCCTGTTCTTTTTCAGAAGCGCGGCTTTATAAAAAACCTCCTCCCGCCGCTACCGCCTCAGTCTCCCCAAAAACGCGAAGCCTCCAAATCCGATTATCCAGACGCATGAGACGAAAATGACCTGCAAAAAGCTTCCCTCCTCAATGTTCTGGCTAAACGCTGCAAACGTCTCAAACATTCCGTATCTGAGAATCGTCTCCGCCTCAAATACGCTCAGCATTTTCTCAAAGGCAAGGTGGAACGGCCATCCCCACACAAAGAGGCACAGCACAATGACGGACGGCCAGACGCTCTTGAGCCATTCCATCAGGCACAGCGCCGCTGTCCCAAACGCCGTGCATAAAAAGACGCCTCCCACAAAAAACGCCTCTGCTTCAATCAGTTCCACCCCCGTCCACGCCGTCTTAAAATAGACTGCTTTTGCAAGGTGTTCCGCGAAAACGAGAGCCTCAAAAAACAGCGCCGTCAGCGCAGCGAATATCATCTTTTCGGCGATATGCTTCCATTTCGGACACAGCGGCTGCGTCTGTTTTAAAAATCCGCTTTCTCTTTCCTCAAACAGATAGAGCGCCACCAGACTTCCCGCCGCGGCAAACACTATTTTTTGTTCTGTCCCTGAGATCATCATCTGCAGAAAACTGCTCTGCCTGTGCCAAATAATTCTTTTGACTGCCTCACACAGCAGATCCGCGCCGATCACCGCCAGTATCCACAGATACCATACGTTCCACCGCCTCAGGCGATACCAGTCCGCTTTTAAAAGATCAATCATGCCTTTCTCCTTCCTTTTCCGGTTTTCTCCGGGTTGTGCGGCTGCGCCGGTCTTTCTGTCTCTTCCTCATAGCTTTGCAGTTCTTCCGCCGGAAACTGTGAGATGACGCTGCCTCTCTCCATGATTCCATACCACGTCGCGATCTCTTTGACGCTGTCTGTCGATCTTGCCGCGATCACAACCGTCATCTTGTATTTTGTCCGGAATCCTCTCAGCATCTTGAAGAAAGCGGCTCTCTCTTCTGTGGAAAGTCTGTCGAACGCCTCGTCCACCACAAGCAGCTTCGGGCTTCCTATAATCGCCATCGCAAAGGCAAGCCTGAGCTTTTCCGCGCCGCTGTACGATCTGACCCGCTTTCTCGCTATTTTTTCCAGACCGGTGATCCGCAGCGCCGCTTCCACCAGATCTTTCTTGTAATTTCCAAACGCAAGCGCTTTCATTTTCAGATTCGCCTTTGCGCTCATCGCCGCGTAAAATCCTCCCTGCTCCCAGACTGCTCCGACTCTCCGGTACTCCTGTGCGGAAGGCTCTGCATTTCCAAACAGCGCCAGGATTCCTCTCTGCGGCTTTTCCATTCCGCTTACGAGCTGAAGCAGGCTCGTCTTTCCGCACCCGTCCGGTCCCACCAGAGCATAGATCTCCCGCTCCGGCACAACCAGGTTTCCGCTTCTGACCAGCACCTTTCCACAGCGCGAATAGTAAAGCTGCTGCGCAACAACTGCATTTTTCTGCACGTTCTCTCACCCTTTCCCCATCTGATTTTTCCGCCCTTCAGCCAAAAAATAAAATCGCTTTTATCATACCATGTTTTTCCTTCTTTTGAAAGGAAAAGCCATTTCCCACTTGCTTTTTTCCGCATTTCGGGTACAATAGAAGAGAATTTGCAACCATTACAGGATTATAGAGAAAGGATTATGTGGTTATAAAATGATAAGTGCAAATAATGTGACCCTGAGAATTGGAAAAAAAGCATTGTTCGAAGATGTAAATATCAAGTTTACAGAAGGAAACTGCTACGGACTGATTGGCGCCAACGGAGCGGGAAAATCTACGTTCTTAAAGATTTTGTCCGGTCAGCTCGATACGACGAAGGGAGACATCTCCATCACCCCCGGTCAGCGCCTCTCTTTTCTGCAGCAGGATCATTTTAAATATGATAATTATTCGGTAATGGATACGGTCATTATGGGAAATCAGCGCCTGTATGACATTATGAAGGAGAAAGAAGCCATCTATGCCAAGGAGGACTTCTCCGACGAAGACGGCATCCGCGCCAGCGAGCTCGAAGGCGAGTTTGCGGAGATGAACGGATGGGAGGCGGAGTCCGACGCCGCCACCTTGCTGAACGGGCTCGGCATTGAGACAGACCTGCACTATGCCACGATGCGCGACTTAAACGGAAATGAGAAGGTGAAGGTTCTCCTCGCCCAGGCTCTGTTCGGAAATCCTGACATCCTGCTCCTCGACGAGCCGACAAACCACCTGGATTTAGACGCCATCGAATGGCTCGAGGAATTCCTGATCAATTTCGACAACACGGTCATTGTGGTGTCCCACGACCGTTACTTTTTAAATAAGGTCTGCACGCAGATCGCGGATATCGACTATGGAAAAATCCAGCTCTATGCCGGAAACTATGACTTCTGGTATGAATCGAGCCAGCTGATGATCCGCCAGATGAAGGAGGCAAACAAGAAGAAGGAAGAAAAGATCAAAGAGCTCCAGGAATTTATCTCCCGCTTCAGCGCCAACGCCTCAAAGTCGAAGCAGGCGACCTCCAGAAAGCGCGCGCTTGAAAAAATCCAGCTCGACGAGATTCGTCCTTCCAGCAGAAAATATCCCTACATCGATTTCCGCCCCAACCGTGAGATCGGAAATGAAGTGCTCTGCGTGGAGGGTCTGACAAAGACGATTGACGGCGTCAAGGTGCTCGACGATCTGACGTTTACGCTGAATCACGACGACAAGGTTGCGTTTGTGGGCGGAAATGAGCTCGCCAAGACGACGCTCTTTAAGATCCTGATGGGAGAGATGGAGCCGGACAGCGGAACCTTTAAGTGGGGCATCACGACGACTCAGGCCTATTTCCCAAAAGACAGCACTGAGGAGTTCAACAACGATCTGACCATCGTAGACTGGCTGACGCAGTTCTCCGAGATTAAGGATATGACGTACGTGCGCGGCTTCCTCGGGCGTATGCTTTTTGCCGGCGACGACGGCGTGAAGAAAGTCAAGGTATTGTCCGGTGGAGAAAAGGTGCGCTGCCTTCTCTCCAAGATGATGATCTCGGGCGCCAATGTCCTCGTCTTCGACGAGCCTACAAACCATCTCGATATGGAATCGATCACCGCCCTGAACAACGGCATGATCAAGTTCCCCGGCGTCATCTTGTTTTCTTCTCACGATCATCAGATTGTCGAGACGACGGCAAACCGCATCATGGAGATTCTTCCAAACGGAACTTTGATTGACAAGATCACAACATACGACGAATACCTTGCCAGCGATGTCATGGCAAGAAAGCGCCAGGTTTACACCGTGGACGCCAGCGTGGCGGAAGAAGACAACTGATCGTTTCTTCCCCGCATTTCATAGGACGGGCAGCCCTTTGGGGCTGCCTGTTTTTGTTGTGAGATTTTTTTGTCTGTGTTACAATAAAATAAAAACCGATTGATTTTGGGGGACTTGTTATGATTAAAACAGCACATTTCCGATTTCCGCGCTATTTTTCCACGATCCGCGCAAAATTTCTTTTTATCTGCGCTGTCATCTGCTTTTTTTCGTTTTTTGTCTTTCTCTTTTTTCACCTCTACAGCTCAAAGGCTCTGACAGATCAGACGCTTGAAAATACAGACGATACGCTCAGCGTCTACCAGCAGTGGATGGATTACGAGCTGGAGCATGTCTCCTCCTATCTCCTGACTTCGATCTCCAGCCATGCCTCAGACCGCTATATCTTCCGGGAAAATTCCCAGGAGAGCTATGTCGCGCAGCTTTCCCTTATGTCAGATATGCAAAATTTTCTGACCACCTACAAAAATATCGGCGGCTTGTTTTTCTATTCCCCTGATACCGACACGCTGATCATGAAGTCGCAGAAAAAAGAATCGTACACGCACAGACTTGCGCTCCAGGATTACATCGAACAGTATCAGGCGAAGGAGACGGACGGGGACTCCCGCCCGCAGATTGCCTACTGGTATCCCGTCTCCATCCAGGGAAAAATTTTTCTGATTGAAATCTTGTATTATCGTCAGACGTATATGGGAGCCTGGATTACCGACACGCAGCTCCTCGAGCCGCTGAGCAGACTGAGTCTCTTTGAGAACGCGGCGATCTTTTTGTCCGCTCTGGACGCCTCCGAGCCAGAATGGTATCTGCTGACGGAGCAGGATTTCTCCACCGAGAACTGCATGTACAGCCACTCCGACTCCTTCGCCGGAAATTTCCGCCTGACGCTCTGTATTCCGCAGAAAGATTTTCTGCAGAAGACGATGCCGTTCCGCTCTATTTTTTATTGGCTGTACATCGTCTGCTTTCTGCTGATCTTTGTGACGATGCTGTTTCTCTTAAGGCAGATTTTTCCGCCTCTTAAAAGGCTCTTAGACGGAATTCTCGCTGTGAAGAAAGGGGATTTTTCCACTCAGATCTCTCTGCCGCCTTCTAAGGATGAGTTCTCGCAGGTAACGCTTGCCTTTAACGAGATGATACAGGAGATTCAGAATCTGAAAATCCGTGTCTATGAGGAGGAGCTGGAAAAGACAAACATTCAGATTCAGTATCTCACCATGCAGATCAAGCCGCACTTCTTTTTGAACTCTTTAAATCTGATCTGCAGTATGGTGGCGACAAAGCATTACGATCTGATCACAGAGATGGCGACCAGCTTAATCCACTATTTCCGCTATGTTTTCCACGCTGCGGACGAGCTGGCGCCCGTCAGAGAAGAGCTGGAGCACACAAAAAATTATCTCCATATCCAGGAGCTGCGTCTCTCCGCCCAGTTTCATTTTTCCTTGCAGGTCTACGGAGATCTCGATGAGATGCAGATTCCGATTCTGACGATTCAGACCTTTGTGGAAAACAGCATTAAATATGGGTTTAACCGAAAAACTGAGCTCGCCATCTCCATTGTAGTCCACTGCGGGGAAGACTCCGCTGAGATTTTGGTCAAGGACAACGGCCCCGGATTTGACCCTGCGCTCTTAGAGCGCCTAAACGCCCGATCCGATCCGTCGGATCTGTCCGGGCTGATTCTGCCGGATTCGGGTGAGCGCCATATCGGGATTGAAAATGTAAAGCGAAGGCTATACCATATTTATAAAGGACATGCATATTTGAAATTTTCTAATGATGTCGAGACGGGCGGCGCTGTTGTTCTGATCCATCTGCCGTCTCCTTTTCAGAGGAGGGATTTTACGTGAATCTTTTATTAGTTGACGATGAAATTTTTACCCTGGAAGCGCTCAGGCTTCAGATTCTGGAGCTTCCGCTTTCTTTTGACTCGGTTCATACGTGCTGCGATGTCGCGGACGCCATCGGGTATCTGCAGAATCATTCCGTATCGATTCTGATCTGCGACATTGAAATGCCGGGCGGATCCGGATTTGACCTGCTTAAGTGGATCAAGGAGGAGAAGCGCTCCATCACTTCCATTCTTTTGACGTGCCATGCCGACTTTCAGTATGCCGCCGAGGGGATCCGCTACCGTGTTTTCGACTATCTGCTAAAGCCGGTATCCTCCGAGCAGCTTCAGACGGTTTTAGAGAGCGCAGTCCGCTTTACCTTAGAGCAGCAGCCGCAGGCGAAGCAGCCTGATCCTGCCGCCTCCTATTCCAGGAAGGAGGATCTTTCTTCTGTCCTCAATGCGGTCGGTCAGATCACACAGATGATCGATCAGCACCCGGAGTGCAGCTATTCCAGGAAAGAGCTTGCCTCCCGCTTTTTTGTCAACCCGGACTACCTGGCCAAATGCTTTAAGCGCGAGGTCGGCATGAGTCTTCCTGACTATGTCTCGAAGAAGAGGATGGAAAAGGCAAGATTTCTTCTGCAGTACACGGAAATGCAGATCCAGACGGTCGCGTTAAAATGCGGCTACCAGAATTTTTCCTATTTTGCGAAGTGCGTGAAGGAAGAGACGGGATTTTCTCCCAAGGAATTCCGCCAGAAATTCTCTTCGTTTTCTCAGGTCTGAAAAAAATCCGGAAGAAAGCGCTTCACACGCAATCTTCTCTCTCCTCGGAAAAACCATTTGGGGCGCTCTCCTTGCGGAGGGCGCCCCAAATGTAACTCTGTTTTATGATTTTATGGGTTGTCTTTTACTGTACGTCACTTTTTTCTACAGAAACCGGGTTTACTAACTCGCGTCCTTCTGCCCATTTTGTGATCGTCACCTGATCTTCACCGTAGAATGTCTCCATTGCGATTGAGTTCATGATAACTCTTAAGTTGTTCATAACACATCTCTGGATATCTCCGATGCAGATATTGTCTTCCGGATATGTTCCGTGATAGATAATCTGTTTTCCGTCTTCGCTTACAGTCGCATCCTCTGTGGTAACAGGAGTCTGGTATTCTCCAGGCTGTCCCCAAGCTTCTGCAACGTATTCTTTGTAGATCGGCTCGCCGTTTACAAGAATCTGTCCGTCTTCGCTTACAGTCGCCGTATAGTCAGCGCCGAGTTCTGCAACAGCTTCATCTGTTCCGTTCGGGTCTAATGTAAATTCGCCCCAGTCAGCGGAGTATACGTCGACAGAACCAAACATCAGAGTAGAGGTTTCTCCAACCTGTCCTCTCTCGTCGAATGCCGGTGCCAAATCCTGAACGCCGCCTGCGATGTTGAGCGCTCTGTCTGTTCCGCCAGGCATGATCATATCGTTTCCTGCGTGCATGGAAATGGACGGTGTGGAAGATCCTCCGTTCCAGTCTGTCATGATCAGTCCGTCAAATCCCCATTCTCCTCTCGGAAGATCCGTACATAAGTCATAGCTGTCTGCTGCCGGAGTTCCGTTTATGAGGTTGTAGGATGTCATGATGGACATCGGCTGGGAAGCCTTGACTGCAATCTCAAATCCTTTGAGGTAGATCTCTCTGAGAGTACGCTCGCTGATAACGCTGTTTGTCGTATTTCTGTCTGTCTCCTGGTTGTTTCCTGCATAGTGCTTCAGACAAGCTCCGACTCCCGGTGTCTCCTGAACGCCGATGGTCTCTGCTGCCGCCATGGTTCCGGAGATCAGCGGATCTTCTGAATAGTACTCAAAGTTTCTTCCGCACAGCGGATCTCTGTGGATATTTAAGCTTGGTCCTAAAACGATGGTGATGCCCATCTCTTCAAGTTCTTTCGCAAATGCCTCTCCTACTTCTTCCAGAAGGTCTGTGTTCCATGTCTGACCGCGCAGTACGGATACCGGCCATGCGGTGCAGTACTGATAATACGTCTCTGCCTCTCCGGTGTTGACGTCGGTTGCTTCATATTCCTGTTTTACACGGATTCCTCCAGGACCGTCTGCTACGACGATGGACGGAATTCCATAAGAGTCAAAGTAGTTGACTGTCGTCTCGCCTGCTGCTCCCGGGATAGTGTCGGAGTTTGATCCCACGATCGGGCTGTACTCGTTTGCAACGCCCCATCCGGATCCGCAGTTCAATGTAGCCAGCTCTTCTACGGACATCTGAGCCACAAACTGTTCGATCGAAACATCTCCGTTGTAGACGTCGATCAGTTTTGCGTCTGCTGCTGTCTCTACCACTTCTACATCTTCATAATCCTGTTTTGCTGTGTAAGCAGCGTCGGTTGTGTATGTTGTCACGCGTTCGTCATCATATGGGGAAGCGTTGTTTACCGGCTCGCCGAATGCTTCTTTTGACAGAGCGATCGTCTGTGCGGAAGCGATCTCGTCTGCTTCTCCCTCATAGGTGTAAGGAGTTGCTCCCTCTTTGGAGAGTTCTTCAAACTGGCTCTCCTCCGGAACGGTCAGCTGGTTGCTGAGCTGTTCGGTCTTTACGGTCTCATCGAGAGACAGTACAGCTGCTACGTGCGTATTTCTGGAAGAATTTCCGACACGAATCACATAGTTTCCTGCATCCAGTATATAAGCGGCTTCTGTTTCGTTATAGTAAGCCATATCTTTTGTGCTGTAGCTGATGGTCAGTTCCTGTGACTGTCCTGGCTGCAGTAAATCTGTCTTTGCGTAAGCAGCGAGCTCCTGGTATTCTTTTTCTGCCGCTTCGCTGTCCGGAGCAGAATAGTAAACCTGTACGACTTCTTTTCCTGCATACGTATCTCCCGTATTGGTCACGGAAACCTTTACGCTTACCTGATCTTCATTTGCCTCTACGGAGAGCACCTGTGTATCAAAATCGGTGTAGGACAGACCGTATCCGAATTCATAGGCCGGTTCAATTCCGAATGTGTCGAAATAGCGGTATCCTACGTAAATGCCTTCTGTGTAAACCTCAGTCAGAGAATCTCCGTCGTTGGACGCAAATGTTGCGGAAGCCGGATAATCTGCGTACTGTTTTGCCCACGTAGTGGTCAGTTTTCCGGAAGGAGTCGTCTTTCCTGTCACAACATCGACAAGCGCTGCTCCTGCTTCCTGTCCTGCCTGAGACATATGTAAGAGCGCGTCGAGTCCTTCGATCTCGTTCATGAAGTTCGTATCCATCACGCCGCCTACGTTCAGCACAACGATCACATGGTCAAAGGATTTTCCGACTAATTCCAGATTTTTCTTTTCCAGCTCTGTCAGTTCATAATCTCCAACCTCAAAGGTCTCTCCATCCATCGACTGACCGCTCTTCGTCGTCTGGCTTCTGTCCGCTCCCTCTCCTGCGTTTCGGCTGATGACATAGATAGCGGTGTCTGTTCCCTCTTTTGCCTGATTGATCAGATCCTCTGTCACTTCCATCTCCGGGTAAGCAAAGGTTGCCATCGGGTTAGATCCTGCCGCTACTTTTTCTTCATCATATCCCTCTGCAAAATCCAGAAGAAAATCAGATGTTGTCACATTGTAGCCTGCTGCCACAAAAGCGTCATAGATATTGATGTGGTATCTCTCGCTTAAGTCTACGAGTGCATCTCCGCCGCCGCTGAGTCCTCCGTTGAACGGGTCTCCGGAACCTGTGCCGCCGCGGATAGTACGGATCGCGCCGTTTCCGAACAGTGCAATGTTTTCTTCCTGTACCGGAAGTGCCTGATCCTTGTTCTCGAGCAGAACCATTCCTTCCTCTGCTACTGTCTTGGCAAGCGCTGCGTTATCTTTCTCTCTCTGTGTGATCTCATTTGACGTCGTAGCTGCCATTGAGGTCATGCAGGTGCTTGTCATCATCAGTCCGGCAAGCACAATCGCCGCATAGGCTTTTCTTCTCTTCATAAGACAATGTCCCCCTTCTTTTCTTCACGGATTTCGGTATTTTTCACTGTTTTTTTAATTTTTTCCCGTGTTATGTATCGGATATTACTATATTTTTTTTTGAATTTCAATATCCTTTTGGTGATATCTCCGTTTTGTGTTAGGATTTGTCCGTTTTTTGTCAGGATTCTGCCTTCCATTCTCTTAACTGCCGCTCTACTTCCTGCTGTACCTTTGTAAACCCGGCGTCCTCAATTCTTTTTTGGAATTCTTTAAGGGTTTTTTCACCCTCGCCAAATCCCGCCTGGATGGAAGTGTACGATTCGCTGATGATCTGGTTGATCCGGGCAAGCTCTGCCCCGATCGACTCTTCCTCCAGGATAAATCCGTACGCAGGAGAATATACGGCCTGACTGTTGAAGATCTCCATCTCCCATCTTTGGTGAGCTGACATCCCCTTCCACAGTCCCCCGATTTTCCGGTTAAACTGCCACTTTTCATTTGTAAAGTATCCCGCGTTTTCCGAATTCATGCCCTCCGGATAGGAAAAAAAGCCGTTCTGGTCTACGATATAGTGGAGATCCTTGATGCCGTAGAGCATCAGATTGTTGACCTCCGGATCTGTGTACATCAGCTCCAGCGCCTGCACGGCAAGCTCCGGATATTTGCAGGTCGAATTGACGCACCAATTGTACTGCCATTTATTGTGCGTCGTCAAAAATGGCTTCATATCAAATCCCTGAATAGCGATCTGATCCCCGTAAATGCCAAGCCATTCCTGCATCTCGTCGGGGCGCACCGGGATCAGCGCCGCCGCCGCTTTTCCCGCCACAACCATATTTAGTCCCAGCTCGTCTTCTCTTCCGACCTGATCTGTCAGGATTCCCTTATCCCTCCAGCGCTTCATCATCAGAATGTATTCCTCAAACTCAGGCGTCTCAAAAAGATTTTCTGTCTTTAAATCCTCCGAGCTGCCGCGCAGCACGACTGCCCCCGTATTTCCGATGATATCCAGATCTTCGTTCACAAAAAATCCATTTTGCATCACCGTAGGGACGATCGGGGTAATCTCTTCCTCCTGGGCGATGCATTCCAAAAAGGGTTCCAGATCCTCCAGCTCTTTTACCTCCTCCAGAGAAAACTCATATTTTTCGAGCAGGTCTCTCCTGACCGCGACGCCCTTGATCTGGATCTCCGGCATTGCCTTTGGAATCCCGTAGATTCCCTCTTCCCCTGAATATCCGCTTACCATCAATTCCTCCGGCTCGCATCCGAACGTCTCGAAAATGCCGTCCCCATATTCTCTGAGGTAATCGTCCAGCTTAAGCAGATATCCTTCCTGGCGGTAAGTCGCATATGTCCATTCATACATCCCGATAATGTCAGCCTGGTTGTCCATCTCCTCCTTCGCCCCCAGAACCAGCCGGTAGTCGAGCGTGTTGGAGGGATAGACCATCTCCAGCCGGCATCCGATTTTTCTCTGCGTCAGATCGCCCAGCGCCTCATTGACCAGGTCAAGATCTCTGTTTTCGTTTGTGTTTCCGGCGGCCCAGCACATCACGCGGATAGTGGGCGTCTCCTCCTGCCTCTGCGCATAGTTTTGTCTATTTTGCATACGGCATCCCGTACAAAAAAGCAGTACGGTCAAAAAACAGATCAGTCCTCTTTTTTTCATCTTTCGTTCCACATCCTTTTTCTTTTTCTCATACCGCTTTTTCGGCGTCTCTTTGCCGGACGGTCTCTTTGTATCCTGCCTGTCTGATTTTTATGCTCACAGGCGTGTCTGTCTCAGCATTTCCCCGACCTCTTCGCTGATCCCCTTCGCCGTCTCGATATGGCTAAGCGCCGCGCACTCTGAAAACACATCTTTTCCCACTTTTTTTAAGCCTGCCGGAAGCCTGACGCTTTCAAGACCGGCACATTGTGAAAACGCTCCGTTTTCAATCCGCGCTACGCTCTGCGGGAGCGTGATTCTCTGCAGATTTGCGCAGCCGCAAAAAGCCTTTGTCCCGATCGTCTCCAGATGCTTTGACCAGCGGATCTGCCGCAGGCGGATACACCCGCAGAAGGCGCACGCTGCGATCTCTTTTACGGAATCCGGCATCCAGATTCTCTCAAGATCCGTCCGGTTTTCAAATGCGCGCTCTCCAATCACGCTGCATCCCTCCCGGATCTCAATCGTTCCCGCGTCTGTCTGAAGCTGCTCCCCCTCCTGCGCCGTCATCACTTCGCAGCCATCCGCCTCTTTTCTTCTCAGCCTCATCAGCTCCTCATAGTTTCTCCGCATAACCGCCAGCTGCCTCTCCCGCAGTTCCCTGTCCGGTTTTGAGAGTGATCCGCACATCATGACGTCCGTCGTAAAGTCCCATCCGCACTGCTCGCACACCGGGCTTGCGCCCCGCTTGGCGCCGCAGACCGGGCAGTCGTATTCTTTCACCTTTATCCACCTCTTTCTTCTTTTGCCTGTCTCTATCCTATCCGTCTTTTTCGGTACGCCCTGCATTTTTCTTCTCTGTCTTTTTCTCTTCTCCTTTCCCTTTGCCGCTCCAGCGGGCTGTCGGGAATTTCCGCTTCATCTGGTAAGCGATCTGCGTGTCCAGACCCTCTCCCTCCTCGATCTCTTCAACCGGGCATCCAAGGAACGCATCCGCCCCGATCTTCTTGAGCGAACCGGGCAGAAAGATGCTGCGCAGACCGGCGCAGTCCCCAAAAGCGCCTCTCCCGATAACCTCCAGCCTGTTCGGCAGCGCCGCGCGGCACAGCTTATCGCATCTGCAAAACGCCTCATTTCCGATCGCCTTTACATTTTCTGACCAGCCGATCTTTGAGAGTTGTGTGCACCCTGCAAACGCGCGGTCCCCGATCTCCACAACCGCATCGGAAAACCGGATTTCCCTTAATCGGCTCCAGCCGCAAAAGGCGCCTGCACAGACCGCCTCATATCCGTCCGGAATCTCGATGATCTCCTCTCTCTCATCCAGACCATGCTCCTGCGGGATAAAGCTCTTCTTTTTGTCCTTATCCCCTCCGAAAACAGGCAATACCTCCGACGCCTCAAAGCAGTCCTCTCTTCCGAGCAGAATCTGCACATGCCGCTCGTCCGGGCAGCGGACTCCCACTTTCCAGAAGTCAAACACAGGCGGCGGCGCGACAAAAACTTCCTGTGTTGTTTCTTCCTGAAACCATTTCTTTTTGATGGTCAGGCGCGCCTTTTTGTCGGGGCGCTGTCTGGCGAAGGTTTCCTCTGCCCATTTTTCTCTTCCCTCTCTCAGCTCTGCGCCGGAGAGCAGCAAAAGCCATTCCTCCTCTTTGACGTTTCCTTTTTTCACCGCCTTCCCTGGCAGAAACCTGCGCACGCTGATCCCGATCTGATCTGCGCATTTTGCGCGGTACGCCGCTGAAAGCGACGCCATGACCTCCTCCAGCTCTTTTGTCCGTTCTCCCGCCGGATAGTAGACTGTAAAGCCGCAGTTTGTACATCTGCTTTTTCCTGTCACATCATGTCCGCAAACCATACATTTCACTCTTCCATCTCTCCGTTTCCCATCAGGTCTGGCTGTGTCACGGCTCCCACGCCTGCTCCAGCCTGTGAATCACCGCCTCTATCTTTTTGCGGTATGCCTCCACTGCCTGCTCCGTCTGCTCTTTTTGCAGCTCTATCTCTCTTTCAATCTCCCGGCGTTCGTCCGCTTCTTTTCCGATTCCGACGTCTCTTGCCGCCGCGCTCCAGGCGTCGCTCATGCGGCTCTGATACCGGGCAAGCTCTTCCATTTCTTTTTTCTTTTCCTTTGTCCGGCTCACCATGATTTCGGTCTCTTGCCTAAGCTCCGCCAGCGTTTTCCTGCGCTGGGTATCTTGCAGCACGGCTTCTTTCTCTTTTAGAAGATACCGATACATCTCTCCCATCTGCGAGAGGCGCAGGGCAAATTTCTCCAGCTCTCCGACCGGCAGCTTTGCCGCCGCCATCCCGGTCTCCTCCCGGATATCCCGGCAGATGTCGAGAAAAAGCCCTGCCATCTCCTCTGCGTATATCTGATCCCGCTCCTTAAATGCCTCCAGCGTGCTTTTTGTCCTGTAAAATTCCATCCTCTATCCCTCTTTGCTCCACAAGCCGGCTTTTTCCTGTTCCGCCGCCAAAAACAGCCGTCCCGGTCTGTCCAGCGCCACCCGATCCGTCTCCTGGGTCAGTCTCTGCGCCTCCTTGTCATATTTTTGAAAGACAAGGCTCAGCACATCAGAGTCGTCAAAGGCAAATCCCAGCGCATACGCCGGGAAGTCATCCTGCTGAAACAGCGGCAGCCGTCTTATCATTTCTCTCCATTCTTCCTTTAACTCAACAGTATGCCCCGCCTCTCCTGCCTGGCTTACGACAAATCTGCCCACGTCCGCCCCGATTGCAATTATCGGGTTTCCATCGCAGGGCGCTCTCAGAAAGTACGGTTTCCCGCATGTGATTTCTTCCCCGCAGCGGACGGCATACGCGTCCTCCTTTGCAGATCCCACAAAAAGACCGATCGAGCACGGAGCGCGGTCCGGCATCCGCAGCGCCCCCTGCGCGATCAGTGCAGCGCCAAGGCTGAGCGCGAACGTGCGGTCCGTCTGCCCTTCCGTCTGCTCCCATCTCAGATCCTGCGAGGCGAGCCGAAAGGAATCTTCGATCTGCCTTCTCGTCAGATAAAAATTGCAGAAGCCCCCGACCATCACGATTTTAAACGTCCTGCTCCTTGCATTTTGGTAGTCGATCCCATTTTTTGTGAGAACCTTTTTTATCTGCTCCAGCTTTTCTTTTAAGACCGGCTCTGTCTCAGCCCGGTACGCACACGCCATCAGCCCGTACGTGATCGGGATCTTATTTCCCATATACTCAATCTCCGAAAACAGATCCTCCAGTTCCTCCAGTTCCAAAAATGCGTGATCCTCGTAAAACTGTCTGACCGTCTGCTCTTTTTCTCTCAAATCTTGTTCCAGCCGCTCTGCGGCGCGCCGCAATTCCTGGTCACTGTCCGACTTTTTCCCGAGGCGCTGCTTTACGGCGCGCGATACGACCGCCTCCAGGTAAGCCGCTCCCGCTTTTTCCCGGCGCTCTTCCCCGCTCTCTTGCGCGTCTGCCGCTCCGATCTCGATTACACTGCTCTTTTCTCCCGCGCACGATACCCGGCTGAGTGTCAAGTCAACCGTTGTCCCGCCGCAGTCCGCCGCAAGGAGAAAGCCGTCAAACCCGCCTTGAACCGCTTTTTGATTGTTCCAGATCCAGTAAGCGCCCGCCGCGGCGGACTTGTCTGCGATCCGCACTTCTTTTACAAACGGAAAGGACTGGCAGATTTCGCGCAGCTCCTCCCTAAAGACTCTCTCCTGCGCTCCTTCTCTCTGTCTGTGCGCCGGGAGGACCGCCGCCAGCCGTGCGATCGTCTCTTCCTTCAGTTTTTTTACTGTCTCTCTTAAAATTTCCTCCAGATATGCTGAAAGCTTCTCTTTTCGCGTCTCAGCGTCCGCTTCCTTCGATCCGCCCTTCATGGCGGAAGGAAAAAGAGATGCGATCCCCTTTGCGAGAAGAACCGGCTCTGCCCTTCCGCCTCGCCAGGCGCAGACCGCCGTATACGTATGCCCCAGATCCAGCCCGATATTTACCATGCTCTTCGCCCCTTTTCTGTCCTACGATTCTCTCTTGATCTGTGTGATATGAAATTCAGAAAAGCAGATCCCGTTGCGGTAGATCCACCTCTCGTTGAGCCGCTCCTCGATTCTTAAGCGGTCCGCTCTCTTTCCCGCCTTCTGTTCATCTGCCAGGATGGAAGCGATCTGCTTTCTCAGCATCTCTTCCAGAAAGCCTCCCTCTTCGATCATCCTCTGGAAGCTTGCGCCGTCCCAGCACCGCTCCTCCTGGAGCAGATACCGCGCCATCCCGCTGCCATACGACAGGATCTGCGCCCGGCACGTCCCGCTCGCCGTAAAGAGCGCCGTCTCCCTCCCGCTTCCCTTTCGGACGATCTGCTGCGCCTTCCACGGCACCTCAAAGCTGTGCTCTCTCTTGCGGATCAGCAGCAGCCGGCGCACGCGCTCTCCCTGCGCGATCCGGTAGCGCCCCGGATAGAAAAAGCTCTCTCTTCTCCCGTCTTCGTACTGCACTGTCATCATGTAGGAGAGGGGAAGCTCCACGCAGTTTTCCTCCTCGAGCGCCCCCTCCCGCCTTAAGATGTCAAAAGAGCCGCCTGCGTTTTCTTTTTTTGCGCGCTCTGTGCTCTCCTCTATGAGCCATCTGTTCCTGTGCGCCTGGATGGTCTCCCGGTATTTCTCTAAAAGAACTTTCAGCCTGTGCATTCTTCCCTCTTTTGACAGCTCCCTCTCCATCATCAAAAGAGGCATCTTCTGGTTGTTTGGCAGAGGATAGCGCAGCGCCTCTCTCAGGTCTGCGTCGTGCAGGTAGACACACAGAAAATCTGCCGCCTCCTCTATCTCTTTGCAGCCCAGCTCCCACTCTCCGAGCACCTTCCCGCGAAAAAGCATGTTTTGAATTTCCTTTTTGCCTGCCTTTGGAAACAGGAAAAACCGTTCCTCCAGCTCTCTCTCCAGAACCGCAAAAACGCTCTCCTGCGCTCCTCTTTTTTCTGCCGCGCTGCGCAGCCCAAGCAGAAAGTCAGAACCCAGTATCCCCTCTCCGTCTGCGAACAGCCTCTGCGTCTTTTCCTCCTCCTGCGGCAAAATCACCACAAAGATTCCCTCGCGGTCCGACATCTGTTCAATCTCCTCGCAGACGGATCCCATCTCTCTTGTAAAGAGCCGGGCAAAGGCAGAGGCATCCGCAAAAATGGCCGTCTTTTCCCTGAACGCGCCCAGCATCTCCTGCCGCCTCTCCTCGAAAAGCTGCTGAAATTGCCTCTGCGTGCCGCCGCGCAGTAAAACGTCTGATTTTGACCTGATCTCCCAGGCTTCTCTCTTCGCTTCTATGCGCCATACCTCGCGGTAGCCGTGTTCTCTCAGGCTCCACTCCAGCCTCTGCCGCAGCGTCAGCCTGCACAGCGCGTCCGTATAATAACAGTCTTCCCCTCCGACCGCAAAATGAATCCATCCGTTTGCTGCATCCAGCCATGCCATATCCTTCACCTTAAGCCCTTTCACAGGACGTCAACCGTTATATCCCCCTTTTTGATTTTCGCCGTAAACAGGGGATCGCCTTTTTTTACTCTCTGCCCGTCCTGCACGCAGATTCCTGTCACCTCGCCCAGACATTTCACCGACAGATTGTACGGCATCTCCTCCTCGTCCAAAATACTGCCGATCTCCACGCCGTCCTCGTCGTTGAGCTCCTTTCCGACTCTGAGAAGCGCTCCTTTTTCCTCTATATAGCGAAAGATGCCGTCCATCGGCGATAAAATTTCCCGCTCGTCTTCTGATGCGCCCCTCTCTTGCGTGCGGGAGGTTTCCTCCTCTTTTTTGGCGGAAAGCTCCTGCGCCTGCTCTTTTCTCTCCTCTGTGCGCGGCGCCTCCGCGCCCTCCTCTGCATCCCGTCCGCTTTCCTTTCTCATCTCGATCTGAATCCCGTTTTCATCTTCTCTCATAGAAAACTGCGTCAGCGATGAGCGCGATACCTTTTCGATCAAAGTCAAAATATCCTGAAATTCCATCTCTCTTCTTCCTCTTTGCATATTTTCGTTCCCATAAACTGCTTTTTTTATTCTATCACAATTTCCCCTTTAATAAAATATCCATATTTTGCCCATACTTTTTTTATCCCCGCGTTGCGGTCTGCCAGTTTAGCTGTTATACTTGAAAAAAAGATGTCCGGGAAAGGCGCTTCCATGTCTGGTCCTGCCGGCGCGCATCGCCGCACACCCGGCGTCTGAAAACGAAAAAGGAGGCTTTCAGTTATGGTAGATTTATTTCATCGCTTCCGTCAAAAGGCATCCGCTGACGGCGAGGGCAAAGAGCCGGAGGAATCCTCTGTCTCCTCTTCTTCAGATCGTGGATATGAAAAAAACCGCGCTTCCGGAAACCATCTGATGGAACAGTTTGACGATCTGGAAAATGAGATCGCCTGCCTTTCCCTGCCGGAGGATTGCCAGTCCTCCCAGGCGCAGAAGGACGCTTCCGACAAGCTGATCAGTCTGCAGCAGAATCTGCTCGACTTCCCGGCTTCTGACCAGGATCTCTCTCAGACCGATCAGCTCCTGTACGACGCGCTCGACTTTTTAAAGCAGAACTGTATCGAAGAGCTGAAGAAAACGCTGACCTCTTCCGACCCGATCGACCCCGCCGTTGCAGAGACGTTCGCCCGCTCTGCGATGCACACGATCTTAAAAATATTAGATACCGTTTTAGACTACGGGATCAATATCGTCCGGCGCGAGACGTCGCAGGAAGCTTACCCGGTCAAGCTCGACAATCTCCGAACCCGTCTTCAGGTCGCCAGAGCAGAGTTTGTCTGCTCTCAGTGTGAGAAAAATATCATGATCTACACAAAGGAGAAGATGAAAACGACCCAGGCTGTCCGCGAGATTTCCGACACCTTTTCTCTTGCAAATAAGGCGGAGCTTGCCACCTTAAAGCAGACCATCCGCAATCTGTCCCTCGATATCGAGGATCTGCGCGCGAAGTGGAACACGCACTATGAGCTTTCTCTGCTCTCTACCGACAAAGACATCATCGGTCTCTCAGAGGCGGAAAGGACGGCGCTTCGCAGACAGCAGGAGCAGCGGCTTAAAGAAAAGGCAAAGCAGATCGAAAAACATTATATGGAGCTTCATGACCATTTAAATATCAGCAAGGCGGTCACGGACGAGGCGGAGAAGGCGGCATCTGATCTCGATCACATGTTTGGCGGGATGCTTGAGCGCGACAGACAGCAGGAGAAGGAGGCGCAGACACAGCGCGAAGCCGCCCGGGAGAGCGTCAGAGGGAAAAACCGCACTACCGTTTAAACGCACGCTTTCACTGGAAAGATTTCCGTTTCCAAAACGGTTTTGAAAAGAAAGGATGAAAAGGTGATGACTTCGAAAATCAATTCTATTTTTCAGATGGGCAAGTGCCGCAGAGAAGCCAGGCAGATCAGGCGCGAGGAGCTGCTTGACCGCATGTTTGACAGCTGTATCTCGATCCAGGCATACATCAATTCCATGGATTCCCAGCTCGATCTCTACCTCGCCAAGGCAAAGCAGGCTCAGCATTCCTGCAATAAAAGGGAGCTTTCTTTTGCCTACGCCAACATCCGCACGGCGCTGACGCAGAAAAGGATCGCCGAGATCATGTATGACAATCTCTCGCAGATCCGCAGCCAGGTCAAGTTGAATTCTCTGATTCAGACCTTCTCCTGCGACGTCTCGGCAATGGCTGAGCTGTGCAAGGGATTAAGCGGAAATTTAAACATCAAAAAGGTTATGAGGGATTACAACGAGATCATGCACCCTCTGGAGGCTTCCAGTCTGAAATTTGACTACTTTAACGAGTCTTTGATCCGCTCTATGAGCGAAGCCTCCTACGGGGATATGGGCATCTCAGACGCCGAGATCGCTTCCATGATTGAGTCGCAGTCCGTCTCCCCTTCTGCTGCGTCAAAGACAGCCTACACCACCGCCTCCTATCCGGGGGACGATGCAAAGGGAAAAAGCAAGGAGACGGATTCTCTCAGAGAACGGCTGAACCGGTTTTAGAAAAGGGGGAGACTTATGGCAGACAAAATCAACCGTGCCCAGGTGGCACAATATCAGTCGGAATATGACCGCGCCTACCGAAAATATCAGCGCAGTCCGGATTCCCAGGAGGGGATGGAATTCTTAAAGCAGGCGATCCGCGCTCAGATCGACCTGGCTGATCTCTTTCCGGAAGAACCGGGAGGAGAAAATTTTGAGCGCGCGTACCATTTAAAGCGTGCCGAGGAGCTGATGGCGGTGCTTGAGTCCTCCCTCCCCCAGGCTCCCGGGCAGCCCCGCCGCGCCTGCGCGCCTTCGCAGGAGGAGCGCGCCCAAGCCCTTTCTTCGGACGCTTCCGCCCAGACTGCGCAGAAGGAGACGCAGACGGGAGAAGCGGCAAAGGTGATCGAGTCCGTCCGCGTCATCAAAAAGCCGTCCACGACCTTCGACGACATCAAGGGACTCGAGGGCGTCAAAAAGACGCTGCTTGAGCTGTGCTCGCCTGATGAGTCCCGCAGAGAAATTTATCAGTATTACAACGTCCAGCTGCCGCGCAGATTTCTGTTCTACGGACCGCCTGGAACCGGCAAGACCATGCTCGCGGAGGCCTTCGCAAACGCTATGTTTGAGGGTCAGGACGACGCGCCGTTCTTCCTCGTCAACGGAAACGATCTCGTCAGCTGCTACGTGGGGGAAACCTCAAAAGCGATCGACGCGCTCTTTTCCGAGGCCAGAAAGCACTCCAACTGCGTCATCTTCATGGACGACGTCGACTCCTTTTTCCGCTCCCGCAAGCTTCTTGAAAAGTCCGATGAGATCCGCAACCTGACTACTTTCCTGACGGCTCTTGACGGATTCGGCACAAAAAACGACACCTCGATCGTCATCTGCGCGACGAACCGCCCCGATACCATCGACGACGCCATTCTCGGGCGCTTTCCGCAGCGGATCGAAATCCCTCTGCCCGACGCCCCGGCGCGCCGCGCGATGATTCTCGACGTGTATCTCAAATCGCTGCGCTCTAACCTGACGGAGGATATGGTCGAAGAACTCGTAGAGGGAACCGAACATTACAACGGGCGCGACATCAAGGGACTGTGCCAGAAGCTGTTAAAGGCTTTCTGCGATTCTCTCCCGGCAGGCTGCCCGCTTCCCTATCCGAAGCCGGTTCCGCCAGAGCTTGTGACAGAGATTCTGGAAGGCTCCTCTTCCAGCGTCAATTTAGAGCAGGTCGAGGAAATCAGAAGGTGGGCAAACAAGGGAAAATAGAGTGCTTTCTTGCTCTCCTTTCGCTTTTCTTCACCAAAAAAGGCGGAGAACATCTCCGCCTTTTTGTCTGTCCCTCCGCCTTTCTGCCATCCGCTGCGCGCTTTTATAGTCGGCTCGGAAGGAGTCTTATTTTATTTTTTTGTGAAGCTCCTGAAGAGAGCATACCGAAGATTTTCTTCCGTTTTTCTGTATCGTCAGGATGCCCTTCGCGGCAGCCTTTGCGGCGGCCATCGTTGTGATGTACGGAACCTTCGCCTTGATTGCCGCTTTTCTGATGTAGCTGTCGTCTGAAACCTTCTCTTTTCCCGCCGGCGTGTTGATGACCAGCTGAACCTCCTTGTTCGTGATCACGTCGTACAGGTTCGGTCTTCCCTCGTACATTTTGTTGATTTTTTTGACTTCATATCCCGCCTCGGCGATCGTGTGGTACGTGTTTCCCGTCGCCATCAGTTTAAATCCGGCGTCCTTTAAGTCCTTCGCCACCTCGGCAACCTCCGCCTTGTCGGCGTCGCTGACGCTGAGGATAACGGTTCCCTCCAGCGGAAGCGGCGTCTTTGTCGCCTCCTGCGCTTTAAAGTACGCCTCGCCGAACGTGTCGGCAAGACCGAGCACCTCTCCTGTGGAGCGCATTTCCGGTCCGAGGACAGGGTCTACCTCCGGGAACATGTTAAACGGAAAGACTGCTTCTTTTACCCCGTAGTACGGGATCTCTCTCTCTTTCAACTGCGGAACCGGGGACGGTCTTCCTGTCAGCTCCGACGTGATAATGTCGGTCGCAATCGGCACCATCTGAATGCCGCACACCTTCGAGACGAGCGGCACTGTTCTGGATGCTCTCGGGTTGGCTTCCAGCACATACACCTTTCCGTTTTCAATCGCATACTGCATGTTCATCAGACCGCGCACATGCATCTCCTCTGCAATCTTTCTCGTGTACTCCTTGATGGTCTCCAGGTTTTCCTTTGAAATATTCAGGGAAGGGATGATACATGCCGAGTCTCCCGAGTGGACGCCTGCCAGCTCGATGTGCTCCATGACAGCCGGAACGAATGCGTGCTGTCCGTCGCTGATCGCGTCTGCCTCCGCCTCTGTCGCATGTTTTAAGAAGCGGTCGATCAAAATCGGGCGGTCCGGCGTCACGCCGACTGCAGCTTTCATGTACTCTTCCATCTCCTCTTTATCGTGGACAACTTCCATTCCGCGTCCTCCCAGGACATACGACGGGCGAACCATAACCGGATAGCCGATTTTCTCTGCGATCTGCGTCGCTTCCTCCACGTCTACCGCCATGCCTGACTCCGGCATCGGGATGCCCAGCTTGTCCATCATAGCTCTGAACTGGTCGCGGTCCTCCGCCAGGTCGATCACAGCCGGCGGCGTTCCCAGAATCTTGACTCCGTTTTTCTCCAGATCGCTGGCAAGGTTTAACGGCGTCTGTCCTCCAAACTGCGCGATCACGCCCGCCGGTTTTTCTTTCTTGTAGATGCTCAGCACGTCCTCGAGCGTCAGCGGCTCAAAGTACAGCTTGTCTGAGGTGTCATAGTCCGTCGACACCGTCTCCGGATTGCAGTTGACGATGATCGTCTCGAATCCCAGCTTTTTCAGAGCGAGCGCCGCGTGAACGCAGCAGTAGTCAAATTCGATTCCCTGTCCGATTCGGTTCGGACCTCCGCCGAGAATCATAATCTTTTCCTTCTTATCGCTCACCTGGCTCTTGTCCGGCGCATTGTACGTTGAGAAATAGTACGCGCTGTCTGTTGTCCCGCTTACGTGGACGCCTTCCCATGCTTCCTCCACGCCTGCCGCTATTCTCGCCTCCCGGATCTCGTCCTCTGATACTTCCAGAATCTGGCTTAAATATTTATCGGAAAATCCATCCTTCTTCGCTTTTGTCAGAGCCTGTGCGGAAGGTACTTTTCCTTTTTCCCTCATCAGCTCTTCCTCTTCCTCGACCAGCTCCTTCATCTGCTCGATAAAGTAGTGCTTTACCTTCGTCAGCTCAAAGATCTCGTCAACGGAAGCGCCTTTTCTGAGCGCCTCATACATGATAAAATGGCGCTCGCTTGTCGGGTTGTGGAGCATGTTCAAAAGCTCTTCCTTCGATTTCTCGTGGAAGTTTTTCGCAAACCCAAGTCCGTACCGTCCGATCTCCAGGCTTCGGATTGCCTTCTGGAATGCCTCCTTGTAAGTTTTTCCGATGCTCATGACTTCTCCGACTGCTTTCATCTGTGTGCCGAGCTTGTCCTCCACGCCTTTGAATTTCTCAAACGCCCAGCGCGCGAACTTGATCACCACATAATCTCCGCCCGGAACGTATTTGTCCAGCGTTCCGTACTTGCCGCACGGAATTTCGTCCAGAGTCAGCCCCGACGCCAGCATCGCCGACACGAGCGCAATCGGGAATCCCGTCGCCTTTGAGGCAAGCGCCGAAGAGCGTGATGTTCTCGGGTTGATCTCAATGACCACAATGCGGTCCGTCACCGGGTCATGGGCAAACTGCACGTTTGTCCCTCCGATAACCTCGATCGACTCCACAATGCGGTAAGCCTGCTCCTGGAGACGTCTCTGCACATCCTGCGAGATCGTCAGCATCGGCGCGGAGCAGAACGAATCTCCTGTGTGGACGCCCAGAGGGTCGATGTTTTCGATGAAGCACACGGTAATCATATTGTTCTTTGCGTCTCTGACTACCTCAAGCTCCAGCTCCTCCCAGCCAAGGATCGATTCCTCCACCAGAACCTGTCCGACCAGGCTTGCCTGCAGCCCTCTCGCACATACGGTCTTTAATTCTTCTGTGTTATAGACGAGTCCTCCTCCTGCGCCGCCCATTGTGTAGGCTGGGCGGAGAACTACCGGATACCCAAGCTTCTCAGCAATCTGAAGTGCCTCATCCACAGAATACGCCACTTCACTTCTCGCCATCTCAATTCCCAGATGGTTCATTGTATTTTTAAACTCAATCCGGTCTTCCCCGCGCTCAATCGCATCGACCTGAACGCCGATCACCTTCACGTTGTATTTATCTAAAATACCTGCATTTGACAGTTCGGAACACAGGTTGAGCCCTGACTGTCCTCCCAGGTTCGGGAGAATCGCATCGGGTCTTTCTTTCTCTATAATCTGTTCCATGCGCTCCAGATTAAGAGGCTCGATGTAGGTGATATCCGCAATGCCTGGATCTGTCATAATGGTCGCCGGATTGGAATTTACCAGCACAATCTCATAACCCAGATTTTTCAGCGCCTTACATGCCTGTGTGCCAGAATAGTCAAATTCACATGCCTGCCCGATGATAATCGGACCTGAACCAATAATCAGTACTTTATGAATATCCGTTCTTTTACTCATAGTTTTCTCCTATCGTCTATATTTTCTGTAACTACCGTTTTCATTATATCATACCCTGTTTTTGTTTGACAATCCACCCCGCAAAAAAACTGCAAAGCAGATTTTGTCCGCCTTGCAGTTTCTCCTATGCCGCTGCCGGCACAAGCACTTCGTGATTTCTCGCCGCAAACAGCTGTACAATTCCTCCTACCACATTCCAGCAAAGGTGAATGATATACCTGCAGTCCTCCACTACCGAGTGGCAGATCTTCAGGTATTCTCTATGTTTCTGACGAATAAATTCAAACAGAGCCTCCACGCTGTAGAACGTCCGAAACGGTCTCTGTTTTCTTGCTGCCTCCGGGCTTTCCAGGTATTTTTTTAAATATACCTTCAGCTCTTTTTCATAGACGCAGTGATCTTTTAAGCTTCCCTTATAAACCTCGTTGTGCGGAAACGTAAAATAGTCTGCGATGTAATGGATCACTTCTCCGATCCTTCTCCAGTAACTCCTCTGGTTTTGTTCCTCCGCCGCACAGTTCTCGGTCAGATCGCGGATGGATTCCTTCACCTTGTCAAACGTCGCGTTAAACTGGTGTTTTTCCGTCAGAAACGATGGTCTGCAGTCCGGGAGAATCGATCCCAGATAAAACGATTTTTTATTTTGATACAGTTCCGGAATTCCGCTGTTGTTTGCAATGAACTGTGCCAGTGCGATATGTGATTTCTTTCTCAAAACATGCCTCCTGTGGCTCTTCGACGAACCTCCTTGTATGATCTGTCTGCTGTAGCAGGTGCTGTCAATTATTTAAAATATAAAACATGAAATGCCTTCTTTTATTCCCTCACGCCTATTCTATACGCATTTCTTCTATTTGTAAAGTTTCTTTGTGCTAAATTTTTTTTAAGATTTGATAACATTTTTCATATATACTTTTCATTTTCTGTTTTTATGCCTCTGCCGGAGTTGCGAAAGCTCCCGTCGCCGTTCCGGGTTGTTCTGATCTCTCCTCCACTTCCGTGATCTCTGCGTGGTCCATCAGGAAATCCACAACCTTCTCTTTTAAAACAGCGGCTTCGATGCCGTCGCTTCCATACACCTCTTCCATCTCTTCCGCTGAGGAGAATCCGTAGTAATCCATATTCTGGTCGATATATTCCCCGCATTCCTCCTGCGTGACCTCAATCTCCTCCTCCTCGGCGATCGTCTCCAGCACAAGGCGCTCTCTCACCATCTCCTCAATCTCCGCATCGATATCCGCCTGTGTGATTCCCATATCCTCCAGGGACGTTCCAAACAGCGCCTCCTCATATTGATTCTGGCGTTCCTTCTGCGCGCTGCACGCTTCGAGCAGCTCCTGCGGGATCTCTTTAAATTCTGTGTCCGCAATAATCTTTTGAATCAGCTCTTCAGCTGTCTCCTCCTTCGCCTGCCGCTCCTTCGCTTCGAGCAGCTCCTGTCTGAGCGCTTCTTCATATTCCTTTCTTGTCTCATAATCGGAAATAGACTGCACAAATTCATCCGTGTACTCAGGAGTGGTCACTCTCTGAATGCTGTACAGTGTGATATGGAATACCGCCTCTTTTCCCGCGGCCGCTTCCCCGTAAGATTCCGGCAGCGTCACCGCGATATCCTTTTCCTCGCCCGGCTCCATCCCTATGATCCCGTTTTCCATCTCCGTCAGAAACACGCCGTCCCCGATCACGATCGTGTAGCCGTAGCCGCTGCCGCCGTCAAATTCTTTCCCGTCAATCGTCCCTTCAAAGTCAATCACAACCGTGTCCCCGCTCTGTGCCGGCCGATCTGTGATCTCCTGTGATTCTGTGTGGAATTCCACCTGAAAGACGATCTCATCTTCCACCTCCTGGTCAGAGACCTCCGCTTTTGCCATCTCCACCTCAACGCCTTTATAGTCTCCCAGTTTTACGTAGTCGTTTTCCACCGTCTTTTTTCCGCACCCCGTCATCATCATACACACCGCGCAGAAAATTGCCGCCATCTTTTTTTTCATCTGTATTTCTTCCCTTCTTTTTTGTCTGAATCGCTCTCATCGATTTCTCGCGCCGGCAGACTGTCCCGCCGCGCAGCTCTCACGATTTTATATAGTATATCACACAAAAATGATAAAAATGTGAAAAAATGCGCAAAAAGGATACCGCCTTCTCATCTGCCGATTCAGACGGTGAGGCGGTACCCTTTAAGAAATGTTGTTTTTTAGCCTTCTGCCGGGATTCGTGTCTGCATGATATTTTCAGGTGTATAGTAGTCAGACAGTGTTCCGTCCATGCTCTGTGCATAGTAATATAAAGCTGTCCAGGATTTCAGCTCATAGTCTGTCCCTTCCAGGACGCCCATTCCCTTGCAGTAAGGAGCCCAGAATTCATAGTACTCTTCCGATGTGTTGTCAGCCGGAACCTCTGCGTACTCTCCGGTTTCCTCGTCGTACGGTGCGAACGGGATCGCGCCGTATCCAAGTCCCTCGGTCAGAGACGGCATATAGCTGACAAGGTTCTGCGTCGACTCAAAGGTGAAGGAACACAAATATGCTTTGTCCAGCTCCAGCGGATTCCATGTCTGTGTCTGCGCGTCGTAGATTTCGATCGAGTCGACGCTGCAGGAGATTCTTCCGTCTGATACGGTGTATTCGTAGCGCATATTGGAGCTGTGCAGGGTTCCTGAGCCTCCGTATAAGACGCCGTCTGCCTCTCCGGAGCACATCGCGTCAAACGTGCAGATTGCGGCAAGCTGTTTTCCGGAAAGATTGCATGTCACTAAGCTTGAGCCTGCGCTGCGGTCAATCGCAGATTCTCCGGTCGACTGGATGTTGAACGCGTCGGCTGCGGTAAAGTCTCCCTCAAACAGAGAAGAGCGGACATATCCTCCAAAGAAGAAGGAAACCTGAGAGCCTGACGCATAGTTAAACGCATCGCCGATAAATGCGGTAAGCGGAGACTGGATGTACGTATATCCGTACTGCTGACCGTCTTTTTCCTGGATATAATTGCAGCCCTTTTCAACCGTCATGACAACTGTGTCCGACGTCACTCCCTCTAGTCCCAGCTTTGAGAAGTATCCGTCTTCTGCCACGAGCGCCTCGTCAAACTGATCCACCAGGCTGTCGAGCTTCTGGTAAGCCTGCGCGGCTGCGGACGTATCGTTTTCATCGTCTCTGTCATACTCCTGTGTCAGCGCGATCAGTCTGCTCTCATCCGCATCTGCGCTCCATCCGTCTTCTGTCTGATTCAGACCTAAGACGCCAAGGTGCTGGCTGTAGCATCCTGTGGAATAGAGGATGACGTCATTGACTACGAGCGGCTCGGTGTATGCCGTATGGCTGTGCGCGCTCTGAATCACGTCGAGATACCCCTCAGACGCTTCTGCGATCGCCTGATCTTCCGCGTCTCCGCAGTGGCTGATGGCGATGACCAGATCGCATCCCTTTTCTTCCTTTAAAAATTTCGCATAGATGTTTGCTGTGGCAGGGCTGTCCATTCTCGTCAGATCCGAGTTTTTGCAGTATCCGTAGGCGGTTGCCCCTTCTACTGCGAATAATCCGATTTTATATCCGTTTACCTCTGTGATGTCGTAGTTGAGAGCGCCTGTCTCAGCGTACTCGCCTGACGCAAAAGCGTTTGCCGATAAATCCTCCGGATCGATGTCTTCTTCTGTGTATTCGATTACATCCCCATTTTCGTCATATTTTACAAACATGTTTGAGAGCAGCAGAGAAGGCAGCTCATCTGTCACGCCGTAGGAAGCGCGGTTTTCCTCCGCAGCCACCCAGGAATTTTCCACAGCCTGATCCCCCACATCAAACTCGTGATTTCCCAGCGTCGTGTACTCGCATCCTAAAGAAGCCAGAGCCATGATTTCCCAGCCGTCCTGATAGCCGTCCTGATACGGTGTTCCCTGAGAATAATCTCCTCCGTCCAGCGTTAAATACTTGCCTTCTGCTTTTTCGCGCTCCTCGGCAAGCGCTGCAGCCAGTCTTGCCACTCCTCCGATTTCCGTTGTCGATCCATCCTCATTCATGATCTTGGACGTTCCCAGATTGGAATGGATATCGTTTGTCAGAAACAGCACGATATCGCTTTCATACGCAGTGTTCTCCTCAGCTGATACGCCAAGACTGCCCGCACCGAGCACAAATGGAACCAACAGCAGATTCAGTCTGTACCATTTTTTCATTTTGGTTTCCTCTCTTTTCTTTTTCTTTTTTCCGCCTGCGCGGTTGTGCGCCTGTGTCTATGCGCTGTTGTTGTTTTCTGTGTCTTTCCGTCTTAGCATACCATATAGTTTGAAATGTTTCCTCCTTCTTTGCGTGAACCCTTTGTCAAATTTATGTAAATTTCAGAAAGAAGGCAGGGAAGGAATCGTCTTCCCTCCCTGCCGGTGTCGTCTGTTCTGTCTTTTCTATGCGTTTTTTACGGTCGCGATGTCAATCAGCGTCAGCTGATGGATGCTTGTGTTTTCCAGGCTCGTGATCAGCGCCTCGGCGGTGTCGAGCGCCGTCAGCACGTTGACGCCTGTCTCGATCGCATTGCGCCGGATCAGGAATCCGTCGTTTGAATGCTCGACTCCCTGGTTTGGCGTGTCGATGACTAAGTCGATCTCATGGCCTAAGATCAGGTCGAGCAGATTCGGGGATTCCTGCTCGATTTTGTTGATCCGGATCGCGTGAACGCCGTTGTCGTTGAGTACCTTTGCGGTCCCTCTCGTGGCGAAAATCTGGTAGCCGATCTTTTCAAATCTTCCCGCGATGCCCACAATGTCTTTTTTGTCGCTGTCCCGGACTGTGATAATCATCTTTTTGTGCTTTGGCAGCCGGATGCCGGCTCCCAGGAACGCTTTGTACAGCGCCTCGTCAAACGTCTTTGCGATTCCAAGGCATTCCCCTGTCGACTTCATCTCCGGTCCAAGGCTGATGTCCGCCCCGCGGATTTTTTCAAACGAGAACACCGGCATTTTTACGGCGACGTAGTCCGCCTCCGGCTGAAGTCCAGGCTTGTATCCGAGCTGTGTGATCTTTTTGCCGAGAATCACCTGTGTGGCGAGCGGGACAATCGGGATTCCGGTCACCTTGCTGATATACGGCACAGTGCGGCTTGAGCGCGGATTGACCTCGATGACATACACTTTATCGTGGCTGACGATAAACTGAATGTTGATCATTCCGATCACATGGAGAGACTTTGCAAGCCTCCTTGTGTATTCTACGATCGTCTCTTTTACGTTCTCATTCAAGCTCTGAGCCGGGTAGACGGAGATGCTGTCCCCGGAATGAATTCCTGCTCTCTCAATGTGTTCCATGATACCGGGAATCAAAATGTCTTCCCCGTCGCACACCGCATCGACTTCAATCTCTTTTCCGACCAGATATTTGTCGACCAGAATCGGATGCTCCTGGGCGATCCGGTTGATAATGCCGATAAATTCATCCACATCCTCATCGTCGATCGCGATCTGCATTCCCTGTCCGCCCAGCACGTAGGAAGGTCTGACTAAGACGGGATAGCCCAGATCGTTCGCCGCTTTTTTCGCCTCCTCCGCGGTGAAGACGGTGTGTCCGGCCGGTCTTGGAATCTCACATTTTTCCAGAATCTGGTCGAACAGCTCGCGGTCTTCTGCCGCGTCGACGTTTTCCGCGGACGTTCCGAGAATCGGAACTCCCATCTTCATCAGCGCCTCTGTCAGCTTGATCGCGGTCTGACCGCCGAACTGGACGACTGCGCCGTCCGGCTTTTCCAGGCGCACGATGCTTTCCACATCCTCCGGAGTCAGAGGCTCAAAGTAGAGCTTGTCCGCGATGTCAAAGTCTGTGCTGACCGTCTCCGGATTGTTGTTGATGATAATCGTCTCGTATCCTTCTTTGGCGAACGCCCATGTGCAGTGTACCGAGCAGAAGTCAAATTCGATTCCCTGCCCGATGCGGATCGGTCCCGACCCAAGCACGAGAACCTTCTTTCTTCCGCTTGTCTGCACCGCCTCATTTTCACTTCCGAACACCGAATAATAGTACGGCGTCGCCGCCTCAAATTCTGCCGCGCATGTGTCGACCATCCGGTAAGCGGCGACAATCCCGTGATCCAGGCGCATCTGCTTGATCTGCGCTTCGTTCTTTCCTGTCAGGTCTGCGATCACATGATCCGGAAATTCCAGGCGCTTCGCCTCTTTTAAAAGCTCCGGCGTCAGCTCCTTGGACTTAAGCTTCTGCTCCATCTCCACCAGGATCGCGATCTTGTCGATAAACCACATGTCAATCCTGGTCAGGCTGTGGATCTGTTCATAAGGGATTCCTCTTCTGACTGCCTCGGCGATTCTCCAGATTCTGCGGTCATCCACGATTTTCAGCTCTTGTGTCAGGTCTTCTATGCTCAGCGCAGAAAAGTCGTATGACATCAGACTGTCCACATGCTGCTCCAGAGAGCGGATCGCCTTCATCAGAGCGCCCTCGAAATTGTCGCAGATGCTCATCACCTCTCCGGTCGCCTTCATCTGCGTCGTCAGCGTTCTTTTTGCGCTGATGAACTTGTCAAACGGCAGGCGCGGAATCTTGACGACGCAGTAGTCGAGCATCGGCTCAAAGCTGGCGTACGTCTTTCCTGTGATCGCATTTTTGATCTCATCCAGCGTATATCCAAGCGCAATCTTTGCGGCTACCTTTGCGATCGGATATCCCGTCGCCTTTGAGGCGAGCGCGGAGGAGCGGCTGACGCGCGGGTTGACTTCAATGACGCAGTACTCGAAGCTGTCAGGGTTGAGCGCATACTGTACGTTGCAGCCTCCCGTAATATTGAGTTCACTGATAATATTGAGCGCGGAGGTACGCAGCATCTGGTATTCTTTGTCGCTTAACGTCTGGGATGGCGCCACCACGATGCTGTCTCCTGTGTGGACGCCGACCGGGTCGATGTTTTCCATGTTGCAGACCGTGATGCAGTTGCCCATGCTGTCGCGCATAACCTCGTACTCAATTTCCTTCCACCCGGCAATGCAGCGCTCCACCAGCACCTGACCGACGCGTGAGAGGCGCAGTCCGTTTTCAAGGATTTCCACCAGCTCCTCCTGATTGTGCGCGATTCCGCCGCCGCTTCCTCCAAGCGTATAGGCAGGGCGCAGCACGACCGGATATCCGATCGTATTTGTAAACGCGATGCCGTCTTCTACATTTTCCACCACCAGAGAAGGCGCGACCGGCTCTCCGATCTTTTCCATCGTGCTTTTAAACTCCAGTCGGTCTTCCGCCTTTTTGATCGTCTCGGACGTCGTTCCGATCAGGCGCACATGATTTCTTTTGAGGAAGCCAGCCTCCTCCAGCTCCATGGCGAGGTTCAGACCTGCCTGTCCTCCCAGCGTGGGCAGCACACTGTCAGGCTTTTCCTTTAAGATCAGCTGTTCTACAACTTCCACTGTCAGCGGCTCAATATAGACGCGGTCTGCAATGTCCTTGTCTGTCATAATCGTAGCGGGGTTAGAGTTCAGCAGAACGACCTCAATTCCTTCCTCCTTCAAAGAGCGGCAGGCCTGTGTCCCTGCATAGTCAAACTCTGCTGCCTGTCCGATGACAATCGGACCGGATCCGATCACAAGTACTTTTTTGATATCAGGATTTTTTGGCATTATTCAGACACCTCCATCATTTTCATAAAACGGTCAAACAGATATCCGGAGTCCAGCGGTCCCGGACACGCCTCCGGGTGGAACTGAACCGTAAAGATATTTTTTCCTGTATAGGCAAGTCCTTCATTCGTGCCGTCGTTGACGTTGACAAAAGCCGGCACTGCGATGGATGGATCCATGTTCTGCGTGTCTACCACGTATCCATGATTCTGTGAGGAAATGTAGACCTTTCCTGTCTTTAAATCTTTTACCGGATGGTTGCCTCCGCGGTGTCCGTATTTCATCTTATGCGTGTCGCCTCCCACGGCGAGCGCCATCAGCTGATGTCCCAGGCAGATCGCAAAGATCGGCACGTCCGATTCATACAGCTTGCGGATCTCGCGGATGATGCCGGTACACTCCTTCGGGTCTCCAGGACCGTTTGAGAGCATGATGCCGTCCGGATTCGAGGATAAAATCTCCTCCGCGCTCGTCCACGCCGGATAGACGGTCACCTGGCATCCCCTCTTGTTGAGCGAGCGCGCGATGTTTCTCTTTGCGCCCAGGTCAAGAAGCGCTACCTTTGGTCCGTCTCCCTCCAGCACGTACTTTTCCCGGCAGCTCACTTTTTCGACAACCTTTCCTGTCGTATACGCCTTTAATCTCGGAATGACCTTTTCCAGATCATACTGTTCGTCCGTGGTGATCATCCCGTTCATCGTACCCTTTTCGCGCAGAATCTTTGTCAGAGTTCTCGTGTCTATTCCTGCAATTCCTGGAATATCATATTTTTTCAGGAAATTCTCAATGGTGTCTTCACTTCTGAAATTGCTTGGCATTCTCGACAGCTCGCGCACAATATAGCCGTCGGGCCATGGTCTGTCCGATTCCATATCTTCATAGCAAATTCCATAGTTGCCAATCAACGGGTACGTCATCACGACTGCCTGCCCTGCATAAGACGGGTCTGTCAGTACTTCCAGGTATCCTGTCATCGACGTGTTAAATACAATCTCGCTGATCACTTCTTTTTCTGAGCCAATGCTGGTCCCCTGAAATACGGTTCCGTCTTCTAGTATAAGAAATGCTTTCATTCTACCACCTGTTTCCTTTCTTTTTTCTCTGAAAACTTCTGCTTCCTGTCTTTGCCCAATAAAAAAACTTCTTTTTTTATTTTTTCCCAAAAAAAAAGAGAACGCAAGAAAGCTTCGATGCTCCCTATGTCTGCAGCCCCCTCGCCGCACACGCTCT
>CAWVKK010000041.1:0-12589 GCA_963929865.1 uncultured Eubacteriales bacterium | reverse complement strand
TACCGAGCAGGAGCCGACGCAAGTTGTCAACCATGACCGCCGTAACATGGTAGATGTAAAAAGTATCGCTATCTAACCCCAGCAAAGATTCCGCCGCTGTTTTTCCGACTGGAAAAGCAAGCGCCGGTGCGGTGAAAGTAGCGCCCTGATTTTGAGATTTTTTCCAAGACAGAAACGATATCGTGCCTGCCGGGGGATTTGACTATGGAATAAAAATCATGTATAATAGAAAAAATTATCAAAAAGGGGAAGTAAGGATATGGACGGAGAAAAACGCAGGAAGATTCAAAAATTCATCTCAGTGATTTCTTTGATTTTAGTTGCAGTGATCGCAGTTTTCTTGTTTGTCGCTTCTACAAATCAAAAACTGACCGGGACAGTCTTTCATATCATAATCGGGGGATTTTTAACATTTTATTGGATTTTGTTCGATGTGATCGAGCCTATCCTGCTCAAACAATTTGACCATCTGACGAGAGAGCGGAAGATCGCCTATATCAAATATGTGCTCATCGACGCCGTCGGCTATGGCGGGATTGCTTATTTTGTCTGTCTTCTGGGCGGTTCTTCTTCTAATAAGGGGATTGTCGGGGCAGTCATTTACGTTGTGTGCATCAGCTTAAAGAGAAGATTTAAGGAAGAATTTACCGCAGAGGAGCCGCCAAAAGAGACAGAAAAAAAACAGCGGGAAAAAGAAACAAAACCACAGTGATCTCAGCGCACACTCAAAAGAGATGCCAGGGGAGAAGATACAGGCGTCAAAAACAGTCACAGCCCGGAAAAGGCATGGAGGCTGTTTTTTTTTCATATATATCAGATAAGAGGGCGATAAATCGCGCCAGTGAGGAAAAATAGGGAGATATGAAAAAAAGAAAGCTCGGAAAAAGCCTGGCAGCGCTTAACCGGTTTCTGTTTCTGACGATCGTATCGCTTCAGATCTGGAAAGGAGAGGAGAGCAAAAAAAGAGAACGCGCTTCCCAAGCCATGGCGACGAAACAGGACGAACGGCATGACACAGAAGAAGACAAGGACGTCAAGCCAAAGATTGCATTGACGTTTGACGACGGACCTCATCCGGTATACACGCCGATGCTCCTGGAGGGACTGCGGGAGCGAAGAGTAAACGCGACTTTTTTTCTGATCGGAGAGAACATAGAAGGGAATGAAGACATTGTAAAACAGATGGCACAGCAGGGAAATCTGATCGGAAATCACACGTATCACCATGTCAAAGTCAGCGAACTCTCCGCAGAAGAGGCGTGCGAGGAGATGAACATGACAAGCAGACTGGTAGAGGAAATCACAGGGGAGGCGACGTGCTATATCCGTCCGCCCTTTGGCGAGTGGGACGACTCGCTGGAATGCGAGACCGATATGATAGCGGTGAAATGGACCATTGACCCTCTGGACTGGACGACAAAAAATGTCTCGGAGGTGGTGGAGAAGGTAGTGACGCAGACCGAAGAAAATGATATTATCTTATTGCACGACTGCTATGAATCCTCCGTGCAGGCAGCGCTGCAGATTGTCGACAGACTGCAGGCGGAGGGATTCGAATTTGTCACAGTCGATCAACTGATTTTAGAGTAAGAAGAGGATTACGATGGATTTATTTGAATACGCAAGAAGCAAAAATATGGAGACAGAATCGCCCCTGGCGGTCAGACTGCGTCCTAAAACCCTGGAAGAAGTGGTGGGACAGGAACACATTATCGGGAAGGGAAAACTGCTTTACCGTGCCATTAAGGCAGATAAGCTGAGTTCTCTGATTTTTTACGGACCTCCCGGAACGGGGAAAACAACGCTCGCCCGGGTCATCGCCAACACAAGCAGCGCACACTTTGTTCCGATCAACGCGACAGTTGCCGGAAAAAAGGATATGGAGGAAGTAATCAAAACGGCAAAGGAAGCAAGAGGCATGTATGGGAAAAAAACCATTTTGTTTGTCGATGAGATCCATCGCTTCAACAAGGGACAGCAGGATTATCTGCTCCCGTTTGTGGAGGACGGAACCGTTATTTTGATTGGAGCCACCACGGAAAATCCATATTTTGAGGTCAATGGCGCTTTGATTTCCCGGTCGGTTATCTTTGAGCTGAAGCCTTTAAAAAAAGAGGAGATACGGATCCTCATTCACCGCGCTGTATACGACAGAGAGAGGGGGATGGGAGCATACGGGGCGCAGATACAGCCGCAGGCGGAAGAACTGCTGGCCGACCTTGCCGGAGGAGACGCCAGAATTGCGCTCAACGCTGTAGAGCTTGCCGTTTTGACGACGCCGAGAAAGGAAGACGGAATGATTGAGCTGACGCCGGAGGTGATCTCGGAATGCGTCCAAAAACGCGTGGTCCGATACGACAAAAGCGGAGACAATCACTATGACGTGATATCGGCGTTTATCAAGAGCATGAGAGGCTCCGATCCCGACGCGGCAGTCTTCTATCTCGCCAAAATGCTCCTCGCCGGGGAGAGCGTCACGTTTATTGCGCGCCGGATTATGATCTGCGCGTCAGAAGACGTGGGAAATGCCGACCCCATGGCAATCCAGACCGCAGTGGCGGCAGCGCAGGCGGCGGAACGGGTGGGAATGCCGGAGGCGCAGCTGATTCTGGCGCAGGCAGCCATCTATGTCGCGGCGGCTCCTAAGAGCAACTCCGCTACAAATGCGATCTACGGCGCTATGAAGGCGGTCAGGGAAAAAAAGACGACGGTTCCTCCCCACTTAAGAGACAGCCACTATCCGGGCGCGCAGCAGCTGGGAAGAGGAATCGGATACGAATACGCTCATGAATATCCAAAGCATTTTTCAAGGCAGAGATATCTCCCGGAGGAGCTGGGCGATCAGAAATTTTATCATCCGTCCGAAAACGGATATGAAAAACAAATCAGAAAGTATTTAGAATGGGTTCGCGAAGAATAAACGCGTCTCAGAACGAAAAAAATGCCGGAAAAAGAATCGCCGCGATTCTCTTTCCGGCATAAAAACGCTTACATCAATTCTTTCATTAGATACGCATAAATTTCCTGACATTTTTCTTTCCAGTTTACGCACATGGCAGAAGCCTGCTGCTTGTCCGGAACTGTCAAGGTCAGCTCAATGAGGCTGGCGTTGCGCTCGAGTACCCTGCACTGAACGGCATAGTCGCCGTTCGTCGTCTTATAAAAATCGGACGTGACGGACACTTCGTCGCGCAGCTCAAGGCGGTGCTTTTTGAGATATTCATCGATATCCTTCTGAATAGCCTTTGAAATCATGTGTTCAAAATATCCTAAGGTTTCTCTGCCGGCGTCGGTGATATAGTAGTAAGAGCTGTTTCGGATCGTCTCAGAGCGGATCAGATGAGATTCTATCAGCTCGGAAAATGTCTTCTGCAAAGTAAAATACGTCGTGTATCCGGCGTCCAGCACAAAATCGGAAATCTGTGAATTTGTGAGCGGAAAATTAACTTTTGTAAGCATATACAGCACAATCAGCTTGTACAGCGTCAAAGGTTCTGACATAAAAAGCCTCCTTTTATCTGGAAAAATTACGACCCTGCCAGGTTCCACGCGTTTTTAATTCCTGGTGAATCGCATTCAGGACGGAACGCTTTCTCGTACTCCAAAGAGGAGCGATCAAAAGATCCTTTGGACCGTCTCCGGTCAGACGGTGGATGGTGATGTCGGGAGAGAGCCGTTCCAGGCAGTCTGCGATCAGAGAGACATATTCTTCCATTTCCATCACAGGAAACGGGTGACGCTCATAGTAATCGGCCAGATCTGTGTGTCTTAAAATATGAAGAAGCTGAAGCTTGACGCCCTGAATCGGCTGACGGTTTAAATAGGAGATCGTCTCAAAGATATGGTCCTTTGTCTCGCCGGGCAGACCTAAAATCGTATGGACAATAATGGTCAGACCTCTCTGATGGAGATGGGAAACTGCCTCGTCAAAACAGGAAAGAGGATATCCTCTCCGGATAAACTGAGCTGTCTTCTCATGAATCGTCTGAAGACCTAATTCAATCCACACAGGTTTTTGTGCATTTAACTCCTCCAAAAGATCCAAAACCTCCTCCGGCAGGCAGTCGGGTCTTGTCGCAATCGATAAAACGGCGATCTCAGGCCGGCGGATAGCCTCCGTAAAAATTCTGCGAAGATAAGAGACGTCCGCGTAGGTGTTGGTGTAGGCCTGAAAGTAGGCGATATATTTTTGAACAGGCCGCTTTGAGGCCACCATGCGCTCTTCCAGCTCAATCTGCTCGGATATGGAGAGGGAGGCGCTTGCCGCGAAATCTCCGGAGCCCCCCAGACTGCAGAAGATACACCCTCTGCTGCCAACCCTTCCGTCTCTGTTCGGACAAGTCATCCCTCCGTTTAAAGCCAGCTTATATACTTTTTCTCCAAACTGCCGCTTTAATTCATAGTCGAGAGAGCGATAAGGCTTATCGCCCCAGCGGCGGACACACAATGGGGATTCTGTCTTCGTATTCATAAATGGTTTCACCTTTTTCTCTGTGCATTGGTTAAAATCATCATATCATTTCCAGTCAGTCAATTCAAGAACGATTTTTAGCAGATAGGAGGGATGAGTCCGCCAAAAATTTTACATTTCAAAAAAAAAGTGATTTATTTTACATAGATTTTACAAAACTCTGATTTTTAATTTTACATGACTCCGCTAAGATGTATTGTGTAAAGCAAAGAAACACACAGAAAGAAAACAGAAAAACAAAAACGATTCGTAAAAAAGGAGAAAATTGATTATGATGAAAAAAGCTTTTGTATTAGGTTTAGCAGGAGCAATGTTATTAGGAGCAACCGGTATCGTAAACGCAGAAGAGGAACTTTCCGGAAGCATTACAGGTTCAGGATCCTCAGCTTTATTACCGCTGGCTCAGGATGCGGCAGATGCCTTCAAAGAGCTTCATCCAGATGTATCAATCACTTTAAATGGCGGCGGATCAGGAACAGGTTTAAAACAGGTATCCGACGGAGCAGTAGATATCGGAAACTCTGACGTAGAGGCAGAGACAAAATTGGAAGCAGACGCGGCAGCAGAATTGGTAGACCACAAAGTATGTGTTGTAACGATGGCCGCAGTTGTAAATAAAGCAGTAGGAGAGACCGTAAACGATCTGACAAAGGATCAGCTGATCGGCATCTTCACAGGAGAAATCACAAACTGGAACGAAGTAGGCGGACCAGATGAGGATATCATTTTAATCACACGTCCTCAGACATCCGGAACACGCGCGTTATTCCAGGAGTACGCGCTGGACGGAAATGAAGAACTCTCAGGCGGATCTCTTGAGACAGACGATTCCGGAACACTGCTTCAGAGCGTTGCAGACAACGAAGGAGCAATCGGATACGTTGCACTTCCATATCTGTTAAACAACGATGACGTAGTAGCAGTTGCAATCGACGGCGTAGAGCCTACTCTGGAGAACACCTACAACGGCACATATCCGGTATGGGGATACGAGCATATGTACACAAAGGGAGAGCCGACAGAAGCAGTACAGGCATATCTTGACTTCATCATGAGCGAAGAGTACGGCGAGCAGATCGAAGCGCAGGGATACGGCGTTACCGCTAAAATGACGGTGGAAAGATAAGGACAAAAGGCTATAAGAAAAAGCGATAACAAAAAAGCGATAAAGAAGGATTGCCGCACTTGCTGCGGCAATCATCGGTTATGCTTCATTTGTTGCAGCTGCTGAATGAAAGAAAGATAAAGAAGATGAGAGAAAAAAATTTATTCTGGAAAGAAAATTTCTGGCGCGGTTTGATTACCTGCTGCGGATTCTTCGTGATTGTCCTGACATTAGTGATCGGAGCGTTTCTGGTTTACAGAGGAAGCGGCACGTTTACAACGTATGGACACAGTATTTTTGAATTTCTGTTCTCCTCTGACTGGTCTCCGGCGGATAACTCCACAGGAGGGGGAAGCGTGGGAGCTGCGATCTATATTGTCGGCTCGCTGTATACATGCGGTCTCGCGCTGCTGATCGCAACACCGTTCAGCCTTGCGGCGGCTATTTTTATGACAGAAATTTCACCGAAGCTGGGGACGCGATTTTTCAGACCGGCGGTTGAACTCTTTGTCGGAATCCCGAGCGTTATCTATGGATGGGTTGGTCTGACAACGCTCGTTCCGGCGATCAAAAAGGTTTTTGACCTGAACTTTGGATATTCTGTGCTGGCAGCGGGGATTGTGCTTGCAGTGATGATCTTCCCGACGATCACAAGCGTTGTGACAGACGCGATCAAGAGCGTGCCCAATGATTACCGCAAAGCGGCGTACGGTCTTGGAGCGACGAGGTGGCAGGTCATCTATCAGATTGTGCTTCCGGCGGCAAAGCCAGGTATTTTTACCGGCATTATCATGGGACTGGCGCGCGCATTCGGCGAGGCTCTTGCCGTGGCCATGGTCATCGGAAAGATGAGAGCGTTTCCAAAATCGATCTTATCTCCGACGACAAACCTGACGTCTGCGATCGCCTCAGATATGGGAGGAGCCATGGAAGGCGGAGAATATAATACGGCACTTTGGACGATGGCTTTATTGTTGTTCTTGATCTCCTTACTGTTTATTTTTGTTATCCATCGAATTGTAGGCAAAGGAGGAGCACAGAAAAATGAAAGCAAATGAGAAAGCAAAACGGGTAGACCGCGTCATGACAGGAATATTCGTAGCGGTTGCAGGATTTTTTATCCTTCTCCTTATCGCTTTTGCGCTTCTTGTAATCGGAAGAGGTATTGCGGGATTTAAGCCTTATATGCTATCATTTAGCAGAGAGGGAATCGGCAATCAGTTATTTAATACGGTTTATATGGTAGTTCTGACTCTGATTTTCTGCGTTCCTCTTGGAATTGCGACGGGAGTTTATCTCGCCGAGTACGCAAAGCCCGGAAAGCTGACGCATTTTTTGAGCATCTGTATTGAGACGCTCTCCTCGCTGCCTTCTATCGTAGTAGGTCTGTTTGGATATCTTGCGTTTATTCTGCTGGTAGGGGCAAAATGGAATCTGGTATCAGGAGCTTTGGCGGTCTCCATTTTAAACCTTCCGCTGATCGCGACGACGACAAAGGACGCGATGAATTCAATGCCGAAGGGATACCGCATGGGAAGCATGGGACTTGGAGCGACCCACTGGCAGACGATCAGACGGGTTCTGCTTCCGGCGTGTATGCCGCGAATTCTGACAGGTATTATTCTGGCTGCGGGACGTGTCTTCGGCGAGGCAGCCGCTCTTTTGTATACCGCAGGAATGAGTACCGATATTAACTGGAGCAACTGGGATATCACGTCACCGACGTGCCCGCTCAATCCATTCCGTCCAGGAGAGACGCTTGCGCTTCATATCTGGGCAAGCCGTACCGAGGCAATCGGGGCAGACTCTGCGCAGATCGCAAACTTTTCTTCAGCCGTGCTGCTGATCTTGGTGTTTGCATTCAGCATCGGAGCCCGCATATTGGGACGCCGTATGGAACGGAAAATAGCAGGAGGAAAATAAAACGTGGAAAGTAAATTTGAGGTATCAAAATTAAATCTGCATTATGGACAGTTCCATGCGTTAAAGGACGTCAGTCTTTCAATTCTGCCGCATGAAGTGACTGCGCTGATCGGTCCGTCCGGATGCGGAAAATCTACTTTTTTAAAAACTTTAAACCGTATGAATGACTTAGAGGAAGGCGTTGTGGTCGACGGCAGCGTTATGCTGGACGGAAAAGACGTCTACAAAGATATGGACGCAATCTCTCTGCGCCAGAGAGTCGGAATGGTATTTCAGCAGCCGAACCCGTTCCCAAAGAGCATCTATGAAAATGTTGCCTATGGTCCGAAGCTGCAGGGAATCCGCTCTAAGGTAAAGCTCGATGAGATTGTAGAGAAAGCGCTCAGAGGCGCTGCGATCTGGGACGAGGTAAAAGACCGTCTGAAAAAAAGCGCTTTAGGGCTCTCAGGAGGACAGCAGCAGAGACTTTGCATCGCAAGGGCGCTCGCGGCGGGACCGGACGTGCTGCTGATGGATGAGCCGACAAGCGCGCTGGATCCGATTTCCACCTCAAAGATAGAAGAACTCTGCAATGAGCTGAAAAAAGATTACACGATTGTGATGGTCACGCACAACATGCAGCAGGCTGCGCGAATTTCAGACAGAACGGCATTTTTCCTGCTGGGAGAAGTAATTGAATACAGCGATACGGATCAGATGTTCTCTATGCCGAAAGATAAAAGAACAGAAGACTATATTACGGGGAGATTTGGTTGATATGACAAGAACAAGATTTGACGAGCAGCTGGAAGAACTCCATGTGCAGCTGATTAAAATGGGAAGCCTCTGTGAAGAGGCGATCTCTCTCTCAGCCCGTGCGCTGGAGGAGGAAGATAGGGAGATTGAAAAGAGAGTATTCCATCTGGAGACAGAGATTGACGAGATGGAACGCACGATCGAGACGCTTTGCATGAGACTGCTGCTGCACCAGCAGCCGGTGGCGAGGGATCTGAGAACGATTTCAGCGGCGCTGAAGATGATTTCAGATATGGAGAGAATCGGGGATCAGGCGGCAGATATCGTAGAGCTGGTTCCCTATATCGTAAAAAGCGAGACAAAGAGCAAAGGCCACATCAAAGATATGGCAAAAGAAACAGTTTCTATGGTGACAGACAGTGTGGAGGCGTTTGTCAAGAAAGACCTGGATCTTGCGGAAAAAGTCATTAAAAAAGACGATATCGTAGACGAGATGTTCGAGCAGATAAAAAAAGAGCTGATGGAGCTTGTACGAAGCCAGGATGTAGACGCAGAGCCTGCTCTTGACCTTTTGATGGCCGCAAAATATTTTGAGCGAATCGGAGACCACGCTGTCAATGTGGCAGAATGGGTAGAGTACTCCGTCACAGGCATTCATAACAGCAATGAGCATCATCTGGGAAAAGAAAACACAGATTGATGATTTGAGGTGAGCAATGTGATTTATTTATTAGAGGATGACGACAGCATCCGGGAGCTTGTGACATATACCTTAAATAGTCAGGGCATGGAAGCAGAGGGATTTGCGAGACCAAGCCAGTTTTGGAAGGCATTGAATCAAAAGATGCCTTCCCTTGTGCTTTTAGACATTATGCTGCCGGAGGAGGACGGGATCGCGATTTTAAAAAAGCTGCGCAGTTCCGCCGCCACAAAAAAGCTGCCGGTTATCATGCTGACGGCAAAGGGCAGCGAGTATGACACCGTTCGGGGGCTGGACAGCGGGGCGGACGATTACATTCCAAAGCCGTTCCGGATGATGGAACTTTTGTCGAGAATCCGCGCTCTGCTCAGAAGGACGGAAAACGCAGAACAGATAGAAGAATACCAGATCGGCTCTCTGTACGTCTGCCCTTCCCAGCACATCGTAAAGGTGGACGCAAAGCCGGTTGTTCTGACGCTGAAGGAATTTGAGCTGCTCTGCCTGCTGCTGTCAAAGCGCGAGATGGTGTTTACGCGCTCTCAGCTGTTAAATCAGATTTGGGGATATGAATTTGACGGGGAGAGCAGGACGGTAGACGTCCACATCCGAAGTCTCAGACAAAAATTAGGAGAGGCGGGAGAGTGCATTGAGACGGTGCGCGGAGTCGGATATAAGATCGGAGGGGGAAATCTTTGACAAAGAAAATTTTTCGCTCTATTTTGATTGTCTCGATGATTGTCTTCCTGATCAGCATGACATGTATTTTGTGGGTGGTCTACCGCTCCTTCTTTAACCAGCTGGAGACAGAGCTGGAAAAAGAAGCGCAGTATCTGGCGATCGCGGTCGAACATACAGGGAAAGAGGCGCTTGGCGACCTCTCCGGAAAGGATGAGAGAGTCACCTTAGTGGCGCAGGACGGAACCGTTTTGTATGACAATTATGCAGATGAAAATGGAATGGAAAACCATGCGGACCGCGAGGAGATAGAAGAGGCGATGGCAAAAGGATCCGGACAGGCGATCCGCCAGTCCAGCACCATGAGCCAGAAGACGGTTTACTATGCGCTGCGGCTGGAGGACGGAAGCGTTTTGAGAGTTTCCAGCACGCAGGACAGCGTGATGAGCATTGTGTCGGACCTGATCCGTCCGCTGATCGCGATTGCGGCGGTGATGGTTGTGCTGTCCGCCGTGTTTGCCTCAAAGATTTCGAGAAAAATTGTAGAGCCGCTCAATCAGCTTGATCTGGAAAACCCGGACCAAAATGACGCCTATGACGAGGTGGCTCCGCTGCTGATCAAAATCAGCAGACAGCAAAATACAATCCGCGCGCAGCTGGAGGCGGCAAAAAGCCAGCAGGAAGAATTTACTATGATCACAGAACATATGGAAGAAGGGCTGTTTGTCCTCGATTCCCACGGAAATCTGCTTTCCTTTAACCGGAGCGGTCTGGAAATGCTGGGGGTCAGCGAGGCAAAAGCAGGACAGAATGTTCTGGAATTAAACAGAAGCAAGGCGTTCCGCGAGACCGTGGAGATGGTTCTCGACGGAAAGCACCGGGAAATTTTGCTGGATCTGGCAGGGCTTTCCTGCCAGCTGATCGCAAATCCTGTTTTTGATGGGGAGAAAAAGAAAGGGGCGGTTCTTCTATTGATTGATAGCACAGAAAAAATACAGCTGGAGCAGCTGAGAAGAGAATTCACTGCAAACGTGTCGCATGAGCTGAAGACGCCTCTGACTTCGATCTCGGGATTTGCGGAGATTATGCGGGACGGCATGGTGAAGCCGGAGGACATGAAAAAATTTGCGGACCGGATTTTCCAGGAGGCGCAGAGACTGATCACGCTTGTCAGCGACGTCATCAAGATTTCTCAGCTTGATGAGGGCGGAATTCCGTATGAGAAAGAAGAGGTCGATCTGTACCAGATGGCGGAGGAAATTTTAAACCGTCTTCGCCCGCAGGCTGAAAAAATGAAAATAGAATTAAAGCTGGAAGGCGCAAGGGCGACCCGGCGTCTGGAAAAACAGATTTTTGACGAGGTGCTGTACAATCTCTGCGACAATGCAATCCGCTACAACAAGAAAGGCGGAAAAGTCGCAGTGAAGGTGAAAAACGATCCAGAGCGGAATGTGACAGAGATCACCGTAAAGGATACGGGAATCGGCATTCCGATGGTTCATCAGAAACGGATTTTTGAGCGGTTTTACCGGGTTGATAAGAGCCACTCAAAGGAAATCGGAGGAACAGGTCTGGGACTGTCGATTGTAAAGCATGGAGCGGGATATCTGGGAGCGGAGGTCAATGTGGAGAGCGTTCCGGGAGAGGGAAGCACGTTCACCCTGAGATGGAAAAATTAAAGAAAAACACAGATGCAGAGCATTTTGAGACGAAAGATGCTCTGCATTTTTTTTGCGGACCAGTTTTTTCAGGGGAAACGGTTGCGGCGCGGTTTTGAGTATGATAAAATAATATGACTATCAGTGAAAAGAGCGAAACCATAGAGCGAGAAAGGAATGAGAAAATGACGATTTTAATAAAGGGCGGCAGAGTGCTTGACCCCGCATCAAAGACAGATCAGGAGATGGATCTGTTCATCAGCGACGGAAAAATTCAAAAAGCAGCGGAAAAAATAGAGACACAGGCAGATCAGATCATAGACGCGCAGGGATGCTATGTGATGCCCGGTCTGATTGACATGCACGTTCATTTAAGAGACCCGGGACTGACGTACAAAGAGACGATCGAGAGCGGGGCGAGAGCAGCCGCAAAAGGCGGATTTACAACGATTGTGGCGATGCCGAACACAAAGCCGGTGATGGACGACGGTCTGAGAATCAAATATGTGGTCAACAAAGCGAAGATGGAAGTGCCCATCCATGTCCTGCAGGCGGGAGCGATCACGAAGGGACAGCTGGGGAAGGAGCTTGCCGACATCGAGGGAATGGTAAAGGCAGGCGCGCCTGCGATCAGCGAGGACGGCAAATCCGTCATGGACGCCGGGCTGTGCCGCAGGGCGATGCAGATTGCGGCGCGGCTTCACATCCCGGTACTGGCGCACTGCGAAGACAAAAATCTGGCAGCCGGGGGCGTCTTCCATGAAGACGCGAATACAGCGCGGTTTCATCTGCCTGGAATCACAAGCGCGGCAGAGGATGTGATCGCGGCGAGAGATATTCTGCTGGCAAAGGAGACGGGAGTCCACCTGCATCTTTGCCACTGCTCCACAAAAGACAGCGTCCGCATGGTAAAGGAAGCGAAGGAAGATGGGATTTGTGTATCCGCCGAGGTATGCCCGCACCACTTTTCCCTGTGTACGCAGGACATCCCGGGACCGGACGCCAACTATAAGATGAACCCGCCGCTGCGCGCGAGAGAGGATATGGAGGCGCTGCGCCGGGGACTTCAGGAGGATATCATAGACGTCATCGCGACGGACCATGCGCCGCACAGCGCGTCAGAAAAGATGCAGCCGCTCGACAAGGCGCCGTTTGGAATCGTCGGGCTTGAGACAGCCGTGGCGCTGACCGTCACGAATCTGGTAGAGCCCGGCATTCTGACGCCGATGCAGATGGCAGAGAAAATGAGCTATCGCCCGGCACAGATCCTGGGACTTGACAGAGGAAGCCTGGAGGAGGGAAAAGACGCGGATATCGTGATT
>CAWVKK010000040.1:0-17067 GCA_963929865.1 uncultured Eubacteriales bacterium | reverse complement strand
ACTGCGGAAGATGGGACTTGAACCCACACGATATTGCTACCACAGGCACCTGAAGCCTGCGCGTCTGCCAATTCCGCCACTTCCGCGCTTCGCTTTTCCTTAAGCTCTTATATCATACAAAATTTTCTTTTTTTTGTCAATATATTTTTTAAAATTTTTTCAAAAAAATATACAATATATTTTTTTTATTTTTTTGATTTTCCTATTGACAAATTTCCATTTTGATACTATAATTCAATTGTTCGCAGTTGTGGCGGAATTGGCATACGCGCTAGACTAAGGATCTAGTCTGGGTTAACTGGGTACGGGTTCAAGTCCCGTCAACTGCATAAGAGCGATTCGGCGGATGCCGGGTCGCTTTTATTTTTTTCATTTTTTCAGACGGACTTCTGCCTTGTCTGTTGATTTTCCATTTAAGATTTTTAAAAGGAAGTATGAAAAAAATATGAATTACGCAACCAGCTCTTGCAACAGGAAAACAATGTTGCTATAATGTAGAAAATAGTTATTATGTGCTCTTTTATTCTTTGTTTATCATTTTCTGCATAAGATAGAATAAAAGCGCCGTACGAAAGGGAGATGCCTATATGAAAAAGAGATTAAGAATAATTGCTACATTGGCTTTGGCGTGTGTATGCGTTACCTTATCAGGCTGCGGAAAAAAGAGAGTTCAGCAGGATAATGTTGTAGAGACAAACGAGCCGGTGACAGAACAGACTACCGAACCGCCTACAGAGCCGCCGACGGAGCCGCCAACCGAACCTCCGACAGAACCTCCGACAGAAGCACCGACTGAGATCGAACCGCTTACAGATGAAAACGGAGAGACGGAACCGACCAGCTGGGATATCAGCGGAACCATTCAGGAAGTTTCTGAAAACAGGCTGACAATCCTGACAAGCCTTGGAAACACGTATACTTTCCCGATCTCTTCCTCTACTTCTATTGAAAATAATGCCACCTTGAATGCCGGCGATTCTATTGATCTGCACTATGACGGAAATATTGACGATCGCCTGAGCATCCAGACTGGTACCGTGACTACAATCTCAGTCACCTCCTCTGAAGGATAAAGACAAAAAGAAATGCCGTTTCCTGACAAACTCCTGTCAAAAAGCGGCATTTTTTCTCTGAGCGTATCATTCTGTTTTTGAAAACCATGCGTTATCTCCGTGCCATCTTCCTCTTTACGGCAGCCGCAAAAAGCTCAAAATTTTGCGGCTGTTTTTTTGCCGGCTGCACAAAAAAAGAGCTGTCATCCTAACATGACAGCCCCGTCTGCTCTTAAGCCAGTTTGCTTTTTGCCAGTTCAGCCAGCGTTGTAAATCCTTCTGCGTCATTGATCGCCATATCGGCAAGGATTTTTCTGTTCATCTCCACACCGGCTAATTTCAGTCCGTACATAAATTTGCTGTAGGATAATCCGTTGATCCGCGCTGCAGCATTGATTCGTGCAATCCAGAGCTGTCTGAACTGACGTTTTCTTTCTTTTCTTCCTGCGTAGGAGCTCTTCAGCGCTCTCATGACAGACTGTTTTGCGATGCGATACTGTTTGGATCTTGCTCCTCTGTATCCCTTTGCCAGTTTTAATACTCTATTATGTTTCTTTTTAGCGTTTAAACCGCCTTTAATTCTTGCCATGTCTTATTTCCTCCTTCGCCAAACTCTTATAAATAAGGTAAAATCTTCTTCATGTTCTTAACGTTTGTCACGTCAGTCATGGTTGCTTTTCTTAAGTTTCTCTTTCTCTTTGTAGATTTTTTGGTTAAGATATGGCTCTTGTAAGCTTTATTTCTTTTTAACTGTCCTGTACCTGTTTTCTTAAAGCGCTTTGCTGCTGCTCTGCTTGTTTTGATCTTTGGCATTGTATATTTCCTCCTTAATATCAGATTGTATCACATATGAAAATATAAACTTTCTTTTCTCAACTGAACCGCTCTTAACGCTTTTCAGTTAAAAACATCATAATACTTCTGCCTTCCAGCTTTGCCGGTTTCTCAATCACTGCAATATCCTTCAGCTGTTCTGCAAAATCATCCAGAATGTGCTTGCTGCTCTGCACATGTGCCATCTCGCGTCCTCTGAAACGCAGTGCCACTTTCACTTTATTCCCTTTTTCTAGGAATTTTCTTGCCGCTGCCACTTTCGTGTTTAGATCATTGATGTCAATATTTGGAGACAGACGCACTTCTTTTACTTCAATTGTTTTCTGCTTTTTCTTGGCTTCTTTTTCTTTTCTCGCCAGTTCATACCGATATTTTCCATAATCAATAATTTTGCAGACTGGCGGTTTTGCCGTCGGAGCAATCTTTACTAAATCAAGCTCTGCCTCTCTCGCCAGCTTCATCGCGTCACGCACAGACATGATTCCCAGCTGTTCTCCATTTTCTCCAATCACGCGGATCTCTTTGTCTCTGATCTGCTCGTTAATCATTAATTCGCTAATAGTCGTGCACCTCCATATTTGATCTAAACTCATTTATAAAAACATATTCCGCAGGGTTCTCTGCACGCGCAGGATTCTGCTTTATAGAAGACAATATTTACTGCGAAAAAAGGCGGATAGTCAGACTATCCACCAGTATATACAAAAATCTCGGCTCTGTTTCCCGATTTTGTCTCTTACTATAAAACCATTAGTCACCATTGTGCTAAGGTGAGAGTGGATACTCTGCTTTCTTTTTCTCACAACGTCTCGATTATAGCATAATGGTGACTTTCTGTCAATATTTTTTATGAAATTGATTGAAATACATATCCGTAATTGTTGACGATGCTTGTCTTGGACTTCTGGACATATAACGCTTTGTTCGGCAGAACATTGCCTCTGCGCAGCCATGCTGTGCTGGCTGAAATAATACTTCCCGCCGGCGAGGCTTTTCCTCTGTACACTTCTACGTGAAGGTGCGTTGCATACGTGTTTGGTCCGGAAGGTCCTGTGCCTCCCAGAACGTAGAAGGCTTCTCCCTGACGGTAGCTTCTTCCCAGCAGCGATGTCGCATTCTTTCCGTGCATGAAGATGACCGTCATATAGTCGTATGTTCCGTCCGCATATCTGACTTTCTGATCACTCTGGAACCAGATCGTCCCCCATGTCGACTCCGCCGCGACAACGCGTCCGTCAAACGGCGCGAATGCCTTTGCGCCGGTGATCGGCTGGATGACGCAGTCAAACGCGTTCTCTGTCTGATGCGAGTAACTGTCGTACGCTCCCTGGGTGATGTAAACCTGTGACAGCGGCCAGATTGCGTTCTGACTGCCCGCAGTTTCCACAATCGTAAAGTTCCGGTTAATCAGTGTCAGCCGTGTTCCTGAATCGTCTCTTGCCGCCGCGACATATTTGTACGATCCCACCGGCAGTTCCTCTACGTTCATCGCATTGTTGACTTCCGCGCCGATCTCATAGCTTGTACGGTTCTGGAAAATATTTTTCTTGCGAACGGTCGTATCGGTCGATCTGTCAATGATCGTAAACGCAAGGCTGACCACGTTATAGTTTGAGGTGATCGTGCCTTCAAACTGGAAATCGGTTCCTTTTGCTATCGTGACCGGATATCCGGGGTTTACAATCTTCAGCGTGGAGGCTCCCTTTTCTACTTTAAACGTTTTATCCACTACATTCTTTACTGCCCCCGATGTATCCTTTGCGCACAGAATATAGCGGTATGTTCCTGGCTCCAGCTTATCAAATTCCATAGCCTGATCGATTACGGTTCCTATGATGTACGGATTCTTTGGATTGTTGACAACCACTTTGTCATACAAAACGCTTAGGTCCTCCGAGCGGATTGCTGCTGCCACCTGTTTTAGGCTGTAATTTGATTTAATGGTTCCCGACAGTGTAAAACTCTGTCCCGTTTCCAGTACAGTCGGGTATGTCGGCGAGACGATTCTGAGCGTGCTTTCCCCTCCGCTGGACGGTTTTCCTGTGGACGTCACGCTGAAGGGCTTGTCAAGAATATATTTCGACGTCCCGGAAGCATCCTTCGCATAGATCATGTAGCGATAATTTCCCTCTTTTAAGCCATTGAATTTCATCGCATTGTTGACTGCGGACGATAAGATGTAAGGATTTTTCGGATTATTGACAACCGTCTTGTAATACAGCTGGCTTTTGTCGGAAGAACGGATCGCAAATCCAATCTGTTTGATTGCATAATTGCATTTTACGGTTCCTTCCAGGTTAAAAGAAGCTCCCGCCTTTAGCGTGGTCGGATAGGTAGCTCCCACGATGCGCAGCGTGCTGCTGGGAGCCTCCCCCGTCTGTGTAACGTTGAAAGTCTTGTCCAGGATAAATTTTGATGTTCCGGAAGCATCCTTCGCATAAATCATATAGCGATATTTTCCAACAGCTAAAGCGTCAAATTTCATCGCATTGTCCACTGCTGTTCCAATCGTATACGGATTTTTAGGATTGCGGACGATCGTCTTGTAATATAATTTGCTTAAGTCCGTGGACCGAATCACAAATGCAACTTCCGTAATCTTGTAATTACATTTTACAATTCCCCCGATTGTAAAAGACTGTCCTTTCTTTAAGACCGTCGGATACGTTGCGTTTACCACGCGAAGTGTCGATGCCTCCGCCGCTTCTGTTTTTGTCGGGATCATCACCCCAATCAAAAACAACATGAGCAGGCAGATGAATGATTTTCGCAAATACTTCATTTTCTCCTCCTTCTCCTCCTTACTTTTCTTCAATCCTCTCTTTGTTGTTTTTTTATTACATTTCTATTAATTTTTTATTTATTATAGCGAATTTTTCAGGAAAAATCAACCTGTGAAGCCAAAATACTGAAAAAAACAGCGGAAATCAGACGTATCTGCGCTGACTTCCGCTTGTTGTTTTTTAAATTTTTGTTACCGTTTTCTGTCCTACAGGATCCTCTTGAAAGAATATCCATACGTATTTACGATGCTTGTCATAGAAGAATCGACGTACAGTCCTCTGTTCGGCACGACGTTTCCTCTGTACGCCCATGCAAGGCTTGAGGAGATCGTCGCTCCCGACGCTGAAACCCTTCCTCTGTACACCTCCACATGCAGGTGTGTATCGTATGTGTTCGGTCCGGAAGGTCCTACCCCTCCGAGCGTATAGAAAGCAGTGCCCTGGCTGAAGCTTCTTCCCAGCAGTGACGTCGCGTTCTGTCCATGCATAAAGATGACCGTCATATAGTCGTATGTTCCGTCTGCATATCTGACCGGCTCATCGCTCTGGAACCAGATTGTTCCCCACGTCGACTCCGCCGCCACGACGCGTCCGTCAAACGGTGCAAACGCTCTCGCCCCGGTGATCGGTGTGACCACACAGTCAAACGCATTTTCTGACTGATGTGAGTAGGAATCGTAAGCGCCCTGCGTAATGTTGACCTGTGACAGCGGCCAGATCGCGTACTGGGCTCCGTCGTTTCCTTCCACAATCGAGAAATTCTGGTTTACCAGAGTCAGGCGGTTGCCCGATTCGTCTCTTGCCGCTGCGACATATTTATAAGATCCCACCGGCAGATCTTTTACATTCATCGCTTCACTGACCTCTGAACCGATCGTATAGCTCAGTGCGTTCTGGAAAATATTTTTCTGGCGCACGGTCGTGTCTGTCGTTCTGTTGATAATCGTAAACGCCAGGCTGACGACATTGTAGTTGGAGCTGATCGTGCCGCCGAATTCAAAGTCTGTTCCCTGTGCAATGTTGACCGGATAAACTGCGTCCTCAATGGCAAGCGTGGATTCTCCCGGCGTCACCTCAAACGTCCGGTCAATCAGATTTTTGACGTTTCCGGACACATCTTTAGCTGTAAGAATATAGCGGTACGTTCCCGCCTCCAGGTGGTTAAATTCCATCGCATTGTCGATCACAGTTCCGATGATATACGGGTTGCTCGGGTTGTTGACCACTATCTTGTCATATAAAAGAGTCAAGTCTTCCGAGCGGATTGCCGCCGCCACCTGTGTCAGGCTGTAATTTGAACGGATTGTTCCGGACAGCGTAAAGCTGTCCCCTTTTTCCAAGGTAACCGGGTATGTGGCAGCCTCGATCCGGAGTGTGCTCTCCCCTGTCGTAACCGGCTGTCCGGTTGCCGTGACGCTGAATGTTTCGTTTAAAATATATTTTGACGTTCCGGAGGCATCCTTGGCATAGATCATATAGCGGTAGTTGCCTTCCTCAAGCTTGTCAAACTCCAGTCCATTGTTGACGTCCGCTGAAATCACATATGGATTTTTCGGGGAATTGATCACGTATTTGTCGTAGAGCACCGTCTGGTCTGTGGAGCGGATCGCAAATCCGATCTGTGTGATCGCGTAATTGCATTTCACCGTACCCTCCAGCGTAAAATCGGTTCCTTTTTTCAGCGTTCCCGGATACGTCGCGCCTACAATGCGCAGAGTGCTTGTCTGCGCCTGCTTTGCCTTGACCGTAAATGTGGCGTCCACCACATTTTTCACATTTCCGGAACTGTCCTTTGCGCACAGGATGTACCGGTACGATCCGGCGCTCAGCTTATTAAATTCAATTCCATCGTTGACCGCTGCTGAAACGCTGTATGGGTTCGACGGATTGTTGACAACCACTTTGTCATATAAAACGGATAAATCTGTGGAGCGCACCGCCGCCGCTACCTGCGTCAGACTGTAATTCGAGCTGATCGTTCCTCCCAGATTAAAGCTGGCTCCTTCTTCTATCGTTGTCGGATACACAGCAGAGGTGATTTTCAGTGTGCTCGACGTGGTGTTGAGCTGCTTCGGCGTCACCATAAACGTGGCGTCCACCACATTTTTCACTGTCCCTGAACTGTCTTTCGCACACAGGATATACCGGTATGATCCAGCGCTTAAGTTTTCAAACGCAATTCCGTTATTGATCGTCCCGGAGACGCTGTACGGATTCGACGGGTTGTTGACAACCACTTTGTCATATAAAACGGACAGGTCCGTGGAGCGCACCGCCGCCGCCACCTGCGTCAGGCTGTAGTTGGATCTGATTGTCCCCGACAGTGTAAAAGTGTCCCCTTCTTCTATTGCTGTCGGATATTTTGCATTGGAGACGCCCAGCGTGGAAGCCGCCGCTGCTTGTGTCTGTGCCGGAAGGATGATTCCGATCAGCAATATCATAATCAAACCGATTACCGATTTACGTATGTATTTCATTTCTCCTCCTTAATCTTTGCTTTTTATTACGTTTCTATTAATTTTTTATTATATTGTAGCCGACCTTTCAAAAAAAATCAACCTTATGATCCGAAAATACACAAAAAAATAATGAGGATCAGCTTTTTCTCTGATCCTCATCCAGGTTTTTAACGATTTCATTTTTTAATTTTCTTTTACAAAGGTCTGACACGCTGTCTGCTGGCATGTGCTGGCATTGACGCCCGAAATGTCAATCTTGTCCGCATGGCAGGCGCAGCCTTTATTGTAGACGCAGCACCCTGCCTTGCAGTCTACCTCAATTTTCTGCGACGGTGTTCCCATAGAATTTCTGGCGTTTTCGCCGCGGCGCTCTACAAAGCTGTCGCAGCACGTCTCGTCTTTACAGACGGCATGTTCTCCTCCGATCTGGATATCGCCCTTGCAGCAGCACATTCCTTCATTATAAACGCATCCCTGCGCAGAACAAACTAAATATGGCATCTTGCATTCTCCTTTCTCTCAAATAAACTGATAACGTTCTACAGAAGATAGGATACGCCATTTTCTTTTTTTTATACCTGTTTTTCTCTTTTCTTTTTAATCTTGGATGCCGCTGTCTTTTATCTCTGCCCCCGTTTATATATTGCCTCTTAGTTTTTCTTTTATCACCGCAAAGCATTCCCTTACCAGATAATTGAGTTCCAAAACAGCATCGCCCGGTGCGGAGATTCCCTGAATATGGGTACATCCCATTTTTTTCCCAATAGCGACGCTGCGGAATATATGGAAATCATTCGTGACAATACCGATCGGCGCGTCAAAATTCTGAATAATTTTCATGCTGAATTCTATATTTTCTTTTGTGCTGGTTGAGTTTTTTTCTAAAAAAAGTCTTTTGGGATGGATTCCATGTTTTTCCAGATAGCGCCGCATCGCTTCCGCTTCTGTGATATCTTCTCCGCGCCCTTTTCCGCCTGAGAGGACCGCCCTTGTCTGTGGATTTTCTTCCAAATACTGTCTTGCCCGCTCCAGTCTCTTTCGGAGAGCCCGGCTTGGAATCTCGCCTTTCACATGAGCGCCCAGCACAATTACGTATTCCAATCCCGAATCCGGCTTTGATCTCATCGCGTGAAAAATAAATGATTCCACAATCACAAACAGCAGGCATCCTGCTGTCACAAGCCCCCAAAAGACAGTCTCCGCCGTCTCAAAAGCCGCAGACTCTCCCAAAATTCTGCCGTTTTCTTTGCCCCATATCATTCCCGCCATGCACACAAAAAAGATTCCTGCAGCCGCCCATATTTTGATAAAATTAGAAGTTTTTCCGGCGTAGCGGACAATGACGGCATAATATCCCAGACAAAAAGCTGCCGCTGCCAAGCATACAAGGATCATGTCTCATCCCTCCTTTTATCTTCGGAAATTTTACCCGTTTCTATGCAAAAAACTGCTGTATCTCACAGTTTTGACACAGCAGTTTTCTTTTTATCTTCCACAGCAATATTTATATTTCTTTCCGCTTCCGCATGGACATGGATCATTCCGTCCAATTTTCTTTCCTTTTACAACTGTATTGGCTTTCTTTGCCTCCCGGTAAAGCTCTTTTCTCTTCTCTTCAGTAAAAATGTCGTTCCACATCGGCAGCTGATACAGCCAGTCCGCCTTTGCGTCCACCATATTTTTGAAAAGCAGTTCTTTGTCAAAAGCTAAATTGACTCTTGTATTTTCGTCCATCTCTTCGATTGGATTTTTCACTTTCAGGCTGTCGTCGATTCCGTCCAGGAATCCTACCATCGTCAAAACCGGAATCTCAAATTTTTCAGCAAGCTCCTTTACTGTTCCTGATACAACCTCATCTGGATTAGACAGCAGTTTTTCATAGATTCCTTTTTCAATCATAAAATAATCTGTCCAGAATTTCTGAAGCTGTCTTTTATCCGTTTTTTGAGAGTACGCAATATCTCTCCACTCTTGTAGTAAACTCATTTCCAATACCATCCTTTATCCTGTATTCTAAACTTCAGACAGACGCCAATCCTGTCTTAAAAGCTGTCTGTCTTATGGAACACGTATAGTATATACCATTTCTTCTATTTTTTCAAAAGATTTTTCAAAATCATCAAAAGAATCTTAGATCTGTGTATATTTTCTTTCAAATTGCCCATACTACTACTAATCCAAGAGAGAGGAATTTCCATTCCTCCTCGCGGAGAACAGTTTTTTCTGAGGATCCCCCTCCTAGAGAAAAACTGCACAAAAGAGAAACGATTACTTATCCTCCCCTTAAATGCCGCTGTGCGGGAAATGTTTCCGATTTCTCACACAGCGGCACTTTTTTCGCGGTGCAGACCGCATGGTGCATCTGCGCCCTATTTTCTTTTCTTATATGATCCTCTAGTTTGCAAAATATTGATATGTGACGGAGGAAAGCTGCCAGAAACATGCTGCATTGTACGCATAGGTGGAAGACATCACACAGATAATATAGTCATGTCCCTGATTGTTAAACACAAGCATCGCATCATTGTGGTTTGGATCTGCATCCCCTGACTTGCTTGCGCTGACAACGCCTGCCGGGAGTCCTGCCGGAAGCTTTCCAAGCACCTGCTGCTGTTTGAGCAGATTCATCATTTTTTCGCTGTATTCCTCCGAAATCAGCTCACCTCGGTAAATCAGTTCCAAAATTTTTCCCATATCCTCCGCCGTTGTGAAATTGCTCAGCCCTGTTCCGTCGCCGACTGATCCCATCGCAGACGGAGACAGAGAATGGTGGGCTTCAGTCTGATAAATTCCATTTTCTTTCAAAAACTGATTAATCCTCTGACATCCCACACCGAGTACTCCGTCGCCCGCTGCGGTCATCAAGCGGTTATAGCAGTCGTTTACGCTCAATGTAACCATATTGTACAGATCACTGTACATACTTGCCTCGCTCAGATGTCCCGTGCTGATTTCATGATAAATTCCTGCCATTGTAAACAGCTTGATCACACTGGCCGGATACATCTGCTGAATATTGATCGAAAAAGATTTTCCCGTCTCCAGATCTTTTACGTACACAGACCATGTTCCGTCAAATCCGGCGATCAAATTCTGAATCTGCTGCTTTAAATCATCCAGACTGCCTCTCTCATATGCCATCAGCTCTACTCTCTTTCCGTCTTTTCCGACGTACTGACCATCCGGCGTAAAACGGTTATATGCCACGCTTCCGTCGCTTTGGAGATAATATCCGTCCTGCCATCCGTTTTTCTTAAAGGCTCCGTCCGAAGGATCTGCATAGTATTTTTTTCCCCCGTACGTAATCCATCCCGTCTGCAGTTTTCCGTTGCTGTCGCAATAATATGTTTTCCCGTTCAGGTTGAATTTTCCGCTGACGCGGTGTCCGGCCCGATTGACATAATATCTCTGTCCGTACCAGGAGATCCACTGGCTGATTTTCATCGCTCCGTCTCCGTATTCCCCGAAATAGTAATACGATCCGTTAATATACTGAAATTCATACAGCTTTGCCCCGTTGACGCGGCTGCAGAAATATTTCTGATCTTTGTATGTAATCCATCCTACAACCGGATTGCCCTGTGCATTTATATAATACGCTTTTCCCTCTGCCCGAAACCATCCTGCTTTTTTCCATGTAGCTGCTTTTTTATAATACCACTTGCCGTCCTCCTTATTCAGCTCAAAATACTGTGTCGGCATCTTTACATTCGTATTGGCAATCGTAACCGCGGACACTTCTTTTTTCGGAATGACGAAAAAGCATACCATCATTGCCAGAAAAAGGAATACTCTGCTCCATTTTCTCCTTTTTTTCATAAAAATTCCCTCCTTATTTTTTCTGCTTTCTTCTCAATTTTTCCCAGCTCTTTCCAGTCAAAAAATTTCCCTAAAAAAACTGTATGGAAATGGCTGAAACCATTTCCATACAGTTTTCCGCTGCGTAAATCATCCGTTATGCTTTTCTTTTTCTTCTGACAAGAACAACTGTAATAATTCCCGCACATCCTAACATTATCACTGACCAGATAGCCAGGGTGGATGCCGCTGAATCTCCTGTCTTTACAGAAGAGTTCGGACCATACATCAGATAGTCTGCATCGTTTGCGGCAAGCATAAAGCTTCCCAGATCATTTACGTTTATTACAATCTTTCCATTGCTTGCAACTGGAGTAAACGTTTCAATCGTTCCGTCTGTCTTTTCATGAATTACTGTCAGCGTCTTTCCGTTGTATCCTTCATTTACCGCAAATGTCAATACCATATTTCCGGTAAAGCTTCCGTCTACAATCGAAATGTCAAATGCATTGACTGCTTTCTTTCCGTTCATAGCCGGAACATTCTTCAGTTTTTCATACGTCGTATTTCCTGGCGTTAATACCACTACCCACAGCTTCGGCGATCCGTTGAAGCTTCCGGATAACATGACTCCTGATTCCTTATCGTCGAAAATCATAGGAATCGCACTCTGTGTCCACCTTGCGTAAACCACTTTGTTTCCGGAATCGCGTGTGCTGATTGCCTCTACTTTGTTTCCTCCTGTCATGGAAGTGTACCATCCGAGGAAGTTGTATCCCGGTCTTTCATACGGCGCTGTCGTAGGAAGGATCAAACCTTTTCCATATACGTAGGACCGATAATTATCATAAGCGGAACTCAGATTGGAAATCTCGCTTCCATTCTCGTCCAGATACGTGATCTGATATGTCAGGATCGGATTTTCATTTTTCTCAAACGCAACTCCGATCGTGTGGTCTGCCGCCACATTTGTGAACGTATACAGTCCTGTATTCTGTACCTGTTTTAGGCTGTCTCCTGTCAGCTCTACACCGTCAATCTTGACAATCGAGATATGGTATCCCGGCGCAGTGCTGATCTGATACGTCTGGCTGCTTCCCTTTTCCACGTAAACGGTTCCTGCCGGTGAAATGCTTCCGTTTTCTCCCGCAAACGACTGGATCGTGTACGTAGTAACCGGAACTACAATTCTTGTAAAGCTTACTGCAATGCTGTGATCCTCTTTTACATTATAGAAGGTATAAATTCTGCTGTCCTGCACTCTCTCCAGCGCGGTTCCTGTCAGGCGGACTCCGTCGATCATAACGCTTGCTATACGGTATCCGGTATCCGGCGTGATAACATACGTCTGGTTGTCTTCGTCCAAAACGGTGGTCGCTCCCTGAGGAGTGATCGTTCCGTTTGTTCCTGCGCTGGAAATGATTGTGTGGAACACAACCGGAGCGCCGTCCATCTCAAATTCAACCTGAATCGTGTGGTTTCTGTTGACATTTGTGAAAGTATATTTTCCGGTATTTACGATATAAGCCAGCTCATCTCCGATAACTCTTGTACCGTTGATGATAACGTCTGAAATATGATATCCGGTATCCGGCGTAATCGTATAGACAACGCTTCCGCCCTCTTCTACCGTCGTCGTGCCGTTCGGTGAAATTGTTCCGTTGCTTCCTGCTACTGCCTCGATGGTGTATGTCTTAACCGGCTGGCTGTCTTCTGCAAAGGTAACGCCCAATGTGTGTTCCTGCATAACATTTACAAATGTATAGCTCTTGTCTTCTTTTACCTTTGCCAGCTCATCCCCGATCAATTCCACTCCGTCGATCTTTACAATATCGATATGGTATCCGGCATCCGGCGTAATCGCAAATGTGATAGAGCCGCCGGCTTCTACCATCTGGTCTCCCAGAGGAGAAATCGTTCCGTTGCTTCCTGCTACGGATGTCACTTTATAAGACTGCGGTTCATCCGACTGGAATTTAGCGGAAATTGTTTGGTGTGCCGATACATTGGCAAACGTAAACTGTTTTGTTCCGCTCTCCTGTCCGTCCTCCAGCTCCTCAGGAAGCATCTCAACTCCATTAATCTCCACTGATAAGATAGAGTAGCCCTCGTCCGGAGTGATGACGAATGTCTGGTCTGCGCCTTTTTCTACCTTTACTTCTCCGGAAGGATCAATTGTTCCTCCCTCTCCCGCATTTGCTGTGATTGTATATGTCTCGATTACTGTTCCGTCTTTTTCAAATACAGCGTAAATTTCAGAATCCTGATTTACTGCTTCGAACGTATACAGCTTTCCGTTTTCCTCCGATGCGTCCGGAAGAGAATCCGCGCTGTATTCCACACCGTCTACTACAACTGTTTTAACGCTGTAATCGCTGTTCGGAATGATTGTGAACGTGCAGCTTTCTCCTGCAGCCACCTCTACATATCCTTCTGCATCTCCGGAAGGCTGAATGGTTCCTCCTGTGTTCTGCGTTACATGAATATGGTAGGAAGAAGCCGGAGTCTGTTCAAATTCTGCGCTGATCGAATGTTCGCCTTCTGCCTGAGCAAACGTATAAACTTTTCCTGATCCGTCTGCTGTATCCGGAAGCTGTTCCAGATCAACCGCGCTGCCGTCCGCTATGATATTGCTGATATAGCAGTTTTCACCTGGAATAATCTCAAAGGTTACATCTTCTATGGTCTCTCCGGTCACATAACGATTGCCGTCTTCTTCAAGTTCCCCTGAAGGACTGATCGTTCCGTTCTTTCCTGCTGAAACCTGAATTCTATATGCAAAAGTAGGTGTTGGAATTTCAACGAATTCTGCCGCAATCACATGTGAACCCTGCGCCTGCATAAACGTATAGATCTTTCCGCTGCCGTTTGTATTGTCTGCAAGCTTTGTAAGATCTACCGGCGTGCCGTCCACCGTAATGCTGCCGATCTCATAGTTCTCATTCGGGATAATCTCAAACGAAACGTCCGCCGCTGCCTCTCCAGTCACATAATAATTGCCGTCATCTTTTAATTCTCCTGTCGGCAGAATTGTTCCATTTGCCCCTGCTGCCACCTGAATCTCAAATCCAGTTTCCGGCACCTGAACTTCCGTAAATTCTGCCGCGATTACATGGCTGCCCTGTGCCTGACTGAATGTGTAAATTTTTCCGCTTCCGTCTGCATTGTCTGGAAGCTGTGAGATATCTGCCGGCACGCCGTCTGCTGTAATGCTGCTGATTTCATAGTTTTCATCCGGAATGATCTCGAATGAAACATCCTGCGCCGTCTCTCCGATCACATAGTAGTTGCCGTCTTCGTTCAGCGTTCCCGACGGTGTAATGCTTCCGTTCGCTCCTGCTACTACCTGAATCTCAAATCCAGTTTCCGGCGCCTGAACTTCCGCAAATTCTGCCGCGATTACATGGCTGCCCTCCGCCTGACTGAATGTATAAATTTTTCCGCTTCCGTCTGCATTGTCTGGAAGCTGTGAGACATCTATCGATGTATTGTCAACCAAAAGGCTGCTGATCTCATAGTTCTCGCTTGGTACGATCTCAAAGGAGACATCCTGTACAGTTTCTCCAGTCACATAGTAATTGCCGTCGCCTCCGGCTTCTCCCTGCGGTATGATCGTTCCGTTTGCTCCTGTCACTACCTGAATGCTGTAAACTTGAACCGGATCTCCGATCTGACTTGCCTCGATCGGCAGGAATGCCGCGTCAATCGAGTGTGTTCCTGTTATAGCAGAAAAAGTATATTTCTTTTGTCCTTCCTGATCTCCGTTTGCCATACTGTTAGGGTCAATTTCTACAAAATCTGCGACAACCCCCGAAATATAGTATCCTTCTGCCGGAGTGATGACAAAAGTGACATCTTCTCCTTCTTCTGCAGAATACTCTGTCGGTTTTTCTTCTCCTGTCCATCCCTCAGGGAGAATAGAACCGTTTTCATTCTGTATAATCTGTATCGTTGCTTCGTTTACCGTGCTAGCTCCAGATCCGTCTCCATCCCATGCGCTTACATCCGGGATTGTCAGAGAATCTGTTTCCCAAGTCTCCCACTGTGTGTCTCCGCTCGGGGCAGTCGTTTCCGGCTCTGTCTCCGGCGCCATTGTCTCTTCCGGCCATACTTCTGTCTCCGGCGCCATTGTCTCTTCCGGCCATGCTTCCGTCTCCGGTGCCGTTGTCTCCTCCGGCCATGCTTCCGTCTCCGGCGCCATTGTCTCCTCCGGCCATGCTTCCGTCTCCGGTGCCGTTGTCTCCGGCGCTGTTGTCTCTGGTTCCGTAGCTGTCTGCAAAGAACTCCATGTAGAGAGGATATTGCCTGCCGAGTCCTTTACCTCTGTCGTAATTTCCTGTGTGTTCTCTTTAAAAGTAATCGTTACCTCTGCGTTGTCGACTGGTACCTCTACTTTCGTTCCATCCCCGTAAAAAGTTGTCTGGGAATGATCCTGACTGATTTTGAAAGAATAACTTCCCGTCGGAACATCTTTATATGTAATCTTAAATGTTCCTGTCTCATAGTCATCTTCCGCCATATCATTCTGATAAGCTTGCGGATCTTGTTCCTTTTCGCAGAGACCTTTATCTCCTACCACGGTATACGTATGACCGCTGACAGAAAGCTCTGCTCCAAAAACAATTTCCACAGTCTGGTTTCCACTGGCATAAAAATCATATTGGTCAACGCTGTCAGCGGAAGCTACTTCCTGTTCGGAAATAGGATTGCCATCGACTTTAATCTGTGCCACCTTATATTTTTGATCCGGTGTCATCGTTATACTGAGCGGCGATCCTGACAGAACAGTCTGATCACCCTCAGGCGATATGCTTCCTTTTCCTTTTTTGCTCACCGTTACGGTGTATTGTTCCTGTCCCTGTATATCTCCCGTGCCGTTGAGATCACCTTCGGCATACGTTTCGCTTCCCGTGTAATCCTCTGCGGCAAAAATCGTGAAATTTAGTGATGTGACCAAAAGTATCACCGTCATAAGACAGGAAAGTGTTCTCTTCCATACTCCTTTCATAACAACACCTCCTACTTTTTCTTTATTTTAGCATATCATTTTCCAACAATCAATGAAGCTTTTCTTAAGATCTTTTTTCGAATCTATGATTCTGTTCCAAATTAAGGCTGCGCTGTCTGTTTTAAGCGCCAAAAAGGAAAGCCATCGGTATTTCCATCCGGTGACTTTCCTTCTGTCCGTCTTTATTTGTGTTATTTCTTTTTTGAAATAATATAATAGGCTGCCGCTACGCTGATTCCTCCGACCATATTTCCTAAAGTGACTACAACCAGATTATAGAAATATCCTCCTATACTGATAGAAGCTGCCGCTTCTCCCGGATCCATCAGTGCGCCTGCCATAATCGACATATTTGCAATGCTGTGTTCAAATCCGCAGTAAACGAATACCACAATGCACCACAGAATCATAATCAGTTTTCCTGCTTCTGATTTCATCTTTGTGCAGCACCATACGGCAAGACAAACTAAAATATTGCAGAAAATAGCTTTTACAAATAAAGTGAGCACATCTGTATTCATTTTTGTAACGGTAATATTTGCCATATATGTTCCGACTGCGGTTCCCGCTGCCGTCGCTTTTGTCAGATGGAATAAGAAAGCGGCGAGAAGAGAACCTACCCAGTTTCCGAGATAGCAGATCACCCAGACCTTGATCGTTTCTCCCCAGCTTACCGTTTTATTCAAAGATGCCGCCGCCATCACCAGGTTATTTCCGGTAAACAGTTCCGCTCCTGCCATTACGACAAGACTGAGCGCTGCTGCGAACACAATACTTGCCACCAGCTTTGCCGCCTGCAGTCCGTCGAGGCTTCCGCCTGCCGTACACATAACCATACCGCCAAACGCAATGAAGATTCCTGCCACCATGGATGCGACAAAATATCCAATCGGATTATTTTTCAATAAATTTGCCTTTGATTTTCCAGCATTGCAAACTGCGTTAAATTCGTCCTGAAACATTATGTATGCCCCCTCAATCCTTTTTTATTTTCCGCGGAATCATCAAATGGCGATGATTCCGCAGAAAATAGACGTGTTCTTTCTTTAGAATAATCCGGAAATCTTTCCTGTCTCGTCTACGTCGATTCTCTCTGCAGCCGGAACTTTCGGCAGACCTGGCATCGTCATGAT
>CAWVKK010000039.1:0-15038 GCA_963929865.1 uncultured Eubacteriales bacterium | reverse complement strand
TCAGAGAACAAATGTGAGTTTTGTCAGAGAAAAAGTTTGATATTTTTTAATTTGCCTCTTGACAAAAGTCACTTCATAACGGAGGTGTGACCGTGGCAGTTTTGAGAACGATTATAACAGTGATCTTTGGACTTGTTTGTCTTGCGATAACCGTGTTAATTTTAATGCAGGAAGGAAAACAAAATGGATTGGGTTCCTTAGGCGGAGGATCAACGGAGACGTATTGGGCAAAAAATAAAGGACGCTCTGCAGAAGGATTTGCTTTAAAAGCTACGAGAGTGTTAGCTTTTGCCTTTGTGATACTGGCAATTGTGTTAAACTTTAACTTTTAAAGAGAAGACAGAAAGAGGAGCGGCTTTCTGCGGAAACCAAAAGAAGACGGGCTGTTGCAAATGTCATATGCAGCAGCCCGTTTTGCCGTAATTGCAGGCGGAGACAAAAGCTTCTGAGAGCGGGGAGAAGAAAAAATAAAAGGACGGAAAGACAGATGAACTTAGAATTATTGCAGAAAAGAAAAGAAATTGTATATCAGCTGATCTGCGATCAGCAGTATGTTCCGATGAAGATAAAGGAACTGGCGATCCTTTTGCAGGTGACAAAAGAGATGCGTCCCGAACTGGAATATATTCTGCAGGAATTGACGGCAGAAGGAAAAATAGAAGTTACAAAGAGAGGAAAATACAAAAAAAGAGAGAAAGAGATCTGCACCGGAACCTTTGTCGGACATCCAAAAGGGTTTGGCTTCGTGGAGATAGAAGGGCAAGAGGAGGATCTTTTCATCTCGGAGGAAAACAGTATGGGAGCGCTCCACAGGGATACGGTGCAGGCAGAGGTACTGCCGCGCAGAAGCGGAAAGCGCAGAGAAGGAAAAGTGATCAAGATTGTCTCCCATGGGATCAGAGAAATTGTCGGGACGTACGAAAAAAGCAAAAATTTTGGCTTTGTCGTCCCGGACAATCACAAAATACAAAAAGATATTTTTATCTTGCCGGAACATGCAAAAGGGGCTGCAAACGGACAGAAAGTGGTCGCAGAGATCACGGACTACGGAGAAAAAAGAAAAAACCCGGAGGGAAAGATAAAAGAGATCATCGGTCACATCGACGATCCGGGGACGGACATCACCTCGATTGTGTACGCGCATGAAATCCCGGTGGAATTTCCGGAAAAAGTACTGCTTCAGGCTGAGAGGACGCCGGATCATGTTTCAGACGCAGACCGGGAGTCAAGAAAGGATCTGCGGGACTGGACCATTGTGACGATCGACGGGGAAGACGCAAAGGACTTAGATGACGGAGTTTCCCTCACAAAAGAAGGAAACGGGTATCGGCTCGGCGTTCACATCGCAGATGTCACAAACTATGTGCAGGAGAACAGCGCGCTGGACAGGGAAGCGCTCAAAAGAGGGACAAGCGTCTATCTTGCGGACCGCGTCATCCCGATGCTGCCGCGCAGGCTCTCGAACGGAATCTGTTCCCTGAATGAAGGGGAAGACAGGCTGGCGCTGAGCTGTCTGATGGAGATCGATGAGAAAGGAAATGTGACCGGTCATCAGATCTGCGAGACGGTGATCCGCGTGCGAAAGCGCATGACGTATACGAGTGTGAACAAAATATTGGAAGAGGGCGATGAGGAGGAGACGCGCAGATATGAAGAACTCGTCCCCATGCTCCGGGAGATGGCCGAACTCGCGGCTGTTTTGAGAAGAAAAAGAAGACAGAGGGGATCGATTGACTTTGATTTTCCCGAGACAAAGATGGTTCTTGACGAAAAAGGCATCCCGATTTCGATCGGTCCCTACGAGCGCAACACGGCGACAAAGCTGATCGAAGATTTTATGCTGATTGCGAACGAGACGGTGGCGGAGGACTATTTTTGGCAGGAGGCGCCGTTTTTATACCGGACGCATGAAAATCCGGATCCTGAAAAAATTCAAAAGCTTGCCAGATTTATCCAGAACTTTGGGTATTCGATAAAAAATACAAAGGAAGAAATCCATCCAAAGGAACTCCAGAAACTCCTGGCAAAAATAGAAGATTCGCCGCAGCAGGATCTGATCAGCCGCCTGACGCTGAGATCCTTAAAACAGGCAAAATATACCGTTGCGTGTACAGGACACTTCGGGCTGGCCGCAAAGTATTACTGCCATTTTACTTCACCCATCAGACGATATCCGGATCTGCAGATTCACAGAATTATCAAAGAAAATTTAAGAGGAAAACTGAATGAAGACAGAAGAAGGCATTACGAGACCATTCTTCCGGAGGTGGCGCAGCAGTGCAGCAGTCTTGAACGCAGAGCGGATGAGACGGAACGCGAGACAGAAAGAATGAAAAAGGCACAGTATATGAAAAAAAGAATCGGAGAGAGATACGAAGGCGTGATCTCCAGCATCACATCGTGGGGGATCTACGTGGAGCTCCCCAATACGATAGAGGGCATGGTACACGTTTCCAATATGTGGGACGACATGTATTACTACAGAGAGGAGACGATGGAGATGGTGGGAAGCCAATCCGGCAGAGTCTACAGTCTGGGACAAAAGGCGGTCATCCAGGTGATCGGAGCCGATCCTGAGGCGAGAACCGTGGATTTCTGCTTCTGCACGCCGTAAGGCTTTCAGCTTCGATTCAGAGGAATGAAAAAGAGACAAGGAGGGATCGGTATGGGAGCACAGTCTGTCAAGCTGATTGCGAATAATAAGAAGGCTTACCACGATTATTTTATTGAAGGAACGTATGAATGCGGAATCGCGCTCCACGGGACAGAGGTGAAATCGCTGCGCATGGGAAAATGCAGCGTCAAGGAATCCTTTATCCGGATTGAAAACGGGGAAGTGACGGTATATGGAATGCACATCAGTCCCTATGAGAAAGGCAATATTTTCAACAAAGATCCGCTGCGCGCAAAAAAGCTTTTGATGCACCGGTATGAAATCAATAAAATTTCGGGAAAGATTGCGGAAAAAGGGTATACGCTGGTTCCCCTTAAAGTTTACTTTAAGGGAAGCCTCGTAAAAGTCGAGATAGGTCTTGCAAGAGGAAAAAAACTGTATGATAAACGGCAGGACATCGCCAAAAAGGATCAGAGAAGAGAAGCGGAAAGAGAATTTAAAGTGAAAAATCTATATTAGGAGGGAATCTATGGTACCAAGAACGAAAGAAGAACTCAAAAAGATGGTGACGCAGACAACCGTAGAGACGTATGAGGAATTGACTCCACAGCTCATTATGCTGCTCGATCAGACAAAGCACAGCGAAAAGCTGACAGAAGCGCAGAAGCAGGATGAAATTCTTCTCCATATCATGGGTAAGAAAACCGTTACAATAAATTTGGAAAAATTGGCATAAAAGTTTATTGAAACGAAAGCCCTTTGTATCGAGCAATCGGTGCAAACTCAACGTTAAATGCTTTGAATCCCTAAAGCTCACGGCCAAAACAGTAGCCGGAAACGGCAAGCTGAGTAGAAATACTATGGTGAGAAATCAGAAAAAACAGTGAGATGACCTATGCTGAAAAAAAGCCAGTCTGTGCTGATGAAAGGCAGAGCGAGACACATCAGAGACGCTGGCGCTAAGGGTTGAAACAATGGGTGTTTAGCAGGGAAAGTCCTAAGTCATGAAAAGGATAGGGAAGACCCCCAACGACTATCTCCTTGAGGGAGAGTAAAGCCGCAAGCTAAAGGCGGAAGAAAAATGTTGCCCTGTTTTCTATTCAAAAACAGGTGAAGATATAGTCTACGCTCATGTGAAAGCATGAGAGGTCTGTCGGCGACGACAAGACTGCGCCGGGAGTTGCGCTCCGGCGTGAATGAGATAAAGATATGTAAAAGTTTTCCGGGAGAAAGAGAATACAGCCGGTAATTTTTATGAAATTGCATATGTTTATCGCAGCGGATATATAAAATCGTGTACAAATGAGATTATCATTGAAGTATTATCAGAAATTTTAGGGTTGGACTGAAAAAAATTTTTTAAAATATGCTTGCAATTTTTTAGGAGATATGGTATAGTAATATCAGTAATAATTACTGTTATCAATAAAGCGAAAAGGAGGAATTTTATGGAATTAAAAGGATCCAAGACAGAGGCAAATTTGTGGACGGCATTTGCAGGAGAGAGCCAGGCGAGAAACAAGTACACGTATTATGCAAGCAGGGCGAGAAAAGACGGGTACGTTCAGATTGCCAAGATTTTTGAGGAGACGGCCGGAAATGAAAAGGAACATGCAAAAATCTGGTTTAAGCTGCTGCACGACGGAATCCAGGATACGATGACAAACTTAAAAGATGCGGCGGCAGGAGAAAATTACGAATGGACTGACATGTACGCAACGTTTGCAAAAGAAGCGAGAGAAGAAGGCTTCGACCATATTGCGTATCTGTTTGAAGAAGTTGGAAAAATTGAAAAGGAACATGAAGAGCGGTACAGAAAGCTCTTAAAGAATATTGAAGAACATGCCGTTTTCTCAAGAGAAGGAGAAGTGGCATGGATCTGCAGCAACTGCGGTCATATCCATTATGGTCCAACCGCGCCGGAGGTCTGCCCTGTCTGTGCGCATCCCCAGGCATACTTTGAGCTGAGGGCAGAAAATTATTGACAGACACAGGAGAAAGGCGTCCGCACAAAAAAGTGCCGGTTCACCCAGGAGGTGAACGGCACTTTTTTTCATCCGCACGGCCAAAAAAGAAAACATGGAGCTGAGGGGAGTTGAACCCCTGTCCGAAAGCCTATTCATTGCGGTGTCTCCCATCACAGTCATTATTTTGACATTCCCTCCGCCAGACGTCTAATGACAAACTTCTGATTTCAGTAGCTTCATCTTATCTTTTGCCCCGGCAAAGCTTATGGGACAAAGTGCCTCACATCTTTGATGCCGGTGACTTAAGCTGTGAGCGACCTAAGACCGACAGCAGCCATTAGGCTGCGTACGCTAACTGTTCGTCTGCGTTTATATTTAAGTTTCCGGTTTACTGTGCGGTCCCGGCCCGCAGATGGCTGCCTCAACTGCAAAACCCCCGTCGAAACCAGTACAACCCCAAAAAAAGTTTGAATATGGTCTGCCGGCTGCTTTTATAGTATAATAAAAAAGAAAGGAGAAGTCAAGGGGCAGATCAAACAGAATGAATCGGGCGGAAAATAAAAAAGAAATGAGGAAAAACAAATGAAAAACATTATTTTGGCATCTGGCTCGCCCAGAAGAAAAGAATTGATGGCGCAGGCAGGAATCCCTTTTGCCGTGAAGGTAAGCGCATGTGAGGAGACGGTCACGAAAGAAAAGCCGGAAGAAATTGTGCAGGAATTGGCCAGGAAAAAGGCGGCGGCAGTGGCACAGGCAGAAAAAGAGGATGCTCTGGTGATTGGAGCGGATACGGTGGTGGCTTTGAACGGAAAAGTGATGGGAAAGCCAAGAGACAAAGAGGAGGCGTTTCAGATGCTGCGGCTTCTCCAGGGAAAGACGCATGAGGTATGGACAGGCGTGTGCATTTTAGAGCGGCAGGCGGACGGAAGCATAAAAGAAGAATGCTTTGCGCAGAAGACAGAGGTAGAAATGTACCCGATGGAAGAGACGGAAATTCGAGGATATATTGAGACAGGCGAGCCGATGGATAAGGCAGGGGCTTATGGGATTCAGGGAAAAGCACTTGTCTTTGTCAAAAAAATTGAGGGAGATTACTATAATGTAGTGGGACTTCCGATTGCAGAGCTGTACCAGAGACTGAAAAGAAAGCTCCCGTAATCTGAATTTTTTCATGAATGGTAGATTTATTTGAAAAATTGGCACAACAAATAGAAAGAGATGTGTTATAATAGAAGAAATATATTTCTGATCAAAGAAATAGGAAGCGGATAGAAAAGAGGATTCTTACCATACGCTTTGACTAGGAGAAAAAAAGATGAAGTTTGAAAATCTTTGCATCAAATGTATGAACGAAAAGGAATCACCTGATCAGATATGCCCTCACTGCGGTTTCGATCCTTTTTCTTATCGCTGTGCTCCGCACCATCTTCCAGTTTACACTGTTCTGCACAAGAGATATCTGCTGGGAATTGTTCTGGGGGAAGGCGGCTTTGGAATCACGTATATTGGAATGGATATGGGGCTTTACATTCCCGTCGCAATTAAAGAGTACTATCCAAACGGCACTGCATTTCGGGAAAAGAGCGGCTCTTATCTGGTCTACACAGGAGAGGCCGAGCGGGAAGAATTTCAAAAAGGCAGAGAGCGTTTCATCGAGGAAGCGCGCACTCTGGCAAAATTTCAGGGACTTCCGGGAATCGTGGAAGTCAAAGATTTTTTTCAGGAAAATGACACGGCGTATATTGTGATGGAATATCTTCCCGGCATCACGCTAAAGAACTATCTGAAAAAACGGGGGAGACTCAGCGTGGAAGAGACGCTTTCCATGATGCTTCCGCTCATCGACGCTTTAAAAGAGGTACATAAAAAAGGAGTCATCCACCGGGACATCAGCCCGGACAATATTATGCTGATGAAAGATGGAAGAAGAAAGCTGCTTGACTTTGGAGGGGCCAGACAGATGAGTCCCGACGGGGGAAGGAGTCTCTCCATCCTGCTCAAGCCGGGATACGCCCCGGAAGAGCAGTACAGAAGCAGAGGAAAGCAAGGACCCTGGACCGACATCTATGCGCTGTGCGCGACAATCTACCGGTGCATTACCGGAGAAGTTCCGGTCGAGGCGCTGGAACGGTGCCAGGAAGACCATCTGCAAAAGCCGCATCAGCTTGGAGTAAAGATTTCAAGAGGAAAAGAAGCGGCTTTGATGCATGGAATGGAAGTGTATGCCAAAGACCGGTTTCAATCGATGGAGGCGCTGGAGGAAGCGCTGTACCGGACAGACCTGTATTTCGAGAACGGAGAACACACCAGAGAGAAAAAGAGAAAGCAGATGGAGCAAGAGTTCTATCCTGATGTGAAGAAAGGGACAATACGCTACGTGATCTCGGGGATTGCCCTGACTTTTTCTTTGCTCTGCTTTTTGGCCGCGGGTCTGATTTTTGTGAGAGATACCATCTTAAGAGAAGAGGAGTCGTATCAGCAGAGCAATACGGAATACGACGGCACGCAGCAGGAGCAGACAAACAGAAGTCCGGTTGTGACAGATCCGCAGTATGTGACGGAAGATCCAACCGAGGCGGAGGAGACGCAAAGTGAAAAAACGCAGACGTCCCAATCGGCGTATGAGGTGATTGCCGGGGATTATACATGGGAGGAGGCAAAAGCGTACTGCGAGCAGCACGGAGGCTGCCTGGCGGCAGTGACTTCGGCGCAAGAGCAGGAAAAAATTGAGGATATGCTCCTGGATTATGCAAGAGAAAACGGGACAGAGCTGTACGCAGTATGGCTTGGGGCAGAGAGAACACAACAGGAGAGTCAGTTTGCGTGGATAACAGGAGAAGATTTTTCGGCTTATCAAAAATGGGCCCCGGGGGAACCAAACAACGAAGATGGGATAGAAGACTATCTGATTATGTACAATTTAAGCCGGGAGGACGCAGAATGGTTCTGGAACGACGCGCCCAATGACGTATCGGAATACTATTCGGGGCATATAGGATTTATCATCGAAAAAGGATAAAAGGGAGACAATACAGGACATATGATGACATATGCAATGTTAAGCAGGCAGGGAAAGAGAGAAAACAATGAAGACAGCATTCGAATGAAAGAAAAAAAAGAGGCAAGCGTCTTTTTGCTCGCCGACGGTCTGGGGGGACACGGGGCGGGAGAAATCGCTTCTGAAATGATAACTTCTTACGGGGTTTATCTGTTTGAGCGGACAGACTCGTATGAGAGCTATCTCACGGATTTGTTTGAAAACGGACAGCGGCGGCTGCTGAACATGCAAAAAGAGCAGCACGCCTTTGAACAGATGAAGACAACGCTGGCTGCGCTTTTGATCGATGGAAACGACGCGATGTGGGGGCATATCGGCGATTCCCGGCTGTATGCTTTCGAACAAGGACGCATCCGGCAGAGAACGCTGGACCACAGCGTTCCGCAGATGCTTGTCAAAAGCGGAGAAATTTCAGAAAAAGATATCCGGACGCATCCCGACCGGAACAGACTGCTCAGAGTGATGGGAAGTGAATGGAACCGGAACGCATACGATCTGTCAAAAAGAATCGCCCTGACAGGGGATACCTCTTTTTTGCTGTGCAGCGACGGATTTTGGGAATATATCGTGGAAGAATGGATGGAACATACTCTGCAAAAGGCAAAAAGCGTGGCGCATTGGCTCAACATGATGGAACGGATTGTGATGGAAAACGGACGGGGAAAGTATATGGACAATTTTTCGGCGATTGGAGTCTGGATTCGATAGAAATCCATGCGGCGAGAGGAAAGCAGGAGAAAAGGGGAGATGAGATCATGATAAAGTGCATGGGTTGCATGAGAGAATATTCCGAAAAAAGGCAGGAATGCCCTTACTGCGGACGTCCGCGGGAGACAAAAAAAAGCAGTCCATCCTATCAGATGCCAGGGACGCTGCTATCCGACCGATATATAATTATAGAAGCCTTCCATCAAGATTCCATAGGGGTCAGCTACCTTGGATGGGACAATCTGATCGAGAAAAAAATTGTGATCAAGGAATATTTTCCGGAAAAAATTGCGTTTCGCATTGACGGCAGAGAGCTTGTCAGCGAGCCGAAATGGGAAAAGCTATATGAGGCTGGAAAGAAAGCTTTCTTTGAGGAAGCGCAGAACTGGGGACAGCTTGGAAAATTTGACGGAGTGGCAAACGTCTGTGACCAGATTATACAGTATGGAACGGCATATTATATCAGAGAGTGGGTGCCTGGAAAAACCATCGGGGAGATTGTGGAACGCGAAAACCCCATTATCTTTGGGCAGGCGAGAAGCTGGATGAGACAGGTGATCCAGATTTTAGAACGGCTGCAGCAGGCGGGAAGAGCGCATGGAAATCTTTCCATCGACAATATCGTGGTGGCGGAAGAGGAGGTCAAGCTGGTCAATTTTGGAATGCGGGTCAACGACAGCAAGGCAAGAGGGAAATTATTTGAGGAAAATCCGTATATCCCGCGGGAAATCTATGAAGATACGGAATGGTTCTGGCAAAAAGCGGATGTGTATGCGGCGGCGGCTGTCTTCTACCGCATGGTGACGGGAGAAATGCCGCGCTTTCAGGAAAAAAAGATAAAAAGAGAAAGGATAAAGGCGCCGATGGAGCTGGGAGTGTGGATGCATCCGGAAACGGAAAAGGGGTTGATGAATGTCTTAAACGGAGATTTAAAAAGAAAAGAGGTAAATTTAAAAAAGCTGGAACAGATTTTTTGGACATCAAATCAGGGAATGAAAGAGAAAAACAGAAAAAAAGAAGAGAGCAGAAACTATTTTTTGCCGGTATTGATTGGAATAGAAGGGGTGATTGCTGTCATATTGGCAATTATTTTAATCTTAGTGTGGTAAAAAAGAGAGGAGATAAAAAATGAAGAAAAGTAATAGAAAGCAGCTGACGTATCAGATTGTGTTAATTTTTTGCTTTTTTTTGGCAGCGGGATGTATTTTCTTACCATTTATAGATATATCGGTTCCTGTAATCGGCTTAGCGTATCAAAAATCGGGACTCCACATTTTAGAATATCTGTTTCAGATCGACAATGATATGCAGATTTTATTGTCTCTTGCAGGAAACGGAGACTACTGCGCGATGCTGTACCAGATTTTTCAGGGACTGCTGATTTTTCTGGTTGTTCTGGAAATCGGATCTGCCATCGTTGTCTCGGCTGTCTATGGGAAAAAAGTAAAAACAGTGACGATAACATGCTGCATTCTGGAATTACTGACAGATGCGGCAATTTTAGGAAGTATCGTGATGTTCCTGGGAGGATTTCCGGAGACGATTATCTCAAACCTGATGACGATTTCTGTGGATAAAGGGATCGGATACGGTCTTTACGCAAACTTTGGAATTCATCTGGTCACGTTCCTCTTTTCGCTGATCCCAATTGTGAACAAGAGTATTTTTGATGACCGCCGCGCAAAGAACAGAAGAAGACAGACAGACGAGAGAACGACAAAAAGAGAATACCGTTCCGAGCAGAAAAAGGGATATCAGGCATCAGGAGAAATCATAGGGGAGGCAGGGGAGTACGCTTCCGCGCGGTTTTCGTTTGCGCATACTCCGGAGATTATTATAGGGAGAGATCCGGAGCTTTGCAACATCCGGCTTGACAGCCCGGAGGTGGGACAGGTCCACTGTGTAGTCCGCTTCAACAGACAGACGGGAAAATTTTTTATCATGGATTATTCGCAGAGCGGAATCTATTTAAACGGAAAAGTAAGGCTGCCCAAAGAGACATGGAGCAATGTCGGGAGCAGAGCTGTATTCCGGATTGGAAATACAGACAATATTTTCCGGCTTCAGTAACTGCAGACACAGGAAAAAAAGGCTCGCTGTTTTAGAAACAACAGGGAAAACACGAAGAGAGAAGATAGAGAAAAATGAAGAAAAAGATATTATGGATCTTATCGGTTTTGCTGCTGCTGATGATTTTAGGGGAGACAGGAATGCTGTTTCGAAAAATAGCAAGGCAAAGCCGGCAGCAGGACATAAATGCAACGACAACTGCGCAGGGCATCCAGACCGATACAGGCGCACTGTCTGAACCAGAGCATACGGATGCCGATATGCAAAAAGAAGTTCAAAGCGAGGGAGAATCTGCGACAGAAAGCGCCGCGCAGAGGCAGACGCAGGAGGAAATGCCTCAGGAGACAGAAAAACCTCAGGAGACAGAAAACAGGCAGCAGGAAACGGCACAGAGCCAGATGGCGCAGCTTTTGAGAGAGAAGATCCGTTCCTATGACGGAATCTGGTCAGTTGCGCTAAAGACAGAAGGGATGAAGACGCAGGAAAACTGCGACGTCTATTCTGTATCTCACGGAAGAAAGATGAAATCTGCAAGTCTGATCAAGCTGTTTGTGATGGAGAAAATCTATGAGCAGATCGGACAGAGCCGTCTGCAGCAGGAGCAGGCAGAAAGCCTGGTGAAGCCTATGATTACGGTCAGCGATAACACGGCGTGCAATACTCTGGTTACAGATTTTTTAGGAGGCGGAGATTCCGCGGAGGGTATGGCGCAGGTGACAAAATACGCGCAGCAGCAGGGATATTGTGACACCTCGATGGGGAGACTGATGCTGTCGTATCAGACGGACGGAGATAACTATACATCGGCGCGGGACTGTGTGAGCCTGCTTGAAAAAATTTACCATGGGACGTGCGTCAGCGCGGAGGCATCCGAAAAAATGCTTTCTTTTTTGCAGAGCCAGGAAAGAAGAAACAAAATTCCATCTGGACTGCAGACTCGTCTGAACGGGGAGCAGGAATGGGTCGCAAACAAGACGGGAGAGATCGCACAGGCGGAGGTCCCTGAAAAAGGGATGGTAGAAGGAGACGCGGCGATCGTTCACACATCCTTTGGCGATTACATCGTATGTATTCTGGTCAACGATATGGAAAGCAACGCGCAGACGCAGGCAGATATTCAGGAGCTGTCGGCATGGATTTATGATTATCTTGCGGCAGAAAACACATAAGCAAAGGAGAAGAAAAGAAAGAAATGCTGGAAGCGAAGGGTAAAGCTACTTTTTTGGAACAATCAAATAAGATGGAGGTTCCCGAACAGTTTTTAGAGCAGATGCAGCAATATCAGGAAATGATGATGATGTACCGCTGCGCCATTCGGGAAGTGCAGACAAAGCTGGAGATTCTCAACGATGCGATGTCTGTAAAATATCAGAGAAATCCGATTAATTTTATAAAATCGAGAATCAAATCTCCGGTCAGCATTATGAGCAAGCTGGAAAGAAAAGGATTTGAAAAGACGCTGGAATCGATCGAGGAGAACTTAAACGACGTCGCCGGAATCCGGGTCGTATGCCATTTTGTGGATGACATTTATGATGTGGCGCGAATGCTCGCAAGGCAGGATGATCTGAAAGTGCTGGAAGTCAAAGATTATATTGAAAATCCAAAACCAAACGGCTACCGCAGCTATCACATGATTGTGGAAATTCCGGTCTTTTTGCCCAAGATCAAAAAACCGATGCGGGTAGAAGTGCAGATCCGCACGATTGCCATGGACTTTTGGGCGAGTCTGGATCACCAGCTCCGCTATAAGAAAGATATTGAAAATCCGGAAGAGATATCAAGGGAATTGAAAGCATGTGCAGAGGTGATCTCCTCTACCGACTACCGGATGCAGGAAATTCGGAAAAAGATCGAAAAAATCACAGAAGATTCATAATTATCGCGTATACTGTCTGCAAAAACGGAGGAATGAACGATGGATAAATTAAAAATATTAGTAGTAGATGACGAAAGCAGAATGCGAAAGCTGGTGAAAGATTTCCTTGTAAAAAAAGATTTTCAGGTGTTGGAGGCAGAGAATGGGGCGGACGCTGTTGACCTCTTTTTTTCTACGAAAGATATCGCTTTAATTATCCTGGACGTTATGATGCCGAAGATGGACGGCTGGGAGGTGTGCAGAACAATCAGGGAACATTCAAAGGTTCCGATTATCATGCTGACGGCAAAGGGCGATGAGAGAGACGAGCTGCTGGGATTTGAGCTGGGAGTGGACGAATATATCTCAAAACCGTTCAGCCCGAAAATTCTGGTGGCGCGTGTGGAGGCTATCCTGCGCAGAACAAGCGGAATCGCAAAAGAAGATATTATCCGCGCGGGGGCGATCGAGATCAACAAGGCCGCGCACATGGTGCTGATCGACGGCAAGCCTGTCGATTTAAGCTTTAAAGAATTTGAACTTCTGACTTACTTTGCAGAAAATCAAAATATAGCTCTTTCAAGAGAGAAAATACTAAACAGCGTCTGGAATTATGATTATTTCGGCGATGCCAGAACGATTGACACGCATGTCAAAAAACTCAGAAGTAAATTGGGAGATAAGGGGGATTATATCAAAACAATCTGGGGTATGGGATATAAATTTGAGGTGGATTGAGATGAAAATTCTGCAGGATCTGAAAAATGGCAAAACGCCCCCTTTTCACACAAAAAAAACACAGACACGAAGAGAAGAACAGTCGAAGGAAAAACGAAAGACTCGCAGATATTCGATCAAGACAGAACTGAGCGCTACGTTTATCCTGATGATCGTGCTTGTCCTCATATCGAACTGGGTGATCAACAACCTTTTTTTGGAAAAATATTATATTTTAAAAAAGCAGAATGCGCTGGTCAGCACGTATGAACAGCTCAATGAGATTGTGTCCGAATACGGGCTGAATGCGGATATGGTCAACGAAAGCATGGACAACATATTCGGCTCGGAAAATATTTCGCTGCTTGTGCTGAAGCAGGATTTCACGATCGGGCTGTACACGAACAATATAGACACAAAACTGATGGCGGGAAGGCTGTACGGCTATCTGACAGATCTCGATAAGAGCGATATAACCGTGATCGAGGAGAGCGAACACTATACGCTGCAGAAAAATATGGATTTGGAATCTCAGCAGGAATATCTGGAAATCTGGGGAATTCTGGACAATAGGGACGCGTTTTTGATGAGAGTTCCGCTTGAGAGTATCCGGTCTAACGTAAAGATTTCAAATGAGTTTCTCGCCTATATCAGTATCGCGGTAATTTTGATGAGCATTTTTATCTTCTCGTGGGTTTCGCAAAAAATCACAAAGCCGATTATGGAACTGACAGAACTGTCAAAGAGGATGGCGGAGCTAGACTTTGACGCGAAATATTCCAGCGGCGGAAACAATGAGATTGGACTGCTCGGAGAACACTTCAATAAGATGTCAGAGACGCTTGAGATGACGATCTCAGAGCTGAAAACAGCAAATAATCAGCTGCAGAAAGATATTGAGCAGAAAACCCAGATCGATGAGATGAGGAAAGAGTTTTTGTCGAATGTCTCCCACGAACTGAAAACTCCTATCGCGCTGATTCAAGGATATGCCGAGGGGCTTCAGGAATGCATCAACGACGATGAGGAAAGCAGAGACTTTTACTGCAATGTCATTATCGATGAGGCGGGAAAGATGAATAAAATGGTAAAAAAGCTTCTGACATTGAACCAACTGGAGTTTGGAAATGAGAAAGTCGTGATGGAGCGATTTGACGCGACAGCTTTGATTCGGGGCGTAGTGCAGTCGGCGGATATTCTGGCGCAGCAAAAGGCTGCGAAAATCCGTTTCCGACAGGCGAATCCTGTCCATGTATGGGCAGATGAGTTTAAAGTGGAAGAGGTTGTCACAAATTATGTCAGCAATGCCTTAAACCATGTCAGCGGAGAAAAAATCATTGACATTAAGATTAAGATCAAAGAAGACGGAAAAGTCAGAATTTCTGTCTTTAATACGGGAGAACCGATACCGGAGGAGGATCTTGACAACATCTGGATTAAATTTTATAAAGTGGATAAAGCAAGAACGCGTGAATACGGCGGAAGCGGAATCGGACTGTCGATCGTAAAGGCGATTATGGATTCCTTCCACCAGAAATGCGGCGTGATCAATTATGAAAATGGCGTAGAGTTCTGGTTTGAACTGGACGGGGATCCGGAGTCGGGAGCGGTCAAGCAGCCGGAAGAGCGGGAAAGCCGGCAGAAGGCAGCGCACAGATGAAGCAGACGATGCGGGAACAAAGATCTGTTCCCGCAAAATATCTCTTGACATTTGAGAAGGAAGGGTGTATGATAGTCAGCGTTGTCAAAGAAATGTTTGAAATAAATAAAAAGTTTCAAAAAATGAAAAAATATCTTGACAATAAAAAAGAAAAGTGATATACTTCAGAAGTCGCAAAAACGACAGAATGGTTTGAAGAAAGAGAAAAAAAGACTTGACAAACTAAAAAGAGTGTGATAAACTTTAAAAGCTGTCGAAAAAGAAGAAAGAACTTTGAAAAAAAGAAAATAAAAAAAGTTCTTGACAAAATCAGTCAAAAGCGATATAATTAAAAAGCTGTTTGAGACAGCAAAGAACCTTGATAACTGAACAGTAAAACAACCTTG
>CAWVKK010000038.1:0-5230 GCA_963929865.1 uncultured Eubacteriales bacterium | reverse complement strand
CTGGTAAATATGGTTGTCCAGCATTGCTGCGAGCAGGTTGTTCGCTGCTCCGATTGCGTGGAAGTCTCCCGTAAAGTGCAGGTTGATATCTTCCATCGGGACAACCTGTGCGTATCCGCCGCCCGCTGCTCCTCCTTTGACGCCGAAGACCGGTCCTAAGGATGGCTCTCTCAGAGCTACCATCACTTTTTTGCCCATCTTCTGCATAGCGTCTGCGAGACCGACAGTTGTCGTCGTCTTTCCTTCTCCAGCCGGCGTCGGGTTGATTGCCGTTACCAGAATCAGTTTTCCGTCCTTTCCTTCTGTCTCTCTCAATAAATTATAGTCGATTTTTGCTTTGTATTTTCCATACTGCTCCAAATATTTCTCATCGATTCCTGCTTTCTTTGCAATCTCCGTGATCGGCAGCATCGGTGTCTCCTGTGCAATTTCAATGTCTGATTTGTAACCCATACTAAAAATTCTCCTTTCTATTTTTCACTGCTTTTTAGTGCAGCTTTTTCCGTTTTACAGCATTTTAAACAATTTTTTTGTTTTTGTTTGTATATTTTCGGCAGTTTTTTTCAAAAAATGGTAACAAAAAACTGCGCAAAGAAAAAATACAACTTTACCTCAGCGCAGTAGCGGAAGCGATACCGTGACGCGGACATTCCTTCGTTCGCAGAAATTCTTCCTCTTCTGTGACACTTTACGCACAATATCTACTCTACTTTATAACCATTATGTAATTTGTCAGGGAAAGAAAACGGCGGTCTGCTCAGCTGTCCTGTGTTTTGCTCCCCGCCTTTCTTAAAAAAAAAGGACAACATCGATTTCATGAATGCTGTCCAGACGGTCGACCCTGTTTAATTCCGATCACACTGTAGTACTCTACAATTATCCGTCAGCAACCGGAACTTCTTATTGACAGGTATACTATAACTCTTCTTTTTCTTTTTGTCAAGTACATGTTGTCTATATTTTTATATATATCCCTTTTCCGCATGAATCACCGCGTGATATGACGGGTCGATTTCCTTTACTTTCTGTTCCGCCAGTTCCTCCATTTTCTCTTTTGGAATCTCTAATTCATCCGGCATTAAAACATCAAAAATCAGATTTGACTGTGTGTTTCCTTTTACCATGCGGAAATCATGGATCGTAATTTCGGGATGGATCTCTTTTATTTTCTCTTGTATCTTTTCGCGGATCTCCAGTGTTTTCTTGTCGTCGGCTGCAATCGGATCCATATGGATTGTCGCTTCACATCCAAATCTTTGATACAGCTCTTTTTCAATCGCATCGATGACGTCGTGCGCCTGGTTGATTTCCATGTGGTCAGAGACCTCCACATGGAGCGAGATGATCATCCTCCCCGGTCCGTAATCATGGACAATCAGATCGTGGACTCCTTTGACTTCCCTGTGAGCCTGAACCAGCTCTTTAATTTCTCTTACCAGTTCCGGATCCGGCTTTTGTCCGAGCAGCGGCTGAAGCGTGTCTTTCGCCGCATCATACCCTGCTTTTAGGATGAAACATGCCACTGCGATTCCCGCGATTCCGTCAATGTTATATCCTGTAAATGCGTTCACTAGAATTCCCAGAAGAACGACTGCTGTCGCGATGCAGTCGTTCAGGCTGTCCGCCGCCGTCGCTTTCATTGCGGCAGACTGTATCTTTTCGCCCAGCGTTCTGTTAAACCATGCCATCCAAAACTTTACCAGGACAGATCCGATTAAGATTGCCGCCGTTGCGGCGCTGCTGTTTATCTCCTGCGGAGAGATTATTTTTTCAACGGAAGTTTTCAGCAGCTCAGCTCCCACAAGCAAAATAATCACAGAGATAATCAGCCCTGACAGATATTCTATTCTTCCGTGTCCAAAAGGATGATCCTTGTCCGCCGGTTTTCCCGCCATATAAAAGCCGACAAGCGTGATAATCGACGATCCCGCGTCGGAAAGGTTGTTAAACGCATCGGCCACGATCGAGATAGCGCCCGAGGCGATTCCCGAGAAGAGTTTCGCGGAAAATAAAATTAAATTGCAGAAAATCCCCACGCTGCCGCTCAGAATGCCATATTTCTGCCGCACTTTCGGATCTTTGACGTTCTGCGCGTCGCGGATAAAGAGATGCACTAATTTTTCTATCATATTATCCCCCTCAGCAAACGGATTTCTTTTTCATACCCATCCAGTTCATTCGGCGTTTCCAGAATGAAAGGCACTTCTGCAAAGGCCGGATGGCGTATGATGTTTTTGACTGCCTCCAGTCCGATCCACCCTTCTCCTATTTTTTCATGGCGGTCTTTGTGACTGCCGGATGGATTTTTACTGTCATTTAAATGGATTACTTTCAGGCGGTCCAGACCGATGATGCGGTCAAACTGCAATACCGTATCTTCAAGATGGTGTTTGATGTCGTACCCTGCGTCATGGATGTGGCAGGTATCCATGCAGACTCCCACTTTGCCGGAAAGCGTGATCTGCGACAGAAGTTCCGCAATTTCTTCAAAGTTCCTTCCTATCTCCGTTCCTTTTCCCGCCATCGTCTCGACAAGCACGGTTGTCTTCTGGTCTTCCCTCAGAATCTCGTTGAGCAGCTCTGCTGTCTGGCGGATTCCTTTTTGAGCGCCCTGCCCCACATGGCTTCCCGGATGAAAATTATAATAGTTTCCGGGCAGATATTCCATCCTCTTTAAATCATCCTTCATCGTTTCTTTTGCAAATTCTCTGACCCGTTCGTCTTGGGAACACGCATTTAATGTGTACGGCGCATGAGCCACGATGCGGGCGAATCTGTTTTTTTTCATCAGGCTTTTCAGATTTTCCAGATCCTCCAGATTTAATGCCTTTGCCTTGCTCCCTCTTGGATTTCTTGTAAAAAACTGAAACGTGTCCGCCCCGATTCTAAGCGCGTCCTTTCCCATTGCTTCCCAGCCCTTTGCGCTGGAAAGATGGCATCCGATCCTCAGCATTGATTTTCCTCCACTGTCTTTAGGAAAACTCTCCTAATTTCTTCCGGACTTCCTTTTACGGTTCCTTGAACCATCTGTGCGGATCCTCCGCCTCTGCCCTGAAGCTCTTCGGCGAACGCCCGGCAAAATGCCCGGCTGTCCATCTGCCTGCTCGCCGCCGCATAGCTGAAGCCGGAATCTCCTCCCGGCGCCACCACCATCACATACTGTCCTTTTTCATTCAGAGCGCTGATCATATGGCGCAGATCTCCTGCCTCCAAATTTTCCTCATATAAAAAAATTGTCTTCTGTCCTTCTTCGATTCCGGCTGCCTTTGCCTCCAAAAGCAGCTGTCTCAGTCTCCCCGCTTTCTGCCGCAGATTTTGATTCTCCTCTTTTATCCTCTTTACAGCCAGATCGATTTCCTCCGGTTTTGCCGAAAGCAGTCTGGAAATTTCCATCACGCTTTTATGTTTTCTTCTATAGTCTTCAAACGCTCCTTTGCCGCAGATCATCGTCACGCGGACTCCCGTTTTATAGTGCTGCATCGACAAAAACTTGATCATTCCGATTTCCAGCGTATTTTTTACGTGCGTTCCGCAGCATGCGCACATGTCGCATCCTGGAATGCGGATAATTCTGATCTGACCCTCAATTTCCTTTTTGCTTCTGTATACAAGGCTGTTTTTCAATTCCTGATGCGGATACAAAACCTCGATTTCTATTTTTTCTGCAATTTTTTGGTTTGCTTTCGTTTCAATCTCATCGAGCTGCTCCTGGGAAAGTACGCCTCCCACATCGATGGTAATCATCTCTTCGTTCATATGAAATCCGACATTTTCATATCCATATTTTTTGTGAATCAGACCGGAAACCAAATGTTCTCCTGAATGATTCTGCATAAAATAAAAACGTCTCTCCCAGTCGATCCGCCCCTCCACCGGGCTTCCCTCCGGCAGCGGCATATCGGTCCAGTGTATGATCTGCCCGTTTTTTTCCTGCACATCGAACACCTTTGCTTCGTTTAAGGTTCCGTAGTCGGCCGGCTGTCCTCCCCCTTCCGGGTAAAAGCAAGTCTGATCCGTCACAATCTGATATCCTCTCTCATCCTTTTCACAGGAAATCACTGTCCCGAAAAATGTTTCCTGATACGGATTTTTTTCATACAGTCTCATTTTTTCATCCTTTCTTTCCATGCACTCTAATTTTTTATCAGACAAAAAGATTGACGCAGCCAATCACAAATCCGATCACGGCGCCGAGGTTGACAACCGCATTGAGTTCTTTTTTCATGATAGACAAAAGCAGCTCCTCCACCTCCAGCACGTCCATTTCCTGGATTTTCTTTCTCACAATTTCCGAAACAGGAATGCTGCCGATCCACTCTTTTCCATTTTCCCGAACCAGCGTTTCATATCCTTTTTTCACCGCCGCTGCGATGTGATCCATATCTGTGCCGCAGTCTTTTAAAATCTCGAGTATGCTTTTTTGTTCCGTCTGCTGCAATTCTTCCGCGACAATCGGTTCTATCTTTTCCTCTCCATGTTCTTCCAGATACCTCTGCGCCTCTTCTCCCACCGGTTTGATGACGCTCTGAATCAGAGCGTCGCTGACCATCATATTGAGGAATGTCCCCGCAATCTTGTCTTTGATGATTCGGCTTCCCTCCTCCGCGATCAGCTCTCCTACGTTTATTCTTTTCAGACCGCCTGTTATTTTTTCCGCAATCTTTTTTGCCGCCAGGCGGTTCCACTCCTCTCGTTTTTCTTTCCCGATTCAGGCGTCCATATGTTCCTCAACAGTGAGATCGTCTTTCTGCAGCGCTGCCGCCGCAGTCTTTTGCACCTTTTGGCAGATCTCATCGGAAAGCAGCGCCTCCTCTATATCCTTCTGTGTCAAAAGGCGTTCTCCGACTGCCTCTCCAAGCGCCTTTGCCAGTCTGTCTTTCCCTCTCGGTATAATGCCGGGCGTAAACGGCATCGTGTAGCGTCCGATTTTTATCGGCTTTAACGGTCTAAACATCATTTTGACAGCGAGATAGTTTGTAAAGTATCCGATAACCGCCCCGAGTACCGGACCGGTCAGCATCTGTATCCACTCCATTTTTTCTGCGTTTCCTTTCTGTCCTCTCTTTGAATCTGTATATTTTCTTATGTTTTTCCATTATATCACATTTTCTTCCAGTCCGGCAATGAAATGCGTCAGCTCAAACACGAGAAACGCACGAATGTGTATCCCAACCAAAGCATTAAGCAATATACAAAAAAATTACAAGTTCATAATTTCTTCCAGATATCT
>CAWVKK010000037.1:0-13173 GCA_963929865.1 uncultured Eubacteriales bacterium | reverse complement strand
ATCCCTGTTACCATTGTTTTTTCCAAAACTTAGTATACAGGTAAATCCACGTTGCTACAAATGTGAGGTCACTTCATATTGTCCTATACCATACATTGTCTAGTTTATCATACACAATCCGTTTTTTCAACTGATATTTTCGGTGTTTTGGCATTTTTCTTAGAGGTTTCTCTCACGCAAACGGATTCTGGTAGCACGCTCCTTCTGCGAGTTCCTCTTCAATTCTCAAAAGCTGATTATATTTTGAAACGCGCTCGCTTCTGGCGGGCGCTCCTGTCTTAATCTGTCCCGCTCCCACTGCGACCGCAAGGTCGGCGATAAACGTATCCTCTGTCTCTCCCGACCGGTGCGAGATGACCGTGCGGTAGCCCGACTGCTTTGCCAGTTCAATCGCCTCCAGCGCTTCCGTCAGCGTTCCGATCTGATTGACCTTGATTAAGATCGCATTCCCGGCTCCCTGGGCAATTCCTTTTTTGAGCCGTCTCTTGTTTGTGACGAACAAATCGTCTCCTACCAGCTGCACCTTTCCTCCAATCCGCGCGGTCATCTTCTGCCATCCTTTCCAGTCTTCCTCCCACAGTCCGTCTTCGATGGAAGCAATCGGGAATTCTCCGATCAGTTCTTCATAGTAGTCAATCATCTCTTCCGCATTTCTGGTTACTTCTTTTCCTTTCATTGTACTCTCGCCCGGAAACCGGTACCGTCTGCTGCCTTCCTCATACAGCTCGCTTGCCGCCGCATCCAGTGCAAAGACAATGTCTTCTCCTGGCCGGTATCCGCTTTCTTGTACCGCTCTCGTCATCAGCCTGAGTACTTCTCTCGCGTCGGAAAGATTCGGCGCAAATCCGCCCTCATCCCCGACTCCCGTCGACAGTCCTTCCTGTTTTAAAATTTTTTTCAATGTATGGTACACCTCTGCGCACATCTGAAGCCCTTTTGAAAAGCAGCACGCTCCCGCCGGCATAATCATAAATTCCTGCAGATCCACCGTATTGTCAGCGTGGCATCCTCCGTTTAAAATGTTCATCATAGGTACGGGAAGGCGCTTTCCCTGAATTCCTCCTAAGTATCGAAACAGCGAAATGTTGAGCGCTTTCGCCGCTGTCGCCGCCACTGCCATAGAAACTCCCAGAATCGCGTTTGCCCCAAGATTTTCCTTTTGCTCTGTTCCGTCCGCGCGGATCAAAATCCGGTCGATTCCTTCCTGGTTCAGTACGTTTTCCCCGACAATCGCGTCGGCAAGCACGGCGTTGACGTGGTGGACCGCTTTTTTGACGCCCAGCCCGTGATATTCCTTCTCTGCGTCCCGCAGCTCAACCGCCTCAAAGCTTCCTGTCGAAGCTCCTGAAGGAACCGCTGCTCTTCCGACCGCCCCGTCTTCTGTCATCACCTCGACTTCTAAGGTCGGATTTCCCCTGGAGTCTAAAATCTCTCTTCCGATTACATCGACAATTGCAATATATTGATACATAAAAAACTACCTCCTTATTTTATAGAGGTAGTCTCTCCATTTTTTATTCTTTTCATGCCCTTTTTTCCGTACGCCTCAATTTTTCTTTATCTGTATGATGAAAAATTCCTGTTTTTCCTTCTCGTTAATCATGTATTCTTTTTTGAGGCAGTAGTGCGGATATTTGCTGCAGTTTTTCTGAATCAGCGCTCTCTCGCTGCTGTACAGCATCAAAATACCCCCGTCTCTTACGTGGTCTGACGCCTTCTCAAAAAAGCGGTGATACAGATCGCAGATCTGACCTTCGTTTCTGTTTTTGTTCTTTCCCGGAAAATTCGTGACAATCTCGTCAAATAAATATTCATGTTCAAAATCGAAAAAGTTTCGGTTGATATAGTGGATCGGCAGCCCTGCCCTTTTTGTGTTTTCCCTTGCCTTTTCGACGGCCTCTTCTAAAATGTCAACCCCGTACATTGTCCGCGCCTTCACGCAGGCGTTCCGCTCAATCAGCATCGTTCCCACTCCGCAGAACGGATCGAGAACCTGCGCCCCTTCTCTTAAGTATTCCCTGCCAAGCTCCATCAAAAGCGCGGCATTGACCGGCGAGATGGACGTGGGAAGATATTCTTTGCGGTAGGAAAAGCGGTTGTCCTCGATGGTATAAAATTTTAAAAGAGGGATGAATCTGTCTTCTTTTGTCTGGATCAGACGGATTTCTATCTCGTATTCCTCAGGAGCGTTGATCCATTTTCTGGCGCATGACTGCTCAAGCGACGCCGCCATCCTGCGGATCCAGTTGCCTTTCTTTTCCAGGGGCATTTTGCTTTTTACCTCCACCCGAAAGCAGAACTGTTCCGTTCCGGAGTGAAGCTTTTGCACAAATTCTCTCATCTTCGAGCTTCCCAGCATACTTCCGATATTCTCCGGCGTTCCTTGTGCATACGCAATCCCCGGGATCGGAAAAAGCATTTCTTTCCAGGTGCGGATGTTCAAAAGAGGCTCGATCCGGTCGGCCACAAAGCGGATTCCTCCCGCAAGCATGACCGCCTTCTCTCCTGCAAGCTGTCTTTTCGTCGCCTCTCTCTGGCAGCGGTTCGTCACCAGAATCACTTCGATGGGTTTTTGCCCGTCTCCTCCTGTAAAGATATGTTTTTTTGGCTTTTCATACTGAAAAATCATGGTTTGGAGCAAAGCGTTTTCTTCTCTTAAATGTTTTGCCTTGCCGTCGTCCATCTGTGTGTGTTCAACGCGCTTTTTCTGTTCTTTTAGGACAGGCAGATACGCTTCGTAGTCATAAGCGCGGATTGCCTTTAAAAAGTCAGAGCGCACAAAAAGTGTCTCTTCCTTTTCATATGCGCGTATCAGATCCTCAAGAGTCTCCTCGCATTCCATCTCTCCTAAAATCAGCGCCGCGTTTTTTCTGACCTTTGGATCTGGATCCTCCAGAAGTTCCACGAACAGATCGTACTCCCCGCACAGCAGATAGGCGAGCGCTCTTCTTTGGTTTTCATCCTGTATTTCTTTTCTGAGCAGAATCAGATTCTGGCGCACCTGCTCTTTATTTTTTATTTTTTCTATCAGCTCCTTTATCATTCCACGCATCCTTCCTTTCTCTTTTTCTTGTTCCAGCGGAAACGTTTTTTGCCGTATCCGGGACTGCCGCTTCCCTACAGCAAAAAACTGCTGCAAAAAGGAGTCTGTTTCTGTTCCATTTTGCAGCAGCTCTGTTTTTTTATTCTTCTACGCTATAGTTTGGCGCTTCCTTTGTAATGTGGATATCATGAGGATGGGACTCTTTAAGTGAAGCGGAAGAAATTTTGATGAATTTTCCGTTTTGTTTCAGCTCTTCAATTGTCTTTGTTCCGCAGTATCCCATACCGGCTCTGAGACCGCCGATCAGCTGGAATACGGTGTCTTCCACCGTTCCTTTGTAAGCGACTCTTCCTTCTACCCCTTCCGGAACTAATTTCTTTGCGTCTGTCTGGAAATATCTGTCCTTGCTTCCGTTTTCCATTGCAGCGATCGAACCCATTCCGCGATATACCTTATATTTTCTTCCCTGGAATAATTCGAAGGTTCCCGGGCTTTCATCACACCCTGCAAATATGCTTCCCATCATGCAGACATTTGCTCCTGCCGCAATCGCTTTTGTCATATCTCCGGAATATTTGATTCCTCCATCTGCGATAATCGGAATTCCGTATTCTCTTGCGACTTCATAGCAGTCCATCACGGCTGTGATCTGAGGCACGCCGATTCCTGCCACTACGCGGGTTGTACAGATCGATCCCGGACCGATGCCGACTTTGACAGCGTCTGCTCCTGCCTCGATCAGGGCTCTTGTGGCCTCTCCGGTCGCCACATTTCCTGCAATGACCTGAAGATCCGGATAGTTTTCCTTGATCATCTTCACGCAGCGGATGACGTTTGCGGAATGTCCGTGTGCGGAATCAAGCACCACAACATCTACGTGCGCTTTTACGAGCGCTTCCACGCGGTCTAAAACATTAGCGGTAATTCCTACGGCTGCTCCGCACAGAAGGCGTCCCTGCTCATCTTTTGCTGAAAGCGGATATTTAATCTGCTTTTCAATATCTTTGATTGTAATGAGACCTCTTAAATTATTGTCTTCGTCTACAATTGGAAGTTTTTCTTTTCTTGCTTTTGCCAGAATCTTTTTTGCTTCTTCCAGTGTGATTCCCACTTTCGCCGTAATCAAATGTTCGGAGGTCATAGACTCCTTGATTTTCTTTGAGAAGTCTTCCTCGAATTTCAGATCACGGTTTGTGATAATTCCCACAAGCTTTCCGTTTTCTGTGATCGGCACACCGGAAATTCTGAATTTTGCCATCAGATTGTTGGCATCTTCCAAAGTATTTTCTGGAGATAAATAAAAAGGATCGGTAATGACACCATTTTCTGAACGTTTTACTTTATCCACTTCGTCTGCCTGAGCCTCAATTGACATATTTTTGTGGATAATACCGATACCACCCTGTCTGGCCATCGCAATCGCCATCCTGTGTTCTGTAACCGTATCCATTCCTGCGCTCATCATCGGAATGTTCAGCTTAATTTTTTTTGTCAGCTGTGTTGACAGTTCAACCTGATTAGGGATCACCTCAGAATATGCCGGGACGAGAAGCACATCATCAAAGGTAATTCCCTCGCCAATAATACAACCCATTTTTTTACCTCGCTTTCTTTATAGTCTCTCTAGTTTAACAAACCTGAAAACAAAAGTCAACACTGATTTCGACAAATTTTAAGAGAGATCGACATTTTCCTTCATTTCTATCAATCATCACAAAAAACGGACTTTTTAACCGTGTTTTTTCTCAAAACAGCACAAAAAAAAGAAGTACAGCCATAAAACTGCACTTCTCTTTATTTTTTTCTGAAAGAAATTACATCATTCCCATTCCCTGTGCTCCGCCTGGTGCTGCCGGCGTTTCTTCTTTAATGTTTGCCACACAGGATTCCGTTGTCAGGAAGGTTGCCGCTACGCTGGTCGCGTTCTGCAGAGCGCTTCTTGTCACCTTTGCAGGATCCAGAATGCCTGCGTCCACCATATTGACATATTCTTCTTTGTAAGCGTCAAATCCGATTCCCTCTGCGGATTCTTTTACTTTGTTGACAATGACTGCGCCTTCCAGTCCTGCATTTGCGACGATCTGGCTCAGAGGAGCTTCCAGAGCTTTCAGAACTACTTTTGCTCCTGTCTTTTCATCGCCTTCCAGGTTCTCTACCAACTGCGCTACTCTCTTGGAAGCGTGAATATAGGCGGATCCGCCTCCTGCGATAATGCCTTCCTCTACGGCTGCTCTCGTCGCTGCAAGAGCGTCTTCCATACGCAGTTTTGCCTCTTTCATCTCTGTCTCGGTAGCTGCGCCGACACGGATGACAGCTACGCCGCCTGCCAGTTTTGCCAGTCTCTCCTGTAATTTTTCTCTGTCAAAGTCAGACGTGGTCTCTTCAATCATCGTCTTGATCTGGGCGATTCTTGTCTGGATTGCCTGTTTTTCTCCCATTCCGTCTACAATGACGGTGTTCTCTTTCTGAACTTTTACTGATTTTGCGCGTCCTAACTGCTCGAGAGTCGTGTCTTTTAATTCTAAGCCGACTTCTTCAGAGATCACCTGTCCGCCGGTCAGGATCGCAATATCTTCAAGCATTGCTTTCCTTCTGTCGCCGTATCCTGGAGCCTTCACTCCGACAACCTGGAACGTTCCTCTTAATTTGTTCAGAATCAGGGTCGTCAGCGCTTCTCCTTCAATGTCCTCTGCAATGATCAGCAGTTTCTTTCCGGACTGTACGATCTGCTCTAACAGCGGCAGAATCTCCTGGATATTGGAGATCTTTTTGTCTGTAATCAGAATGTATGGATCTTCCAGAACTGCTTCCATCTTTTCCATATCGGTTGCCATGTAAGCGGAAATATATCCTCTGTCAAACTGCATACCTTCTACCAAATCCAGTTCTGTCTTCATGGTCTTGGATTCTTCGATGGTGATGACTCCGTCGTTGGAAACCTTTTCCATTGCGTCTGCAACGAGATTGCCCACCTCGTCATCTCCTGCGGAAATAGCCGCAACTCTGGCGATCTGATGTTTGCCCTCTACTTTTCTGCTCATCTGCGCGATAGCTTCTACAGCCGCGTCAGTCGCTTTCTTCATACCTTTTCTCAAAACGATCGGGTTTGCGCCTGCTTCCAGGTTTTTGACTCCCTCATGAATCATAGCCTGAGCCAGAACCGTCGCTGTTGTCGTTCCATCGCCTGCCACGTCGTTTGTCTTTGTGGCAACTTCTTTTACAAGCTGAGCGCCCATGTTTTCAAACGGGTCTTCCAGTTCAATCTCTTTCGCGATCGTCACACCGTCGTTTGTGATGAGCGGAGCGCCGAACTGTTTGTCAAGCACGACGTTTCTTCCTTTTGGTCCCAATGTCACGCGAACCGTATTTGCCAGTTTATCTACGCCTGCTTCCAGAGCTGCTCTTGCGCTGGAACCATATTTAATCTCTTTTGCCATAGTTGATCTCTCCTCCTGATCTTTTACTCTTACTCTTCTTATTCTACAATTGCCAAGATATCATTCTGTTTTACGATGATATACTCTTCTTCGCCTAATTTTACTTCATTTCCTGCATATTTAGAATAGATAACCTTATCTCCGACTTTTACCTGCATAACCACTTCTTTTCCGTCTACCATTCCGCCAGGGCCAACTGCGATTACTTCTGCTTCCTGTGGTTTTTCCTGTGATTTGCTTGCTAAAATGATTCCAGATTTTGTTGTTTCTTCTGCCTCTAACTGTTTTAATACAACTCTGTCACATAACGGTATTAATTTCATGATCAGTTCCTCCTTCATTTTTGACCCTTATTATTAGCACTCACTTACATCGAGTGCTAACCGATAGCCTTATATTAGATAAAATATGCCAAATGTGCAACTCGTATTATACCTGTATTTTTTTATATAATATCATATTATCTCTTTTTTTCTTTTATTATCTCTTTTTTTCTTAATTTTTCATATTTTTATTTTTTTGCCGGCGCGAGGCTGTCTTTCTCAATCCGGACAAAAAAATTCCCCTCCGCACCTCTTGCATATCCCTGCAGGCGCAGAAGGGAAGTTCTCTTTCCCGGTTATTTTACTTTTTGTTTTTTCAGCTCTGCCAGCTCGTCAAACACAACATCGTTCAGCACCTTGATGTAAGTTCCTTTCATCCCCGAGGAGCGCGACTCGATCACACCGGCGCTTTCAAATTTACGGAGTGCGTTTACAATCACCGACCTTGTAATTCCTACGCGGTCTGCTATTTTGCTCGCCACTAAAATTCCCTCTGATCCATCCAGCTCGTCAAAGATATGGATGACTGCTTCCAGCTCGGAGAAAGACAGCGTGCTGATCGCAGACTTTACAATCTGAATCTTTCTGCTCTCCTCCGCGCTCTCTTCATTGACGGAGCGCATCATTTCCAGTCCCACGACGGTCGTGCCGTATTCGCTTAAAATGATGTCGTCTATTTCGTACTGGCTGTTGCATTTATACATGAAAACCGTTCCCAGGCGTTCTCCCGCAATGTCAATCGGATTGATGATCGCCTGATATTTTTTTACCCCGTCTCCTTCAAACCCCAGAGTTTCCAGATTCACATTTTCTTTCGTAGAGAGTACGCCCAAAAGGCGCTCATTCAGCATCGCGTCGATATATCCTCCGACACGGTCTTCAATCAGTTCTTTAATTTCTTCGACTCCCTCGCAGAGGCTTACTCCTAAAACCTTTCCCTTTTTGCTGATGACCAGAATGTTTGATTTTAAAATGTCTGTCAATACTTCGCAGATATCGTTGAATACGACTTTGCTCGAATTGTTGTTGTGCAGAAGTTTATTAATTTTTCTGGTTTTATCTAGCAACTGTACGCTCATATTATCCCTCCATTCTCAGAATCGCCACACTCCTGTTCCTATTTTTTATATTATCATATAATTTTCGAATTTTCAACGACAATTATAAAAATAATAATATTTTTTCGTGGTATTCAAGATAATTCAGACACCAAAACCATTTCTTTCCTTATCTTTCGGATCGCTCCAAAAAAAACAGAAAACTGCCTGAAAATAGAGACAAAAATCATTGCGACAGTCTTTTTTTGCTATGATTCTTCTTTTTTCGGCTTTCCCTTCACATAACCGCACTGCTCGTCTATGCACACCAGTTTGCTTCCTTTTTCCAGCAGAATTTTTCCGCACTGCGGACAGTGTTCGCTCGAAGGCTTCTGCCATGTCATAAAGTCACATTCCGGATTATTCTCGCACCCGTAATATTTTCTTCCTTTTTTTGTCTTTCGGATAACGATTTCTTTTCCGCACTGCGGGCATTTTACCCCGATTTTTTCCAGATACGGCTTTGTGTTCTTACACTCCGGAAATCCCGGACATGCCAGAAATTTTCCGTGGGGTCCGTATTTTACAACCATATTTCTGCCGCACAGTTCGCATACCACATCTGTGACTTCATCTTCAATTTTCACCTGTTCCAGTTCTTTTTCCGCACATTCCACCGCTTCTTCCAGATCAGGGTAAAAATTTCGCACAACGGTCTTCCAGTTTACGACTCCTTCCGCCACTTTATCAAGAAGCATTTCCATATTTGCCGTAAAGTTGACATCCACAATGCTTGGAAACGCCTCTTTCATGATATTGTTTACCACTTCCCCCAGTTCTGTCATATAAAGATTTTTATTTTCTTTTGCAACGTACCGTCTGGCAATGATCGTGGTGATCGTCGGCGCATAGGTGCTGGGACGGCCTATGCCCAGTTCTTCTAAAGTCTTTACAAGAGCCGCTTCTGTATAGTGGGCAGGAGGCTGAGTGAAGTGCTGTTTTGCCTCGAGATCGCAAAGAGTCAGCGCTGTATTTTTCTCTATCGTATTTGCCGTCGTATTGTTCTGCGTCTTTTCATCGGTGTCGTCCGTATAGACGGAGCGAAATCCGTCAAAGATCAGCTTCGACGCGGCCGCTGTGAACAGATATGTCTTTTCAGGTCCCCTGGCGGCGATTTTGACAGAGACCGTCTCATATCGGGCGCTCTCCATCCGGCTTGCGGCAAACCGCTTCCAGATCAGCTGATACAGACGGTACTGATCTCTTGAGAGGGAGTCTTTCATCAGGAGCGGCGTTCTTGTGATGTCGGAAGGCCGGATCGCTTCATGGGCGTCCTGGATTTTCTGTCCGTTTTTCTTTTCATTTGCCGTCTCTAAGACGTACTGTTCCCCGTAATGCTCTCTGATAAATGCTCTCGCTGCCGTATCGGCTTCCTCGGAAATTCTCGTCGAGTCCGTGCGCAGATAAGTGATCAGTCCGACTGTCCCATTTCCTTTAATATCGATGCCTTCGTACAGCTGCTGCGCCAGGCGCATTGTCTTCTGCGTGGAGAAGTTCAGCACCTTAGAGGCTTCCTGCTGAAGAGTGCTTGTGGTAAAGGGCAGAGGAGCCTTTTTGATCCGTTCTCCTTTCTTGACATCGCTGACAGAAAAATCGGCGTGTTCCAGCTGTTTTTTGACGTCCTCCACATCCTGTTCCGATCGGAGCGTCATTTTTTCTTTTTCTGTGCCGTAAAATTTTGCCGCCAGAGGCTTTTTCTCCCCCTGTGCGCAGAAGAAAGCGTCCAGACTCCAGTATTCTTCCGGAATAAACGCATTAATCTCTTCCTCTCTGTCTCCGATAATGCGCAGCGCTACGGACTGTACTCTTCCGGCGCTTAGTCCCCGCTTGACTTTTGCCCATAAAAGCGGACTGATCTTGTATCCGACCATGCGGTCCAAGATTCTTCTGGCCTGCTGTGCATTGACGAGATTCATATCAATGTCTCTTGCGTGTTTGAGAGATTCCTTTACCGCGTTTTTTGTAATCTCGTTAAACGTAATCCGGTATTTTTTCTTCTTCTCGTCAAGCTTAAGCGCCGCGGCAAGGTGCCAGGAGATCGCTTCCCCTTCCCGGTCAGGGTCTGTGGCAAGATAGACCTTCTCTGCTTTTTTTGCCTCTTTTCGAAGCATGGCGAGGATGTCTCCCTTTCCGCGGATTGTGATATATTTCGGCTCATAATCATGTTCTATATCAATTCCCATCTGGCTCTTTGGCAGATCTCTTACATGACCATTTGATGCAACGACTTCATAGTTTGTCCCCAAAAACTTTTTGATCGTTTTTACTTTCGTCGGTGATTCCACAATCACCAGATACTTTGACATATAAACCTCCAACAATTTTTATAATTTTACAAATTTCTTTGATAATAGTTTTTTGCCACTTCCAAAATGACTTCTTTTATCTGCAGCTTTATTAAAATCTCCATGGTTTCTCCTGCAGGCAGTCCTGTCTGTTCTGCAATCTGCTGCAGGCTTTTTGGCCGTAAATCGAGACAACTATACACCAAATTCTCTTTTGTTGCAAGCTTAATCTGTTTTTTTTCTTTTTTCTCTCTATTTTCGCAGAACACGCCCTGAGCCTCCAGAACCTGCTGCGTGGATGTGAAAATTCCCGCTCCCTGCGCGATCAGTTGATTGCATCCTCTGCTCAGCGCGTCGCTTGGTCTGCCCGGGACCGCGTAGATCTCCCTGCCCTGCTCAAGCGCGCAGTCTACGGTAATGAGACTGCCGCTTTTGTCTCTGGCTTCTACTACAATCACAAAATCCGCCATGCCGCTGATCAGACGGTTGCGCTGCGGGAAATGGCTGCCAAGCGGTCTGCTCCCGGGCGGAAATTCTGAGACAATACACCCGTTTTGGCACAGCTGTCCGTACAGTCTTTGATGCTCCGGCGGATAGATAACGTCGACGCCGCTCCCTAAGACTGCGCACGAGCTTCCGCCCGCTCTCAGAGCGGCGCTCTGCGCGCATCCGTCAATTCCTCTTGCCATTCCGCTGATGACTTCTATGCCGGCACATGCCAGCTCTTCCCCGATCTGCCCCGCAAGAGCCTGTCCGGCATATGTGCAGGCTCTTGCTCCTATGACGGCTGCCGCTTTTTTCTCTTGTGCCGGAAGCCTTCCTTTAAAAAACAATCCCAGAGGTCTGTCCGGAATGTCCAAAAGGCGTCCGGGGAATCCTTTTTGTTCCCGGCTGATAAAGTTTATTCCGTTTTCTTTTTCTCTATGATAAGCTTCCTGAGGATTTTCCGCTTTTTTTAACAGCTGCATCCTCTCTTGTTCCTTTAAAAAGCTCAGCTTCTCTAAATCTTTGTGCGCTGCGCGGTAAATTTCCTCGGGCGTCCCGAATATCTGCAATAATTTTTCTTTCTTTTTGAGTGAAAGCATTTTCTGCCCGCACAGCCAGCGCCAATAGATTTCCATCCGTCTTCCCCCTTCCTCCTATATCTCTGTGCTGATTTAGATCCGTTCCAAAGCTGCGCCGATTTCTCCGCTTACGGATTCCAAAATTTTTGGCAGCTCATCCGATAATGCATCGCTTCCGCAATGTGGCGTTCTTCGATCGCTCTCGCCCCTTCTAAATCAGCGGCTGTCTGCGCCACCTTTATGATTTTGTGGTAAGCCCTCGCGGTCAGACCCAGCTTGTCAAATGCGTCCTCCAGTAATTTCTCTGCTTTTCGGTTCATCGTGCAGAACGTTTTGATTCCTGCCGGATTTAAATCGGAGTTAAAGAAAAAGCCGGTGTGCGCATACCTTTTTCTCTGTCTTTTGTGTGCCTCTTGTACACGTTCTTTTATTTCGCGGGAGCTTTCCCTTTTCTCTTCTTTTTGTAGTTCTTCATACGTCAGCTCCTGCGCCGCCGCGCTGATATCCATTCTGTCAAGCAGGGGCTGGCTCAGCTTCTGAAGATATTTTTTTACGTCCCTCTCTGTGCAGGTACACCGGTTTCTGTCCGGATAATAGCCGCATCTGCACGGATTCATAGCTCCCACCAGCATCGTATCGGCTGGGAAAAGATAGCTGCCTCCTATCCTCGAAATGCGCACCTTTTTTTCCTCCAGAGGCTGCCTTAAGCTCTCAAGCGTCGTCTTTTGAAATTCTGTCATCTCGTCTAAAAACAGAACGCCCCTGTGGGCGAGACTGATTTCGCCGGGCTTTGGATTTCGTCCCCCTCCGATCAGCGCCTGAGGCGTAATTGTGTGGTGCGGAGCCCGAAAGGGTCTGTTCTTCATCAGCGGATCGGATTCGCACAGCAGTCCCGAGACGCTGTAAATTTTAGACACCTCCAGGCGCTCCTCTATGCTCATATCGGGCAGAATGGAAGGAATACATTTCGCGGTCATTGATTTGCCGATGCCCGGAGGACCGATCATCAAAAAATGGTGCATCCCGCTTACGGCAATCTCTATGGCGCGCTTTAATATTTTTTGTCCCTTCACGTTGCACAGATCTGTCTGTTCCTGTTTTTCTCCTTCCTTTTTCTCGTTTCTCCCGCACGGTCTGATCATCCTTTTCCCCTGAAAGTACAGAATCATTTCTTCCAATGTCGAGACGCCGATAATGTCGATGTCTTCTATCAGGCTCCCCTCTCTCTCATTCTTTTTGGGAATGACGCAGCTTTTATAGCCCGCTTTTTTCGCCCCGTCCACAAGGGGCAAAATGCCGCGGATGGGATTGACTTCTCCGCTGAGGCTTAGCTCTCCCGCTATAAAGATACGGCGCAGCTTTTCTCTGTCAAAATATCCATACGACGCCAGGACCGCCGCCGCAATCGGCAGGTCAAATCCGGATCCTTCTTTTCTTAAATCCGCCGGCGCCAGATTGACCGTCACTTTTTTGGGATCCAGCAAAATTCCGGAATTGCGTATTGCCGTTTTTACCCGCTCCTGCGCTTCTCTCACCTCGGAGGCAAGATATCCGACCATCTGAAACATCGGCAGTCCGCTGCTGACGTCAGCCTCTACGTGTACCTGACGGCTCTCCACCCCGTAAAGAGCTGCTGAATATGATGTGCTGAACAACGCATCCCCTCCTTTTTTGTATTTTGTTTTTTTATTTTTTGTTTCCGGGAAATCTCCGGCGAATGCCATGAAATGAAATTTTGTTGCGAAATGACACCTTTATTATACCACTCTTATCTCCAAATAGCAATTTCTCTTTTTACATGTTTTGATCTATCTGGGCGGATCTTCCTTTTCAAACTCGGGAGTTTGACAGTTGAATAATAAGAAAAGTGCTTGCAAGCAGCATAAAACCTGCTTTTTTTATGTCAAATTTTTGGTTTTTATAT
>CAWVKK010000036.1:0-20684 GCA_963929865.1 uncultured Eubacteriales bacterium | reverse complement strand
CAAAAACTGCTGCAGGAATTCCTGCAGCAGCCCTTTGTTTTTTCCGGGAAACGCTGCCCGTAGGCTGTTCCCTGTTCTTGTTATCTATATGCGATTGCTTTTGGCATTCTTCTCACCACTACCCACAAGGCGCGTCCGATGGCAAGCGTGAGTACTGCCGCGATGACTGCCTCCGGAATTCCGTTTAAGCCGATCACACCGAGTATCACTTTATAGAGCAAGGACGGGTCGGAGCCGCCTGCCGCCGCGTACTGTTCCCCAAAAAACAGCCAGATCAATCCCATGACGCCTGCCGTATTGACCAGGGATCCCAAAAATCCCGCTGTGATAAAAGCCATGTTTTCCTTTTTGAATCTTTTCATGCAGATCTGAAACGCCAGCGCCGCCGTCACCCCGATCAGAATTCTCGGCGCGACCGCCACAATCAGGCTTGCCAGACTCCCGTGGTATTCCGGGCTGAAGCTGTAGAGCGGCGTAAACACAAACGACGTCAGATTCGGCTGGATCGTCGCCTTGATCACGCTGGTGACTCCGAAAATCGCTCCCAGAACCACTCCGCCTTTCATCCCCAGAATGCACGCTCCTACGATCACCGGAATGTGCATCGTTGTGGCGTTCATAAACGGCAGCGGAATATAGCCGAGCGGCGTAAACGCCATCACAATCATAATCCCGGCCAAAAGAGCCGTCTGTACCATAAAAGTTACATTTGTTTTTCTGCTTTTTCCCTGATTCATTTTTTTCCTCCTGCTACTTTCCCCTTTTTGTCGGACGGGGTAAAATGCACTGTCAACGGTTGCTCCTGATCAAAAGAGTTTGTAGGAGTTCTGCCTTTTGTGCCGTCCCTCAGGTACGACCAAAATGATTCCTCTTTTTCTCTTTTGCCGGATTCTGAAATTCATGGCTATTTTATCACACGTTCTTTTTTTTGTAAAGCGAAGGTATTGTTTTTTGGGTCTGGCAGACTTGTAACCCCTCTCTTCTCACACTTTGATCTTATACCTTCTTTCTTCCCGCTCCGGAGCCTCCTCCGCGTAGTCGGCAAGCAGGAATAAGAATTCTTTGTTCGTCGGCTTAAACCGCAGCGGGTATCCCGCCACCGCGTCCATCGCGATCTTATTGTGAACCCAGATATTATGGATCGTCGTTCTGATCACGCGCTCGACGCATTCTGTCGACGTATAATATTTCATCGCAACCAGCGGATAGACGTCCTTCGTAACCACAACCGGACTTCCCAGCTTTTTGCGTATCAGCTCCACCGCCTCCGTAATGTAATAATAGCCTTTTACGTTTGGCATAACTCCTAATGTTTTAACCAGGTCTTTCGTTCTCATAATTTCTCCTTTGTAGACTCCTCTCTTTTGTCGTTTTTTAATATTCACATAAACGAAGGTACTCTAAAGACCTGATTATTTTCGACATTTATCGATAAATATCGACAGCTTCCCATTTTGTCAGAACCGGACGTCTTCTCCTTGTCTGCGGCGATACCTGTGCTAAACGCGGTCTGTCTTCTGGCGGATTTTCTGAAGCGCTAAAAATCCGATCCACGTCCCCAGCCCGTTCGTGATCACATCGTCCGCCTGGCAGTATCCTCTCTGCGTCATAAGCTGCAGCAGCTCAATCCCGCAGCTGAAGGCGATTCCCATTCTCACGCACGGCAGCGCCGCGTCAAATTTTTTCGACGTCAGCGGAAGCAGGATGCCAAACGGTACAAACAGGAGAATATTTTCAATCACAAGGGCATGGCTTTTGGGGCTTGTCCCCCACGTTTCAAACGGGTGCCAGTCAATTCCGCTTCTTGAGCCAGGCTCTCTTGAAAAAAATGTGATGATCGCTGTCTGTGTCAGATACAGAATCCATATCAGCCGGATCACCCTTTCTCTGGGCTGCAGACGTCTGTGCGGATATTTTTTCTTTTCCAGCCATTCTCCAAGCAGCCATACCGCAGTCCCCGCCGCGGCGCACACAGGCAGATACCCCATCACTTCCCATATGTCTGCCGCAACATGATATAACGTTGTCTGTATCAACCGTAATCCCCTTCTCTCATTTTCTGAAGCTCCCCTTTGAAGCATAACTCCTCCTTCCTTTGCTCGGGCGCAGACCCGTTTGTCTTTGCCGTCCTGCAAAAGAAAGCGTCCCAAAATATTGTTTTTCATTGTATAATAATTCTGTCCCAAATGCAATAAAAAAATCTCCTACGCTTAGAAAGGTGAAACTCTATGAATAAAAATGAATATTCTTTTCAAAAGGCTCAGATTGATCGGCTGATGCAGTCTTTTGGCGCGCATGATTCTCCAGGCTGCAGCGCCTGCGAACCGGCTTCTTCCTCCGGATTTGAACTGTCTCCCTGCTCTTCGCCCTCAAAGGCAGCCTGCCTTGAAAAGCCGAAGTTAAATGTTGCCGCCTATATCCGGATTTCCACGTCGCTGCGCGGTCAAAAGGAATCGTTTGAAACTCAAAAACAGTATTTCTGCCGGAGAATCCAGACAAACCCCTCCTGGAATTATGCCGGCGTCTATTTTGACTATGCCGTCTCCGGGGTCAGCCAGGAGAGCCGCGTCGGATTTCAGAGGCTTCTGCGCCACTGCAAGGAAGGAAAGATCGACCGTATTTTATGCAAATCGATCAGCCGTTTTCACAGAAATACGAAAGATTTTCTGGAAGTCATCCATCTTTTGCAGACGAAGCGCATTTCCGTCTTCTTTGAGGAAGAAAATCTCGATACGACAAAACCTTCCGATGAATTTATTTTGACGATACTCGCAGCCATCGCTCAGGAAGAAAGCCGCTCCGTCTCAGAAGCTGTCAAGCAGACGATTCAGATGCGCTTTTCCAGGGGGGATGTCTTTTTTCGCCAAATTTACGGATACCGGATCGTTCAGAGCGTTCTCTCAGACGGGCGTTCTGAGAAAATCATTGCTGTTCATGAATCTGAGGCAAAAGTAGTCCGTCTGATCTACCGCCGGGCCCTGGAAGGGGAAAAGCTGTGCAGGATTGCCCGTGAGCTTAACCAGATGCTGATCCCCTTTCCTCTCTTTCGCGAGGTGCAAAGAGGGCGCAAGGGTCCGTTTCCTTCTCCTGACTGCGGCTGGACCGGCGCAAGAGTCAGACAGATTTTGACGAACGAGCGGTATACCGGAGACGCCCTTTGCCAGAAAAGCTTTAAAAGAGACGTCTTATCGGTTTATACCGAAAAAAACACAGGTCAGCTTCCCCAGTATCTCGTCCGTAATCACCACCCCGCTATCATATCCCGCGAAGATTTTTCAGCCGTTCAGAAGCTTCTGTCGCGCAAAAGGACGCCTTCCAGAAAAAATCAGTATCCTCTCTCCGGCCGTGTCGTGTGCGGACAGTGCGGAAGAGTTTACCATCTTCTTCCCGGCTCGCCGCCTTTTCCAAAATGGAGCTGTCCGCAGTCTGCCGGCCGCAGAAACACGCTTCCGGTGTGCTGTGAGCCATGGCTCTATGACGTCCAGATTTACCGCGCTGTAAAAAAGGGAGTGGCAGAGCGCTTTTCTTTCTGCGCGCTCTCCAGGGAGCGAAATGCGGCAGACCCTGAAATGTCTGCCCTTTTTTTCTCTTCTCTCCTGTCCATCCTGCTTGATTCCTCACCGGACGCTGCCGCCGAAGATGAACGCTCTTCCTTAAGGCAGAAGGTGCAGGACGCCAGGCAGACGGCTGACCGCCAGAAGAGGCGGCTCGACCGCCTGTCCATGATTCTGGCGGATAAAAGATACTCCTCTCCTTTTCGCGGGCGCTCCTGTGAAAAAGAGAGTTCTTTTTTTATGCCGGAGGAGACGCCCTCCTCGCTTTCCCGTCTCAGACAGCTGTGCCAAACGTGCCAGAGTGTCTATGAAAACAGTCTCGAAACCTTGTTCCGCGCGGAGACGAAGCAGGAATCCATGGAACAGTACTGGAGGGAATTTGAAAAGGACGCCCCCGACCGAAAAGCTGCCGCCGCCTGGATTTCTTCCCTTCCCCGCAGTCTGTCCGGGCTTCAGCATTTTTTTGACGGGCTCGAAACCTCGCATCTGCGCGCCTGGATTATGAAAATCACCGTCGTCTTGCCTGATACCTTTGAGCTTTTCTGGTGTGACCGCGTCACAACGACCGTGACGCTTTCAAGCTGTCTTGAAACCGAAGACGATGTCCGAAGCTTTCTCTCGCAAAAATGGCTCTGGTGAGGGAAGCTCCCTCCAGGTACCGGTCTTGCTACATACAGAATCAAAAGGAGAATTGTTATGTTTGATACACCATTGACTAGAAATCAATATTCCTATCAGCCTCTTGTCCCAAATGTCTCTCTCTTTCAGAGAAAATCCTCCAAAGAGGGTCTTCCTCTGCAGGTTGCCGTGTACTGCCGTGTCTCTACGGACTTTAAAGAGCAGAAGCATTCCTACCATTTTCAGATGAATTACTACACCTCCTACGTCAAAAAGCAAAAAGGCTGGAAGCTTTACCGGGTATTCGCCGATGAGGGAATCTCCGGCACGTCCCGCAAAAAGAGAACCGCGTTCAATCAGATGATGGAGGATGCGATGAACGGAAAATTTCAGTATATCATCACGAAATCCATCAGCCGTTTTGCGCGCAACACCCTCGACGCGCTTCACTGCATCCGTTCTCTCAAGGCGCTGAGACCTCCCGTAGGCGTTTATTTTGAAAAGGAAAATATCGATACGCTTGATACCCGCAGCGAGCTGATTCTGACGATTCTCTCGGCTCTTGCCCAGGATGAAAGCCGCTCCATCTCCGACAATGTGCGCTGGAGTATCCAGAAAAAATTTCAGAACGGAATCGACGTCACAAATCTCTCCTCCATGATCGGCTATGAGTTTGGCCCTAAAAAGGAATGGCGGATCAACGAAGCGCAGGCAAAGGTTGTGCGCCATATCTACCAGCGGTATCTCGACGGGCTGAGCTATTCCGCGATCGCAAAAGAGCTGATGGAGCTTGGCTATCTGACCGGGAGGGGAAATACCGTCTGGAGGGGCGAGGCTGTCCGCCGTATTTTGATGAATGAAAAATATGCTGGCGATACCCATCTCCAGAAGACCATGACAAAGGATCTGTTCAACCATCAGTCTATCCCCAATGACGGCACGCTTCCAAGCTATTATATCCGCGACCACCACCCTGCCATCATTGACCGCGCCACCTGGGAGGCTGTGCAGGCAGAACAGCAGCGCCGCTCCAAAGCTTGCCCGCCCGGCAGCGTCACGTCAAAGCACAGCTGCGGAAAATACAGCGGAAAATGGATCTTCTCCTCCAGGCTTTTCTGCGGAAGCTGCTCCGACTTGCTGATCCGGCGCACATTCCGGCTTGTCCGCTCCGGAACAAATGCCCACGCTGCGGGGGAAAAGATCTCCTATCCCGTCTGGAGGTGCCGAACGGCCGAACATCTAAATCCTCCTTATCAGTGCCGCGCAAAAAGCTATCTGGAAATCAGCCTGCAGCAAAGCTTTATGGAATATCTCTATCAGTTAAGAAGCGATTTTCTCTCCTTTCTGAACAGCTGTGCGTTTTCTCAGATCGGAGTCGGCGGCGCAGATCTCTCCTCTTCGCCCTTTCCTCTGATCCGGGAATTTGCCGCCCATCTTCAGAGCGCGAAGAAGGCGGATGGCGGCTCTTGCGCATCCTCCGCCGCCTTTCTCATCCAGAACTTTCGCTGGTTTTTGACGGAGCTGGTCTCCTTGCCGGACCGTGCCCCAGACGGATCCTGCTTTGAGACGCCGCGCTCCTGCGCGCAGTCTCACCCGCCAAAAGATATGCTTCCGTTTGCCTCCCATATCTTTCAGAGGATGATTGTAAAGGGCACGGCTCTGGGCGACCGGATCCTGTATGAGACGAAATTCGGAATCTGCCTGAGCGTGGACGGGAATGAAAGACGTCTGCGGGATTTCTGCGGTTTCCGCCTCGTCCGTCCGGACGGGTCGGCACATATTTTGTCTGATCCAGAGGATGTGGTCATCCTGACGAGATGATCCCTCTCAAACGATAAAAAAAAATCCGCCCCAAACAGATTTTGATGTTTTTGCACTCTGTTTTAGGCGGATTTCTTTTATTGGTCTCTTAAAACTGAAATGTCTCCTCTAAGCCCTTCCAATGCTGATCTTTCTCGCTTAAGATCAGCTCCATATCCTCTTCGATCGGCCAGTCGATTCCGATCTGCGGATCGTCCCATGCCAGTCCTCCCTCATCTCCCGGGTGATAGAAGTCCGTCACCTTGTAGCAGAATTCTGCCTCGTCGGAGAGTACTAAAAATCCATGGGCAAACCCTTCGCTGATGTAAAACTGCTTTTTGTTTTCTTCCGACAGCTCTACGCCGTACCACTGCCCGTATGTCTTGGAAGCCTTCCGCAGATCGACGGCAACGTCAAATACTCTTCCTCTGATCACCCGGACCAGCTTTCCCTGCGGATACTGCTTCTGAAAGTGGAGTCCTCTTAAAACTCCTCTTGTGCTCATGGACTGGTTGTCCTGAACAAATTCCATGGTCAGCCCGGCTTCCTCCATGTCCTTTTTGTTGTACGTCTCCATGAAATATCCTCTCTGGTCTCCATGGACTGCCGGTTCAATAATATAAAGCCCTTCAATCGGAGCCTTTGTCACTTTAATCTGTCCCATTTCTTACTCCTTAAAACTCAATTTCCTGCAGATACCGTCTCAGCGCGTCCTGCCACGGCGGCAGCGGCGCAAATCCATTTTCGGTCAGCTTGCTCTTGTCGAGCCTGCTGTTAAACGGGCGCTTTGCCTTCGAGACGCCGTATTCCGCTGTCGTAACCGGATAAACTCTCAGGCGCTCCTCGCGGTACTCTTCATGCCCCATCTCCGCAGCCTGCCTGAAAATTTCTTTTGTAAAGTCGTACCAGCTGATATAGCCGCCCTCGTTCGTCGCGTGATAATAGCCGTATTTTTCTGTCTCTATCATGTCGACGAGCAGTCTCGCCAGGTCAAACGTATACGTAGGCGTTCCGATCTGGTCGCTGACAACCCTGAGCGCATCCAGCTTTTTCCCCAGGTTCAGCATCGTCTTGATGAAATTCTTCCCGTTTTTGCCGAACACCCAGGCGATCCGGACGATAAAAAACCGCTCCGCATTCTCCGCCACGGCAAGCTCTCCCTCAAGCTTCGTCCTTCCATACACATTCAGAGGCTGATACTCCTTGCAGTCCGGCTGCCACGGCTGCGTGCCCTGTCCGTCAAAGACATAATCCGTCGAGATATACATCATCTTGCAGCCCAGCTCCCTGCACATGCGCGCGATGTTCTCCGTTCCCACCGCGTTGACAAGATGCACCTTCTCCGGGCAGTCCTCCGCCGCGTCGACCGCCGTCCACGCCGCGCAGTGGATCACGCCGTCGGGCAAAACGTCCCGCAGCACCCGCTCCACGGAAGCTCTGTCCGTGATATCCATCTCCTCGATGTCCACGCCGACTGCCTCGTGACCGCGCTTTGTCAGTTCGTTGACCACATCGTATCCAAGCTGTCCCTTGACGCCTGTCACCAAAATTTTCATATTTCTACCTGCCTTCCCGCGCACTCAGCGATTTTCATACATGTTTTTATAGTAATTCTGATATTCTCCCGAGATGATCGTCTCCCACCATGTCCTGTGCGTCAGATACCACTCGATCGTCTTCTTGATTCCGTCTTTAAATTTTGTCTCCGGAAGCCAGCCCAGCTCTGTGTGAATCTTGGTCGGGTCGATCGCGTAGCGCATATCGTGTCCCTTTCTGTCCGCCACATACGTGATCAGGCTCTCCGGTTTTCCCAGCTCCCTGCAGATGATCTTTACAATGTCGATGTTGCGCATCTCATTGTGACCGCCGATGTTGTAGACTTCCCCGACGCGCCCTCTGTGCAGAATCAGGTCAATCGCCCTGCAGTGGTCCTCCACATACAGCCAGTCGCGCACGTTTTCCCCTTTTCCGTAGACGGGCAGCGGCTTGTCGTGCAGGGCATTGACGATCATCAGCGGAATCAGCTTTTCCGGGAAATGGTACGGTCCGTAATTGTTCGAGCAGCGGCTGATCGTCACAGGCAGTCCGTACGTGCGGTGATACGCCAGAACGAGGAGATCCGCCGCCGCCTTTGAGGAGCTGTAGGGACTGCTTGTGTGGATCGGCGTCTCCTCCGTGAAAAACAGATCCGGTCTGTCAAGCGGCAGATCGCCGTACACCTCGTCGGTTGAGACCTGGTGGTATCTCTTGATTCCATATTTCCGGCACGCGTCCATCAAGACGGCTGTCCCCTTGATATTCGTGTCCAGAAAGATCTCCGGGTTCTTAATCGAGCGGTCCACATGGCTTTCCGCCGCAAAGTTTACGACGATGTCCGGGTGTTCCTCCTCGAAAAGCCGATAGACAGCGTCCCGGTCCGTGATGCTGTCTTTCACAAACCGGAAATTCGGGCGGTCCATAACCGGCTCCAGGGTCGATAGATTCCCGGCATACGTCAGACAGTCCAGACATATGATCCGGTAATCCGGATGTGCCTCCAGCATGTGAAAAATAAAATTGCTTCCGATAAATCCGGCGCCGCCGGTAACAATGATAGTCATCATTCTCTAATGTGCTGCGCAAAGCTTGGGCAGCTTCTCCTTTCTATGTTTTTTCCTTTCTGGCTTTTTTTGAGCGCCTGCGGCGCTTTTTCCATGTCCGCCATCTTTAGTTTCTGCATCCATCATGCAGGATATCGAGATATTTTCCGTCGAGAACGTCTTTTAGGTACTGTCCGTACTGGTTTTTCTTCATCACCTCGTACACCTTAAGAACCTGCTCCTTCGTGATCCACCCGTTTAAATAGGCGATCTCCTCAAGGCACGCGATCTTGCGGTGCTGGTGCGTCTCCATCGTCTTGACAAAGTTCGTCGCGTCCACCAGGCTCTCGTGCGTTCCCGTATCAAGCCACGTAAATCCCTGTCCCAGCAGCTCCACGTTCAGCTCTCCGTTTTCGAGGTAAATCCGGTTTAGATCCGTGATCTCCAGCTCCCCTCTCGCGCTCGGCTTTAGGCTCTTTGCGTACGATACGACGCGGTTGTCGTAAAAATACAGACCGGTCACGCAGTAATTGCTCTTTGGGCGCTTCGGCTTCTCCTCGATCGAGACGGCCTTTCCCTCCTGGTTGAACTCCACAATCCCAAAGCGCTCCGGGTCATCGACATAGTACCCGAACACCGTGGCGCCCTGTCCGCTCTGCGCATTGGTGACAGCCGCCTTTAACCGCTTTTTCAGCCCGTGCCCGGCAAAAATATTGTCCCCGAGCACCATCGCCACCGTATCGGTTCCGATAAACTCCTCGCCGATCAGAAACGCCTGGGCAAGACCGTCGGGACTTGGCTGGACGGCGTAGGAAAGCTCGACTCCAAACTGGTGCCCGTTCCCCAGCAGCTCTTTAAACCGCGGCGTATCCTGGGGCGTCGAGATGATCAGGATATCGCGGATGCCCGCATTCATCAGGACAGACATCGGATAATAAATCATCGGCTTGTCGTAGACGGGGAGCAGCTGCTTGGATGTCACCATCGTAAGCGGATACAGCCGCGTGCCCGACCCGCCCGCTAAAATAATTCCCTTCATACGTTTGTTTCTCCTTTTCTCTCTGTGCTTTTTCGAAATCGCAGAGCCGTATTTGCGTCTGCGTTGTGTTATACAGTCTGCTGTTATACCTGCATTATAAAAGATGACGTTACGTCATGTTCAAGTCCTTTTTTCTGCACAGAAAAATTCCGGCGTCCTTTGTGACGAGAAATCCCTTCTTTGTCTTCTTCTCCACATAAGAGCGAAATTCCTTGTACCGCTCGAGCAGATACCGGTTCTGATTTCCATGGCACGACAGGATATAGTCCATCAGCGGCTGCGGGCTGTCGATCAGCAGATAGTCGTCGTACCGCTTTTCCTGTACCTCCTCAAAAAAGGGGCGCAGCGTCTCCTCTCCGTTTTCCAGCCCGAAGCGCTCATACAGCTTCTGAGCCGAGAGCAGAATGCGGCTGTCAAATTCCTGCACAAGGCGGCTGATCTCCTGCATGTGGCGCGCCCCGTACGTGCTGCACAGAAAAATTCCGCCGTCCTTTAACACTCTGCGCGCCTCCCGGCACACCCTGCCGATGTCCTCGCAGTAGAACAGCAGGTGACCGGCGATCACCAGGTCAAAGCTTCTGTCCTCATGTGGGATGCTGCGGCAGTCAAACGTCTCAAACGAAAATCTCGGATCGTCTCCCCCGAGCGCTCTCCTGGCGTCCCGCACCATCCCCTTCGACACATCAGAGAGCACAATCTCGATCTGACGCGGAATCTTCTGGAAGTTCTCCCTCCACAGCGCCCCGTCTCCGCACCCCAGCTCCAGAACCCTCTGCCCCTCTCTTAGGCGGCACTCCCTGAAAATCCAGGGAAACCATCCCTCCTTGTTGGCGGAGTACAGGCTGTGCAGATGGATCCTCGCAGAGAGGTTCGTCGCGTCCTGGTACTGCGTCTTCAGACTCTTCTCCATGTTTGTCAGATGAATCAGGTGCAGCATCCGGCTCCCGTCAAGCTCGTGCTTTTTTTCGATCTCTCTCGCCGTCTCCACGATCGCCTTCTCAACCAGCTGCATCTGCTCTATTTTGTCCTGCACCAGCTTCAGCTGCGCTTTCAGCGAGTTGAGCATGTAGTGGTAGTCGGCGTCGCCGATCGTCATCTCCCGGATGTCGTCGAGGGAGAAGCCCAGATATTTCAGCAGCAGAATCTGCTGAAGCCTTGCAAAGTCGGCGTCGGTGTAAAAGCGCGCTCCCGACTCCTTTACGTAGGATGGCTTTAAAATATTCTGTTTGTCGTAAAAGCGGATCGTCCTGACGGAGACGTTTGCCATGCGCGCAAATTCCCCGGAGGAATAATATCCTGAAAGCTTCATCTCTCTCCCCCTCTTATCTGTGAAAGCCGTCCGCGCCTGATTTTCCTCCTGCGCCGGCTCCGGCTTGCTGTCTGGCATCGCATTCAGTATAGAGGATTTGCGGGCGCTCTTCAAGCTCTGCCGAAAAAATTCAAAACAAAAACGTTCAAAAAAAGAAGAGCCAAAGTCTGTCTGCTTTCGCTCTTCTCTCTCTATTATTAATATCTCTTAATCTTTTTCGACGGCGTCTTTTCAAATTCTGTCTCGCGCACGCTCAGGCGGTATACCTTTTTGTACGGCGCAGCTCCCTTGTTGTACTCGTCGATGATCTGCTGGAGCGCCGCGCGGACGTCTGCGATTTCCTGCTTTTTGGCGTACTCATAGTCCGGGAAAATCTCCGCCTCGATCACGCCCTCTTTCTCGCGCACCAGAATCTCCTGCACAAGGCGGTTCTCTCCGATTTTATTTTCGAGTTCCTCCGGGGAGACATTTTCCCCGTTCTTCGTGATGATCAGGTTTTTCTTTCTTCCAGTCAGATGGACAAATCTCTCGTCGTCTACGTACCCCAGATCCCCGGTCTTGAGCCATCCGTCCTCTAAAGTCTCCTCCGTCTCCTTGGGCATCTTGTAGTATCCCATCATCACACTGCTGCCGCGCACCCACAGCTCGTGGTCGACAACCTTTGCCTCGCAGTTCGGCAGCAGCTGTCCGACCGCCTCTTTTTTGATGTTCCAGCTCACGCTCGTGCTGATGACCGGGGAACACTCTGTCATGCCGTAGCCTTGCAGAATCGTGATTCCGTAGGACTCAAACAGGTCGATCAGCGCCGGATTTAAATACGCTCCTCCGCTGCAGATGGTGTGGAACTGCTCCCCAAACACCTCTTTTTTGACGATCTGAGGCGGCAGCCCCTTCGCGTCCTCCAGCTTTTTGGCGAGCGTCTCGATCATCAGCGGAACCATCAGAATCATGTTCGGCTGAAACAGCTTGATATTCTTTGCCACGCGCAGCAGAGAATCATTGATGCAGATGACCGACCCAAGCGATATGCCCTTTAAGATATCCATGCTCAGGCAGTAGGCGTGGTGGATCGGCAAAACCGACAAGATGACGGTCCTGTACGGGATTTTCATGTCCAGGCACGTCGCGTTCTCCGCAAGGTTGCGCTGCGTCAGCATCACGCCCTTGCTCTTTCCGGTCGTTCCGGAGGTAAACATGATCGTGCAAAGCTGATCCGGCTGCGGAGCGGCAAAAAAGCTTCCCTCGTGTTCCTCCAGCAGCTTCCAGAACGAGTACGCATGATCGTCATGCTCCTGCTGCTGCATCGAGATGAGATACTTCAGCTTTGGACAGCGCTCCTTCGCGATCTGTCCGACATCCTTTCTGACCTCGTCGAGGACAAGCACCTCCACGTCCGCGCGGTCGATCAGCTCGCACACCTCCTCCGCCGGGAGGGAGACGTCAAGCGGAACCGCCACGCTGGCGCTGTCCACCGTTCCCAGATACGATACGAGCCACGGATACGACGTCATTCCGATGACCGCCACATGCTTTCCGATTTCTCCCAAAGCCTGCAGGACACAGGAGAAGCTCTCGCTGTCTTTTTTGAGCTGGCTGTACGACTTTGCCCCGATCTCATCCCGGCTTACCTTATAGCGGACGGCGTCCTCGGGACCAAATTTCTCTTCTGCCTGTACAAGAATTTCGCGGATTGTACTGCACACCATATTTTTCACCTCTTCTTCTCTCATGCCGACAGTTTCTTCAGATAGTCTGCCGCTTCCCCGACTGTGCGGATATTTGCAGCCTCCTGCTGGTCGATCTCTATCTGAAACTCATCCTCCAGCTCCCCTAACATGCTCATAAAGTCAAAGGAGGTAAACCCTAAATCTTCCATGAATCTCGACTCCGGATGAATATTCTCCGGCTCCACTTCCACATACTCGCAGATAATTTTTACTAATTTTTCAAACATACCGATATCCTCTCTTTCATTCCCTGGCTTTTTGTCCTGTCTCATGCCTGCGCATGGTCTCTCTTCTCTCCCGCGCCGCTCTTAGATCAATTTAATGATATCGCCGATCAGCAGATCCGGATTTTCGATTCCCTTAAACATAATCCGGCACAGATAATAGTAGAAATATTCCAGCTCTTCTCTCGAAACAGCCTTGATCTGGTGTTCAAAGTTAAAATCCAGTCCGTTGTCCTCCGGGCGGTGCATAACCGTCAGGTACATCGCCTGGGTCGTCGCGCCGTTTGGATACCATTTCGACTTGTAGCGGATATCTCCCAGCTGGTCAAGCCCTTTTTCTTTGAGCGTCAGCGGCTGGTAGGTCAGAGACATCGGCTCGTACGTCAGTCCCGGGGCAGTCGGATAGCATTTGCTGCGGTATGCGAAGTACGCAACCGGGTCATAGTTTGCGTGGCGGAAATATTCATTCTGCAGGTCTCTGATCTCGTAGATTCCCTCCATAAAGGTCTTCGTCTCCGGTATGATCGTGCGGAACGGGAAGGAGTGAATTCTCGTGCCGCCTGATTTCTTCTCTTTTAACGTCGCTCTTCTGGCGATCGCCGTGTTGATGGAGACGTCGTCATATCCGTTCATCTTCTGGAAATACGTGCGGATTCCCATGATCAGCAGGCAGACTAAGGAAATGTGCTTTTCCTCGCAGAAATCCATCAGCCGTTTCGTCGGCTCTCCCTCGAGGTGGAAAATATCGAGCGCAGAGTCCACGGAATCGGAGACGTTCATCGCCGCGCGCAGATTCGGGTTTCCTCTTCTTGCTCTCTCCTCCTCCAGCGTCTTTCTGCCCTCAAGTCCGTTGTAGATCGGCTCGGAGGACTCGATGATTCTGTGGAAAAATTCTTCGTCCCGTTTTTTTGCCGGGCTGTCCGCCTCATACGCCAGATCCCGTTTGATCTGCTCGATATAGGAAGCCATCGGCTTCGGGTAAGGAACGCCCTCATACATCGCGTTGCAGTAGATCTCAATGATATCTTTGAAGAAGCAGATCAAAGACTGCGCGTCCATCGTCATATGGTCCACCAGAAGATACAGTCCGTTGTATCCGTCCGGCATCTTGATCATCACGATCCGGTTCATCGGAGAATCTGCGCGCTCAAACGGCACCTCCGTCCACGCCTGCATCACGGCGTCCGCCTCTTCCATCGTTTTGCCGGAAAAATCGGCAAACTCGATGTCTCTCTCCTCCTTGTCCACAACGTACTGGTACCAGTTTCCCTCTTTGTCTGCGGCAAAGCGCACGCGCATCGACTCGCAGCGGCTGTATGCCTCATAGATCGATTTCTTCAGGACATCCCAGTCCAGATCCGTCTCAATCGTCAGCGTCGTGCCGATATTGAGCACTTCCTTCTTCGGGCAAAAGTTCTGATAGAAAAAGTGAAACTTCTGTGCCACTGTCAGCGGATATACCGGATATCCTTTTCTCGTTTTCATCATCTGATTACTCCTCCAATGAATTCATCTAATTTTTTCTCATAAGACGCCATATCTTTATAGTAGCTCTCTGCGTGCGCCGCTCCTTTTACAATCAGCTTATCCTTCGGCGACGCGCAGTTTTTGTAAATCTCCTCGCACATGGTGTGCGGCACAAACGTGTCGGCATCCCCATGGATCAGCAGAATCGGAACTTCTGCCTTTCTCACTTCCCTCGCGGCGTTGCACTCGTCCATACCGTATCCTGCCGTTCTCCGGTTGATCCAGTCTGCAATCTGAATAATCGGAAACGCCGGCATGTGATACATCGAGTGGAGTACGTGCGTAAAGACCTCTTTTGGCGAGGTAAATCCGCAGTCTGAGATGATTCCCCTGACCTGTCCCGGCAGCTTCAGACCGCTCGCCATCAAAACGGTGGCTCCTCCCATAGACGTTCCGTGCAGGAGGATCTGTACGTCCTCGCCGCACTGTCCGATCACCCATCTGATCCAGGTAAGCGCATCCTTTCTGTCCAAGCATCCAAATCCGATGTACGTCCCTTCGCTCTTTCCGTGCGCTCTCTCGTCCACCAGCAGCATACTGTAGCCCCTCTTTAGATAGTAGTCGGAAAGCCCGATGTAATCGCTCATCCCCTCGCTCGTATAGCCGTGGAAGCAGATCACAACCTTTTTCTCGTTCTCTCTGGGGAAGTACGTAGCGTGCAGCCTCAGCCCGTCAAACGTCTTCGTCCAGATTTCTCTGTGCGGCTGCGCCAGCTGATACTCTTTTCTTTTTTCCATAAGCGGCATATACTGACTCCAGTCGGTTCCCGCCATCTTCATAGTCCGCTCCACCTTTGCCTTGCTGCGCATCATCGTTCTCCGGTAAAAATAGACGGAGATTCCGATCTCAGCGACGGCGGCGATTCCAAGGACGGGCAGTCCATATCTGATCAATCCATTCATACTCGCTCCATTTCTGATCTGTCTGATCCGGTCGTCATCCTTTTCTCTTCTTGTCAATCAGTTCCTTTAATTTCAGCGCCTTGTCCAGATTTCCCTCTACCTTCAGCTTCTGGAGCGTAAACGCCAAAACGGGATCTAATTTTCCCTCTGCAATCTTCAAAAAGGTCTGCGCTGACCCGATAAACATCGCGTCGCGGTCAAAATATTCATACGGTTCCACATACAGTTTTCCCTCTTTTACCTCCACATAGAAAATCCCGTGCGCTTCGCCTGTGATGTTAAACTGGTAGGCAAGATGTTCTGAAATGTCGCTGACGTCTGCCTCCATAAATTTCCCCTTTATCTCTGCAAAAAATTCTGCGTATGTCATGCCGATCTATCCTCCATTTTGTTTTTGACCATCGGTCGGTTTATTTCCTGTATTACCATATCATTCTTTCGACTATTGGTCAACTATATTCCTTCCAAATTTTCTGTGAAATTTCTTCTCCTTTTTGGCACAATTTTCCGTTGCTTCTGCGCTTCTTTATGGTATACTCTAAAGGAATACGCGGCCGCATCCAAAAAAATCCGACGTTTCCCGACATCTATAGGACGGCTGAGAAAAAGCGGCAGGACACTCACATATCATTTCATCAGGAAAGGCGGTAGCTATGCCAAATCAGACAAAATACAACAAAATTTTAGACGCCCTTGAGGAACTGCTCTCCGACAAGAATATCCAGACGATCTCCGTCAGCGAAATCGCCCAGACAGCCGGAATCGGAAAAGGAAGCATCTACTATTATTTCCCCTCAAAGGACGCCATGCTGGAGGCGCTCGTAAAGAGATGCTACGAAAAACCGCTTGAGACGGCAAAAAATCTCAGCAGACAGACGGACGTCTCCCCGTTTACCCGCATGGCGATGATGTTTCAGGCCTGCCGGACCTCCTCCTCTGAATTTTTGAAGGAAGGCACTCCGGCAAACCTGACCAGCGCCCAGGAGCAGGCGTTTCTGCACCAAAAATATCTGACGCACCTTATCGTGGGACTAAAGCCGGAACTGACCGAAATCATCCGGCAGGGCATTGACAGCGGCGAGATCTGCTTTGACCATCCAGAAGCGCTCGCCGAGATCGTTCTCATCGTGCTGACCGTCAAGCTGGACAACACCCTTGTCCCCTCCTCCCAGGAGGAGATCGAGGAGACCATCCGGGGACTGATCTCCCTGCTTGAGAAAGGCAGCGGAAATCCGGAGGGATCTCTCAACTTTCTGACGTCGTTTTAACGCGAGGGCAGCTCTGCATCGCAAAACAGTATCGCAAATCATATTCCGGGCACACAAAAACCCCGTTCAGCCAAAAGGCTGAGCGGGGTTTTTTGCGTGCTCAGAACCGCACAGCCGTGTCCCGTTCTGCCGCCTTGGAATGAGTAAGACACGTCCAGGAGTCCTCACGAGATAAAATGGGTGTTGGGGTATCTTTCCATAACCCCGCAAAAAAGGAACATCTCTATTGAATGGACAATAAACAGACAATCCTACGGATATACGTCAAAGGAGAGCCTGGTCAAAGATATTTGCAGGGCAATTTATATGTGCAGAAAAATTGATTTGAAAATAGAACTCTTTTTCGCAGAGGGAAATGCAGAGCACACGGAACAGGGAGCTTGGACAGATGGAAGAAAATAACAAGGCAAAACTGAATATTGCTATGCTCGGTCATAAGCGGATTCCATCGCGGGAAGGCGGAATCGAGGTAGTGGTGGAAGAGCTCTCAACCCGCATGGTTGAAAAAGGAAATTGTGTGACCTGCTACAACCGGAAAGGGCATAATGTAGCCGGAGCTGAGTTTGACGGAAAAAAGATCAAACGTTTTAAAGGCGTCAGGCTTAAAAATGTTTTTACGATTAACCGCCGCGGACTTGCCGCGATGAGTTCTTCTGTATCTGCCTCTTTTGCAGCTGCATTCGGAAAATATGATGTGGTTCACATTCATGCCGAGGGTCCGGCGTTTATGTGCTGGCTTCCAAAGTTGATGGGAAAACGGGTAATTGTCACGGTACACGGTCTGGATCACCAGAGAGCCAAATGGGGAAAGCTGGCGTCCGCATATATCATGCTGGGGGAAAAGAATGCCGTGCGGTTTGCCGATGAGATTATCGTCCTCTCCGCCGGCGTGCGGCAATATTTTCTTGATCAGTACAAAAGAAAAACACAGTTTATCCCAAACGGTGTCAATCAGCCGAAAAAGAGAGCTGCAGATGCCATAACCGCAAAATGGGGATTAAAAAAAGACAACTATATTCTTTACCTTGGGAGAATTGTTCCGGAAAAAGGCGAAACCTATTTGATCCGGGCATTTAAGCAGGTCAAGACCGATAAAAAGCTGGTGATTGCAGGGGGCAGTTCCGATACGCAAGCCTTTCTGGAGCAGTTAAAACAACTCGCCAAAGGAGATGAAAGGATTCTCTTTACCGGATTCGTTCAGGGGAGAATCAAACATGAATTGTACAGTAACGCGTATCTCTATACGCTTCCGTCCGATCTGGAGGGAATGCCGTTAAGCTTGCTGGAAGGCATGAGCTATGGAAACTGCTGTTTAACCTCCGATATTCCAGAATGTGCGGAGGTTGTAGAGGACAAAGCCGTTCTTTTTCAAAAGGGAAACGTCGAAGATTTAAAAGAAAAACTGCAGATGCTGTGCGATCATCCCCATCTTGTTCAGACATATAAAAACGAGGCAGAAGCTTTTATCTTAAAAAAATATGGCTGGAATGACGCGGTAGAAAAAACGCTGGCGCTGTATAGAGCATGAAAACTTATAAAAAAATCGTCGGAAAGGAGAAACATTGATCATGGAAAGGAAGCGTTACGATGCCATAGATGGCTTAAGAACGATTGCCTGCATCGGAATTTTGATGATGCATGTCTGTGCTAATAACAAATATGATATTTCCGGCTTTATCTATGACAGACTAATCCCTTCTTTTACCAATTTTGTATTTCTCTTTATGATTATTTCTGCATTCGGAATGTGCTGCGGGTACTTTGACAAGATATCAAAGAATCAGATTTCCCTGGAAACTTTCTATCAAAAACGGTACCGTAAAATCCTTCCCTTCTTTGCATTTCTTGTTCTAATCGATATCGTAATGGCACCGAGCAAAGCGTCTTTGATAGAAGGATTTGCAGATGTTACGTTACTTTTCGGCTTGTTTCCGAACGATATTTCTGTCATTGGCGTCGGCTGGTTTGTTGGTTTGATTTTTGCATTTTATCTGATCTTTCCATTTTATTGTGTTGTGATAAAAACGAAAAAAAGAGCCTGGGGATTCTTTATTATTTCACTTATTCTGAATTATGTATGCGGCTGCTACTTTGATGTTGGAAGAACAAATATTGTTTACAGTCTCTGTTATTTTGTGGCAGGCGGTCTGCTTTATCAATACCGATTGAAGTTGGAACGATTCAGCCGGAACAATCCGGCAGTCTGTTTCGGAGCCGTTCTTGCTACGGTTATTCTCTATTTTCTTATTGGAAGCAATACCATTACGATGTTACTCGTATCCGTATCCCTTTTAGTATATGCTCTCGGCAGGAGTCGGGGGGGGTACTGGAAAACCGATTTACAAAATTCATCAGCTCTCTCAGTATGGAGATTTACCTCTCGCACATGGTTATATTCCGCTTAGTTGAAAAATTAGGAATCAACAATAGGATTGGAAATGGCTGGATTCAGTATATTGTTACTGTTGTAATAGTATTGATTGGGTCGATTGTATTTGCAGTTATCATGCAAAAAATAATTGAATTGCTTAGAAAAATAATCAATTCGAAAATAATAAAAATGAGAACAAATTAACTATAAAAATTAAATGGTTATTAAAAAATGAACAAAACAGTAATACATTTACTATTTTTTTATGAAATTGATAATCAAGAATATTGAGTATCAAGATCTGTCCGAGGTTTAGTGGTCGGTAAGATACATGAAATTTTGGGTGTTGCAGGTCAAGGTAGTCGGATATCAGGCGATTTGTCTGAGAAAATGAGTGCTACATATCAAGGGTAATGAGTACCAGAAACGATGTACTGCTGGTATTTTGAGGCGGTTGATTACCAGATGGGCTGTCCGAATGGTACATCAAGAGTGACGAGTATCAGTTGATATGTACAGTCTGGCGAGTCAAGTAGGTTGAGTATCAGGTTGGGGTTAGTGAAAAGATCATTTGGAGCGGATGAGTAGCGCAGAAAAAGATGGTTTTAAAAATTTGAAAAGATGATTTTGAAGATTGAAATAGAGTTATTAGGAGATGCAATGAAGATCATAAATACCTGAATTTATGAAATGAAATAGCAATGAATATAAGTGACCTGTATCCAGGTCAGTTTATCCAAAAAATAATTAGCCGATTTGAAACAAGGATGGTAGCAAGATGAGGATATTAATGATCAATAAGTTTCTTTTTCCAAATGGTGGTAGTGAAACCTACATTTTTAAATTAGGTGATTATTTAAAGAGCCAGGGAGATGAAGTTCAATACTTCGGTATGGAGCATGAAGGGCGCTGTGTGGGAAACGCCGTCAATGCATATACCTCTGACATGGATTTTCATGGTGGCTCCAAGCTGGCGAAATTGACATATCCTCTGAAAACTATCTATTCTTCAGAGACACGTAAGAAGTTGCGCCTTGTCCTTGATGATTTCAAACCACAGATCCTTCATATAAATAATGTTGAGTATCAAGCCTTGTCCGAGGTTTAAAGGTCGGTAAGATACATGGAATTTTGAGTGTTACAGGTCAAGGTGGTCGGGTATCAGCCGATTTGTCCGAGGAAATGAGTGCTACAAATCAAGGGTGTCGAGTACCAGAAACGATGTACATCTGGCATTTTAAGGCGGTTGATTACCAGATGAGCTGTCCGAATGGCACATCAAAGGTGACGAGTATCAGTTGATATGTACAGTCTGGCGGGTCAAGTAGGTTGAGTATCAAGTTAGGTGCTGGTGAAAATATGATTTCTGGCTGGATGAGTAACACATAAAAAGATAGTTTTGAAAATTTGAAAAGATTGGTTTTTGATTACGTGTCGATTATTGAAAAGATGATTTTGAAGATTGATATAGCAATGAATATAAGTGATCTGCATCCAGGTCAGTTTATCATAATAAATAACCGATTTTAAACAAGGATGGTAGTAAGATGAGGATATTAATGATCAATAAGTTTCTCTACCCTAACGGTGGTAGTGAGACCTACATATTTAAATTAGGAGATTATTTAAAGAGTCAGGGACATGAGGTTCAGTATTTCGGTATGGAGCATGAGGGGCGTTGTGTGGGAAACGCTGTTAATGCTTACACATCCGATATGGATTTTCACGGTGGCTCCAAGCTGTCGAAGCTGACTTATCCTCTGAAG
>CAWVKK010000035.1:0-31234 GCA_963929865.1 uncultured Eubacteriales bacterium | reverse complement strand
GTCACGTCCCGCGAGGGACGTGTGAGTAGAAATGCAATAAAAATGTAGATCGTCATGATCGGCAAAGTCACGTCCCGCGAGGGACGTGTGAGTAGAAATTGTAGTTTTTGACCCATTTACCTCTCGGAAAATAGTCACGTCCCGCGAGGGACGTGTGAGTAGAAATGCCTGCGCAATCATCACCGCACGGCACGCATATGTCACGTCCCGCGAGGGACGTGTGAGTAGAAATGTTATGCATGTCCAACCCATCTGCCTGCAAACGGGTCACGTCCCGCGAGGGACGTGTGAGTAGAAATCGGTGACAGTGAAGAAGTCCTCAAAGCGTGTAACTGTCACGTCCCGCGAGGGACGTATGAGTAGAAATCTTCATAATGATACACCGTTGTCCGCTGCTTTGTCACGTCCCGCGAGGGACGTGTGAGTAGAAATTGCCATTCTGAAAATTTTGTTTCTAAGAGCCGTTGGTCACGTCCCGCGAGGGACGTGTGAGTAGAAATCTACGGCATTGCTGATCGTAAACGGATCGTCAGTGTCACGTCCCGCGAGGGACGTGTGAGTAGAAATCGTTATCTGGTGACATAGGATTCATAGCCTTTCGTCACGTCCCGCGAGGGACGTGTGAGTAGAAATGCCTGTGTTCCGGTTACGGAGGTAGCAAACCCATGTCACGTCCCGCGAGGGACGTATGAGTAGAAATCCGGGGTATCGCTGAACGCATTTTTCTGCACGTTTGGTCACGTCCCGCGAGGGACGTGTGAGTAGAAATTATAGATACCAACAACAATAGGTTGATTAAAAGGTCACGTCCCGCGAGGGACGTGTGAGTAGAAACCTGACACCCGGATAAAAAAAGAAGAGCGGAACAGCAATAAAAATCAGGCAGCTGCTGCACGGTGAGAAGATTCACGCGTGCGGCAGCTGTTTTTCACCCTGCAGCGGAAGATATAGTCTGGTATCAATAAAAATTTACTATTAATAATTATACATTCGAAGTTTACTTTGCACAGAGAAATCTGTATAATAGACTAATTAGAGAGTTTTAAAGAGGATAAGCCGGTTAAGGAAAAGGGACGAAGAAAAAATCTCAATGGCAAAGGATTTTTTTGCAGGAATGGAGAATGAAATATGAAAAAAGAAAAACAGATTTTGCATGTCGGAATCGATGTAGGTTCCACGACTACAAAGATCGTTGCAATAGAGAACCATACAGGAGAGGTGCTGTACTCGGACTATGAACGTCACCAGGCAAACCAGGTCAAAAGCGTGGCAAATGCTTTGTGGAAGCTGCAGGGGTATGTGCCGGACGCTGTCATTGAACTGGCGCTGACGGGATCGGGCGCCAAAAAGCTGGCAGATTTTCTGGGAGTTTCGTACATACAGGAGGTCGTCGCAAACGCCATTGCGCTGAGAAAAAAATATGCGGACGTCGGAACAGCGATTGAACTGGGCGGACAAGATGCTAAAATTATCTTTTTTGGAAAAAATAAGACGACGAATGAGCTGGAGACAAAGGATATGAGGATGAACGGAAGCTGCGCGGGAGGAACCGGGGCTTTCATCGATGAGATCGCGTCTGTTCTGAACATTCCGGTTGAAAAGTTTGACGAGACGGCTGCCAAAGGGACGTGTGTCTACGACGTATCCGGGCGGTGCGGGGTATATGCCAAGACGGATATCCAGCCGCTGCTGAACCAGGGAGTCTCAAAGGAGGATCTGGCTTTGTCAGCGTTTCATGCGATTGCAAAGCAGACGATCGGAGGACTGGCTCAGGGGCTGGAAATCAAAAGCCCGGTTGTTTTTGAGGGAGGTCCGCTTACCTTTAACCCGACGCTGGTTCAGGTGTTTGCGCAGAGGCTGGGACTGACGGAGGAGGATGTTCTGATTCCGGAGAGACCGGAGCTGATGATGGCGCTGGGCGCCGCCCTGTATCTTTCCGACCTGGAAGAGGGAAGGCAAAAACGTGAGAAACCGCAAAGGCTTGCAGGAATGCTTCAGAATCTGAATTTCAACCACACAGATGAGAAGCAGAGCAAGCCGTTTTTTGACTCAGAAGAAGAAAAAGAGGGATTTTATCTTCTCCACGCTCTGCCCCGGCGGAAACCTATTGCGCCCAAATCCGGACAGAAAATAAAAGCTTATCTGGGAATCGATTCAGGAAGCACGACTACAAAATTTGTGCTGATGAATGAAAAAGAAGAGATCTTAGACTCCTTCTATGCGCACAATGAGGGAGAACCTCTTTTTGTGGCAAAGAAGGCTCTGCTGGAAATGAGAGACCGATACCGCACAGCCGGGGCGGAGCTGGAAATTCTGGGCGTCGGGACGACAGGATACGGCGAACAGCTTTTCGCAAAAGCATTTACGGCGGAATGCCATGTGGTGGAGACGGTAGCCCATGCGCGCGCCACCGCGCGGTACATTCCGAACGCGTCTTTTATTTTGGACATCGGCGGTCAGGATATGAAAGCGATCTGGCTGGAGGACGGCATTATTACGAATATTGTGGTCAACGAGGCCTGCTCGTCCGGGTGCGGATCCTTTCTGGAAAATTTTGCCGCCTCCTTGCAGATTCCGGTGGAGAAGATAGCCGAGGCTGCTTTCTCCTCACGCCATCCGGCCAATCTGGGAAGCCGCTGCACAGTGTTTATGAACAGCAGCATCGTGACGGAGCAGCGCAACGGGAAGCTGCCCCAGGACATCATGGCAGGTCTGTGCCGCTCGATCATTGAGAACGTGTTCACAAAAGTAATCCGCATTTCAAACCGGGACAGCCTCGGAGACACGATTGTGGTGCAGGGCGGAACGTTTCAGAACGATGCGGTTCTGCGCGCGCTCGAGGAATATCTGGGAAAAACAGTGATCCGGGCGCCTTATCCGGGAATCATGGGAGCGATCGGGGCGGCGCTGATTGTAAAGGAGAGGATGAAAGACAGCCCGAGGACGTTTATCGGTCTGGACGCTCTGGAAGATTTTAACTATGTTCAGCATTCGAACTCTCCGTGTCCGTTCTGCGCCAATCACTGTAAGCGGACAGTCATCGAGTTTTCAAACGGAAATGCCTGGGTGACAAACAACCGGTGCGAACGCGGGGAGATTCTTGGAAAACCCCAGGATGAGAGTGTAAAGTCACAGCTGAAGGAAAAAACAGGAAGAAAGGCAGCGGCAAACCTGTTTCAGCTAAGGGAAGCGCTGCTGTTTCAGGATTATCCGCACCCGGAGCCGGTTATGCGCAGAGACGTTACGATCGGTATCCCCAGAGTCTTAGTCTTCTGGGAGACAATGCCGTTTTGGAATACATTTTTTGCCACGCTTGGCTTTACGGTAAAGATGTCACATCCAAGCACGCGCAGAATGTACGAAAGCGGCTTAAGCGCAGTGACATCCGACACCGTATGCTTTCCGGCAAAGCTGGTGCACGGTCATATCCGAGATCTGGCAAAACAGAAGGCAGACCGGATTTTTATGCCGTCTATGAACGTGGTGATGCCGGAAAATGCAGAGAAAACAAGCGAATCGATGTGCGCTGTCGTAAAGGGGTATCCGCTCGTTGTAAAAAATTCTGACGACCCGCAGAGCCAGTGGGGCATTCCGCTCGACGCGCCTTTATTTTTCTGGAACACGCCGAGAGATCAGGAAGAACAGCTGGCTTCATACATGAAAAAAACATTCGGCGTGCCGGAAGAGGAGACGCGCCGCGCAGTCCGGGCAGGAAATGAGGCGCAGAAATCATTTTCCGATCAGATGAAAAAAGCGGGGGCGGCAGTCCTTGAGGATGTGACAAGAAAGGGGACGTACGCAGTCGTGATGGCAGCGCGCCCGTACCAGACAGACTCTCTTGTCAACCATGATCTGCCGTCGCTGTTTACAAGCCTGGGCATCCCGGTTCTGACGGCGGACTCTCTTCCGCAGATCAATGAGATGGATCTGAAAAAAAGCACGCTCGACATTGTGAACAATTACCACGCCAGGATGCTGTCCTCGGCGATTTTAGCCGCCCGGGATTCCCATCTGGAGTATGTGCAGATCGTCAGCTTCGGATGCGGTCACGATGCGTATCTGTCAGATGAAATTATAAGGCTGATGAAGCAGATATCGGGAAAAATTCCGCTGATCCTCAAAGTAGACGAGAGCGACGTGCAGGGACCTCTCCGCATCCGCGTCCGGTCCTTCGCCGAGACGGTATCGATGCGCCGCGCACGCATGGGAGAATATCAGGTAAAGGAGCTGCAAGACCCATACCGTGTCAAATTTTCCAGACAGGATAAAAAGGAAAAGGTCGTGCTGGTTCCGAACACGTCTCACGCCTTTTGCAGAGTGATGTCGGCGGCGATGAAAAAGCAGGGGCTTCGGACAGAACCGCTCGAGCTTGGCAGAGAGACGGCAATCCGCCTGGGAAAACAGTATGTGCACAACGATATCTGCTTTCCGGCGCAGATGGTGATCGGGGAAGCGCTCGCCGCCTTAAAAAGCGGAAAGTATGATGTGAATCACGTCGCGATTGCCATGGCAAAATATGTCGGGGACTGCCGCCTGACACACTATGGCGCGCTTCTGCGCAAGGCGCTTGACGACGCAGGATTTTCTCAGGTTCCCATCCTGACAAATGATGACCAGGACAGCCATCAGATGCATCCCGGATACAAGATGAATCTTGGAACATCAATGCGGATTGCCTTCGCCATGCCGATGATTGACATATTAGAAGAGCTGCTGCGCAAGATCCGGCCGTATGAGACAGTTCCGGGAAGCGCGGACGAGGCATTTGAGCAGGCAATGGATTTTGTGATTGACGGATTAGAAAGAGAGGGGATTCGGGGAGCAAAAGCCGGATTTCAAAAGGCGATATCCGTGATGAAGCAGATCTCCTACGACAGGTCGCAGAGAAAACCTGAGGTTGTGATTGTCGGGGAATATCTGTTGAATTTCCATCCGGGAGCAAACCGCGATATAGAGAAATATCTGGAAAAGAACGGATTTGAAATTATCGAGGCGAGGATGACCGACGTCATACGGAAGATTTATTTCAATAAAAAGTCGATTATCGAGGAATATCATCTCCATAAGCCGATCGCGGAAAAGACATGGTACAGCGCGGCGAACTGGATCTTTGAGAGAGCGCATGATCTTGCTGATTCCATTGCCAGGGAACATCCGCTGTATCAGCCTGTATGCCGGCTGCCCGAGCTGGCGCAGGTCAGCGAGGAGGTGCTGCCGCACACATTCGACGCGGGAGAGGGAGTGCTGATTCCGGCAGAAATCCTGCACAATGCCGAAAAGGGCTGCAGGGCTTTTGTGATTTTACAGCCCTTCGGCTGCCTGCCCAATCATGTAGTAGGCAGAGGAATTGTAAAAAAGCTCAAAGAACGCTACCCGGACGCCCAGATTTTATCGCTGGACTATGACCCCGACGTCAGCTTTGCCAACATCGAAAACAGACTGCAGATGCTGGTGATGAACGTCAAGAACAAAGGAAAGACAAACCAGGAGCAGCAGAAGGATCTGGTCAGCAAAAATAAAATCACAGCATAGCGGAACAAAAGAAAAAGAGACGATAAGAAAAAGGAAGCCAGATCAGGATCAATCAATAAGAAAAAACAGGAGAAACCGCAGACATGTCAAAAAGCATGTCCGGCTTCCCCTGTTTTTTTAGTGCTGTGTTTTGTGCCGCCCACGCTGGTATCTGTGACCTTGTCCCTGCTGTCCCTGTCTGTGCCCCTCTGATTCCTCACATTCTGTCAAAACGTCAGAGCTATCGCCCGGCGTGCTCTGCTCGAGATTAGAATACTGGGCGATTAAATCGCGGATCTCACGCATGGACAAGCCGCTGGCACGGTCTGCGGTGAACGAGGGATCCAGCTCCTGCAAAACCAGAAAAGCCCGGTACTTTCCAAAGGACATACCTGCTGTGTGAGCCGCCTGGATTTCCTCAGCGCTGCCTGCATGGCAGTGAATATTTTGGCGGTCTGACACACAGGACTGTATATTCTCCAAAATGCTGCTGCACTGCGATGCATTCTCACCCGCCACGGTCAGAGACATCTGTCCGTCCTCGGAAAAGTAAGCCTGGACAGTCTGATCTGATAAGATCTGCTCCAGGGCGTCGAGATAATTCATAAATTTAATTTCGAGAGCGTTTGCCAAAAGCTGTCCGTCATCGTTATATCCTTCCACGGAGACGATCTGGTCATACCGGTTGACGCCCAGCTCCACAGAAGGATTGATATCGACGCTGATAAAAGCAGTCGGAGAAAAATAAAGATAATATCCTCCTGAAAAAAAAGCGAACATCAGACAGACTGCCGCAGCGGCAAAACGATGACAGACAAAAAAACGGCTCCCCTTTTTTCGATATACTTTTTTGGCAAGATATTCTTTTGTACGATCTTTCAGCTTGCTTTGCGCGTGAATGGAGTCGAATGTCTCCTTCCATCTATCGCTCAATTTCTGTCACCTCTTTCAGCTTAACCTTTAAAATCTGCCTGGCGCGCGTCAGAAGCGTATAAACGGTATTGACATTTTTTTTCAGGATCCTGCTGATCTCAACGGCAGAATATTCCTCATAATAATACAGATACACGACATCTTTATATTTAGACGGCAGAGATAAAACCGCCTCCAAAATATCCCGATTATCCTCAGGCATTTCCAGAGCGATTTCAGGCAGACTGTCCAAAGAAACTGTCTTCGCGTGAAAAAAGCTTTTTAACAGATCCTTGCAGGCATTTACTGTGACCCGGATGATCCAGGCCTTCTCATGCTCCTCGCTTTCAAAGGCTTTTGTATAGAGGACATATTTCAGAAAAACAGTCTGAAAGATATCCTCCGTATCGGAATCATTTTTTAAATGTACCAGACAAATACGGCGCACCGTATCTGCATACAGCTCGATCGCTCTGTTTGCTTCTTCCTCACTGCGCATCCCTTTGCCACATCCTCTGTTCTGTCAGCATTCATCTGCCGCCCTGATAACCCTGCTGCGCGTGACAGACAGATCCGCAGTGAAGATGGCTGGACACGCCGTCAGGAGAAGAATTCCATCTGCAATAGTCACAGATACCGTTCTGATCTTCGTCGGTAAAGGTGTGTACGTTCTGATCGCAGTAATCGCAGACGCCGTCCTGGTCTTCATCGGTGAAGGCATGACCTGTCTGATCACAGTAATCGCAGATACCGTCAAGGTCCTCATCGGTGAAAGTATGGACTTCCCGCCTGCAGAAATCGCAGACGCCGTCTGAGTCTTTATCGGTGAAGGTGTGTACGTTCTGATCGCAGTAATCACAGATGCCGTCCTGGTCGGTGTCGGTAAAACGGCAGTGCGTTCCGGCATAATCGCAGATGCCGGCATTTCTGTGATGCTGATTGCCGTTGCCGCAACCATTGCCATTTCCATAACCGTTACCGCCGCCGTAACCTCTGCCGGCGGCGGTAACGGAGATTCCTCCGAGTATAATGGCAAACGCTGCGGCAAACATATAGATCGTTAATCTTTTTTTCATAGTAATCCCTCCTGTAAAAAAATATTACTCTTTAATTATAATACGATTCAAAAGAGCTGTTCCATTCAAAACAAAAAAAGTTTTTTTAAAAAAGCAGCGATGTCCTCGCAGATCTCCAGCGGCCGGCGACGCCAAAATGGAAAGTGAGAGAATGCCAGTTCCGATTTTTACAAGCATTTTATAAAAAATGCGCTAAAATAGCTTTCAAACAAAGGAGTTTGAATCAGAAGGATTCGGCTCCTTTTTTCGTTCTTATATCACAACAGCGGGATCTCAAAGGCTTTTGACCCCGGCGCTGGAAAATTAGAGGAGGAAATCGAGATGGACTATCCAAAGGTTGAATTTTTATATTTAAATGAAGATGATATGATTGCAGCAGGCGTCAGGGATATGGCGGGCTGTATTAAAACTATGGAAGAAATGTTTAAACTGATAAAAATCGGTGATTACAGAATGGGAGGCGCAAATGGAAATTCTCACGGATGCATGGTGAGCTTTCCGAAATCTTCACCGTTTCCGGAAATGCCGGTGGACGGACCAGATCGGCGATTTATGGCAATGCCGGCGTATCTTGGCGGCAAATTTGACATGGCAGGGATGAAATGGTACGGATCAAACTGTGCAAACAAAGAAAAAGGACTTCCCCGGTCCGTCTTAATGCTGACGCTGAATGATAAAGACACCGGTGTCCCGCTGGCATATATGTCTGCCAATATTCTGTCCGCATACCGGACAGGCGCTGTGCCGGGGGTGGGATATGAATACTTTGCTAAAGAAGATGCGAAGACGGCAGGGATCATTGGTCCGGGTGTGATGAGCAGGACGTCTCTCGCGGCGATTATGGCAGTCCGGCCGGGAATCGAAACGATTAAGGTAAAAGGAAGGGGAAAAGCCTCGCTTGAGAATTTTATCCGCTACGCCCAAAAAGAGTATCCTCAGACAAAGGTCTATGGGGTCGACACGATAGAAGAGGCGGTGCGCGATTCCGATATCGTCGCTGCCAATACCTCCACACCGACAGGAAATCCGGAGGAATACCCGTATATCGCGGAAGAATGGATCAAACCGGGGGCTGTGATAAGCTCAACTGCCGCGCTGCGCTTTGACGATGATTTTTTGGTACACCGTGCAAGAATTGTGGCTGACAATATTAAACTGTATGAAGCGTGGGAAGAAGAGATGAAACCTCATGCCTACAACACGATTCCGATTCCGGCCGTACATGTTATGGATTTGATTGCAGAGGGAAAAATGAGCGTGGAGCAGATTGACGATCTAGGAGACATTCTGGTCGGAAAAGTTCCGGTTCACCGGAAAAAAGACGAGATTGTGATTTATTCGATCGGAGGAATGCCGGTGGAAGATATCGCATGGGGAACAGTGGTATACCGCAACGCATTGAAAAAGAAAATCGGTACGAGACTGAAGCTGTGGGATACGCCGCACATGATCTGATACAGACGGGAGGAAAAAGACAATGAAAGATATGAGAATTCAGGAGCATCCGATTCTTGGAACATATGAGAAGGGGGAGAAGGTTTCGTTCACCTTTGACGGAACCATATTAGAGGGATACGCGGGAGAGCCGGTTGCGATGGCGCTGAAAAATGCCGGGGTGATGGTACACCGCTATACGAGAAAACAGCACAGTCCGCGGGGCATTTTTTGTGCGATCGGGCGATGTACCGACTGCGTGATGGTTGTAAACGGCAAACCAAACGTGCGCACCTGCATGACGCCGCTGGAGGCGGGAATGGATGTGAGGACGCAGTACGGACTCAGCGCAAAACGCCCGGACGGAGGAGAGAAAAAATGAAAAGATACGATATGATTATAGTAGGAGCCGGTCCGGCAGGACTTTGCGCAGCGGTTGAAGCGGCAAAATGCGGTATGCATGTGGCGGTATACGACGAAAATGCGAAGCCGGGCGGACAGCTCTTTAAACAGATCCACAAATTTTTCGGCTCGAAGGAACACAAGGCGAAAATCCGCGGTTTTCGAATAGGAGAAGAACTCTTAAAGGAAGCGCTCGATCTTGGAGTGGAAGTTATACTGAATGCAGCGGTAATCGGACTGTTTCCGGAAAAAGAACTTACCGTCAAAATAGGAGAGCATGTAGAGCACGTAAAAGGAGACACCATTCTCATTGCGACGGGGGCGAGTGAAAATATGGTGACGTTTCCGGGATGGACGCTCCCCGGAGTGATCGGGGCAGGAGCTGCGCAGACTATGATGAATCTGTACGGAATTCTTCCGGGAAAACGGGTTTTGATGCTGGGATCCGGAAACGTCGGGCTGGTGGTCAGCTTTCAGCTGATGCAGGCAGGCTGTGAGGTGGTGGCGGTCGCAGACGCTGCGGCGAGGATCGGGGGATACGGCGTACATGCGGCAAAGGTTGCGCGCTGCGGCGTTCCGTTTTATCTGTCTCATACGATCGTTGGGGCAGAGGGGGAGCATTTTGTGACCGGTGTTACGATCGGTGAGGTGGACAAGAACTGGCAGGTCATCAAAGGAACCGAAAAGCACTTTGAAGTAGATGCCATCTGTCTGGCGGTCGGGCTGTCTCCCATGTCAAAGCTTTGCGATATGGCGGGATGCCAGATGGAGAATAACCCGAAAAAAGCAGGATTTGTGCCGGTGGTCAATGAGTACGGGGAGACTTCTGTTGCGGGGATTTACGCCGCAGGCGATGTCTCTGGCATTGAAGAAGCCTCCAGTGCGATGATTGAAGGGAGAATCGCAGGAATTGCAGCGTCCGTCCGACTTGGATTTCTGTCGGAAAAAGAAGGAGAACAGAAATTTCAGCAGCAGAAGATTGCGCTGGAAGGGCTGCGCCAAGGGATGTTTGCCCCGGAAATGCGCGGCAAAGAGATTGTGCAGACAGAAGAAGGCATAGCGATCTCGGGCAGTCTTTTGAGACATGGATTTGTCGCGGAAGAAGAAATCGAGCGGTTTCCGGGCGTAACGCACAAAAAGGGAATTCACCCGGTCATAGAGTGCACGCAGAATATTCCATGCAATCCGTGTCAGGACGCCTGCACAAGACACTGCATTAAAATCGGAAGCAGGATTACGGCACTTCCGGCCGTAGATGAGGACGCGCCGTGCAGCGGATGCGGAATGTGCGTCGCCTCCTGTTCCGGACAGGCTATTTTTCTGATTGACGAGGACTGCGGAGACGGCACGGCCGAGATTACCATGCCGTACGAGTTTTTGCCTCTGCCGCAGACAGGAGAAAAGGGCATTGCCTTAAGCCGAAGCGGAGAAAAGGTATGCGAGGCGGAAGTGGTCAAGGTCAGAAGTGCAAAGGCATTTGACCAGACCCGTCTGCTGACGATCAGAGTAAAAAAAGAATACGCGATGAAGGCAAGATTTTTTCGAAGGGAGGATGCGAGATGAATGACAGAAACCGAAAGATTGGAGAATATGTGCCGGCTCCGGACGACGATGTCATTATCTGCCGCTGTGAAGAGATTACAAAAGGGGAAATCCGCAGGGCGGTTCACGACGGCATGTTCACTTTGACAGAAATCCGCCGCTATCTCCGGACAGGGATGGGATTATGCCAGGGACAGACGTGCACAAAACTGGTAAAAAGCATCGTGGCCAGAGAACTCGGCATCCGACCGGACGAGCTGAGGGAAGCGACGGGCAGAGCCCCGATGCGCCCGATTGAAATGTACATTTTGGCGAGAGACAAGGAGGAGAAAGAATGAATGCGGAAGTAATTATTGTCGGAGGAGGCATCATTGGATGCGCAGCGGCATACAACCTTGCAAAAAACGGAATTTCCGTCCTTGTCCTGGAAGGCAGCGAGCACATCGGAGACGGGGGATCCAGCCGCAATGGAGGCGGCGTCCGCCAATCGGGGCGCGATCCCAGAGAACTGCCGCTAGCCATGTACGCTATCCAACATATCTGGAAGGATCTCTCCGACATGCTGGATACGGATGTGGAATATTATCAGCATGGCAACCTGCGCCTGGGGAGTACGCACAGGCATAAAGAGATCCTGGAAGGGCTGACAAAACGCGGAGTGGAATGCGGACTGCATGTAAGCATGATTGACGGCTATGAGGCAAGACAGATCAATCCCTATCTGTCAGAGGAAGTGACATGCGCCAGCTGGTGTCCCACAGACGGACACGCTAACCCTCTGGCGGCGACGCTGGGATATTATAAGGCGGCACGCCGCATGGGAGCGCATTTTATCTCGGAAGAAAATGTGACGCAGCTGCGTAAAATCAAAGGTGCGGTGCGCCAGGTCGTGACAGAAGCAGGAAATGTCTATGAAGGAGACAAAGTCATTGTCGCGGCCGGATACAACAGCCGTTTCCTCGCATCTACGGTGGGAATTGACATTCCGATGCAGCCGGTGCTGCTGGAGACGCTGGTCACTGAGGCGGCCCCGCCGATGTTCTGGCAGATGTTAGGAACTGCGGACGCTGATTTTTACGGACACCAGACAACACATGGATCTTTTGTGTTCGGTCTCAACTCCGGATATGAGCCATATGCAAAGCCGGGCAGACCTTTCTCCTCAAGCATTGCAGCCTCGGCGGCATGCCGCGGAATCATGCGCTATTTCCCGTCCCTGGCGGATATCAAGATTGTGAGAAGCTGGGCAGGATGGATGGACAGCTGCGCAGACCACGTTCCGGTCATCAGCACGGTAGAGGAAGTGCCGGGATTAATCCTTGCCTGCGGCTTTTCCGGACATGGATTCGGAATCAGCCCCGCAGTGGGACTGGTACTGTCACAGCTTGCGATGGATCAGGAGCCGGCGCTGGATCTTTCGGCATTTCGGTATGATCGGTTTTTCTGAACAAATTTAGCATATAAAAAGGTGTGGGCAGAAACGAAAAGACAAGCGAAAAAACAAAAAAGAACAGAATGGAGGAAATGGCGATGTCTTTATCACGAGTTGAAATTATCACAGGAATTTCGAAAATTGAGCCGCTAAAAAAAGCTTTCGGAAGATTTCATATCAGCGGAATGACAGTATATCAGGTGCTGGGATGCGGTGTACAGCACGGCACGCAGGAATTTGAACTGGAACAGAAGGAAAAAGAGATAGAGCTGCTGCCGAAAGAAGTCGTCATGATGGTACTTCCGACAGAGGAGCTGAGTGATCTGTTAGAGTTTGTGAAAAAGGAACTGTATACCGGGCACATCGGAGACGGCAAAATCTTCGTCTCAGATATCACGAATGTCATCCGGATCCGCACCGGAGAAGAAGGATACGAAGCGATTGCCGAGGGAGAAAAATAGAGATATGGGAGGAACTGGCATGGAAAACAAAAAATTAGGACTTCCAAGCGTCATAGCCACCGGAGTGGGTCTGATCGTGGCGACGAGCTGTCTGCTCTCGATCGGTCAGGGGGCCGCTGCGGTCGGAACGCCGTTTATCATTACGATGACGATTGCATGTGCGTTTAATATTCTCACGGCGCTTTCGATCTGTGAACTCAACGCACTGATGCCCAACATTACCGGGGGCATGGCACAGTACACGATCGCATGTTTTGGACCGTTTGTCTCGATTGTGCTCACAGTCGGCGGATATCTGACGTGTCAGATTATCATGGGAAGCTCGGAAACGGCGATGTTTGGAAACACGCTGAGCAGTGTGTTTTCCGGCGTGCCGATTCCGGGGAGCGTTTACTCGATTGCGCTGATCGTGATCCTGACGGTTTTTAACCTGTTTGGCGTGGACATGTTTGCGAAAGTACAAAATATGGTTGCCTATGGGCTGATCGGATCTTTGACCATTATGGGAATCATGGGCACATTCGGGCTTGGGACAGGCAGGATTGTAGAGCAGCAGGCCGTGATCTCCTCAAACCCTTCCGACATTTTATCCCTGCTCGGGCTGGCCTTCTTTCTGTTTATCGGCGCGGAATTTGTCATACCGCTCTCGACTCAGGTCAGACATGCACGCCGCAATATACCGCTCGGCATGATCATCAGCCTGCTGGCGATTCTGGCAATGCAGATTTTTATGGTATTCGGCTTTAGCCGCTATACACCGTGGGAAGAGCTTGGAGCAAGCACAGTGCCGCATATTTTGTACGGCACGCTGCTCTTTGGAAAGATGGGAACGGCGTGGATGACGGTGATTTCTCTGCTGGCTGTCGTCAGCACAATCAATACGGCAATTTTTTCGATGGCGCAGATCTGCTACGGCATGGCAAAAATCAAGCTGCTGCCGTCCGTCTTTATGAGAAAAAACAGGCGTGGAACGCCGTATGTCGGACTCCTGCTCGTCTCCCTCGCGGTTATCCTGATCAATGCGACAGGACTTTCCACAAGCAGCCAGCTGACATTTTTGATTTTGACAGGATGCATGTTCTGGATTACATCCTATATCGTCATACACTGTGATGTTTTGATTCTCAGAAAACGTCTTCCAAAAGCGCCCCGCACCTTTAAACTTCCGTTTGGACCGGTCATTCCGATCATTGGAATCATCGGGAATGCGTTTATGATTTACAGTATTGACCCTGACTGGGCGGTAAAACGGAGAATATATGCGATTTTTCTGATTGTGCTGACCGTGCTGTCCGTCTATGCAGTTGTCTGGATTAAATGCGTGATGAAGCGCCCGATGTTCAAACCATATCAGATTAAAGAAATTATGGCGATGGAGAGCGATCTGTATCAGATCTTCCATAATCCAGGTCTTGCAAAAAAACTTCATCTGAAAGCAGAGCCCGGTACGGAACACCTGCGCGCAGACGTCAATACCGGAACGAGACCGGAAAGCTGAGAAATATCGGAAAGAAAGCGTTGACAAATGGCAGATGTTTTGGTAACGTATCCTTGAAAAAGAGACAAAGGTGTTTTGCATTTCGCAAAGACTTTTGTCTCTTTTTGTGCAAAGACAAAGAAAAGGACAGTGGAAGTATGGAAAGACAAGTTTATATGACGCCAAGACAGCCATTTTTTGTGACATCCTCAGAAGCTTATGCAAAATATATCATGAACCGATATGGAATTGTCCACTTCTATCAGTGCAGGACAGGGGCACAGCCGCGCTATGCGATACCGGACGGCTGCGTGGACATGGTATTCTGCTGCGATGCAGCACATCCGTATGCAAAGCTGTGCGGGACGGTGCTGACGCCGCAGGCAGTGCTGATGAAACCAAATACGTGTTATTTCGGTGTGAGATTTCTCCCTGGATACAACCCGATCGCGGACGGCGGCAGTACGATGGAGGAGCTGGTGGGAAACCGGATTCCGCTGGAAGCCTTGCTCCCGGACAAAAGAATGCTGGATGAAATTTTCGGGACAACGAATTTTAAAAGCCAGATTCGCTCCTTTCTGCGCTCGTACATGAAACTTTACCGCGCAGTCTCCCAGACGGAACGGCGCAGCCTTTTGGTTCTTCACTCCTGCAATCTCATGATCCGCTCCTGCGGATGCATCACAGTGGAGAAAATTGCCGAAGATACGGGATATACGGTCCGCTATCTCAACAAAATGTTTCACAGGGAGACAGGGCTGAGCACGAAGCAGTTCGCAAAGATTATCCGGTTTCAGTCTGCTGTCTCTGCGCTGAACCATCCGGGCGTGCGCATCCTGACAGATATCACGGCAGAGCTGGGATATTTTGACCAGTCTCATTTTGTCCATGAATTTAAAGAATACACGGGACTGACTCCGAGCAGATATCAGTCCTATTTAAAGAAACATGATTTTGAACAGAAACTGAATATCGTGAAGATATGCTGATCCAGATACGGAGACAAGGCGGGCGGAACTGTGCATATCTGCACCGCAGACATGGGGGACTTGGGAAATTGTCAGTTGTATTTTTTCTATTTATCAGTATAATGATATCGTAACAATTTTTGTGTGGTACAAAATATGGAGGAAATGCAATGCAGGAACCAATATTGGGACTGACGCCCCAGGAAGTGGCAGAGCGAAGGGCGAGAGGAGAATGCGGCAGCAGTCCGGAATCTGTCACAAAGACAAAAGCGCAGATTTTCAAAGAGAATATTGTGACGCTGTTTAATCTGCTGAACCTGATGATTGCGGTTATGCTGTTTGCGGCGGGCGCCTATTCAAACATGCTCTTCTTTGCGATCATTGTGCTGAACATAGCGATCGGAATCGCCCAGGAATTAAAGGCGAAAAAACTGGTGGACGACCTGTCGATTTTAAATCGCCCTAAAATTACGCTGATCCGGGAAGGAAAGGAATTGACTGTAGAATCGGATGAGGTGGTAAAAGATGACATCATGCTCTTGGACAGCGGAAGACAAATCTGCAACGACGCGGTTGTCGTAGCCGGATCGATGGAAGTAAACGAATCTCTGCTGACAGGAGAAAGCGACGCTGTGCCAAAAGAGCCGGGGGATTCTCTGTATTCCGGCAGCTCCGTCATCGCCGGCAGATGCTATGCCAGAGTCACCCATGTGGGAAGCGAAAATTACGCCACAAAGCTGGCGGAGGAAGTAAAAAAAGAAAAAAAGACGGAATCAGAGCTGCTGGGTTCGATGAAAAAAGTAACGCGTTTTACAAGCTTTTTGATCATTCCGCTTGGAATCCTGCTGTTTTTGGAGGCGACTTTTTTGAGAAATGATTCGTTTGGCGAAGCAGTCGTATCCTCCGCCGCGGCGCTTTTAGGGATGCTTCCAAAAGGGCTGGTGCTTTTGATTTCCGTCTCTTTGGCGACAGGGGTAATCCGGCTCGCAAAAATGAAGATACTCGTCCAGAATCTGTATGCGCTGGAAACTCTGGCCCACGTAGACGTTCTGTGTCTGGACAAGACAGGAACGATTACGGACGGAAATATGAAAGTGCAGACGGTCATCCCTCTGGCACAGTCTCTGGGGCAGGAGAGCGAAGCGCTTTTGCAGTCTTACTTAAAGGCAAGCGACGACAACAATGTGACGATTCAGGCTCTGAGAGAAGAGTTTTCCCCGCAGCTGTTTTATAAGCCGGTCTGCAAAATTCCGTTTTCTTCAAAGAGAAAATGGGGAGCTATCAGCTTTGAGGGCAGGGGGACCGTCTTCGTGGGAGCGCCGGAACGCATCTTAAAAAATCACGCAGGAGAAGCTGAGCTTCAGATGGAAAAAGGATACCGGGTGATTGCAATAGGATACACCGCGCAGACATGGCAGAGCGAGGACGCACTGCCGGATGACATCACGCCGCTCTATCTGATTGCGCTGGCGGACACAATCCGAAAAAATACGCGGCAGACTCTGGAATATTTCCGGGAGCAGGGCGTGGACGTAAAAGTGATTTCCGGAGACCATATCAAAACTGTGACGATGATTGCGAAAAAGGCGGGGCTGCAGCGGTGGAACGACGCCATTGATTTGAGCACAGTCAGAGAAGACGCCGACTTTGACAGGCTGTGCCGCCGATATGCCGTCTTTGCCAGAGTGACGCCAAAACAAAAGCAAAAGCTGGTACAGGCGCTGAAGAGACAGGGACACCATGTAGCGATGACGGGGGACGGCGTCAACGACCTCCTCGCCCTTCGGGAAGCGGACTGCTCGATTGCCGTGTCCGAGGGAAGCGATGCGAGCCGACAGATTTCTCAGATTGTGTTGCTCAATTCTGACTTTACGTATCTGCCCCAGGTCGTCTTAGAAGGAAGAAAGGTAATCAACAATGTGACGAGGACGGCGGGCGTCTTTTTTATCAAGACGATCTATTCGGTCCTGGTATCGCTGCTGTGCCTGATTTTTAACTTTTCCTTCCCGTTTATTCCGATTCAGATTACGCTGATCGATGCCTGCATCGAAGCGTATCCGTCGTTCCTGACTATTTTTGAGTCAGATACGCGAAAACCGGTCGGAACCTTTTTAAAAACAGCGCTGCAGCGCGCGCTTCCGTTTGGAATCATTGTCGCGCTGATGATCGGGGCGGTCAGCCTGACAGCGCCGTTTACCGTTTCACAGACACAGACTGTCATGTACGTGCTGCTGATTCTGATTTCGATGGCGGCGGTGATAAAAAGCTGTATTCCGTTTACAAAGCTTAGAAGCTTTATCTGTGTGACGATGATCTTCGGAACGTTCGCAGCGCTTATGATTCTTCCCTCGCTGTTCGAGATTTCCGCAGTGACTTTTGACATGGCAAAATACGTTCTGACCGGCTTTGCCGTGATGCTTGCGGCGCTGCTGATTGTCCTGAGACTGCAAAAAACGGCAGCGGATCAAAAGACGGCGGATATTGCCGGATAAAAAGAATGACTGACTGCGGGGCAGCCGGTCGGAGCATAAAGGCATTCAAAGAGAAAACGCCAATACGGCGCTGCTTAGCGTCCAGAGGAGTTCCTTTGAATGCCTGTTTTTTGCAATGAATTTTCAGAATATTATATTAAAGATTAAAAATTTAAAAGAATAACAAAAAAATATAAAAGAACTGTAAAAAAGGTTGACATAAAAGCAAAAAATAAGATATATTAGAAGTAAATAGTTCAAGATGAGAGAAAATAAAGGGCAATGTTGAACGAAAATGGACTATTTCCTTTTGTTCCTGCCGCGCGGAATGAATTTGAAATATACCTCTAAAAACGGGAATACATCGATAGCATGGGCGAAATGAGAAAAATGCGGTCAGATAAAAGCGAGTTCCGGAGGCAGTGAATAGAAAGGGGACAGGATGAAAAAATATGGTGGAAAGGGCGCGGTTTATTTGAAAGGACTAACAATTTATTACGACGATACAAAACAAAGCTGTCAGGAATTTGCGGAGACGTTTTCCAAATATGACCAGGTAGTGTGCCTGCGGGCTTCCGACTACAGAAGACAGCAGATCATTTTCGCACCGGGAAAAACGATCGGTCTGATCTTTGAGAGCGAAAGCGGAAAGGTGCCGCGGGGAATCGAGCGGATCATATCAAAGATTGTGGCCAGCAAGACGGACACCCACCTGATCATTGTGACAGGGGGAAGCAGCGAGTTTGATTCTGCCAAGACGGCGAGCGTGAATATGGCCCGGAGAGGATATACGGTGAAAAATATTTATACCAGATATCTGTTTGAGAAAAATAAGCTCAACGTGCAGGCGGCGACAGACAGAATGATATGCGATATGAAAGAAGAAAAGGAAACGATTCATATTTTAAGACAGTACCGCAAAGATTTAAAAGACGAGACGAAAAGAAATCTGCGCGATGGAATCCGGCAGCGCCGGTTAGAGAGAAAAAGACAGATGAAAGCATAAAAAGCGCAAAAAAGAACGGTAGGTGAATGAATGGAAAAGCTAAGAGAAAAAGTTCACGAATCCCTGGCAAGCGTTCTTCCGATTACAGCGATCGTGCTGATTTTGAGCATTGGTCTCATCCCGATGGAAATCGGAGCGGTCGCCCTGTTCCTTGCCGGAGCAGCCTTTGTGATCGCGGGAATGGGATTTTTTCAGCTTGGGGCCGAAATGTCTATGACGCCGCTGGGACAGGGAATAGGAGGATGGCTGGTAAAGAAAAGAAGTCTCCTTTTTATCATGGCAGTGTGCTTTGTGATGGGAGTGCTGATTACGATTTCAGAGCCGGATTTACAGGTGCTGGCAAACCAGGTCGCTTCCATTCCAAACCAGGTATTGGTGCTGACGGTAGCGGCAGGCGTAGGAATTTTTCTTGTAGCTGCAGTGTTAAGAATTTTATTGAAAATTGATCTGTCCCGTCTGCTGACGGTGATGTATATACTTTTATTCTTGGTAGGACTGATCGCGCCGACGCAATTTTTGGCTGTAGCGTTTGACTCAGGAGGCGTTACGACAGGACCGATGACGGTTCCTTTTATCATGGCGCTGGGAATCGGATTTTCTGCGCCGCGCAGTGACAAAAAAGGCGTCAGCGACAGCTTTGGACTGATCGCTTTAAGCAGTATCGGACCGATTCTGATGGTCCTTCTGCTGGGGATTTTTTATCACCCGACCGATGCGGTCTATACTCCCGTACTCATTCCGGAGGTCGCTACAACGCAGGACGTGATTTACCAGTTTGTGCAGGCGCTGCCTCGGTACGCGGAGGAAGTCATGGTCAGTATGACTCCGATTCTTCTCGTTTTTCTTCTGTTTCAAATCTTTACAAAAAAATATCACAGACGGCAGATTCTCCGAATGAGCGTTGGATTTTTTTATACGATTCTTGGATTGATACTCTTTTTGACAGGGGTTAACATTGGCTTTGCGCCGATGGGAAATTTGCTGGGAGAGAGCATGGTCTCAGGCTCGTATAAATGGCTGCTGGTACCGACCGGGCTGCTTATCGGCTACTATATTGTAAAGGCGGAACCGGCTGTACAGATCCTCAACCATGAAGTAGAGGAGATCACAGGGGGAGCCATCTCGCACAAGCAGATGAATCTGTGCCTTTCTGCCGGCGTATCGGGGGCAGTCGGGCTTGCTATGATACGGGTGCTGACAGGAGCGGGCATCTATTGGATCCTGATTCCGGGATATGCGGCGGCGCTGCTTCTGAGCTATAAAGTGCCTTCCGTTTTTGTCGGCATTGCCTTTGACTCGGGCGGAGTGGCAAGCGGTCCCATGACGTCTACGTTTTTGCTGCCGCTGACAATGGGAGCGTGCACAGCGCTGGGCGGAAATGTGGTGACGGATGCCTTCGGAGCAGTCGCCCTGGTAGCGCTCGCCCCGCTGATTGCCATACAGATTATGGGAGTTCTCTACAACTATAAAACGCGGCACAGTTCTAAAAGAGAACGGCCGATTTTGGAAGATAAGATTATTGAAGCGGAGGATGAGGAAATATAACGCATAGATATTTTTGCAGCAACAATGATTGAAAAAGCTTCTCCCGCAGTCCGAAGACAGCGGGGAGCGGCTTGACACAGACAGAGAAAGGAACTTTTTATGAAATCCGATTTGCCCTCCCTTCGGCTGTTAGTTTTGATAACAGATATAGGGATCGATAGAAAAATAGACCGGCTCCTCTGCGAGCTGCACCTGCCTGTCTACTATCAGTTCAGAGGTCAGGGGACAGCAAAAACAGAACTTTTAGATATCTGCGGAATGCAGGGGACCGCGAGAGTGATCACTGTCACAATCCTGCCCAAGCAAATGGTAGGGACGGTTTTTGAGAGATTAGAAAAAAATTTTTATATCAGAAAAAAAGGACGAGGAGTGGCTGTCACGGTCCCTGTCACAGGAATGCAGGAGAGCGTTATGAATCTGCTCAAGGGAGAAGCAGCCCAGCCTCTCCAGGAGTACGCGCGGAGGGAGGAACGGCATATGAACACAGAAGCGCTGCACGCTATGATTTTGGTGGCCGTAAAAGAAGGATACAGCGATGACGTGATCGACGCGGCGGCAAAGGCGGGCGCAAAGGGAGGCTCCGTCATCAGGGGCAGGCGCAGAGGAAGCGAAGCGACCGTCCAGTTTTTGGGAATCTCTATGCAGGAGGAACAGGAACTGGTGATGATTGTCGCGCCGAGAGCAAAAAAGTCTCAGATCATGAATGAGATCGGAAAAGTGTGCGGACTGAATTCACAAGCACAGGGCGTGATATGGTCCGTCCCGGTTGACGAAGTGATCGGAATTCATGAGGAATAAAAACGGAGAAGAAAAAGTAAAAATAGAAAGGCAAATGCCCCGGCGGATTGCGGCGTCCGCCGGGGCATTCCCCTTTTCACACTCTAATATGATACTCTAATATTATAATCCAAACTGCTGCTGGCAGAATGCGATCATCAATTCTTTTAACTGATCCATATCGGTTACGCAGCCGATAGTGTCTTCATCGCCCAGATCCATATACGCAATCTGTTCGGAAGTGGAAGGCAGCCACTCAGGCAGTCCTTCGCCGTTCGGATCTCCGTTCTTCATAAAGTTTGACCAGTATGAAGTACAGATATCAGCCAGCTCATAATCCCATTCTTCCCAGTCGCGCTGCTGCGGGATGTCTCTTAAAGAGCCGAATACATACCATAATTCGCTGGAATGCCATGCCCAGTAGTAATCCTCATTGCGCCCAGGCGTCTTATGGGAGAACAGATAAACATAGACGTCCCCGTCTTCATTGAGTTCATCGTAATACTGTCCGAATAATTCTACAGCTGTGATGTTTGTGCTGAGGCTTGTGGAGAATCCCAATGAATGCAGTGTACGTGCGGTATCAAACGCATCCTCGTCAGTAACCTGCACCAGATTTTCGAAATCATATTCGTCATAGAGATCTCCGAGAAGTTCCTTGAAGTAAGCGTAGAATTCATCAGCGGTCTCCATAGCGTTTCCGCCTACGCCGTCCTGCGTGCTTTCCCCTAAGTTCGCGCCGACAAGGATATTGACGCCCTCAAACAGTCCTGCTTCATATGCCTCTTTTAAGTTTTCATACTGGATATATTTTCCGTCGACTGTCATAGCCTGCGGAGCCATGCCGTATTTATCTTCTTCCCCCATAAACACAGACGCATCCATCGCGCGCAGCTCTTCAAGAGATTCTTCTCCAGTCAGACCGCACTCCTGCAGCCACGCAATACTCGTCTCCTGGATTTCCTCCTGAGAGCGGAAAGAGGTGTCGTATTTCAGACCTGTCTGCCAGATGACATTGTCGACAAGCTCTGCCCCCTCTTCGCTTCCGAAGAAAGCCGCCGTCTTGCTCGTACCGCCGGACTGTCCGCCGATTGTGATATTTTCAGGGTCTCCGCCGAACGCTTCGATATTTTCTTTTACCCACTCGACTGCCTTGATGCTGTCCATCAGACCGTAGTTTCCGCTGGCACCGTATTCGCTCTCCTCATCGAGCTGCGGCAGCGACATATAGCCGAACACACCGAGTCTTGTGCCGACCTCCACGACAACAACGCCTTTTTCCGCGAGCGCTTCCGGATCGCACTCCACCTCGTAGGAAAAGCCGTGATTCAGTCCGCCGCCGTGGAACCATACATAGACAGGCATCTTCTCATCGCCGGTCACAGCAGTCGTCGCAATGTTTAAATACAGACAGTCCTCGCTGAAGGTTGGAAGCTCTTCATAGTAGAAGTCTGTCTTCCACGGATCAGCTGCCATGTCGTTCTCCCACTGGCACGGAGCGTCTGCATACGTGTCGAATACTCTCACGCCGTCCCATGACTCCGGATCCTGCGGCTCTTTCCACCTGAGATCTCCGACGGGAGGAGCAGCGTAAGGAACGCCTTTAAACAGGGTTACGTCCTCATATGTTTCCCCCGCAACACCCTGTGCAGAACCATATGCAGTTTCCACGACGCCCAGAGCTGTCTCGGAAGCGTCTGCCTCGGAAGCGAATCCAACCATGCTCAAAGAGCCAAGACACATAGAAAGCGTCATCAGCCCCGCAAGACCTTTCGCGATATGTTTATTTTGTTTTTTCACATTAATACCTCCCTTGCAATGATATAAAATTTTTGCCGATCAGACAAAAAATTGTCTAATTATTCATGAATAACAGAAAGATGCGCACCTTGATACTAAAATATTACCAATAAAAAATTTGAAAATCAAGAATAATATATCACTATTGACGAAAAAAACAGAAAAAGAAAGAGTAAAAAATCACCTTTTCAGATAAAAAAGAAATAAAAAAACGTATTTTTTCACCGCCTAAACACAAAAAAGAGAAATAATAGGAAAAACAATCCAGGTATGGTAAAATAAAAGGCAGAAATACCAAGGAAGCGTTAGGAAAACATTAAGAGTTTATCAGCAAAATAGTAAAACATCTTTTAAAATTTTTGATACGATAAAAAAGAACAGGAGACGCAAAGCAGATGAGCGAGAAAATATTGATTGTTGACGATGAGCGGGAGATCGCGGATCTCGTCGCCGTATACCTGAAAAATGAAAATTTTGAAGTGCTTCAGCGCTATACAGCGCAGGAAGCGCTCAAATGTATTGAAGAGGAAAAGCTGGATCTTGCTATCTTAGACGTGATGCTGCCGGGGATGAGCGGGTTTCAGATCTGCCGGAAAATAAGGGAAAAGTATCAGTATCCTGTCATAATGCTGACGGCAAAAGGGGAAGAGATCGACAAAATTACAGGGCTGACTTTGGGAGCGGACGACTATATCACAAAACCGTTTCTTCCGCTGGAACTGGTAGCGAGGGTAAAAGCGCAGCTGCGCCGCTACAAACGGTACAACGCGGGCGTACAGCCGGAGAATGACGACCTTATCGTACACGGTGGACTGATCCTCAAGCTGAAAGCCCATGAATGTATGCTGAATGAAAAGCCGCTGTCACTGACGCCGACCGAATTTTCCATTTTAAGCATCCTGTGCCGGGAAAAAGGAAAGGTCGTAAGCGCGGAGGAGCTCTTCCACGAGATCTGGGGAGATGAATATTTTAACAAAAACAACAATACGATCACCGTTCACATTCGGCATCTGCGCGAAAAAATGGGAGATTCGTTTGAGGATCCCAAATATATCAAGACAGTTTGGGGGTGCGGTTATAAAATTGAATAAAAACAAAAAGGAAGAAAAAGGAAGCATGTCAAAAATCGGCGGGAAGCTGCTGTTTCGAATGATTTTGATGATGGTATTCTACACAGCGGCTCTGTTTGCGGCGTATGGAGTCACAACAGATCTGTTTGGCGGCAGCCTCTTCCCGGGGATTTTGATGAACTCGTCTGTCCTCTCCTGGATAGACTCGCACAAGGCGGCGTTTGGGGTGATAGCCCTGCTCGCCGGGAATTGGATGATTTTTTACCATTACTGGAAAAAGCCGTATCAGTTTTTGGAGGAGATTGTCACAGCCTCAGAAAAAGTATACGAAAAGAGCGACCAGATGATTATCCTGCCAGAACCGTTAAAAGAAGCGGAAAACTGGATGAACCAGCTCAAACTTAGAATTCAGAAAAGCGAGCGCAGCGCAAAAGAGGCGGAGCAGAGAAAAAATGATCTGATCACATATCTTGCCCATGACCTGAAGACGCCGCTGACGTCCGTCATAGGATATTTAAGCCTTTTGGACGAGGTTCCCGACATGCCGGAGCCGCAAAAGGAAAAATATACCCGCATTACGCTGGAAAAAGCAAAACGGCTTGAAAGACTGATCAATGAATTTTTTGACATCACCCGGTACAATCTGCAGCACATTGTCCTGGAAAAAGAAAAAATCGATCTTTCCTATATGCTGATCCAGATGAGCGATGAATTTTACCCTCTCTTAAAGGCGCACGGCAACACGATCTCTTTAAAAAAGGAGGAGGATCTGACAATCTGCGCCGACCCGGAAAAATTGGCGCGGGTATTCCAGAACCTCCTGAAAAATGCTATCGCATACAGCAGCCCGCAGACAGAGATTGCAATAGAAGTCAAAAAAGAAAAAGATACAGCGCAGATTTTGTTTCTCAATCAGGGCAGGACCATCCCAAAACAGAAATTAGATACGATTTTTGAAAAGTTTTTCCGCTTAGACGACGCGCGGAGCAGCAATACAGGGGGCGCGGGGCTGGGACTTGCGATCGCAAAAGAGATCGTGACGCTGCACGGAGGAACGATTGAAGCGCACAGCGGCAACGGCATTACCGTTTTTACCGTAACGCTGCCTCTGGGTGAAAAAGAGAACGCATCCTGATTTCTTTTCTGCTGCGAATACGGAAGGCGTATGATATAATACAAATATAGTGGACAGTTTCAGACTGTAAAAAAGAGCACAATCGCGGGAAAGGAGAAATTCATGAGGATTTACAGAGAAAAGGACTATGAAAAGATGAGCCGGAGGGCGGCGGATATGATCTGCGCGCAGCTTATGATGAAGCCGGACTGCGTGCTGGGGCTGGCGACAGGATCGACGCCGGTCGGGACGTACGAAAAACTGGTCGAACGGTACCGCAGCGGGGATGCAGATTTTTCCAGGGCAGTTTCCGTCAACCTTGACGAGTACAGAGGGCTTTCCAGGGACCACATCCAAAGCTACCACTATTTTATGCGCAGCCATCTGTTCGACCATATTAATATGAAAGCTTTCTACCTCCCGGACGGGATGGAAGAAGACGAAAAAAAGGAATGCCGAAGGTATGAAGAGCTGGTCGCGTCGCTGGGAGGCGCGGATCTGCAGGTGCTGGGATTGGGGCACAACGGACATATCGGATTTAACGAGCCGGGTGAAAGCTTTGTGAAGGAGACACACTGCGTCTGCCTGCAGAAGAGTACGATCGAGGCGAATCAGCGCTTCTTTGAATCAGAGCAGGACGTCCCGAGACAGGCGTACACAATGGGAATCGGAACCATCATGCAGGCGAAAAAGATTGTGCTCCTTGTAAGCGGAGAAGAGAAGGCTGAGATTGTGCGCAGGGCATTGTCAGGTCCCATCACACCGCAGGTGCCCGCTTCTATTTTGCAGCTTCACGGGGATGTGACAGTAATCGGAGATGAAGCCGCTTTGTCGAAGCTGACAGACTGAGAAAAAGCTTGGCGGGTTTTGGGAGAGAACACAGGATGATCATTACAAACGTAAATATCTATACAGAACAAAAGATTTTTTTGCCGGGAACGATCCGGATTGAAAATGATATCATAAAAGAAGTTGCGCTGCACAAAGGAAAGGAATCGCCGGAAAGAGAAGAGCGCGATCGTGTGATAGACGGCGGCGGAAGCTATCTCATTCCCGGGCTGATCGACGTCCATTTCCACGGCTGCAAAGGATATGATTTCTGCGACGGAACGATGGAGGCGCTGGAAAAGATAGCAGAATATGAAGCGTCTGTGGGGGTGACGGCAATCTGTCCCGCCACGATGACGCTCCCGCAGCAGGAACTAAAAAGGATTCTGTCGACAGCGGCAAAATTTAAGAAGCAGCAGGAGAAGACCCACAGGGGAAGCGATTTGCTGGGCGTCAACATGGAGGGACCATTTATCAGCAGAGAAAAAAAGGGAGCGCAGGACGAGCGATATATTCTTCCTTGCAGCGCGCAGCTGTACAGAGAGTTCCAGGCGGCAGCGCAGGGACTTGTCAAGGTGATCGCAGTGGCGCCCGAGGCGAGCGACGCTATTTCTTTTATCGAAGAAGTAAAAAAAGAAGTGAAGGTATCCCTCGCCCACACGAACGCCGGGTATGAAAAAGCAAAGGAAGCCTTCGACCGCGGAGCAAGCCATGCGGTCCATCTTTACAATGCGATGTCTCCCTTTTCACACAGAGAACCCGGAGTGATCGGAGCCGCCGCAGACAGCCCTCATGTGACGGCGGAAATTATCTGCGATGGGATTCACGTCCATCCGGCGGCTGTGCGGGCTGCCTTCCGCCTGATGGGGGCTGACAGGATGATTCTGATCAGCGACAGTATGCGCGCCACAGGAATGCCGGACGGAATGTATACGCTGGGAGGGCTAAACGTTAAAGTCTCAGGAAAGTACGCCGTTCTGGCACCCGGCGGCGCGCTGGCAGGATCGGTGACGAATCTGTTTGACTGCATGAAGACTGCCGTAAAGGAAATGCATATCCCGCTCGAGACGTGCATCGCATGTGCGACGGCAAACCCGGCAAAAGCGCTCGGAGCAGAAAAAAGGTACGGGGTGATCGCGCCGGGGAGAAAAGCCAATCTTGTTTTGATGAACGACCGGCTGGAACTGGAGTGCGTGATCAAAGACGGAACCGTCATCCGAAGCTGAAAATCAAAAAGCTCTTTGTGCCGCCGGCAAAGAAAACGGCGCCGCCAAGAGCTTTTTGTTTCCTGTTTTTGGCTTTGTGAAAGAGAGAGAAAAATCAGCTCAGGCTGACTGCGTCGATTTTTCTGAGCTCTTCGTCGGAAAATGAAGTGTTTTCAACTGCTTTTAGGTTGGTCACAATCTGTTCGGGTTTGGAGGCGCCTGTTAAAACGCTTGTCACAGCCCCATCTCTAAAAATCCATGCCAGCGCCATCTCAGCAAGCGTCTGACCGCGCTCGCAGGCAATTTGATTCAGAGCCCGTATCTGGGATAATCTCTCATCTGTCAAAGCCGATTCCTTTAAAAAACGTCCGTCGGTGCGGATACGGCTGTCCTTTGGAATCCCGTTCAGATAGCGGTCGGTTAAAAGACCCTGTGCGAGCGGGCTGAACGCAATGATCCCTTTGCCGAGCTTCAAAGCAGAGTCCTTTAGACCGTTGCGTTCGATTCTGCGCTCAAAGATAGAATAGCGGTTTTGATTGATGATAAACGGACAGCGCAGATCAGACAAGATTTTGGCGGCTTTTTCCATAGTGGGACCATCGTAATTCGAAAGACCGGCATACAGCGCCTTCCCGCTTTTTACCGCATAGTCGAGCGCGCCCATCGTCTCCTCAAGAGGGGTCTCAGGATCCATCCTGTGGTGGTAGAAAATGTCGACATACTCCAGACCAAGCCGCTTTAAGCTCTGGTCAAGACTGGCGATCAGATACTTCCGGCTTCCCCAGTTGCCGTAAGGACCCTTCCACATCTCATATCCCGCCTTTGTGCTGACGATCAGTTCATCCCGGTACGGTCTGAAATGTTCCTTCAAAATTTTTCCGAAATTTTTTTCCGCGCTTCCAGGTTCCGGTCCGTAATTGTTGGCGAGATCAAAATGGGTGATACCGTGGTCAAAAGCGGTGAAGCACAGCTGCTCCATCGCCTCAAAGGAAGCGGTATCGCCGAAATTGTGCCAAAGTCCCAGAGAGACGGCGGGAAGCTTTAAGCCGCTGCCGCCGCACCGGCGGTAGGGAAGCGTATCATATCGTGTGTCAGACGCAGTGTACATAATAGTAAAACCTCCTACTAAAAAAAGATGCCTGCCGGCTGCTCAGCCGCCGCACGGCTTGTGCAGCCCTGCAGACTCTAACAAATATATCTCATTTTCTGCGGCGAAAGTCAAGAAAAGGATAAAAGAACGCACAGGAGGAAAGAAGGCTTTACAGAACGCCGTTTCCATGGTAAGCTGATAGCGATCAGAGACAAAGAAAGAGAGGCGTGATTTATGCTGACAATACGGGACATGACGCCGGAAGATGAAAACAGCGTGATGGAAATGGTCAAGGAGTTTTATCAAAGCGATGCAGTCGATCATAAGGTCGACCCGTCCGTACTGAGAGAGACCTTCCAAAATGCGGCGTCGGAGAACAAGATGATCCGGGGACTCGTCCTGGAAGAGGACGCGGTCATGGCGGGGTATGCGTATCTGACGTTTTACTTTGCTTCGGAAATCGGAGGAATCAATCTGATGATAGAAGAAATTTTCCTGAAAAAGGAATACAGAGGAAAGGGATACGGAAGAGCGTTTTTTGAATGGGTGTTCCGCGAATACCCGGATGTAAAACGGTATCGTCTTGAGGTTACGAAAGCGAACGAAGGCGCGGCGGCGCTGTACCGGAAGGTGGGATTCCAATTCCTGGATTACCGCCAGATGATAAAAGATACTGAATAATCAGAGGAATTTTATGCGGTTTCCGTATCTGGGAAAAAGATGCGGAAACTGTTTGAAAGCATAACCTGAAAGTCAGCCGGATTAAGACAATGTCCACTTGAAAGAATGCGGCGGACAAAAGAATTTTAATTTATGACAGAGAAAAACTTGACTTTCCGGGCAGTGGTATGATAAAATGGACGAGCGAATGAAAACGGGCTTTTTTTTTATGCCTAAAAACAGCAATCGCGAACTGGAAGAAAAGACGAAGAAAACACAAGGAAGGCGAGGTGGAAGTTGTGCGCGTTAGAATCACATTGGCATGTACAGAGTGCAAGCAGCGTAATTACAACATGACGAAGGATAAAAAGGCACATCCTGACAGAATGGAAACTAAGAAATATTGTAAGTTCTGTAGAACTCACACAGTACACAAAGAGACCAAATAATCTGGTTTTGCTATTAAGGAAGTGAAAGATATGGCAGAAAATGCGGAAAAAGCAGTTGAGAAAACCCAGAAGAAAAAGAAAAAAGAAAAAAGATGGGTGGATGGACTGAAAGCAGAATTTAAAAAAATTATTTGGCCGGATAAAAAGACAATCGGAAAACAGACAACTGCAGTTATGATTGTTTCTGTCGTACTGGGTGTAATGATTGCAGTTATTGACATGATCGTACAATATGGTGTTGATTTCTTAGTGAGATAAGGACAAGGTGATTTGATGTCAGAAGCAAACTGGTATGTTGTTCACACCTATTCAGGGTATGAAAACAAAGTAAAGGCCAACATTGAGAAGACAATCGAAAACCGTCATCTGGAAGATCAGATTCTCGAAGTGAGAGTTCCGATGCAGGATGTTGTGGAGATGAAGAACGGCGCTAAGAAACAGGTTCAAAAGAAAATGTTTCCCGGATACGTTCTCCTAAACATGGTTATGAATGACGATACCTGGTACGTTGTAAGAAATACCAGAGGAGTAACCGGATTTGTTGGTCCTGGATCAAAACCAGTGCCACTTACCGAGGAAGAGATGAAGCCGCTTGGAATCAAGCCGCCGGAAGTACAGGTGGATTTCCAGGAAGGCGATACCGTGGTTGTAACGAACGGGGTATGGAAAGATACGGTAGGCGTGATTCAGACTATGAACCACAGTAAACAGGTTGTCACGATGAATATTGATTTGTTTGGGCGCGAAACGCCAATCGAAATAAGTTTCGCAGAAGTAAAGAAAATGCAGTAGTTTTTCAAAAATCTGGAGCAGTACAGAGGAGAGACGCTGCTGCGCAGCAACTGATTGATATCTCCGCAGGGCGGAGAAGTGGGAGGGAAATCCCCCGACATTACCACATAGGAGGTGCCTGACAATGGCAAAAAAAGTAACAGGTTATATTAAATTACAGATTCCTGCTGGAAAGGCTACACCAGCTCCACCAGTTGGTCCTGCACTGGGACAGCATGGTGTAAATATCGTACAGTTTACAAAGGAGTTTAACGCAAGAACAGCTGACAAGGGCGATCTGATCATCCCGGTAGTCATCACAGTATATGCGGACAGAAGCTTCAGCTTTATCACAAAAACTCCTCCTGCAGCAGTTTTATTAAAGAAGGCATGCAACCTGAAATCAGGATCCGGCGTTCCGAATAAAACAAAAGTAGCTACGATCACAAAGGACAAGCTCAGAGAAATCGCTGAGATGAAGATGCCGGACTTAAACGCAGCTTCTGTTGAGACCGCTATGAGCATGATCGCAGGAACAGCAAGAAGTATGGGTATCACGGTAGTTGACTGATCTGCCGGATCAGACTGAGGATAGGCAAACTGAAAACGAAAAGGACGTGGGAGGGAGATTCCCGCAAACACCACCAGGAGGTTATTTAATATGAAAAGAGGAAAAAGATACGTAGAAGCTGCTAAGGCGGTAGACCGTGCAACTTTATACGATACAGCAGAAGCTATGGCTTTAGTAAAGAAAACAGCTGTAGCAAAATTTGACGAAACAATTGAAGCTCATATCAGAACCGGATGTGACGGACGTCACGCTGATCAGCAGATCCGAGGCGCTGTTGTTCTGCCGCACGGAACAGGCAAGAAAGTGCGCGTCTTAGTATTCGCAAAGAATGCAAAGGCAGATGAAGCGCTTGCAGCAGGAGCAGAGTACGTTGGAGCAGAAGAGCTGATCCCGAAGATCCAGAACGAAGGATGGTTAGACTTTGACGTTGTTGTCGCTACACCAGACATGATGGGCGTTGTAGGACGTCTGGGACGTGTACTTGGACCGAAAGGCTTAATGCCAAACCCAAAAGCTGGTACGGTTACGATGGATGTTACAAAAGCAGTTCAGGATATCAAAGCCGGTAAGATTGAGTACAGATTGGACAAGACCAACATTATCCATGTGCCGATCGGAAAAGCTTCTTTCACAGAAGAACAGTTAGCGGACAACTTCCAGAC
>CAWVKK010000034.1:0-7628 GCA_963929865.1 uncultured Eubacteriales bacterium | reverse complement strand
GGGCCAGACACATCCTTTTTGAGGAAGTCATGACTTTAATAGCATAGGGGCATTGTGCAGTTTTTTAATTTGCTCATTTATAGTTATATGGCTGAATATAGGTTGTATCAAGTCTTGTTTGACGGTATTCTTTTACTAAAGAGCTGCAGGCAGTTAAAATTTCGAAAGGAGATCACTATGAAAATTGAACATATTGCAATGTACGTAAATGATTTGGAAAAAGCAAAGAATTTTTTCGAGAAGTATTTTGGAGCCGTTTCCGGTGATGAATATCACAACAAAAAAACAAACTTCCGTTCCTGCTTTCTTTCGTTTGACGGAGGCTCACGTCTGGAGATCATGAACAGACCCGATATGAAAGATGAGGAAAAAAGCCAGACCAGAACCGGATTTATTCATGTCGCTTTTTCTGTGGGAAGCAAGGCGAAGGTCGACGAGCTGACCGTTCAGTTAAAGAACGATGGTTATGATGTTATCAGCGGTCCGCGCACAACGGGTGACGGCTATTATGAAAGCTGCATCGTAGATTTTGAAAAGAATCAAATTGAGATAACAGTGTGATGAAAGAGAGAATTTCATGAAGCCATGAACCTGAAAATCACGGCCGTGATCGGACAGAGAGCTGCTTGAGGAGGGATAGCAAAATACAGAACAGGTGTTCTTCTGAACCGCATACGCAAAGAAACAATTTGATATATCGGGAAAAGAGGTCACACTCTATCCCGCAGCGCAGGCTGACCGACCATTGACTGTACTCCGCACACATACTGGAGATGGAGGTTCGGTCATGCACGAGCTTTGCAAAATCGGCGGGGCAGAGATAAATCTGCTTGTCATTGGAGGAGACATCCATTGATGAAGAAGTGCGGGACAGCACAGAAGCGCTGGCGCAGCATTATAGGCAGCTTGGCATCGATGTAAAATTGGAAATAAATCCCGCAGTCATTTCAGGGATATTGAGCTTAGGAGCGCAAAGGGAATCGCGTCAATCCTATAATAGGACATGGCAAGAGAAGGACAGATCTTTCTCCCAAACCGAAAGGATCTGTCCTTCTCTGCTTTTTGTTAAAACTGTATCTTTCCCTGAAGCCAGATGACGCCCTTGAACCGTCTGCCCGCTTCCGGTTCGCCCAATAAATCTTTTGCGTTTATGCAGATTTCAAGCTCAATGTCGTTGCACTCCAGTCTCATCTGATATAAGCTTTCCTTCGTATATTCGTTTTCCGTCTTCCTGCACTCCAAAATGTGACCCAAAATCTGATATTTATCGCATTCCATTCCGTATGGCATAAAAAAGGTGTCCACGATGGAGAATACGTCTTCGCTCTGAATTCTCTTTGAGATCATTGAGTACGTATCAATATCCTCCAGAGTCAGACTCTCAATCGCCTCTTCGTTTCCCTTTCTGGCGTCTGCCAGGAGATTCTTCCTTTTCGATATGCTTTCCTTTTCATATGCCATCTGCATCGCATTTCGATAAATCGGAAGCAGGATTTTTCCCTCCAGCGACAGTCCGGTTAAGATCGTGCTCTGTTCTTTCTGAGTCAAATTCCCCTGAAGCTTCTCTCTCTTTAATGCCGCTGCATTCTGAAGGAAAAAAATCAAAGTGACTCCCACTCTTGGATCTTCACACGCAGCTGTGTATGTCTCCCCTGACCCCGACTGTTCTACCATCAGATCCTCTCTTGTGGAGACCTCGCTTCCCTCAAGATACGGAAAATAGTATTCCTGGTGAAAACCGTCCTGGTCTAACTCCCCGCACAGTGTAATTCCGATGTTCTCGCCGAACTTTTTATGGATTTCCACAAACGCGGTTCCGTCCTCTTCTCTGACAACATCATTTTTGTCGTTCTTTAAAATCATTTTTTTCATCATGATATCTAATTCTTTTCTGGACATTTTTTCGCTGAATCCAATTGCTCTTAAATACTGATGCACGGTTGCCACCTCCTTGTTTGTCTTTCCTTCACTCAGCGGATTTCTTTCATGCCGCCCATATATGGCTGGAGAACTTCCGGAATTTTGACGCTTCCGTCCGCCTGCAGATTGTTTTCCAAAAATGCGATCAGCATTCTCGGCGGCGCCACTACGGTATTGTTTAACGTGTGCGCAAAATATTTTCCGTCTTTTCCGGATACGCGGATTTTTAATCTTCTCGCCTGCGCGTCTCCCAGGTTGGAGCAGCTTCCCACTTCAAAATATTTTTTCTGTCTCGGAGACCATGCCTCCACATCAATCGATTTTACTTTCAGATCGGCCAGATCTCCCGAGCAGCATTCCAGAGTGCGTACAGGGATATCGAGAGACCGGAATAAGTCTACTGTATTCTGCCACAATTTGTCGAACCACATCTTGCTGTCTTCCGGACGGCACACCACGATCATCTCCTGCTTCTCAAACTGGTGGATTCTGTAAACGCCTCTCTCCTCCAGTCCGTGAGCTCCTTTTTCTTTTCGGAAGCACGGCGAATAGCTCGTCAGAGTCTTCGGCAGCTCTTCCTCCGGAATAATCGTGTCAATAAATTTTCCGATCATAGAATGCTCGCTTGTTCCGATCAGATATAAATCTTCGCCCTCGATTTTATACATCATGGCGTCCATCTCCGCAAAGCTCATAACGCCGGTCACAACATTGCTTCTGATCATAAAAGGCGGAACGCAGTACGTAAATCCCCGGTTGATCATAAAGTCGCGGGCGTAGGCGATTACCGCCGAGTGAAGGCGCGCAATGTCGCCCATCAGATAATAAAATCCGTTTCCCGCTACCTTTCTGGCGCTGTCCAGATCGATTCCGTTAAACTTTTCCATAATTTCTGTGTGGTATGGAATCTCAAAGTCAGGCACAGCCGGGTCGCCGTATTTCTGAATTTCCACATTCTCGCTGTCATCTTTTCCAATCGGCACCGAAGGGTCGATGATGTTCGGGATGACCATCATATCTTTGAGGATTTTTTCCTCCACTTCTTTTTCTTCTGCTGAGAGCTGCTCCATTCTCTGCGCTGACTGAGCGACTTTTCTCTTCATCTCCTCAGCTTCTTCTTTTTTGCCCTGTGCCATACATGCACCGATCTTTTTGGAGATCTGATTTTTTTCTGCCCTGAGCGCTTCTACTTCTTTTTTGATCTCTCTGTTTCTCAGATCCAGAGCGATCACTTCATCTACAAGCCCAAGCTTGCCATCCTGAAATTTATTTCGAATATTCTGTTTTACGATTTCCGGGTTTTCTCTGACAAACTTAATATCTAACATCGTTTTCTTCCTTTCCTCTATATTGCCGTTCTACTTATATGGCTTTTTTGCCGACTGCGCTGTGTGTTTTGCGCAATATCTGAAATATCTTTTATATCATACTCTATTTTAGAGCGTTAGTAAAGAGAAAAACCTTGTCTGAAAAAAAAGTATCTCCAGCCATGAGGCATGGCTGGAGATCAAAAACTTTCTTTTTTTACTTATGTCCCTGGCAGCGCACAGTCTCTGCCGGTTTACTGCGGTCTTTCTGAACCTCCGTAGGCATTCTGCATCTCGGCGTAAGAATTAACCGCCTGGCGCAGCGCTTCTTTCTCTTCTTCTCCCAGAATAATATACGATTCTCCTTTTACAATCTCTTTGATATACGTATAGCATCCGTCCCGATTATGAATCGCGTTGATTACAAATCCATTGTTCTCCTGGTCAAGCATCGCCAGGGCAAAGCTTAATTTTCCTCCCACTTCTTTGAAGGCGTCATATTTGACAATTGCTGTTTTGACGAGCGTCCTGTTTTGGATCTCTTTGATTCTTCGTATTTCTTCCATGTGATTTTTGCTTGATTCTACCAGCATATCCAGCTCCGCAAAGCTGCGCAGGAATGATTTTTCCAGCGAAATCCCATCTTTTCCTCTCATAAACTGCTTATATTTGTTTAAAAATCTTGTCATTTTAAAGGAGATTTTCATGATATAAATAAAAAGCAATAGAATAAGTAATATCAGAACAATAAAGATAATACCGGGATCAATCCCTATAAATTGTAAAATTTGACTTTCCATCCTTTTCCTTTCTTGTCTATTTTTCTGTCTGACTTGGAATACTCTGTATCATTTCAAAAATTCTGTCTAAGTCCTCGTTAGAGTAATATTCGATCTCAATTTTTCCTCTGCTGCTCTTGTGATGTCTGACTATCACCTTTGTCCCCAGAATTTCTTTCATCTTCTCTTCTATTTCCTGGTATACAAAATTGTTCTCCGGCACTTTTTTCTGTTTTTTCTCTGTGTGCATTTTCTGAACAAATTTTTCTACTTCTCTGACGCTCATTTTTTCGTCAAAAATTTTGTGCGCCAAATATACCTGTTCTTCTGCGTCTTCTATTCCCAGAAGCGCTCTGGCATGTCCCGTAGTAATCATATCGTCCATCAGCATCTGCTGAACTCTTTTATCCAGTTTTAAAAGCCGGATTGCGTTTGTCACAGCGGTTCGGCTCTTGGAAACCTTTTCTGCAATCTCATCCTGTTTCAGGTGGAACTCCTCAAACAGCCTTCTGTAAGCATACGCCTCTTCAATCGGATTTAAATTTTCCCTCTGAATATTTTCAATCAGGGCGATCTCCACTGCTTCCAGATCGGAAAAATTTTTGATAATCACGGGCACTTCGCTGAGTCCTGCCATCTTGGCCGCTCTCCATCTTCTCTCTCCCGCTATAATCTCGTAGTAATCTTCTCTTTTCTGGACAATAATCGGCTGGATGACTCCAAAATTTTTGATGGATTCCGCCAGCTCCAGCAAAGCATCCTCATTAAATGTCTTTCTTGGCTGCTCGCGGTTCGGCTCGATCTCTGTAATTTTCAGCCTGATCTCGCTCTCTTTCTTTTCCCCTGCGCCGATCATTTTCTTTTCTGCTGTTTTTTCCTTTTTCGAAATAGGAATCAGAGAATCTAATCCTTTTCCCAATCCTGTTTTTCTGACAGCCATTATCTCTCACCTCTGGACATTACTTCTTTCGCTAACATTCGATAGCTCTCAGCGCCTGTAGACTTCGCATCGTACATAAGCACCGGCATCCCGTAGCTTGGCGCCTCGGCAAGCCTGACGTTTCTTGGAATGATGCTTTTATAAATATTCTGATCCAGATTATTTTTTACATTTTCCACAACCTGAAGCGAAAGATTTGTGCGGGCGTCATACATGGTAAAGACGACGCCTTCTATTTCCAGCTTAGAATTCAATCTCTCTTTTACCAGATTGATCGTATACATTAACTGGCTCAATCCTTCAAGAGCATAATATTCGCACTGGAGCGGCACCAGAACCGTATCTCCTGCGCACATTGCGTTAATCGTCAGCATATTCAAAGAAGGAGGACAGTCTATTAAAATAAAATCATATTTTTCTTTGACCATATCGAGAGATTTTTTTAAAATATATTCCTTTTCTTCGGTATCTATCAGCTCAATCTCTGCCGCTGCCAGATTTACATTGGATGGAATGATAGACAAGTTTTCACATACTGTGTCATGGATGGACTCCTCTATTTCGCACTGTCCCAGCAGAAGCTCATATATCGTGTGCTCCACCTCATTTTTTTCAATTCCCAATCCGCTGGTCGTATTCCCCTGTGGGTCCATGTCGATAATCAGCACATGTTTTCCCGCTTCCGCAAGAGATGCAGAAAGATTGATCGCTGTCGTTGTCTTCCCCACTCCGCCTTTTTGGTTTGCAATTACAATGACTCTTTTCAAAGCTTTCTCCCCTTTCATTTCAGAAATGTAACTGTTGGGATGAAAATTCTTTTTCCCCCGATGTCTTTTTATTATATCATCGTTCTTCTAAATATTCCATATAAATGTTTCACGTGAAACTTTTTTCCGCCGCAATCATTTCTGCCTTCTGAGCGTCAATTTATGTTTCACGTGAAACATTTTATTTCCTTACGAAAGCCTTCAAATACATTTTTATCTGTTTTAATTCCGCTTTGCAGGTACTGCGGTCGTTGTACATCAATCTCAAACACTCATCCAATGTTTTTACGATGTCTCCCACCTTTTCTTTCGGCAGCTCGATCGTCTCTTCCCACTCTCCCGGCTCATTTCCTCCTATCTCCTGTTCCATCTGTTCAATTTTTTGCATCATTTTTTCTTTTTCTCTTATCTTTCTCTTAACGTCCTGCTTTTTTAACACAATGTTTTTCAATTCCTCTTCCAGATCATAAACGTTTGTCTGCGACATGCGCTCAAAGCTTCTCGGAGAAAACAGATCAAAATTTGCTCTCGATTCTTCTCTTATTTTATAGATCTTCAATTTAAGTTCCTTTTCCTGTTCCAGAAATTGATGATACGTTTTTTCCAGTTCCGCCTTTCTCTTTCCTGTCTCTCTTCTTCGTTCTTCTATATATTCCTTTATCATTTTCCCGCCTCCTGTTGATCGGATGTCCTCTGCAATTTCTCTAAAAGAAAAGATTGTCAGTCTAAGCAAGTTGTTTTATAATAGAGTTATCTATGATGCCGGAGGTCAAAAGGTCAAAATGCCATTTCTGTTCACAGAATCAGGCATTTGTTTTTGATCTGCCGCTTTGCAGGCATCTGGTTTGGGCAACTGTTCTTTTTCCCAAACCTCTATCTGTCGCACAGTCTGTCCTGTGTAAAAATTGATGGTCGGAAAGGAGAAGCATCATGAAGCATAAAATAAAAAATTCCATCATTTTAGTGTCGATTTCATTATTGCTGACTCATCTCATAAACAGATTTTTATCGGCAACCGCAGTTGTCAAAAATCTGTTGAAATCTCATATCGGAGATCGTTTTTCATGGAGATTTGGAAACATTTTTTATTCAAAGACTGGCTCTGGATCACCTTTACTTCTGATTCATGACCTTGATCCTTCTTCCTCTTCTTATGAGTGGAACGAACTGGTCCATCAGCTTTCCAAAGATCACACGGTGTATACCATAGATCTTTTAGGCTGCGGCCGTTCTGAAAAGCCGAATATGACTTACACAAACTATATGTATGTCCAGTTAATTTCCGATTTTATTCAGCAGATCATCGGAGAAAAGCCGGATATTGTCGTGACAGGTCTGTCCGCTTCTTTCATCATTATGGCATGTTACAACAATCCGGATCTTTTTAACAAGATTATTATAATCAATCCTGAAAGTATTGCAAGATTAAACAGAATTCCTACCAAAAAATCAAAGATGGCAAAATTTATTCTGGAAATGCCTGTAATCGGCACCAGCGTTTATCACACTTTGACAAGCCGGAAAAAATTAGAGTATGTTTTTACAGAAGAATATTTCTTTAATCCTTTCCGTCTTCAGGCGAAATATCTCGATTTTTACTGCGAGGCGGCTCATCTCCATCAGAGCAGCGGAAAATATTTGCTTTCCAGCAAAAAGGGACTGTTTTTAAATTTCAATATCGTAAAAGCGCTGCATGAAATCAATAACAGTATGTTTATTCTCTACGGCGACCACTGGAGTCACGCAAGGGAAACCGCAGAGACTTACGTAAAAATCAATCCTTCTATCGAGACAGCCTGTGTAAAAAACACGAAGTATCTGCCTCAGCTGGAATCTCCTGGCCAGGTTTTGGATTATATTCATCTGTTTCTTTCTTAAAACTTTGCACAAGAGAATGCGCCGAATGTTTCACGTG
>CAWVKK010000033.1:0-7842 GCA_963929865.1 uncultured Eubacteriales bacterium | reverse complement strand
GCCGGCGTGGCGGAACTGGCAGACGCACAGGACTTAAAATCCTGCGGGACTTATCCTCCCGTACCGGTTCGATTCCGGTCGCCGGCAGTTGAGACAGAGAAGAGAGAGCATAGAAAGGTTTTTCTATGTTCTTTTTTGTTGTTTTTTCGATTTTCCTGAAAAAAGCTAAATTTAACAAAATATTTACGGTTTCTCGATAATGAATCTTACTTTTAAGTCTTATGATACAGATGATCAATAAAACCTAGATGATTGAAAAGCTTAGGAGGAAAATTTCATGAGAAAGAAACTGATTTTAGGCATACTTTGTGGAACCATGAGCCTGACAGGAATGACAGCATGTGCAGAAGAAGCGACAGGCGCAGAGGCAGTATCCGTTTTATCTTCTTACACAGACGACTTATATGAGCCGGAGACTTCTGTCATTATGCCTGCTACGATTGTATGGCCGGCAGATGAGACAGCACAGGATGCAGCAGCACAGGAAGTTCGCCCTGACACGATGATCGTCGCAGTGGATCAGGACTTAAAAGTAAGCACATTAGAGGGAGCAGTAATCAGTGAATCTCTCATCGACTATTTAAATGCGGTAAAGGCAACGACACTGCCGGCGCTTTATGTTGCAGATGAAGCAGCAGCAGAGGCTCTCAAAGCATTTGTAGTAGAAAACGATGTGAAAGATATCTTCGTAGTAGCAGACAGCGATCATGCAGAGCTGGTAAAAACTGTGACAGAAGCAGGCAGCGGCGTTCTGGGAATGATCGATTACACAAAAGCAGATGTGGATACATCCAGAGAATCCTTAGCAGAGATCGTATCTCTGACAAATGGAAACCATGCTAAAATCGCTGTGATTCCGGAATCAATCGCTACAAGAGAAACCGTTGACTACTTAAGAGGACGTCTGACAACGGTATGGGTACAGACAAGCGCAGACGAAGAAGCAATCTACACACAGCTGACAAACGGTGCAAACGGTATTGTATGCGCAGATTACGCATCCGTTGCAGGAGCGCTGGAATCCTTTGACGGAGAAGCATTAGCTCAGCTGCGCCAGCCATTCATCGCAGGTCACCGCGGAATGCCGAGCCAGTACATTGAAAACACAATCCGAAGCGGAAGAGGAGCCATCGAGGCAGGCGCCAATGTGATTGAGTGCGACATCCATCTGAGCGCAGACGGAGAAATCTTCGTACTCCACGACGATTCCGCAGAGCGTCTCTTCAACCGCGCCGATATCACAGATATCGAAGCTCTGACGATGGACGAGATCAAAGCGCTGGAATTTGACGTGACAGACGACACGAAGGAAAATGCTCCGAACTCTGTACTGAATGCCAACAACGAAAACCGCACAAAAGAAAGACGCGAGGATATGGTGCTGGATATCGACACAGAAGTTGACCGCATTCCTACGCTGCGCGAATATCTGGAAGCTTACGCAGAGGATGAGGATGTAATCCACTTCATCGAGATCAAATCCTACAACCGCGACATTGTAGCTCCGTTCAAAGAGCTGGTAGAAGAGATGGATATGGAAGACCGCGTTGTTGTGATCACATTCAACGACGGATATGATTTCCAGGGCCGCGGAGAGGAAAACTACAACGAAGAGACAAATATCCTTGAAGAAATGCATGAGACATGGCCGGAGATGCCGCTGGGATATCTGGGATATGACGGATATAACTGCGCAGATCTGACGGCAATGGTAGAAGAGAACGACGGCAAGACAGGAGCGGCAATCGGAAACCTGTATGAGACACTTCAGCAGTACAACTCCACATGCAACTGGTCTTACGGCGCAATGAACTACGATGTAATCTACAGCGGACGCCACCGCGGACTGACAGCTTGGCCATGGACCTACAACACGGAAGAGGACTTCGCAGACGCTTACCTGAAAGGTATCTATGGTCTGACAACAAACTATTCATCATGGGCAACAGATTACCCGGTTAAGATCGAGGCAGAAGACATCGAAGTCACAGCAGACGGAACAGCAGTACCGTGCACGGTCTACACACAGGCAGGCGAAGTGGCAGCTCCAGAGGCAGGAAGCTTAGAGCTGGTACAGATCAGCGGACCGGAAGTAAGCCTTGCAGAAGACGGAACCTTACAGGCAGCAGAGAACGGAGAGGCATTAGTAATGTATCGCCTCAACCTTACTTTGGATGTCAACGGGGTAGACCTCTCAAGCTTAGAAAACACCAACTATGCAATCTACTCTAACCCATTTACGATTACCGTAAACAAATAATCGGGTGAGGAAATAGAGCGCAGCAAAATAAAACATAAGAAAGAAGAGGATGACGCAAAGAGGAGACCTTGCGCGTCCTCTTCTTTGCGTCTGGCAAAAATGAGGAAAACACAGCCAAAAAGAAAATGGGATATGCCGGCATTTTGACCGGCATAATTTTTTGAACCGCATATATTTTTGGAAAAACAGGAAAAGGGGGATAAAAAGATGAACTATTTTGACTGTCACTGCGATACTCTGACGCGCTTAGCGGAAGAGGGAGGAAGGCTGAGGAAAAACAGCGTCCATGTTGACCTCGAGCGGGTCAGCCGCCAGTTCTCCCGCTACGGTCAGATTTTTGCGCTGTGGGCAGACGTGAGAGGAAATCAGGGCGACATAGGAGAACGCTTTATGGAAAAATACCGCAAGGCGATCAGCCTGCTTGAGGAGGAAAAGGATCAGCTCAGACTGTGCGTGAGCGCGGCGGACCTGGACAAGGCATGGGAGGAAGGAAAGACAGCCGCCTTTTTGTCAGTCGAAGACGCTTCGTATATGGGAAGGTATATCGACAGGGCAAAAGAGCTTGGAATCCGCTTTGTGCTGCCTGTGTGGAACTACGAAAATGAGTATGGATGGGGCGCGGCGGCGGACAACGGCAAGGGTCTGAAGCGCGCAGGAATAGAGATGATTCGCAAGCTGGAGAGCCAAGAAATCGTCATCGACGTCTCGCACCTGTCAGAGGCAGGTTTTTATGACGTCTGTGCATATACGCAGCGCCCGTTTATGGCTTCCCACTCAAACGCTAGGAGCTGCCATTTTCATCTGCGCAATCTGACAGACGACCAGATCCGGATTTTGATTGCGCGCGGCGGATTTATAGGGCTGAACCTGTACAGAGAATTTTTAGGGGATGAGAATTGCGGGATAGATCAGATTTTATGCCATGCGGACCACATACTGGGGCTCGGAGGAGAAAAAATTCTGGGATTTGGATGCGATTTTGACGGGTGCGAGGCTTTTCCGCAAGGGATTGCCGGGTCTGAGAGCATGGAGAAGGTTGCAGAGCTGTTTCTGCGCCATAATTACCCGGAAGAAGCCGTAAAGGATCTCTTTTACCGGAATGCCAGAGAATTTTTAAGAAGAGTGCTGTGAGAAAAAGACATCGCTTTTCACAAATCAATCAGTTCATAAAAAAGAAGGGAGGCAGCCTCCGCGTGAAGCGCCTCCCTGTTTCTTTTTTTAATTCTTTATTTTCCGCATTTCGGATGTGTCATTTTTTATTTCCAAAGGTACTGCTCTGCAAAAATCTTAATCAGCTGCGGCCATGTGTTCCAGTCGTGAGCGCCGTATGCCTCATGCCAGGAGTAGGAGATGCCGTTCTCGTCAAATTTTGCCTTCAGACCTGTGATCGTAAATCCGTCTTCCTCTGTTCCGGACGTCTCGCTGACAAGACCAAAGTCAAAGATACCTGCGCCGAGCATAATGGTTGGCTCTTTCAGTTTTTCGATGTCAAGCTCGGAGAAATCTTTTCCGACGTCAGCGCCGCTGAAAATACCGAAATATCCGAACTGGTCAGCGCACTGATACAGCACGTTCGACGTGGTCATGCCGCCCATCGAAAGACCTGCAAACGCACGGTCAGCCGGCTCTGCGGATACATTGTAGTTTTCCTCCACATAAGGAATGATGTTGTTGGTCAGGTTGTCGATGATCACATCGTAATCCCACTCATAGGAACCGTTGTCCATGGTGATGAGAATTGTAGGCTCTACCGCACCGTCTGCGATCAGGTTGTCGAAGATGTAATCGACGCTTCCGCCTGCAAACCAGTCTGTCTCATTGCCGCCGCCGCCGTGTGAGAGATACAGAACTTTGTATGGCTCTTCTCTCTCTGCGTCGTATCCGTACGGCAGATATACGCCAAGAGGTCTCTGCGTGCCCTGGCAGTCCTCATAGTTGATATAGGATACCTCTCCGGACTGTCCGTCCTCCCTCGGAGCCATGTAAGAAAAATCGATGGATTCGGACTGCTTTTCAGCGTCATACGGAACATAGAACGTACTTCTGTCATAGTGGTGTCCATTTTCCACGCCGGAAGCTTCCATCGGGTTCGTCGGATCTTCCAGTTTTTCCTCCGCGCCGTCTACATGGAATACGTACTGATAGTGACCGCTCGGAAGAGGAAGGCTGATCGTCCAGTAGTCGGTTCCCTCCACTTTTGTCATTGCCTCTGAATACGACTCGTCTCCAGCCTCGAACATTCCGTTTTCCCAGTCGTACGGCGCCGTGTATTCTTCCGGTGTGACGCCTCTTGTGCCGTCGTCGGTGTAGAAGGTGAAGGCGCCCGTCAGGGTTACTTCTTCGGCGTCCGCAGCCTCATAGACAAACGTAGCCGTATAGCCGGTTGGAGAGTCGGCGTCCTGTGTCACCGTAACGCCCGGTGTGAGGTCAGCGTCTTCCGCTGCAAAAACAGACAGACAGCTGCCGGTCATAAGAGCTGCGATTCCAAAAGCCATCAATAGTTTTTTCTTCATATTCTTTCCCCCTAATCCGTGTAGTGTTTACGTGTCAGATATGCGCACATCTGTTTCCGTTTTTGCGATGCAGAAATTTGTAAAGTCTGATAGCGGCAAAACAAAATTTCTGATCTCTGATAATTCCATTTTACCAGCGGAAAAGAAAAAAGAAAATTTAAAATTTTTGCTATTGCCTATCTATTCTTGCGGTTTGGAAGAAAAAAATTGCTGTCTCGCATTTTCTTGCGCTTTAGCCCTGCACCTGGAGAGCGCGCCGCCGAAAAAGGGCGTCTCCGGAAGCAGCGCCTAAAAAATCAGGCTTCCGATCTGGTAGACGGCGAAGGAAACGACCCACGCCAGAGCAAGCTGAAACACAGCGGCTTTTCCGGCATATTTCCATCCGTGCATTTCTTTCTTGATCGTGACCAGGGTAGCCGCGCACGGAATGTACAGGAGGCAGAAAATCATCAGCGTATAGGCGTTGAGTACGCCAAATCCCATGCCGTTTAAGACGTCAAGCAGGCTGGTCATGCCGGCGGCAGAATTTAAGTTCGGAATGCCAAACAAGACGGCGCAGCTTGAGACTACGACTTCCTTTGCCGAAATTCCCGCGATCAGGGCGACGGCAATCTGCCAGTATCCCAGCCCGAGCGGAGCAAAGAACGGGACGATAAATTTTCCGATGATCGCGCCAAAGCTTGCCGTCATGTCGGAGGTGAAGCCCTGCGGACCGAAATTGAGCAGTCCCCACATTACAATAGAAGCGATAAAAATCGTAGTCCCGGCTTTTGTGAGGAAGTCTTTTACCTTTTCCCACACGTAGATCGCAACGGTTCTGGCGCTCGGCGCCTTGTATTCCGGCAGCTCGATCAGAAGAAGATTCTGAGACTGCGAGCGGTCGCCCAGGTGAAGAAAGTAGGCAACCAAAATGGCGATCAGCACTCCGATGACATACATGGAATAGGCGGCGATCATCGCGTATTTTCCGAAAAACAGCTGGGAAAACAGGATGTAGATCGGAAGCCTTGCGCTGCATGACATCAGCGGGGTGATCAGCATAACCTTATAGCGGTCTTTCTGATTTTCCAGAGCGCGGGACGCCATCAGGGCAGGGACGGTACAGCCGAACCCGAGAATCATCGGGATGAAAGCGCGCCCAGAAAGACCAAGGCGTCCCATGATGCCGTCCATCACGTAGGCGACGCGGGACATATAGCCGCTGTCCTCCAAGAAGGCGAGAGCCAAAAACAGAATAAAAATGTTGGGCAGGAAGGTCAGCATACCTCCGACTCCGGCGATAATTCCGTCTGTGACAAGGGAAATCACCGTGGAGCTGACGTGGATCTGCTCAAGACAGACGGCAATCCATGCGGATAAGCTTTCTATAAAGAGTTCAATATAACTCTTCAGCCAGTCTCCTACAGTGAAGGTCAGGAAAAAGACGAGCGCCATCACGCATAAAAAGACGGGAATGCCCCAGAAGCGGTGGGTGAAAACCCGGTCGATTTTGTCGGTAGCGGCAGCCTTCTGTGTCTTGTTCACCACAACCTCCTCGATAATTTCCTCGATAAAATCGTATTTTTGGTTGATCAGCTCCGACTCATAGCTCTTGTCGAGGACGTCCGGCAGATCAACCGGGTATTTTTCTGTGATCTCTTTGTCCTGCTCCAGAAGCTTAAGAGCGTGCCAGCGGTAATTTTTCAGATCCGGATATTTAACCTTCAGGGCGTCTATAATCTGGTCGATCTTGTCCTCAATCTCATCGCTGTAGACCATCGCGTAATCCTTGTGGTGATTGTGCTTGTGCCCGGTGGAGTCAGGATGGTTGTGTTCGAGCATTTCCGGCTTTGTGATATTTTTGTGGTGTTCTGCGGCGTGGATTAAGATATCCAGCCCCGTCCTTCTCCTGGCGGACACCGGGATGACAGGGACGCCCAGCATCTCCGGAAGGCGGTGCAGGTCGATTTCCATACCGCGCTTTTCCACAATATCCATCATATTCAGGGCAAGAATGACCGGCTTGCCAAGCTCCAAAAGCTGAAGCGTCAGATAAATATTGCGCTCTAAGGCAGAGGCGTCCACCACGTCGATGATGACATCGACCTCATCGCTTAAGATAAACTGCCTGCTTACCTGCTCTTCCATCGTGTAGGAGGTCAGGCTGTACGTTCCGGGGAGGTCTACCAGCTTGTATTCATGATCGTGATACTTCATTGCGCCTTCGACTTTCTCAACGGTCACTCCGGGCCAGTTCGCAACCTTTAAATTGGCGCCGGTGTACGCGTTAAACAAAGTCGTCTTTCCGCAGTTTGGATTTCCGATAAATCCAATCGTTAAATCTTGTTTCATTTTTCATCATCCCTCACCTTGATATTTTTTGAAATGCCGCGGCCGATGGCAAATCTTGTTCCCCGCACTTTGACGATTAAAGTCCCGCGGCTTTTGCTGTTAAGCACAGAAATGCCGGTTCCGGACGTCATGCCGAGCGCTTCCAGCCGCTTTTCAAGCTCCAGCGGGAGATGAAGACTGTCGATAATGTAGGTCTGACCGATCTTTCCAAGATCAAGCGTCATATCATTCACTCCTTTCTAAACAGAAATTTCTGCCTGCTGTCTGTGCAGGCAAAAAAGTTAGAGCTACTTAACTTTTCAAAAGTTAGAATAGGCGAACAAAAGCAAAAAGTCAATACTTTCTGTCGAATTTTGCGGGGAGAGACCGGGAGAGCGCGGTCAGGAGAGCAGGCTCGGCGAAATAGAGAAAAAGTAGAAAAAGTTTAAAAAACAAAAAAAATTTTAAAAATCCTATTGACAAATAAAAAGAAATGAGATAGAATAATCCATGTTGCAAGGGAAGTCAGTCAGACAGGAACCCTTGCAGGATGTGCGTTTAGCTCAGCTGGATAGAGCGTTTGGCTACGGACCAAAAGGTCGGGGGTTCGAATCCTCTAACGCACGCTTAAAGAGCCTGATTCGAAAAGGCTGAAAAAGAAGAGCACTCCGATGGCAGGGGAGCATAAAGAAGTATTGCAAAAATACTGACCTATGCCAAGTGAACGGGAAATAAGAAAACTCTATGTGAATGGACGAA
>CAWVKK010000032.1:0-20143 GCA_963929865.1 uncultured Eubacteriales bacterium | reverse complement strand
TCAAGGTTCAACTATATCTGAAATGCATTTCTGCAATTCATTCAAAAAACTTTCATTTTAGACTTGACTTTTAATAGTTAGTCTTTCATATAGAATCTGATCGTCCTTTATGGTACAGCAAATCTGAATCGAACGCAGATCCTGCTTGGGAATCTCCAGCGGATTGTGCGAGAGAATGACAAAATCCGCATTCTTTCCAGGAGCAATGCTGCCCTTTTCCTCCTCCTCGAAATACTGGTATGCCGCGTGAATCGTGACCGCTTTGAGAGCGTCTAAAACAGAGATCTCTTCCCGCTCTCCAAGCACAGCGCCATCCTTTGTCCTTCTGTTGACTGCGCACCAGATCGTTTCGATCATATCCGGTTCTATGACAGGCGTATCCTGGTGAAAGGTGAAAAGAATCTGCCGGCGGAGCGCCGAAGCAGCAGGACTGATCCTTGCAGCCCGGTCAAATCCGAAATTTTTGATGTGGGTGTCGCCCCAGTGATAAACATGCGCCACAAAAAAAGAAGGAATCACACGCATAGACTTGACGAGATCTAACTGGTCATAATCAAGAAACTGTGCGTGGATCATGACGGGGCGGAGATCTGCGGGAGAACAGCCGTCTTCGCAGGCAGCTCTGATACACGAGAGATACTGGGCACATGCGGCGTCGCCGTTGCAGTGAGCCAAAATCTGAAGACCGTCCCTGACGGAAGCCTTGACGGCGGCAGTCACGCTCTCATCGCTCAGACTCGGATATCCGCAGTAGTCCGACGTACCTGGATATGGAGCGCGCATCCATGCGGTGCGCCCCTGAGGAGAACCGTCGAGAAAAATTTTATATCCGCCGATTTTAAAGTGGTCTTTTGAGCAGCCCCAGTGAGCGGGAAAGGCAGAGAGAAAAGCCTGCCTGTATGATCTGTCGAGATATCCTATGACGTCAAGCTTGAGCAGACGGTGCTCGAGCAGATACTGATAGACGGGGATGAGGGAATCCACCATCATCCCCTCCTGGATCGTTGTAATTCCATAGGAAGCATACCGCTTTTGAACCTCGGAAAACGCTTCGATCAAAGAGGAGAAGGGCGGCATGGGAACAGCGCGGAAAAACTGTAAAAATGCCTGTTCTTCCATATAGCCGGTGAGTACGCCGTCCTTTTTTTCTATGACGCCTCCTTCTGGAACAGGTGTGTCTTCCGCGACGGAAAGGCGTGAAAGAGCGGCGCTGTTAAAAACGCCGACATGTCCGGACTGATGCTGAACGACAATGGGATGAGAAGAAGATGCCTGATCTAAATCAAAACGGTTTATATGGCGTCTGCCGGGAAGAAGGTTATGATCGTACCCTTTGCAGACAATCCACTGCCCCTGCGAAAGCGTCTCCGAAGCGATAAAACTGCGGATGCGCTGTATGATTTCTTCTCTTGTGCGGCACGTTTCCAGAGGAACCTGAAAAAGAGAATTCGCATAGGCGGAAAAATGGCTGTGGGCGTCCAAAAAGGCGGGAATCATTGTGCGTCCCTTCAGATCAAAAAGGACAGCGCCGCGGGAAAGTCTCCGCTGCAGCTGGCGGCGTGGACCTACAGCAGCAATTTTTCCGTTTTCGCACACAACACTCTCCGCAAACAGAGGGCTGTCCATAGTAAGAATCGTACCGTTAAAGTAAAATGTCTGGCTCATACATACCGTCCTTTCCAAAGTTTGTCATGCAGCATAAGCCCATGCCGCACTGTCTTTAAGGCTTCCAGTTTTTTTCCGGTATTTTCTTTCTGCGCAGCTGTTTCCATGTGTGTTCCCGCAAAAGATTATACACAACCGAAAAAACAGGGATGAAGAACAGCATTCCCGCAATCCCAAAGAGACTTCCCCCGATGCTGACAGCCGCAAGCACCCAGATAGCCGGAAGACCGACAGAGGTTCCCACCACCTTTGGATAGATGAGATTTCCCTCGATCTGCTGAAGGATGAGAAACATCACGAGGAAAAAAACAGCTTTCATGGGACTCTCGATCATGATCAGGAAAATGCCGATGATGCATCCGATAAAAGCGCCGAAAATCGGGACTAAAGCGGTAAGCGCAATCACTACGCCGATCAGAAGGGCATATGGAATCCGGAAAATTGTCATGCAGATGATAAACATAGCCCCCAGAATGCACGCCTCAATGAACTGACCGCTGAAAAAGCTTGAAAACGTATGCTGCACAAGTCTTCCGATCCGGATCGTCCTTTTGGCAAAGCGGTCGGAGCAGTGGGCAAACAACAGCATTTTAATCTGACAAAGCAGACGCTCTTTAGAGAGCAGAATATAAATGGCAAATACGACAGCGATGATAAAAGTGGTCAGAAACGAGACAAGAGAGCTGACAAAGCCGATGGTGGAAGAGATCACACCGGTCGACAAATTCCGGATAAAGCTCATCAGCTCGGAATCGAGATTCTGCAGCTGAGCCGTCACCTCTTCTAAAATATCGTCCAAAAAACCGTTGCTGATATTATACTCATTTATAAAATCAATCATACTATCTATAAAAGAAGGAACAGCGCCTGCCAGGATCTGTATGGTTTCTGCCAGCGCAGGGATAATCATGCTTGCCGTGACATACAAAACGGCAGAAAACAGCAGCAGGGTCAGAACTAAGCTGACAGGGCGCTTCCACTTTTGAAGACTCCATCTTTGAATGCTGTCCGGTATTTTCGCCTCGATCGCCTTCATCGGAAGATTCAGGATAAAAGCGAGAAAGCATCCCAGCAAAAATGGGAACAAAATGGCAAGCGTTGTGCTGATAATGCCGAGGACATCGCTGAAACGATAGAGAAAAAAGAAAAAGATAAGCCCGTACGTAATGCACAGCAGCCAATGTTTGACTGATTTAAAATCCATAAGTTTCATTCCCCTCCTTGTGTCAAATTATTTTGTTTTTTGCGCCGATATCAAAAAACACGGTCTTGTATCCTTTCTCCCCCATCATATCATAGAAACAAGATAAGTCCAAGAAAAATAAGAAATCTTTTTGAAAATAAGAAAATGATTAAAAAATTTTTAAGAAAAAGGTCGTAACCTTTTTTATCGCTAAAAAGTCTAATAAATACAGGAAAAATGGGAGAAAAGAAGGAGTTGTGACAAAAATTCACAAAACACAGAAGATATGCTATAATAAGACACACTGCTGAAAAAGCAAAGGGGAAGATAGAGGACAGTCTGATTTTTAAAACAGATCAGAAAAAAGCTTATAAACACAGATGGGAGAACTTATTGACAAGATGAAAATGAAGTTATCAGAATATGTAGAAGAACTAAAGGCGGCAGGAATGGTGGTGGCGTGCGACCTAAACGGACAGGAGGAGACGGAAGTGACCTCCATTGTGTACGATTCCAGAGAAGTCACCAAAGGAGGAATTTTCGTGTGCAAGGGCGTCAATTTTTCAGAAGAATATTTGGAATCCGCCATTGAACAGGGATGCGCCGCCTATATCAGCGAGGCAGTCTATTCGACCAGAAAAAAGACCGCATGGATTTTAGTCAGAGACATCCGAAGAGTGATGCCGATTCTGGCTGAAAAATTTTACGGAACGATCGATCCTAATCTGCACCTGACAGGAATTACCGGGACAAAAGGAAAGACGACAACGGCATACTACCTGAAAGCAATTTTAGACTGCTTTGAGAGAAAAAGACATCACCCGGAGACGGCGATTCTCTCCTCCATAGAAGTATATGACGGCAAGGAAAGAAAGCCGGCTACGCTGACGACGCCGGAAGCGCTCGAGCTGCACCGGCATATCAAAAATGCGCAGGACAGTGCAATCTCTTATCTGACGATGGAGGTCTCAAGCCAGGCTCTAAAATATCAGAGAATACGGGAAATCCAGTATGATATCGGAATTTTTCTAAACATATCGGAGGATCACATCAGTCCTGCAGAGCATGAGGACTTTGAGGACTACTTTCTCTCAAAGCTGTCTCTTTTTAAACAGGTGGAGACCGCCTGCATCAATCTGGACTGCGACCACGCAAAGAGAGTGTACCAGGCGGCGCACCTCGCAAAACGGGTCGTTACGTTTGGAAGAGCAAAAGAGGCAGATATCCGTCTCATCTCGAGCAGACACTGTGACGGAGGCATCTCAATCCACGTCAGATGCGACAGATTTGAGGAAGATTTTTTTATCTCCATGCAGGGGAGCTTTAACGCAGAAAACGCGATGGCGGCGATTGCGGCCGCCTATATCTATGGCGTGCCGGCGAAAGTGATGAAGGAAGCGCTCGAAGACGTCAGGGTGAGCGGAAGAATGGAAGAGTACAAAAGCAAGGATGGGAAAATTACGGCGATTGTCGACTATGCGCATAACAGGCTGAGCTTTGAAAAGCTCTTTGACTCGGTGTATCAGGAGCATTCCGGAGAGAGAATCATAACCGTATTCGGATGCCCGGGACAAAAAGCATATAACCGCAGAAGAGAGCTGGGGCTGATTGCAGGTCTGTTTTCTCACAAGGTGTATCTGACGGCGGACGATCCGGGAATGGAACCGCTGGAAAAAATTTTCAGGGAGATACGCCCCAACGTAGAGATGACAGGATGTGACTGCTGCTGCATTGCAGACAGAAAGGAAGCCGTTTTTCAGGCAGTCTCCGAGATCAAGGGAAACACGGTCCTGCTTGTGCTGGGAAAAGGAAACGAAGGTCATCAGAGAATCGGAACGGAGCTGGTTCCCTATCCGACAGACGCCGAGCTTGTCCGCATGGCGCTGGCGGAATATGACCGCGCACATGCCCATGCGCCAAAAAGCCTTGAAAAAGAAAGACAGTACGGATGACGAGACAAAACGGCGGCTTAAAGCAGCCGGACGGCGGGGATGCTAACGGGAAGCTTCTGCGGAAAGGTCAGACGAGAGGAGCGGATGTGTCTGAAACTTTTTCCGGTATTCACTCGGAGAGCATCCTTTGTGTTCCCGGAAAATTTTTGTAAAATAGCAAGGACTGGAAAATCCGGTACACGCCGCGATCTCTGTAATGCTTTTGTCGGTCGCGCTCAAAAGAGGAAGACTTTGTTCAATGCGAAAATTTAAGAGATAACGGAAAAGAGATTCTTTCATATGCGATTTGAACAATCGGCAGCATTCGCTTTTGCACAGATTGATCGAGGAGGCGATATCCTCCAGCGAAATCTTTTCCGCATAATGGGCGTGCAGATAGGAAAGAATGGTGCGGATCCGTTCGATCTGCTTGTTTGAGGAGGCGGACACACACGGGGAAGTCTGCTTATGCTCAAAAATTTCACACCAGATTTGAAGCAGAAGAATCTGGAGCTTCAGCTCTGCGCAGGAGACTTCGCTGTGGTGAATCGCATAGATCTCAGAAAGATATTGAATGACCTTGTTCTGCCACGCGATATCGGGGCGAAAGAGCAAAGAGGGAAAGGAAGCGTCCCCGCAGATCGCCCGCACGTAACGGGTGTCGAGCAGACTGTTCTCAAAGCCATAAAGAAGTCTTGGATGAAAGGTGACAGAGAAATAGGTGCAGTCTTGCCCCTGATCCATATGACCCGTGTGAAGCGTGTTGGCATTGCAGAAAAGCGCTTCGCCTTTTTTGAGAGAGTAGGTTGTCTCATTGATCTGATACAGGATGGTTCCCTCCAGGATCAACGTCAGCTCCACCTCCGGATGCCAGTGCCATAAAAAGGAACCCGATTCGTAGGAGGAGAGGCGTTCATCGCTTAAATGAAGGGGAAAAGCGTAGCCGCCGTGCAGTTTTAATTCTTTTTGATTGCTGTTGATGTGAATTTGCATAAAAACCTCAATATAATAATAGAATAAGCGAATATATTTGTTGCTTTTTCCTTTTTAATCATATTATAATTATAGCACAAGAAAAAATCAAGCACGAGAAGAAAGGGGATTTTTATGAAATACGGACAGGCAGTTGAAGCATTAAAACAACATGGAATGGACAAGATGAAAGAAATTTACGGAGCAGCAGACGCGCAGGCAAATCTGAAACGATATGAGGAGCTTGCAGAGGGATACCAGAAATATTTTGCAGACCAGGAGTTTTCCTTCTTTTCTGCGCCTGGCAGAACGGAGATCTCAGGAAATCACACAGACCACAATTCCGGAAAGATTCTGGCGGGCAGCATCCATCTGGATACGATTGCGGCGGCAGGAAAAAATGGCAGCAATCAGATCCGTATGATCAGCGCGACGTACCATCAGGATATGACGATTTCTCTTGACGATTTGAAACCGGGAAATGCGACGAGCGGAACGGGTCCTCTGTTAAAAGGAATCCTGGACGGATTCCAAAAACGCGGTCATAAAATCGGAGGATTCAATGTCTATACGACAACGAACGTAATCGGCGCAGCAGGCGTCAGTTCTTCGGCTTCCTTTGAAATGCTGATCTGCACGATCGTCAATTATCTGTTCAACGACGGAACGCTTGACATTTCAGAATATGCGCAGATCGGAAAATATGCGGAGAACCGATACTGGAACAAACAGTCCGGGCTGCTCGACCAGATGGCCTGCGCGGCAGGCGGAATCGTGACGATCGACTTTAAAGATCAGGCAAATCCGGTTCTGGAAAAGCTTGACTTTGACTTTGACGAGCTTGGTCATGACCTTGTGATCGTGAATACAGGAAAAGGACATGCTGATCTGAGCGAAGAATATTCCTCTGTTCCGCTCGAGATGAAAAAAGTAGCTCAGTATTTTGGAAAAGAAGTGCTGCGCGAGTGCACGCTGGACGAGGTGATCGACAATGTGACGCAGGTGAGAAAATTCGCAGGCGACAGGGCAGTGTTAAGAGCGATCCACTTCCTGACAGAGGACGACAGAGTGGACATGGCGGTGGAGGCAATCCGCAGCAAAGATTATCAGACCTTTTTAAATGTGATCACCGAGTCAGGAAATTCTTCCTGGAAATATCTGCAGAACTGCTACCCTGCAGGAGAACACAAAGAGCAGCCGGTGACGATCGCGCTTGCCCTGACGGAGTTATATTTAAAGAAGCTCGGAAGAGGCGTATGCCGCGTTCACGGAGGCGGATTTGCAGGCGTGATCATGGCTTTGGTTCCGCACGCAGATACGGACGGCTATGTGGCTTACATGGAAAAGCATATGGGAAAAGAGAACGTGTACAGAATGCGTATCCGCAATGCCGGAGCGATTCAGGTAGAATTTTGACAGAAGCTTTTGCGCACAGAAAAAATCACAGACAAAAAAGCTTAGGATGGAAAAACAGAGGCAGACAATTGCTTCTGTTTTTTCTGTTTTGGAAGAAGCTGCGGGAAAATCCGGATTTTCTTGAGAAAAAATAGAGAATTTTATGCCAAAATAGAAAAAATACCGCGGAGGGCACAAAGAGGAGGGAATGGCATGCAGCATAAAATTTTGATTGCAGACGATGAGCGTGATATCCTTCAGATGGTGAAAGACTATCTGGAATTAGAAAATTATCTGGTCTATACGGCGCAAAACGGGGCGGAAGCGATAGAAAAGGTTTCGCTCAGTCCGGATCTGATCCTTCTGGATATCAATATGCCGGATGTTAACGGGATGGAGGTATGCCGCAGAATCCGAAACTTTGTGGACTGCCCGATTTTATTTCTGACCGCAAAAGTAGAGGAACAGGACCGGATCAATGGGCTAAAATGCGGCGCAGACGACTATATTGTCAAGCCGTTCAGTCTTGCGGAGCTTGGAGCCAGGGTTGAGGCGCATTTAAGAAGAGAGGAGAGAAGACCCTGCAAGGAACAGGTCGCTTTCTGCGGTCAGTTTGTCATCCGCTACGGCGAGAGAAAGCTGTACTTTAAAGATCAGCCGATCAGCCTGACAAAGACGGAATTTGACATTGTAGAACTGCTGAGCATGAATAAGAGACAGATTTTTGGAAAGGAAGCCATCTATGAACGGCTGTGGGGATATGACAAAGACGGGGACAGCAGCAGCATCACCGAGCATATCCGCAGAATCCGCATGAAAACAGGAAAATACGGAGAGAAGCCGCTGATCGAAACAGTATGGGGAGTCGGATATCGATGGATTGGGTAGAGAGTGTTTTTGAAAAAATAGGAATACGGTTCCGGCAGATGTCTCTGAAAAAGACGCTCTGGTGCTATATGACCGCCGCGATAGCGGCAACGCTTCTGGCTTACGCGCTGACCTTTACCGTTTTAAATGGATGGGAAGACATCATTTTTGAGCAGAACGCGCAGGAAGTGGTATACCAGCAGGTACGCACACAGACAAAAACGATCGTAGAGGTGCAGGGCATGGAGCTTCCGCGGACAGCAGATATGATTCTGACCGTGATCCACGCCATTTTTCTGGTCTGTACAATCGCGTACCCGACTGCCGCGGTCTGCATCGTATCTCACATCTATTATCAGAAGAAATTAAAGGAACCGCTTGAGAGAATGGTAGAGGAGGCAAGATACATTGAACAGGATGACTTAAGCCGCTCCTGCTGCTGGGAATCAAACGATGAGATGGGAAAAGCGTGCGCGGCGATCGAGAGAATGAGAAAGCGCCTGATTGAAAATAAGAGAGATCTGTGGGAGCTGATGGAAGAGCAGAGAAACCTCAACGCAGCCTTTGCCCATGACCTCCGGACGCCGCTGACCGTCATGCAGGGGTATACGGAGCTGATCGCGCAGTTTTATCCAAAGGGAAAAATTTCACAGGAAAAACTGATGGAGACGCTTGAGGCTCTGAACCGCCAGGCAAAGCGTCTGAAATCTTTTACCGAGACGATGAAAAATATTCACTCGATCGAGGCGATCAGGATCAAAAAGGAGGCAAAAAGCTTAAAGGAGCTGGCGCGCAAAGCGGAGGAGACCGCAAAAGGGCTGTCGCACGGCAGGAAGACGGCTGTCAGGGTAAAGCTGGTTCAAGAAGACAAAACGGAGTATTTCGATGAAAATGTAGTACTGGAAGTGCTTGAGAACCTGCTTTCGAACGCGCTGCGCTATGCGAAAGACGAGATTGAAGTCTACTTAGAGGCGGAGAAGGACGTTTTGTTTCTGTCCGTGAAGGACAACGGCAGGGGATTTACAAAAGAGGAGCTGTATCAGGCGACAAGACCCTACTATACCGATTCCAAGAAAAAGGATGAAAACGACCACTACGGGCTCGGTCTTACAATCTGCAAGATACTGTGCAAAAAACACGGAGGGGAACTGACGCTCTCAAACAGCATGGACGGAGGGGCGATTGTATGCGCTTCCTTTTTTACATCCGGGGAATGCCCTTAAGAAAAGACGGCAGGCAGTTTCAGAAATATAGAGAAAATATAGAGAATTTCTGTTTAAAATTTTTAAAGAAAACAGAAAGGAGATCTGAAAATGGAAAACAGAATCGTGCTGAGAGATGTCTGCAAAAATTACGGAAAGAAAACGGCGCTTTCCCATATCAGCCTGACGGTTGAGAGAGGAATGTTCGGACTCTTAGGACCAAACGGAGCGGGAAAGACAACCCTGATGAACGTGCTGACCTCCCTGCAGCCTAAGACAAGCGGAGAGATTTCTGTGTGCGGAATTCCGATTGAAAAGACAAAAAAAATCCGGAGCATCATCGGATACCTGCCGCAGGATTTTTCCATGTATGGAACGATGAGCGTCTATGAAGGAATGGATTACCTGGGCGTGCTGGCGGGGCTGAACAAGAAAAAGAGAAAAGAAAGAATTGGGCAGCTGCTTAAGGAAGTCAATCTGCAGGAATATGCGGACAAAAAAATCAAGATACTCTCCGGAGGAATGAGAAGACGGATGGGAATTGCCCAGGCGCTGCTCCATGACCCGGAGGTGCTGATTGTAGACGAGCCGACAGCCGGTCTTGACCCGGAAGAGCGCGTCAGAATCCGCAACCTCTTATGCGAGACGGCTCAAAAGAGAATTGTCCTTCTATCGACTCACATTGCGGGCGATATTGAGGCGACGTGCGAAGAGATTGCCATATTAAAGGAAGGAAGAATCTTATACCGGGGGACCGTGACGCAGCTGCTGGAACAGGCCAGAGGCGCTATCTTTGAGGCAAAAGTTTCCAGGATCGAATCAGAAAAGGTAAAAGCCCGGTTCTGTGTGACAGGAATGGTCAGTCAGGGACAGCATGTGCAGGTGCGTTTCGTCCAGGAGGACAAAACGCAAATTCCGTTTGAGGGGGCTGTGCGCTGTGAACCCAACGTAGAAGACGCGTATCTGTACCTGATGCACCGGGAAGAAAAGAGGTGAATAGGAATGACTCTGTTTTGGAAAGAATGCGCTCAGAATATAAAAAGTCTGACTTATCTTCTCTACGTGTGCTGCCTGATTTTATTTTTTGTGACGCAGCTGGGCGAGACGACGGTCATCCAAGAGCCGCAGCCCGGTCAGGCAAACTATGGGACAACGCTGAGCAATGACAAGGAGGTGCAGATGACGTGCGCTCTGACAGATCTGCTAAAGAGCTATCTCCATAACAGCTACACGACGTATCCCCTTGGATTTTACCGGGAGGTCCGCCTAAATGAGACGGAACAAAAGACGGTGCAAAAAGCGCTGGAAACGCTCTCGGGAAAGACACTGGCACAGCTGGAGGAAGAGTGGAATGCATATCAAAGGCAGATACAGGAATCGATGACTGTGACAGAGAATGGGATGAACTTTGCGCAGATACAGCCGTTTTCGGTGACTTTAGATTCCGGGGCGTCTTATCAGCAGTTTTCGGAACAGATGGAGCAGGTCGACCAGCTTTTAGGGGGAGCAAGCCGATTCTCACAGGAGCGGATCAAAAGCGAAGCGTATGAAAAAATGACATACGAGCAGGCAAAAGAAGAATACCAAAAAATAATAGAAGACGATAAAGTAAGCGGCGCGTACGCCAGACTGTTCTGCGATTATTTTGGGATTCTCCTGGCCATCCTGCCGGTCTTTCTCGCCGTGACAAGGGCGGTCCGGGACCGGAGGGCAAAAGCGGTCGAAGTGATCGGGTCAAAAGAAATCTCATCTGTCAGACTGATCGCAGTCCGATACCTTGCAGCAGTGACGGCATCCATGCTGCCTGTCGTCTGCCTGGCCGCTTTCCCGGCTATGCAGACGGCGTACCTTGCCCAGACGCTCGGGGCAGAGACGGACTTTTTGATGTATGGGAAGTATCTGGCAGGATGGCTGCTGCCAAGCGCCATGTTTTCCACGGCGGCAGGCTTTTTCCTGACAGAGCTTTTCACAGGAGCGGCAGGTATTCTGGCGATGTGCCTGTACTGGCTTGTCAGTATCTTCCAGTCCGGCTATCAGCTGACGGGAAGTGTGGACTGGAATCTGATCCCGCGTTTTAATTCACTTGGAAAAACGGGAATTTTTCAATCTGTGTTCCCTCAGCTCGCCCTAAACCGCGCCGTCTATGCGGCGGCGGCAGTTTTGCTGACGGCGGGGGCAGTATGGATTTATGATAAAAAGAGAAAAGGAAGGTGGATGAGATATGGGAAACGCGGCTGAAATTTTTCGGGCAAACTGGAAATACCATCTAAGACCTCATGCGCTTGCGGCATGTGTATACTGCCTCCTCACGCCCTTCTTTTTCGACGTCAAGGATATGGACGCGTACGAAACGGCAAAAACAGCGGAAACGTATCTGATCTTGCTTGGAATCGTCTGCATGGTCCCTGTCTTTTTGCCGGATCAGGACGAGGCGATTCGGAATGTGACCGATACGAAGCGGACGTCTGTGTATACGGTATGCGGGATCCGGCTGGCGCAGTCCCTGTTGCTTTTGAGCTTTCTGACAGGGGCAAGTCTTTTTTTCTTTCGCCGGGAGGGAGGAAGCTTTTGCGTGTGGCGCTATTTTGGAGGGGCTATGGCAGGCATGATTTTTCTAGGAGCAATCGGAATGCTCGCTTTTTCCGCGACAAACTGGATGCCGCTTGCGTATATGGCGCCGCTGCTGTACTATGCGGTAAACATGGGAAGCGGGAAAAAATATCTTGGAAACTGGTATTTAGACTCCATGTGCGCGGGAAGCTTCCACGAAAAATGGTATTTATTTTTTACCGGCATATTTCTGAGCGCGCTCTCCTTTTTCCTCAGGAGGCATGCCGCAAAAGGAAGCATCTGCGCGCGCACATGGAAAAAAAGGCGGTTTACAGCTTAAAAACGAGGGCGGGGATCGGCGGATGATTCGGACGGTTGTAATATTCCGAGACAATGACAAGATACGCCTTAGGATCGAGCGCTTTGAGCACAGACAGGAGGACGTCGCGCTCTTCAAAGCCGGTGTCGCCTCCGCTGTAAATGCAAAGACTCATCAGCCCGCCTCTTTTAAGAAGAGACAGACCTGTTTTGACGGCGGCGGCGCTGGTATCGGGTTTTGTACAGACAGTGTGGTCAAAGCAGGGAAGATAGCCGAAATTAAAGACGATGCAGCTGACGCTTTCCGGTCTGCAGTACCGGTCCATCTGAGTGTGGGAGGCGAGATGAAGCGTACAGCGGGAAAGAAGGCTGGAAGTTTCCAGTCTTTTTTTTGTACAGGAAAGGGCGGCTTCTTGAATGTCGAAAGCGTGGACATGTCCGCTGACGCCGACAAGACGGCACAGCAGCTCGGTATCGTTTCCTTTCCCCATTGTGGCGTCGATGCACACATCTCCCTCTTTTACATGACCGGCGATAAAATGGGCGCACCAGGACGTAATCTGATAAGAATGCATAAGCAGTCTCCTCTCTTTGCAAGATACTTTCCATCATAAAGGAGAACACAGAAAAAAGCAACCGTGAAATCTGCGTGCGCCGATGATTTAAATTTGACTTTCTGCAAGGAAAATGATAGTCTTAAGAAAATTCCTTTTTTCAGAAGAAAGGAAAATCCCAAGAAGAGAGAAATCAGGGGAAAGAAATGGATGGATGAATATGACATGCAAAGAAGCGCAAAATCTTGTTATGGACTACATCAACCGCGGTCTGGAAGAAAAAAAGCTGGAAAGCTTTTTAAAGCACATACGGGAATGCAGGGAATGCTATGAAGAATTAGAGATTTATTATATGATCCATTTTGCGATACAGAGACTGGATTCGGATGAATATGCTTCCTATGACATCAAGCATATGCTGGAGGAAGATTTAAAAGAGGCGGAGAGGCGGGTCCGAAGGTGGAAAATCAGACAGTCTTACCGCTATGCGATTATGGTTGCCGCCGAAGCGCTGCTGTGCCTGGTCATTCTGACGCAGATACAGGGACTGTACACAGGCAGCATGGAAGAGACGCTTTTTTACCGTCTTTTTTTCCAGGAAGAGACACAGCGCTGAGAAAAGCGGCGCAAAAACAGAAAAAAGGGGAAACGCATGAAAGAAAAGATTGTATTATTTGACGGAAACAGCATCGTAAACAGGGCCTTTTACGGCGTACAGGATTTAAGCAATTCTGAAGGTCTCCACACGAACGGGATTTATGGCTTTTTGAATATTATGATGAAAATTCTGGACGAGGAGAGACCGCAGTACATGGCGATCGCTTTTGACTTAAAAGCGCCCACGTTTCGCCACGATCTGTATGCGGAATATAAAGGAAACCGCAAGGGGATGCCGCCGGAGCTGAGGGAACAGATTCCGGTTTTAAAGAATCTGCTTCACGCCATGAACATTTACACCATGGAAGAAAAAGGATATGAAGCGGACGATCTGCTTGGAACCGCGGCAAAAAAGATGGAGCGGGAAGGACTGGAAGTGTGCATAGTCTCCGGAGACCGGGATCTTTTGCAGATAGCTTCTGACCATATTAAAATCCGGATTCCGAAGACAAAGAGAACAGGGACGGAGATTGAAGATTATTATGCCAGGGATGTCCTGGAAAAATGCGGGGTGACGCCGGAGCAGATCATAGAACTGAAGGCTCTGATGGGAGACGCCTCAGACAACATTCCAGGCGTTCCGGGGATCGGGGAGAAGACGGCAGTCAAACTGATTAAAGAATACAAAACGATTGAAAACGCATACGAGCATGTGCAGGAAATCAAGCCGAACAAAGCGTCTCAGGCGCTGAAACAGTACTATGATCTGGCAAAATTAAGCAAAACGCTGGCCACAATCCGCACGGACAGCCCCGTCGACTTTTCGCTGGATCAGGTTGCGGCAGCAGAACTCTTCACAAAAGAGGCATTCGCCATTCTTCAAAAGCTGGAGTTTAAAAATTTTCTGTCACGCTTTCCAGGCAAAATCAAAGAAGAAGCATTTAAGCTGGAATTTGCGGAGGTCAAGGATGAGAACGATCTTGAGAAGGTGCAAGACAGCGCTCTTAAGAAAGAAAAAATCGGATTCTTTTTGCTGACGGAAAACAGGACGGTCCTAGGGTGCGCGCTTGCCCTCGCGCGGGAGGAACTCTACTATATTCCGGTCCGGGGAGCTTTTTCGCCCTCCGCTGTGTGCGAAAGACTGACAAAGATTTTAAGACACGTTCCCAAAGCCGCAACGTTAGGATGGAAAGAACAGCTGCGCTTCCTGCCGGGACTAAAAGAAAAGGAAGCAAGCGTAGAAGACCTGGAGATAGCTGCTTATCTGATCAATCCGCTTAAGGAAAAGTACCCGTATGAAGACATTGCCAGGGAATATGCGATGGAAACGTTTCCATCAAAGACAGAGCTGTTTCAAAAACATTCGATAGAAGAAAGCTGGACCGAGGAGGCGCACAAGGTGATGCTGTATGCGTGCGGACACGCCTATACGGCGCTTTCCGCACAAGAACCGATGATGGAAAGGCTCGAAGAGATGGGAATGAAATCCCTCTACGACACAATCGAGATGCCGCTTGCCGCCACCTTGTGCGAGATGGAAAAAAACGGAGTGCGCGTGGAAGCAGAAGAATTAAAGCATTACGGAGAGAAACTCCAGGAACGGATTGAAAAGACAGAAGAAGAGATTTATCAGATGGCAGGGGAGACGTTCAATATCAATTCTCCCAAACAGCTTGGCGCAATCCTGTTTGAAAAGATGAAGCTTCCAAACGGAAAGAAGACAAAGACGGGGTATTCCACGGCGGCGGACGTCCTGGAAAAGCTGTCCGGGGAGTATCCGATCGTATCGCTCGTCTTAGAGTACCGCCAGCTTACGAAGCTGAAATCGACGTACGCAGATGGGCTTGCAGCGTTTATCGAGGAAGACGGGAGAATCCACACGACGTTTAACCAGACGATTACGGCGACGGGACGCCTAAGCAGCACGGAGCCGAATCTTCAGAATATTCCAATCCGCATGGAGCTAGGACGAATGATCCGAAAAGTCTTTGTGCCGGAGGAAGGCTTTGTCTTTGTGGACGCTGACTATTCTCAGATTGAGCTGCGGATTTTGGCGCATCTGTCGGGGGATCAGACCTTAATTGAGGCATACCGTCACGCTGAGGATATTCACCGCCTGACAGCCTCCCAGGTATTTCATGTGCCGATCGCGCAGGTGACGGATCTCCAGAGAAGAAACGCAAAGGCCGTCAATTTTGGGATCGTATATGGGATCAGCTCGTTCGGACTCAGCCAGGGGCTGAGCATCACAAAGAAAGAGGCGGAGCAATATATCGAACAGTATTTTAAGACGTATCCGAAAATCAGACAGTATCTCGATTATCTGGTAAAAGAAGGAAGAGAAAAAAAGTATGTCGTAAGCCTGTTCGGAAGAAGACGGCCGATTCCGGAATTAAGCTCCAGCAATTTCATGCAGCGCTCCTTCGGCGAGCGGATTGCGATGAATTCTCCGATTCAGGGAACCGCGGCGGACATCATCAAGATTGCGATGAACCGCGTCAGAATCCGCATGAGGGAGGAAGGTCTTAAGTCAAGACTTGTTCTTCAGGTACATGACGAACTCTTGGTGGAAGCGGCGAAAGAGGAAAAGGAAGCAGTCAAAAACATATTGAAAGAAGAAATGATGCATGCGGCAGACCTCGCCGTCAAGCTGGAAGTGGACGTCCACGAAGGTGAAAACTGGTATGAGGCGAAATAAAAAAGAGAAAGAAGACACAGTGCGATGAAAAAGAGAAAAAAGGTGCTTGGAATCACAGGCGCAGTCGGCGCGGGAAAGAGTACGGCGCTTTCGTATCTGGAAAGAAAATACCATGCGCAGGTCATACAGGCGGATCTTGTGGCGCATGAACAGATGAAGCCGGACACGCAATGCTACAAAAAAATCATAGAAGCGTTTGGAGAGGAGATCGTAAAGCCGGACCGGACAATCGACAGAAAAAAACTTTCCGATCTTGTATTTGGCAGTCCTGACCGGATAGCAGTTCTAAACCGGATCGTCCATCCGGCGGTAAAAAAGAAGATAAAAGAACAGATAGAGGAGGCGCAGGCGTCGCAGGACGTTCCCTTTTGCGTTGTGGAAGCCGCCCTTCTGATCGAAGACCACTATGAGGAAATCTGCGATCAGATCTGGTATCTGTATGTGGATGAGGAGACAAGGCAAAAACGGCTGACCGCTTCCAGAGGATATACGAGAGAAAAAGTGGAGGAGATCCGGAAAAGCCAGCTGAGCGATCCGGAATTTCGAAAGCACTGCCAATTTGTAGTTGACAATACAAGCGATATTGTAGAAAATACATATGAACAAATTGACAGAGGGCTGATAGAAAATGAAATTTTGTAGTATAGCGAGCGGAAGCAGCGGAAACTGTGTCTATGCCGGGTCCGAACACGGAACGGTTCTGATCGACGCGGGGATCAGCGGAAAAAAAGTGGAAGCAGGACTAAACCAGATCGGTCTGACGACAAAGGACGTCGATGCGATTTTGCTGACCCATGAGCATTCCGACCACATAAAAGGTCTCGGAGTGCTTGCGAGAAAATACGCAATTCCGATCTATGGGACGAGAGGGACGATCGCGCGCGTACAGGAACAGGCAGGTCTTGGAAAAATAGATCCGTCTCTTTACCATGAGATTCGGGCCAATGAACCGTTTTTGATCAGAGATCTGGAAATCCTGCCGTTTCCGATTTCCCACGATGCGGCGGAACCGGTGGCCTATCGGATGGAACACGGAAAAAAGGCAGTCGCAGTCGTGACGGATCTGGGAATTTACGGGGAAGATACGGTATCGTATCTGAAAAATTTAGACGCCGTGCTGCTTGAGGCAAACCATGACATCCGTATGCTTCAGGTGGGAAGGTATCCGTATGCGCTCAAACAGAGAATTTTGGGAAAAAAGGGACACCTTTCCAACGAGAACGCGGGCAGGCTGCTGTGCAGCATTTTGCATGACCGGCTAAAAACGATCCTGCTTGGACATCTGAGCAGGGAAAACAACTACGAAGAGCTGGCCTATCAGACGGTGTGCGCGGAGGTCACGATGGGAGACAACCCGTATCAGGCAGGCGATTTTGAGATCGCGGTGGCAAAGAGAGACACGCCGTCGGCGCTCATCGCGGTCTGAAACGATCCGGCATGGAGGCGGGCAAAACAAAAAAGATAATAAAAATCTGGTACAGCAAAAGGAGAAAGAGAATGAAAAAGACAGTCATTACAGTCGTAGGAAAAGATGCGGTGGGAATCATCGCTAAAGTATGCACGTATCTGGCGGACAACAATATCAATATCCTCGATATTTCCCAGACGATCGTGCAGGGATATTTCAACATGATGATGATCACAGACGCCAACCACGCGGCAAAGTCATTCCGGGAGATCGCAGAGGAGATGGAAGCGCTCGGAGAAGAAATCGGGGTCAGCATCCGCTGCCAGCATGAAGACATTTTTAACAAAATGCACCGTATCTAAGCGATAGAGAAGGAGACGTTCATGATTAATATATTTGAAGTAAACGAGACAAACAAAATGATCACACAGGAGAATCTGGACGTGCGCACGATTACACTGGGAATCAGCCTGTTAGACTGTGTGGACTCTGATCTGGAAAAACTGAATCAAAATATCTATGAAAAAATCACACGGCTCGCCGCAAACCTGGTAGCTACCGGTCAGGAAATCGAGAGGGAATACGGCATCCCTATCGTCAACAAGAGAATTTCCGTGACGCCGATCGCTCTGGTCGGGGGAAACGCGTGCCGGACGGAGGAAGACTTTGTGACGATCGCCAAGACCTTGGACCGCGCCGCAAAAGAAGTCGGAGTGAATTTTATCGGAGGCTACTCGGCGCTGGTATCCAAAGGAATGACAAAGAGCGATGAGCTTTTGATCCGCTCAATTCCAAGAGCGCTGGCAGGCACGGAGAGAGTGTGCAGCTCCGTCAACGTCGGCTCGACGAAATGCGGCATCAATATGGACGCTGTGCGTCTGATGGGAGAAATGGTCGTAAAGACGGCGCAGCTGACAAAGGAACACGACTCGATCGGATGCGCCAAGCTTGTTGTGTTCTGCAACGCGCCGGACGACAATCCGTTTATGGCGGGCGCCTTTCACGGGGTGACAGAAGCGGATGCGGTCATCAACGTCGGAGTCAGCGGTCCTGGGGTCGTCAAGACAGCGCTGGAGCAGGTGAGAGGAGAAAATTTTGAGATTCTGTGCGAGACGATCAAAAAGACAGCGTTTAAGGTGACGCGTGTCGGACAGCTTGTGGCGCAGGAAGCCTCAAAAAGGATGAACATTCCGTTCGGGATTATCGACCTCTCCCTTGCGCCGACGCCTGCCGTAGGCGACAGCGTTGCCGACATTCTGTGTGAAATAGGTCTGGAATTTGCCGGCGCTCCGGGAACGACGGCGGCGCTGGCCATGCTCAACGATCAGGTAAAAAAAGGCGGCGTGATGGCGTCGTCCTATGTAGGGGGATTAAGCGGGGCTTTCATTCCGGTCAGCGAAGATCAGGGCATGATCGACGCGGTAAAAGCGGGGGCTCTTACGGTTGAAAAGCTGGAAGCCATGACGTGTGTCTGCTCTGTCGGTCTTGACATGATTGCCATCCCGGGAGATACAAAGCCTTCCACCATTGCGGGAATCATCGCAGACGAAGCGGCAATCGGAATGGTCAACCAGAAGACGACGGCTGTGCGCGTGATCCCGGTGATCGGAAAAGGAGTCGGAGAGATGGTGGAGTTTGGCGGACTTTTAGGCTATGCGCCGATTGTGCCGGTCAATCCGTATTCGTGCGAGGCGTTTGTAAGCAGAAAAGGAAGAATCCCGGCCCCGATCCACAGCTTTAAAAACTGAGAAAGACAGCGCAAAAAAATCCGGTGACGCTATATGATCACCGGAGAACGCCGATATTCATTGTAGGTATGTCCGGGATATTTCTGCGCAGCCGCCGCATGGTACACAGCGGAGCTGTATAGATCCTGCTCCAGGACAGAAAAAGCGGAAGCGTTTAAGATGCGTCCGGCATCGGCAAGCTTTGTGACGATCGGAAGATCTGCCTTTTTTTTCAGCGCGGCAAGAAGAGGAGCCGCGCTTTTTCGAAAGCCTAAAATTCTGAAATAGCCGGCAGCGCCTTCAAAAAAGGCGTCTGCCGTCTTTTGCTTCATATTGAGAAGCAGGTGAATCAGAGAGCGGGAAGCGCGCGTGTACGTGATCTGCCGTGTCTTTAAGAGCTGGACAAATTCCGAAAACGCCGTATAGCTGCGGCGGATTCGGAAGATTCTGTCCGCAAGGTCCGCGCAGAGGTCATAACAGTCACAAAGCTCAAGGCGGTCAGACAGAGAAAGAAGGCGGTAGCAAAGCAGCGAAGAAAAATCGTCTGGTCCGATCGGGGAAGAGCGATTCCAGCATGACTGCCATACAGAGAAAGAAGCTTTGGGCAGCTGGGATTTTACGCTGTCAAGCGTTCCAGAGGCAAAGACAGCGTTTCGGATTCCGCTGGCCGAGCCAAACTGCCCGGCAAAACACACATCGTGGTAACCGCTCCCGACCCTGGCTGTGGTGTGAGGGAGAATCGGGCTGTCCATGCGGCGCAGAGCCTTGAGATATTCGATGGCGAGCAGGTTGTTTGGAGAGGAAAGCAGATCGGAAAGCTCGTCCGCCTTTTCTCCCTCACCGATCTGCGAAAAGGCGCAGGCGTGACGGCGCTGCCACGACGAAAAGGCAGCCTGCCTTGCTTTGGGGAAAGAAAGCCCTTTTTTCAATTCCTGACGGAACAGCTCCTGGTAGGAGGCAGGCTCAAAGGCAAAAAAAGAGGCTGCGCGGGATAGAGAAGAGAGGTCGCCGGATTCGCTCCCGAAGGAGACAAAGCGGATGACGTTGGAGGCTGAAAAAAGAAAGAGAGCTCCCCT
>CAWVKK010000031.1:0-63178 GCA_963929865.1 uncultured Eubacteriales bacterium | reverse complement strand
AGCAGAATCCACTGCAGTTTCCAGCTCTCTCTGTTCTGCAAAAACAGGCTGACGATCTCCTCCTCCATCTGATCTACATATTTTCTTTCATTGTGGTAGAACGTCGTCAGGTACAGATAATATCCGCGCACCTCCGGAGAGCTTAAGCCGCGTTTTCTTCCCTCCACTCTTTCCAGGATATTGCTCGCTTCCAAAAATTTTCCAAGTGTGAAATAAAGCTGTGCCTCAAATAATTCCAGGATCGGATTTTTTCCGCCAAATTCCTGATACCGCCTCAGAGCCTTCTGCGATTCCATCTGCCACTCTTCTACTGGAATCTGTCTCGTCTGCAGGCGAATATACAGGGAAATGAGCCGTTCGATCTGCCTTTGCGTCTCCAGGACAGTCCGTTTTCTGGCTTTTGTGCCTTTTTTTGTGACGAATATTTCATATCGGAGTTCCTGGCTTCCTGTGCGGATCCGGATGGAAGCGTAATTCTTCCCCGCGTGAAGCTTTTCCTCCTCAATAATATAATCGAGCTGGTAATAATTTCCGATGAATTCGTCGGTCGTCACGACGTTTCTCTCCAGACGGATGAATTCCGCGTCTGCGCTGATGTCGAGTCTCTGAAAGCCCCATTGATTTTTCACAATCACAATGCTTTCTTTGACCGAATCCTCCAGCTCTTCAAATTTTGCTCTGCTTTCCCTGATTCGGATCGAAATCGGTTCCTTTTTTTTGCAGGCAACCAAAAATTCCTCCATGGACCGGTAGCTGACGGAAATCCTGCGGATGCCCTCATACAGCGTCACATATTCCGGGGCACTTTTTTTCAGCATTTTTTCAAAGTCAAATTTGATGAAAAACAGATAGGCTTTCTGAAAATCCTTTTTCGCCATCTCCGCGAACGCTTCCAGACTTTTCGTATATTCCTCCTGATTTTCCTCCTGTATCTGTGAAATCTTTATGCGGTAGGGAAGCTCGTATTCCCCGATGCTTGCGCAGACCGTAAAGCATCCGCTGATCTCTTCTCCCGGCAGCATCCCTGTCGTATCTGCCTGATAGGAAATATACAGCTTGCGCCCGTTAAATTCTTTTGGTTCACACTTTACTCTCGCGTTCGAAGAATACAGCACGCCTCTGATCTTTCTCGCCTCGCTGTTTTCGATCTCAAAGCTCCCTGCCGCCTCTTCTCCCGCTTTTGCCTCTATCTCCAGTTTTTCCTGTGAAAACGTAAGCGTTGGCAGCTCATATTCAAATTGCTCGCCCCGTAATTGGTCAATTCTTCTTTTCAAATTGTTCACCTGCACTTTTTTCTGCTGTTTTCAGTTCATTCTCATAGAAAAAACAGCCGGGGAAATCCTCGGCCGCTGATTCACTCTAAAATTTTCTTCAGTTCATCCATAAAAGTATTGACGTCTTTAAATTCCCGATATACCGATGCAAATCTCACGTAGGCAACCGCATCCAGCTCTTTTAATCTGTCCATGACAATCTCGCCAATTACTTTGCTCTCAATTTCTCTCTCTTCTCTGTTAAAAATTTCTGTCTCAATGCAGTCGATCGCATGATTCATTTCCTCCGCAGAAATGGCTCTCTTATAGCACGCTCTGAGCACTCCTGCCTCAATTTTTGAACGGTCATACTGTTCTCTTGTGGAATCCTTTTTAATCACAATAAGAGGAATCGTCTCCACCTTTTCGTATGTCGTAAATCTTCTCCCGCATTCATCGCAAAGTCTTCTTCTGCGAATAGACTGACCGTCGTCTGCCGGTCTGGAATCTACCACCCTGGTATTATCATGACTGCAAAACGGGCATTTCATATGTTTTCCTCCTTGCAGATTTCTGTTGTAAAGCGGATTTTCTGTCTCCCGTGTATCTCTCGTTTTTGTGCCGCTGGCTGCGCGGCGCAGAGTGTATTCAGTCTGAGTATAGCGAATTCGACAAATACTGTCAACTTTTTTTGAAAAGGAATCACATTTTTTTTCACTTTTCATAAGATACTATCAGGAAACAAAATCGTAAGAGAGGAATTTCTATGCGTATCTGCGATCTGCGTCAAAAAGAGGTGATCAACATCTGTACGTGCCGTTCTCTGGGATGTGTGACGGACGTTGACATCAATCCGGAAACCGGCTGTATTGTGTGTCTGATTGTTCCGGGACCAGGGCGTCTTTTTTCTGTTTTTGGCAGGGAGTGTGAATATATCATTCCCTGGAAAGAGATTGTCCAAATCGGAGATGACATCATTTTAGTCAATGTCAAAGAAGACGATATCAAATCTTCCCGGGCATGACGACTCTTTGCGTCTATCTGAGATAGCCTCTCATATTTTTTAAGGCGCTTTTTTCCAGGCGGCTGACCTGCGCCTGCGAGATTCCGATCTCCTGCGCAACCTCCATCTGGGTTTTTCCCTCGTAAAAGCGCAGTTCTACAATATACCGTTCTCTCTCTCCCAGCCGTTTCATCGCCTCTTTAATTGCAATGTCCTCCACCCAGTTTTCTTCTCTGCTCTTTTTGTCGCTGATCTGATCCATGACATAGAGCGTGTCGCCTCCCTCTGTGTAGACAGGATCGTACAGGCTGACAGGGCTTTGAATGGCGTCCATCGCCATCACGATCTCTTCTTTCGGAACGCCGATCTCCTCAGAAAGCTCGCAGATCGTAGGCTCCTTTAAATTTTTTTTCATATACAGCTCTCTTGCAGAGATCGCTTTGTACGCCGTATCCCTGAGCGACCGGGACACCCGGATACTGTTGTTGTCTCTTAGATAACGGCGAATTTCTCCTATAATCATAGGAACCGCATACGTAGAAAATTTCACATTTAAAGAAGCGTCAAAGTTATCGATCGCCTTGATCAATCCGATGCAGCCAATCTGAAACAGATCGTCTGCGTTTTCATTGCTGCCGGAAAATCTTTTTATCACACTCAGAACGAGGCGCAGATTTCCTTTTATATACTGCTCTCTTGCCTCCCCGTCTCCCTGCCTGATTCTGCGGAACAGGTTCTCTTTTTCCTCATGGTTTAACACCGGCAGCTTCGCCGTATTGACTCCGCAAATTTCTACTTTATTCAGTCCCATTGCAAGAATCCTCCTATCTCATTTTGCTGAAACTTCGCTGAAACTTTTATTAGAATGATTCTCACAATGAAAATAAAATATACGATTTTCGGAAAAATATAAAAAATAAAAGCCCTTGACAATAACGCCGGGGCTTTAAAATTCCTGCTCTGTATTTTCTATCTTAATTTTATATTTTGTTCCGTCGTCAAACTGAATCAGGACGGCGCTGCTCCCTGTCTCTTCCGCCAGGGCAAGCGTCACAATCCGGTCGTTTTCTTCCCGGTTCAGCGCTTTAAAAACGATATCTCTTACTTCTTTTTGCGTCACGTTAAGCCCTCCTTTTTAATTATTTTAGCCCATTTTGTTCCAGAATGCAATAGTCCAATCTTTCTGACATATAATCTCGGTATGGAGGAATCAATATGAAATACCAACGAATTCAAAATCTGCGTGAAGATGCAGATCTCACCCAGAAAAAAGTCAGTGAATATCTTCATATCAGTCAGCGTACGTATTCGCATTACGAAAATGGCACGCGGAATATCCCGGTAGAAATGTTATCCCGTCTTGCAACCTACTATGGAACTACCATTGATTATCTGGTTGGAAGAACAGACGTCCGACATGAATCCAAGCGCCCTGAAGATTTGGATTGAAAAAGTTTTCTGTCAGAGCCTTAAGATGAGAATCGATTTTAGAACAGATTATATCCCCGCAGGGAAAAGGATGCGGGGCTGAGCGAACATTCAGCCCCGCATCCTTTTTGTCCTTATGTCTGTGTCAGTCGATATCGCAGATATTCAGCCAGGAATGGAGCAGTTTTTCTTCCTGGCATCTTTTCTTTGTCAGCTGCGCTGCCGCGACGATGGGAAGCCATTCCTGCACATATGCCTTTTCTGTTCTTGTCCTTGCGCAGAACAGAGCCAGATATTCATCGGCTGTATCTTTGTCTTTTAAGTTCAAAAGCAGATACGTTCTCGCCACGTCCGCGCTCACATTTCCGTTTGCCGCGTGAATCCAGTCAACGACATACCATCCCTTCTCATTGACGATGATGTTTTCCGGACACATCTCTCCATGACACAGCTTTCTGTGATCCGCCATGCCGTTTAGCTTCGTCATAATCTCGAACCGCGTAATGTCGTTGATTTCTGTCAGACCTTTTATCTGAGCTGCCATTTTCACCTTCAAATCCGGAATTAACGGAGCCTCTTTGGAAGAAAGCTGCACCTGAAGCTCTACCATCTGTTTGAGATACTCTTCTTTTTTGTCTGGATTTTCTTCCATAAGCTGTGCCAGCGTCTTCCCCTCCACATATGCGCTCTGCATTCCCATGCATCCGTCCTCTAATTTTACAACTCCCAATACCTGAGGTACTAAAATGCCAAGCTCTTCCGCGATTGCCTGGTACATTGCCTCTCTTAAGACCTCTGATTTTGAAAATCCGCTTCGGTAGACTTTCGTCACGATATCGCCGTCTCTATAAATTTCATGATTTCCCGATACTAATAATACTTTTTCTCCCATAAAAACACCCCGTTCTTCCTATGTGTCTTTTATCGCTGTTTCATTACATTTTTATCATACTCCTTTTTTCAGAAAAAGTCATCTGTTTTTTTCGAAATTTCTGATATTTTTGTCATATTTTTTATTTCCGTTCTATCTCATTCAAACCGCACAATCTCCCGCTTCAGCCGTTTGATAATTTTCTTTTCCAGCCTTGAGATATAAGACTGTGAGATTCCCAGAAGATCCGCCACCTCTTTCTGCGTTTTTTCCTCTCCGTCCCGCGTATTTAGACCAAACCGCAGCTGTACGATTGTCCGCTCCCTCTCGGACAGCGTGTCAATGGCTTTCCCAAGCAGATTTTTTTCTGCCTCATTTTCCATATTTTTGTAAATGACGTCTTCGTCCGTCCCCAGGATATCCGACAGCAGCAGTTCATTTCCGTCCCAGTCTACGTTCAGAGGTTCGTCGATCGAAACCTCCATTCTTGTTTTGCTGTTTCTCCTCAGATACATCAAGATCTCATTTTCAATGCACCGGGACGCGTATGTCGCCAGTTTTATATTTTTATCCCTGTTAAACGTATTGATCGCTTTGATCAGCCCGATTGTTCCGATGGAAATCAGATCCTCTACCCCTACTCCTGTATTGTCAAATTTTTTGGCTATGTATACCACCAGCCTCAGATTATGCTCTATCAGTTCTGATTTCGCTTCGCTGTCTCCCGTCGTCCCCAATTCCTGAATGCACGCCGCTTCCTGTTCCGGTTCCAGAGGCGCCGGGAGTACGTCGGAGCCTCCTATATAATGGACCTCTCTTGTGTTTTTCAAGAAAAGATTCGATAAACTCGGTACCATCCTGAGTTGAAACCGGTCCGGCATCGCAATTTTAATTACCATACGTTTCCTCCTGTTTTCCTATTTCATTTTCATTCTCTATAAACAGCGGCTGAAGAATCACCTCATAATTGTCATACTTGCTGACCGGTATTCTGCAAAGAGCTGCCGAAGGCTTTTGTATCCGAAATCTTCTCTTGTACCCCTTTATCATCACCTGATCCAGTATCACGCATGGGAGAAGTCCCCTCTCTTTTCCGATGCTGTGATAAGGAATGTAAAAAAAGCTCTCCGTTATTTTTTCTGGCGCTGAAAACTGAAACATCTGCTCTATCTGCTGCTGCTCCTGACAGGAAAAAAGCTTGGCTGCCGCTTCGTAGGAAACCACCATGACAGGCTGATGATTCCATGGATTTTTCAGACGGTTTCCCGTATCTAAAAAACCTCTGCAGCGCTTTTCTTTTCCGTTCCGGTATAAAATCACTTCGTATTCCTGTGCGGTTTGCCGGCGAATTTCCCGAAGGCTGTGAAGCATTCCTTCCAGCAAAAGCGCTCCTGGAATCATGAGCTGAAAAAAAGAAGCCGGAAGAATGCTTTTGATCATCTGAAAAATTCCTCCCGCGCAGACAGTCACCAGATACAGCGATAAGAGGTCTTTTCCCCATTTTGCTTTTTCGTCCCCCGGTCTGCTGATTTTCAGCATTGTGATGCTGCCCGCCAAATTTCCTATTGCCATCCGAACCCTTCTTTTTGGAAAAGGAAGCACCGTGATCAGGCATACAATCCCCGATCCGGCGAGCGCCGCAAGCAGTATCCTTCTTTTTTTGATTTTTTTTCGAAGCAATCGTCTCCATGTAAAAAGAAGCAGGTAATCCATGATCACATTTTCCAGAAAAAACAGATCTATGTACCATTCATAGTACAAAAAATCCCCCCTGCCGTCTATTTTTTTCTGCCCTGTCAGGCATCTTCTATTATAGAGCAGGGGAGATTATAAATTTGTCAAATACAGGGATTTCTCTTTTTAATTTTATCGACATGTTCTGCCTTCTTTTTCATTTTTTCCGCTTTCTCTTTCCGGATTGTGCAAAATTTCAAGAACATCCCGCAGCTTTTTTGCCGGAATCTGTCCGGGAGCCGAGCAGACGCCTGCGCTTCCGAATGTTACCGCTGACCCGAACGCTTCTCCTGCCACTCTGCTGATCATCCCAACGCCGCCCATCGCCATCGTGATCACCGGCGTCTTCGGAGCGTACCGGCAAAATTCCCACGTTGCCTTTAAAAGCTCCAGCACGTCATGTCCGCTGCGGGGCATGACGGCGATTTTGGGAATATCGGCTCCGTTTTCCTTCATCTGAAGCAGTCTTGTGACGATCTCCTCCGAGGGCGGAGTCTTCTCAAAGTCGTGGTTTGATCCGACCATCCTGACTGCGTGCTGTTCCAAAACCGGTTTCACTTCCCTGCCAAGCCCGCTCTCCCGAAACAGCTCGGCGTCAATCAGATCCACCTGATTCGTCCGCGCGGCAAGACAGATCAGATCCCGGTACGCTTCCTGCTGGATCTCTTTTTCTCCTCCCTCCCATTTTGTGCGGAATGTGAAAAGAAACGGCTTTTCTCCGAGGCTTTGGCGGATCAGCCGGATCATGTCTGTCACAGCCTCCGGGTCGGAAACGTTTTCAAAGAAATCGCAGCGCCATTCTGCAAGGTCGAATGGCTGCCTGTGTATCTCCTCCAGCTGCCGCTCAATCTGCTCCCTGTTGCTGCCTGTGATCGGAATGCAGATTTTGGGCATTCCGGTTCCAAGCTCCAAATTTCGGATTTTTATACTCATATCAATTCCTCTCTTTTCTATATCTGTCTGATTGTCCAAATGTTACATCTTTTCGCTGTAAAGCGTCCGCAGTATCTGACGGTGTTGACAGATCTGCGGCTTTTCGCTAATATAAAAAAAGAATCCTGCGTCTCGTCTGATCTCGCGGGAAGCGGCAGCTCGCCCTGTTTTCCGGACTGCCGTCACATCACACGGAAAGGAGTCATTTCATTGGATTATCATATTACCGGTCACACCAGGCTGACAGGGCTTCTCGGGAGTCCCGTCGCCCACAGCATCTCTCCCCTGATGCACAACCGCGCGTTTCAGGCGCTCGGGCTTGATTATGTCTATCTGTGCTTTGATGTCGGGGAAGACCAGCTTAAATCCGCCGTCGAGGCGCTGAAGCTTCTGAATGTGCGGGGCTTTAACTGCACAATGCCCGACAAGACAAGAATGTGCGAGCTTGCCGACCGTCTTTCTCCCGCTGCCCGCATGATCGGCGCAGTCAATACCGTCGTAAATGACGGCGGTATTCTGACGGGGCACAATACGGATGGCGTCGGCTATATTCAGTCTCTTGCAGAGACAGGATTTTCTGTCTCTCAAAAGCGGATTACCCTTTTAGGCGCAGGCGGCGCGGCGACCGCAATCTGCGTGCAGGCAGCGCTCGACGGAGCTGCTTCTATCCGCGTCTTTAACCGCCGCGGCCGCTCCTGGGATCACGCTCAAAAGCTTGTGGACTCTGTCAGTCAAAACACATCATGCCGTGCCGAACTCTTTGATCTGCTCGATGAGACGTCCCTGAAAGCTTCTCTGGACGACAGCGATCTTCTGACAAACGCCACCCCGATCGGCATGATCCCCCATGAGGGAAGCTCTCCGATCCCGCGCGCCGACTTTCTGCATGAATCTCTGCTCGTATCGGATATCATCTATAATCCCCGCCAGACGCTTCTGATGCGCCAGGCAGCGGAGCGCGGGTGCAGAACCTTTAACGGTCTGTACATGCTGTTATACCAGGGCGCCGAAGCTTTCCGCATCTGGACCGGGCAGGAAATGCCGGTTTCTCTGATCAAAGAAGCGTATTTTTCCTGATCCTTCCCCGGACAGGCATACAGATGAGAATAAGGCTGCTGCAAATTTAAAATCTGCAGCAGCCTTACTCTTATCTTTTTCTTTTTTTATCTTCTCTTTAAGAAATCCGGGATCTGTATTTCTTTTTCTGCTACGGTACTTTCAGGGGTTCTGTATTTTCCAAAGCTTGAGGATGATGTTCTTGTCGTCTGGGAGGCAGCCGGATTGCTTCTTGTCGTCGTACTTGCCGTGCGCTGGAAGGTCGTCGTCTTTTTCTCCGATCTTCCATAGTTCGGAAACTCAGGTACAATCTTCTGGTTGACAGACGGCTGCGTTGCCGTCGCCGTGTCAAGTCCTGTCGCAATCACCGTAATGCTCGCCTCATCCGCATACGTATCGTCATACATTGCGCCGAAGATAATATTTGCCTGATCGCCGGCAAGTTCCTGAACATAGCTTGCCGCATCGTTGGCATCCATCAGGGAGATATCTCCGGAAATGTTGATGATGACGTGAGACGCGCCGGAAATGGTAGTCTCCAAAAGAGGACTGGCCACTGCCATTTTCACTGCTTCCAGAGCTTTATCGTCGCCCTTGGCATGTCCGATGCCGATATGGGCGATTCCTTTATCTTTCATAACGGTCTGGACGTCTGCAAAGTCAAGGTTGATCAGGGCCGGCAGATTGATCAGATCTGTGATGCCCTGCACTGCCTGCTGCAGAACCTCGTCTGCCTTTTTCAATGCTTCCGGCATCGTCGTTCTTCGATCCACAATCTCCAGCAGCTTATCATTTGGAATCACAATCAAAGTATCTACATTATCCTTTAACTTTTCGATTCCCGCAAGCGCATTGTTCATCCGTGTCTTTGCCTCAAACCGGAACGGTTTTGTGACAACGCCGACCGTCAGGATTCCCATTTCTTTGGCGATCCCCGCTACAATAGGGGCTCCTCCTGTTCCGGTTCCGCCGCCCATTCCGCAGGTGACAAACACCATGTCCGCTCCCTGCATCGCCTGGCGCAGATCTTCGGCGCTCTCCTCCGCTGCCTGCGCACCAATCTCAGGGCGTGCTCCAGCTCCCAGTCCTTTTGTGACTTTCTCGCCAATCTGAATTGTCGTAGGAGCTTTGCACAACTGCAGCGCCTGCTTATCGGTATTGACTCCGATAAACTCCACGCCTGCAATTGTCTCTTCAACCATTCTATTTACTGCATTATTACCTGCACCGCCGACACCAATGACGATAATCTTTGCTGCAGAATCCGATTCGTTTGTCATAATTTCTAACAAGGTGTATTTCCTCCTTTTTTGTATCCCTTATATCCTCAAATCCATTTACAGCTCCCTGAGATACCCTCTGTTCAGTATCCAAACCGTATTTACTATATCATATAGTTTTTTCGAAAATTAATCAAGCTAATTTTTCAAAACTGTCAATATCCATAGTATGTCCCATCCCCGTAATAGCTGCCGTCGCCGTAGTACGTCCCGTCGCCGTAATACGTCCCGTCGCCGTAATAACTGCCGTCGCCGTAATAGCTGCCGTCGCCGTAATAACTGCCGTCGCCGTAATAACTGCCGTCGCCGTAATACGTCCCGTCGCCGTAGTAGCTGCCGTCGCCGTAATAACTGCCGTCGCCGCTGTACGTGCTGTCGGTCTGACCCTCCGTCTGCGCTTCCATCTGGCTTTGGGCGTCCGCCGCCGTTGCCGTCTCTTCTTTTTCCTGGAACCGGATTCTCGTCGTATCGGACGTAAAGTTCTCCATCCGCAGCGTCCCTTCCATGCCTTCCATGTGAGGATATATTCCGGCAAGATTCGTAATTTTTTCTTCCAGATAATCTGCTCCTCCCAGCTTCACCGTTACCTTTCCAAACGTCAGCGTCATATTTCCTTCCTCGTCAAAAGAGATCTGATCGGGGATCAGCTGCCTCTCATTTAGCATCTGCGTCAGCTCCAGCATTGCCTGTAAGATCTCCTTGTTTTCAATCGGAATTGTCTCATACAGGACAGGCGTCCCGATCTCGATTCCAGTTATCTTTGGAATGTCTTCTTTTTCCTCCTGTGCGCACTCCAGCACGCACCCTGTCTTGTCAAAATAGATATATTGTCCGTCTTTCTCAATATAACCGATCTGTGCTTTTTCGTAAACCTGAATTCTTACACTCGAAGGGGAGAGCAGCGCAACCTCGACCGCACTGAAAAAAGGCGTGGACGCATCCGGCTGTGCGTTTCGATATTTCCACGTCAGATACAGAGAGTTTGATGTCAGCGCGTCATGGATAACCGCTTCCGTCACTTCTTCATCTGACAGGTATACGTTTCCCGTCACTTCCACCGTCCTTATATGAAAAACTGCGAGCAAAATCAAAAAAATAACCAGCAGAATTCCTGCCGTAGCCAGCCCTATCTTCCACTTCTCCCCTGTTCCGTTTTTCCTTGTGTCCCTTGCCATATCTGTGTCCTCTTCTAACTTGTTTCGATCGCTGCCCCCAGATTTCTTAAGTCTTTGCAGATATCCTCATATCCTCTGCGGATAAACCATCCATTCTCAATGGTGGTCGCTCCGGATGCTCCCAGGGCTGCGACGATCAGTGCCGCTCCGCCTCTGAGCTCACATGCACGTACTGTCGTTCCGGTTAACTCTTCTACTCCCTTGATCCATGCCTCCTCAGACCTGATGGCGATCCTTGCTCCCATCTTTTTCAGCTGCGGCACGATCTGATATCTTCCCTCAAAAATGGTCTCAATAATTCTGCTGTCTCCTTTTGCCCTGCACAGTACGGCGAGAAGCTGAGACTGCAGGTCTGTCGGGAAGCCTGGATAAGGACGGGTTGAAACAGAGATAAAACCTCTCGCTCTCCCCGGCGCCTTCAGCCAGATCCGGTTTCTTTCAAGTCTCATCTGCGCTCCCATTGCTTTGAGCACGCTGATCTGCGCCGCCATCTGGGAAACCGGCGCGCTTTTGAGGCTGATTTCTCCTCCTGCGCTCATGGCTGCCATCAGATATGTTCCCGCGACAATTCGGTCTGACATCAAAAAAAATTCACTGTCCCTTAAACGGCTGACCCCTTCAATCACAATAACCGAAGTCCCCTCGCCTCTTATCTTCGCCCCTTTTCCCTTCAAAAACCGGCACAGCTCCGTGATCTCCGGCTCTCTTGCCGCATTTTGAATCGATGTCGTTCCCCTGGCCAAAACTGCTGCGAGGATAATGTTTTCCGTCGCTCCTACGCTTGGAAAGCGCAGGGAAATTCTTGCGCCTGTCATCATTCCGGTCTTTGCGTACAGAACGTCTTTCTCTTCTTCAATTTCCGCTCCCATCTGTTTTAGAGATTCCAGGTGAAGGTCGATAGGACGTTTTCCGATCGTGCATCCTCCAGGAAGGGGCAGCGCCGCGTTTCCCTTTCGTCCGAGCAGACTTCCCAGAAAGATAACCGAAGACCTCATTTTTGTCCCGTACTCGGACGAGATTCTGGTATTTCGAATATCCCCCGCAAAAATCGTCAGGCTGCTGCCCTGCCATCTCACAAGGCATCCAGCCTCCTGCAGAATCTTCACCGTATTCTCCACATCCAGAATACGGGGACAGTTGTGGATCACGCTGATTCCTTCGTGTAAAAGCGATGCCGCAAGAATTGGCAGCGCCGCGTTCTTTGAGCCCTGAACGTGCAATTCCCCGTACAGGGGGACCTTTCCCCTCACTGTGATATCTCCCAATCCGCTTCCCCCGTCCTTGTGACAAGCCAAGCGCTTTGCTCGGCTTATTGAAATCTGTTTTATTATATGCAAAACGATTCTTTTTGACACCGGCTGACAGAAAGGGCAAGCCCCATCTCCGCCATCAAAAACAAAACGGACGTCCCTCCATAGCTGATGAATGGAAGCGTAATTCCCGTGTTGGGAATCGTGTTTGTCACAACGGCGATGTTGAGCATAACCTGTATCGCGATATGCCCCATAATCCCCGCCGCGATCAGAGAGCCGAACAGATCCGGCGCATGAGTCGATATGACCATAAATCTCCAGATCAAAATCAAAAAAACCACAATCAGGGAACACGCTCCGACAAGCCCAAATTCTTCACAGATGATCGAGAAAATCATATCATTCTGCGCTTCCGGAACAAACCCGAGTTTCTGAATGCTCTGCCCGATCCCCTTTCCGAACAGTCCCCCGGATCCGATTGCATACAGTCCCTGTATGGTCTGATATCCCTTTTCGTATTCCTCCGGATTTCTCCAGATTTTCAGTCTCTCCAGCCGATACGATTCCATGCTTAGAAAAATTGCGATAAATCCGATCCCTGTCGCGCCGATCCCGACAAACGGAAGGTATCTGGGATTGGAGATGAAAACAAGAATCACGGCGATCCCCAAAATGATAATGGCTGTGCTTAAATTGTTGGTGCCCACCAGACCTACAATCGGCAGAATCAGGAGGATGACAAGCAGCAGCGTCCCCATCCCTGTCTGTCTCTTTTTCCTGCTGCTGACAATATGCGCCAGGAACAAGATGACGGCTAATTTTGCAAACTCTGCCGGCTGAAAAGACAGCGGTCCAAGAGAAAGCCACCGCCTTGATCCATTGTAGGAATCTCCGAAAAAAAGCACGGCGGTGGACAGCCCGATGGAACACACATATCCTGCCGCCGCAAATTTTTCAAACACATGGTAATCCATTCTGGAGATTATCGCCATCAGTGCGGCGCCCAAAACCGCCGCAAACAGTTGTTTCTTAAAATAATAGGCAGCATCATCAAATTTGACCTGCCCATTGTATGCGCTTGTACTATAGAGTGTGATCAGACCGAAGCTTATCAGAAATAAGATGACAAGCAGCATGGTCGTATCCTGTTTCCTCCTTCGGGTCATAGTACCACCCCTCAGATCCTGTTTTAAAGCTTATTTACAATCTCCTTAAACATTCTCCCGCGCACTTCATAATTCGGAAACATGCCCCAGCTCGCGCAGGCCGGCGAGAGCAGCACCGCATCCCCCGGTTTTGCCTTCTCTGCGCAGATATGTACCGCCTCTTCCAGTGTTTCCGCCATGATGATGTTAAAAAAGCCGCATTTTCTGGCAGCCTCCGCTATCTTTTCTTTTGTCTGTCCAATTAAAACCAGATATCTCACTTTTCCGCCAAAAGCGCCGATCCATTCTTCGTAGGAAGAATTTTTGTCATATCCGCCTCCGATCAGAAGCGTAGGGCGGTCCATCGCCTCAATTCCTTTGATAGCCGCGTCCGGATTCGTTCCCTTGGAATCATTGTAATAGACAACGCCGTTTTTTTCCGTCACATATTCGATCCTGTGTTCCACAGCCTCAAATCGTCTGACCGCGTACTGAATCTCGCTGAGCGGAATGCCGTACGCAAGCGCCATCCCTACGGCAGCCATCACATTTTCATAGTTGTGGACTCCTAAAAGCTTTAATTCTTTTACGCCGCACACCGTGACTGTATGTGTGCCGTCGCAGTATTCGATCCTGCCGTCTTTTAAATAGATACCTCTTTCTAGTGTACGCTGGCTGCTGAAAAATAGAACTCTGCACGTTAAATTTTCCGCGAATTCTCTTAAAATTTTGTCTTCATAGTTCAGCACGCAGGTATCGTCAGGTCCCTGATTTTCAGTAATCCGCTCTTTGACGCGGATATATTCTTCCATCGTGTGATGGCGGTTTAAATGGTCCGGCGTAATGTTTAAGATTGCGCTGACGCGCGGATGAAATTTTTCAATCGTCTCAAGCTGAAAGCTGCTGATCTCCGCAACAGAAATAGTTTTGTCCGTCATTTTCAGCGCCGCTTCCGTATACGGTGTTCCGATATTTCCGACCACATAGACGTCATCCTGATGGTGTTTCATAATTGCGCCTAAGAGACTTGTCGTCGTAGTCTTTCCGTTTGTGCCGGTAATCGCAAGAACGTCTCCCCTGCCGTTTTCATAGGCAAGCTCTACTTCGCCCCAGATTTTCAGTCCTGCGTCTCTCATCTTGTTTACAATCGGAAGATCTGTGGGAACTCCGGGGCTGAGCACGACCAGATCAAGCGTGCGGATCATCTCTTCATCCAGCTCTCCGATTTGAATCTGCGCGGTACTCTCCTTTGGAAGCTTTCTTCTGACGTCCTCTTCTTTGACATTTTTGTTCTCGTCATACAAAATCGGAAAAGCCCCTACCTTCTCCAGCAGGTCTGCCGCTCCGATCCCACTGATTCCTGTCCCGAAGACAAGAACTCTTTTCTGTTTCCATTCCATTATTATTTCCTCCTAACGGTAGGCGAGAAGTCCTACCAAGCATAAAATCGCCGTGATAACGGTAAAGACAGCCACCACTCTCGTCTCCGACCACCCGCACAGCTCAAAATGGTGGTGAATCGGGGCCATCTTAAACAGTCTTTTGCCGCCTGTCTTCTTAAAATATGTGACCTGAAGAATGACGGAGATAACCTCCACAAAATAAATCAGCCCGATAATCGGAATAAACAGCGGCATTTTCATCAGATAGGCCGCCCCCGCCACAAAGCCTCCGAGCGCAAGGGAACCGGTATCCCCCATAAACACCTGGGCCGGATGCACGTTAAAGAGCAGAAATCCCAGCAGCGCTCCGGTGACTGCCGATGTGATCGGAGTGATTCCTCCGCCGCTTGCCATCGAGATAATCGTGTAGAACACCGCCACCATAGTGGTGACGCCCGTCGCAAGACCGTCCAGTCCGTCTGTGAAGTTTACTCCGTTTACTGTTCCGATAACCGCAAAATAGGCAAGCGGTATCGCAGCCCACTTGATATCAATCTCTTTTCCCCCGCTGAACGGAACAATCATCCGAAAAAGATCCGGCTCCATCTTCAGCACATATACAATAAAAATCGTGGTGATGACAATCTGGCACGCCATTTTCTGTTTCGGCAGCAGTCCGTCAGAACGCCTCAGCACGACTTTTAAATAGTCATCTAAAAATCCAATCAGACCAAATCCCAGCGTCAGAAATAAAACCGGAATCACTCTTGGATAATCCCCCACAAAAAACAGACACGTGACTAAAATGCTGATTAAGATAATCAATCCTCCCATTGTCGGGGTGCCTGCTTTTTTCAGATGAGACTGTACGCCCTCCGTACGCTCTGTCTGCCCGATTTTCAGTTTCCTCAAAAATGGAATTACAAACGGACTCAGTCCGACACTGATAGCAAACGCTGCCAGCAATGGAATTACAATATCTGTTCCTATCATCCTTTCACACCTCTTAAATTCTTTTGTTTTGATCCAAAAGCGTCTTCTGAGAATGGAATTTTCTCTTTTTCTGCCTTAGATTCGATTTTTAGTATAATTCTTTTTTCCTCATTAATCAACCTTTTTATTCATTTTCCGTCTCCTGTGCCGTCTCATCGCGTTCTATTCCAAGGTAAGGGAAAATATTGGCAAAAATGTCTTTGATGACCGGCGCGGCAATCGTCCCTCCGTAATAAGTCCCCTGCGGATTGTGGATGACGCAGATGCCGATAATTTCAGGGTCGTCTGCCGGTGCAAATCCCAAAAAAGAGGATATATATTTGTTGGCGCTTCTTGGAAACGTCTCGGAAGTGGCCGTTTTTCCTCCGATATGGTACCCTTCTATATAAGCGTTTTTTCCGGATCCTCCGTCTACAACCTGTTCCAGAATGTCTCGGAGAATGCTCGAGGTATCCCCGGAGACAATATGATCTTCCTCTTCATACTCTAAAACCTTTGTGTAAGTCTGATCCTGGCTTTGTATCTTCACTCCAAGGTGAGGAGTAACCCGCCTTCCCCCGTTGATCAGAGAGCTGACCGTTGTCAGAAGCTGCAGCGGCGTAATCTGAAAAGACTGGCCGAATGCACATGTCGCAAGCTCCACATTCCCCATGTTTTCTTTTTTGTGCATGATGGTTCCGGCTTCTCCTGGAAGATCAATCCCTGTCTTTTTAAGCAGTCCAAACTGTTCAAAGTAGTCGTAAAACCGGTCCGTCCCAAGGCGCAGCCCAACCTCAATAAAGACGGGATTGCAGGAATTTCTTGTCGCCTCCACGAAAGACTGCGCGCCGTGCCCGGAAGTTCTGCTGCACCGGATTCGTCTGTCGTCCACAATTTTGTATCCCGGGCAGTAAAAGCTGTCTGAGGGCGTCACGACGCCTTCCTCAAGCCCTGCCGCCGCCGTGATAATTTTAAACGTAGATCCCGGTTCATATGTGTCATTGATGCACCCGTTTCTCCACATCTGATTTCTGGCATCTTGCAGTTCCTGCTCTGTCATGTTCTCCGAATTTTCTACCGTAAATGGATCATTCAGGTCAAATTCCGGCGCATTGACCATCGCCAGAATCTCGCCGTTCTGCGGATTCATCAGGATAATCTCCACACTGTCCGCCTGCTTTTGCTCAAGGACCTGATATGCCGCCTGCTCGGCATATTTTTGAATGTTGACGTCTATACTCACATACAGATCTTTTCCGGGAACTGCCTCCAGTCTGCTCTCTCCCTCCTGTTCCAGTTCCACGCCTCTTGCGTCTGTGACAGTGAGAATTTTCCCGTTCTCTCCTTGCAGGACCTCGTCGTACACCGTTTCCAGTCCGATGATTCCTTGATTGTCGCTTCCGGTAAATCCCAGCACCTTTGAGGCGAGACTGCCGAATGGATACGTTCTCTTAAAGTCCTCGTCTACCTTTACCCCGGCATAGCCATACTCCCGGATGCGGTCTCCGATCTCCTTTTCCACATTTGTCTTGATTCTCTCAATGGAACTATAGGTCTCCACCCTCTTTCGCACCGTCTCCTCTGAGAGTCCCAGCTCTTTTACCAGCATGGAAATCACCTTTTCCGGTTCCTCGATCTGGTTATGAATCACAGAGATCGTACAGACCGTCTCATTGTCGGCAAGGACCACTCCGTTGGCGTCCAGAATTCTTCCGCGCGCCGCTTTGATGTCCCTCTCTCTCTCGTGAAGCTGCTGCGCTCTCTCCGAATAATATTCAGACCGGAAGATCATCAGATATCCCAGTCTCCCCATCAGAGAGATAAGAATCGCTGCGCATCCCAGAAAAATCACGACGATCTTCTTTTTATGATACGTTTTGGTCCGAAGCATAGAAAAACCTCACAAAAGCTTTGATACAATGTATTTCCGCTTTCATGAGGTTATGTCTGCTCAATATAAATCCGCCTGATACATGCCGCCCTGGTACAGCTCGTCCGCCCCTTGGCTCTCTCCGGAATCTTCCGCCGGCACCGGGAAGTTCTGGTCTCCCGCCCATTCCTCTGTCTCCAGATTCCGATAGTCGGAAGCATCCCCTATCAGTTCATCGCTCGTCTCTCCGGAATCTGAAAGTCTCATGCCTTCTGTCGCCTCCTCGCGCGTGATTCCCAGCGTCTGTAAAAGCTCGTCGGTAATCTCTTCGGTCGGATAAATCTTTAAGTACGGCAGAATCTCCATCAGTATCTTTCTCGCCACCACCTGGGTAAACGATCCCTGCTCCTGTTTGTCCACGTTCGGCTGATCCACCACCACATAGATGACAATCTGCGGATCGTCCACCGGCACAAATCCGATAAAAGAGACGACATACCGGTCTTTCACTCGCTGTCCGTTTTCTACCATCTCTGCCGTACCGGTTTTTCCGCCTACGCGGTATCCCGGAACCTGGGCATACTGACCCGTTCCTTCTGTCACCACGTTTTCCATATAGCTCTTTACAAGCTCGGAGGTGTTTTCTGAAATCACCTGGCGGATCAGGACAGGTTCTATATTTTTTACCACGCCGCCGTCCGCGTCCAGAATCTGTTTTACCAGATGAGGCTGATAGTAATATCCTCCGTTCACGATCGCGCACGTCGCGGCAAGCTCCTGGATCATGGTACAGGTCATTCCCTGTCCGAAAGAACACGTAGCAAGCTCCACCTCTCCCATTGAGTCCGTGTCGAAGACAATGCCCGAACTCTCATTTGGGAGATCAATCCCTGTCCGTCTTCCAAAATTAAAGAGTTCCTGGTATCGGCAGAAATTGTCTGCTCCGATTTCGGCGCCGATTTCCATCAGCGCGTCGTTGCAGGAATTTTCCATCGTCTGGGACAAGGTCTGGACGCCGTGACCCGCTATATTGTTGCAGGCGATATAATAGTCGGGGTACTGTTCCCCGCCGTCGCAGTAAAACGTATCGCTGTCCGTAATCACGCCCAGCTCCAGTCCGGCTGCCACCGTAATCGATTTAAAAGTGGATCCCGGCTCAAAGCTGTCCTCCACGCAGTAATTCTTCCATCTATCGTTGAAAATCTGCGAATACTCTTCGTAGCTGATTGTTCCATTTTCCAGCCCGTCTTCCATCTGTTTCTGTTCTTCTTCTGTATACCATCCGTCCAGACTGTATGGATCGCTTAAATCATACGACTTATTCGTCGCCATGGCCAGAATTTCTCCGGTGTTGGGATCCGCCACAATAATTCCCATATTCTGGCTTCCTCTGTTTCCCCGTATCTGCTCCGGTCCTGTCGCCGCATGTTCCTGCTCAATTTCCTTTAAGTATTTTTCCACTACTCTCTGGATATTGATGTCAATCGTAGAGACGATCGTATTGCCGTCCTGCGGTTCTACCGTTGATCTTTGCAGTTCGGAATTCTCTGTCAGATAACCGTATTTTCTTCCGTCCACGCCGTTTAAGATGTCATTGTAGTACGATTCCAGACCTACGACCCCGACATTTTCCGTATTGGAAAATCCGACTACCGTGCTTGCCATGGTTTCCAGCGGGTACTGCCGGATATAATCTTCCTCAAAATACACGCCCTGAACGCTGGTTTTCCACTCATTGTCCGCTTCCATCTGCTTTTTTTCGGACTCTGAGATATCATCCGGAATTTCCTGCGGGGTTGTCAGTGTCTCAAACTCTTCTTCCTTTTCCAGCTCAACATTCTCTAAAATTTTCTCATACCGGCTGTTCGGGCTGTCTGCAATCTGCTGGCGTATCTCATCTTTGTCAATCTCGAAAACCTGCTCCAGCGCCTCGAGAGTCGGTTCTAAATAAGACGCATCGCTGTTGATCGTCACACAGTCTAAGATTACATTATAGACTTTTTGGCTGCTTGCAAAAATGTTGCCGTTCCGGTCTACAATATCGCCTCTGCGGTACGGAAGCATCGTACTGTCATAGTATTTCTGCGCCAAAACCTCCTGAGAGTAATTGTCTCCTTCTCGGAAGGTAATGCCTGCAATTCTCAGATTCAGAAAAAACAGAAACAAAATCACGACGCCGAAGATCAGCAATAGCTTCTTTTGCATCAGCGCGTTAAATTTTTTGTCTTTTTTTCTTGTCCTTCTCGCCTTTTGTCTGACGTTGCTCTTCTTTTTTCTGGATGCCAATTTTTTTACACCTACTTACTTTGTTGGGACATCGCTGTACTGTTTGATATAGTCGCTCTCCTGGCTGCTGTAGGAAATAATCTGTCCTTCTTCGGGATAGACCATGCCAATGTCATTGATTGCCACATCTCTGACATAATTAAGGTCAACCGAGGTCATCAGTCTCTCGTATTTCGCATCGTTAAGCATCTTCGCCGCATTGATACTGTTCTCCTTTTCGACCAGTTCTGCATGGTACGCCGTATTAGCCGACTTCAGCTGTACATAATTGATACAGACCGCCAGGCTTATGATCAATACGGTGCTTAAAAACATGACGTAGGGCATCGTAATCTGTCTGGCTCTGATCTTTTTTCTCCGGGAAACAGCGCTCACTCTTTTTGTCTGTGTTCTCTCCTGCTGTCTTGTCCTTCCAGCCTTCCTCTGCGGTACTGTGTTCATCTGTCGAACAGTATTGCCGTATACATATATTTTATTGTTTTGTTTGCCGACATTTCTTCGGTAATCATTATTCGGTCTTTTTACTGTTCCATTCATAATTATAAATTCTCCCCTGGATTCTCTGTACGTATCTCAGACAAAACAGCACCCGCTCTTTTGCTTTTCCTATTCTGTCTTGTGCGCCGCACAATCTGTATTTTCTTCATATCTGCGTTCAAAAACTCTCAGCTTTGAGCTTTTTGACCGCTTGTTTTCCAAAAGCTCCTCTTCGCTTGGAACAATCGGTTTTCTTGTAATCACTTTCCCCTTCGATTTTCTGCCGCATACGCACACAGGAAATTCTTTTGGGCAGATGCACGGATCTTCTTTCTCGCGGAAGATCGTCTTTACAATCCGGTCTTCCAGAGAGTGGAAGGTAATCACACAGATTCTTCCCTGATCCTTTAACAGATCGATCATTCCTCCGAGCGACTCCCTCAGTACGTCCAGCTCCTGGTTCAGCTCGATCCGGATCGCCTGAAACGTTCTCTTTGCGGGATGTCCCCCTGACGCTCTTACTTTTGCGGGAATGGCGCCTTTGATGATTTCGATCAGTTCTCCTGTCGTCTCAATCTCCTTTTTTTCCCGCGCCGCCGCAATGTGCTTTGCAATATTTTTTGCGAACCGGTCTTCTCCGTAGTCGCGTATAATCCGGTACAGCTCTTTTTCGCTGTACCCGTTCACAATATCTTTCGCTGTTGTCGTCTGCCGCTGATCCATTCTCATATCAAGCGGCGCGTTCTCGCGGTATGTAAAGCCGCGCTCCGCGGCGTCCAGCTGGTAGGAGGAGACTCCAAGATCCAGCAAAATGCCGTCCACCGCCGTCACATTCAGCTGTTCCAGGACTTCTCTCATCTGGCGGTAATTGCTCCGGACAATCGTCACCTTGCTTCCAAACTCTTCCAGTCTTTTTCCTGCCGCGCAGACCGCGTCTGCATCCTGGTCAATGCCGATCAGCCTTCCTCCGTCGGAAAGCCGTCTGCAGATCTCATAGGAATGACCGCCTCCTCCGAGGGTTCCGTCTACGTAAACGCCATCTGGTCTGATCTGCAGCGCCTCTATCGTCTCTCTCAGCAATACCGACTTGTGTTTAAATTCCATATGTGATCGCTCCCATCTGGCTTTCTCCTCTTTGCTGTCTTTTTTCTGATTTTGACTGTGTTTTTATCATAGCTCAGTTCTTATTAAAATACAACCCTAAATTGAAAGAAATGAACGAAATAATTTAAGTTTCTCTCGCTTAAAGCTGGAGCAAATTATACAATTTGCACAATTTTTCCGACAATACGTTCGAAAAGGACAGATCTGCGCAGCACCTTTTCGTCTGCAAAAACCTGTCCTTTTTTATGCCTTTACGCTGTGATTTTCTCTTCCATATCCAGATATTGCTCAATCAGCAGATCCAGTTCTACGCTCTGTCTGTAGATCTCATCTAAATGCGTTTCTCCCGTGAGCATTCCGTCCAGCTTCCGGCGTTGTTCTTCAATTCTCTGTTTCAGTATTTCTTTTTGATTCATTTGTGCCACCTGCTCTCTTTTGCTTTTTTTCTTTTATTCTTTTTCCAAGAATTGCCGTCAGAGAAGCAAGGACCATCAGACCTGCCAGTACCTGTGATACCGGAAATCCAAATATCGGAAATAGAAGCTGATCCGTACGCAGGCCCTCGATCCACATTCTTCCCAGTCCATATCCCATCAAATAAAAGAAAAAAACTTCACCGTCAAATTTTTTTCTCTTTGTATACCAAAGCAAAAATACAAGAACACCGAGATTCCACACAGATTCGTATAAAAATGTCGGATGCACCTGAATATATTGCGCCCCGTCTATCACCTGAAGATGCTCCATCATTTTTTCTGTGACTTCCCCTTGTCTGACTGCCTTCAGCGGCAGCTGCATCGCAAGCAGATTGTTGGTGTAGTCTCCGAATGCTTCCCGGTTAAAAAAATTTCCCCATCTGCCGATGACCTGCCCCAGAATCAGACCGGTGCACGCCGTGTCCGCTATCAGAAAAAAATTTTTTTTCTTCCGCTTTGCAATCAGATAGGTGGTCAGTACTCCTGCAATCACACCTCCATAAATGGCCAGACCACCACTTCGAAAATCAAAGATCTCCCACACATTGTCTTTATAAAAATCCCATGAAAAAATCACATAGTAGATTCTCGCTCCGACAAAAGACGCTATGACCGCGATGATCGCCAGATTAAAATAGAAATCCGGGTCCTGTCCTGTCTTTTTTGCAACGTTCATAGCGAGGTAAATCCCGCAGACGACTGCAATGCCGACCACAATCCCATAGAAGGCGATTTCTATCCCGAAAATCTCAAATGACTTTCCCACATGATTCAGAGTGATCCCCAAATTCGGAAAGCTTATCGTATCTGTCATTTATTTTCTCCTAAATACTGTATCATCAGACATTGAAACGGAACAAAATCACATCTCCGTCTTTTACCACATAGTCTTTTCCTTCCAGCCCCACAAGACCTTTCTCCTTTGCCGCCGCATAGCTGCCGCATTCTAAAAGATCCTGATAGTTTACGACCTCGGCGCGGATAAATCCGCGTTCAAAATCCGAGTGAATTTTTCCGGCCGCCTGCGGAGCCTTCGTTCCCTTTTTAATCGTCCATGCCCTTGTCTCGGTCTCGCCTGCCGTCAGATAGCTGATTAATCCCAAAAGATGATAGCTGGCCTTTATCAGTTTCTCCAGACCGGACTCTTTTAATCCCAGGTCCTCCAAAAACATTTTTTTCTCGTCGTCGTCCAGCTCTGCGATTTCTTCCTCGATCTGCGCGCAGATTACAAATACCTCGCTGTTTTGTTCTTTTGCGTGTTCCCGCACCTGCTGAACGTAAGAATTGGAGGCTCCGTCGTCTGCCAGATCCTCCTCTGAGACATTTGCCGCAAAGATCACAGGTTTTCCTGTCAGGAGGTTATAGGACGCAAGCCACTGCTGCTCCTCCTCGTCGTCTGTCTCAAATGTGATCGCAAGCTTTCCGCTCTCAAGGTGATCTTTTATCCGGTCGAGCAGATCCAGCTCCTTTGCAAGCGTTTTGTCGTTTCTCGCGCCTCTTGCTGTCTTTGAAATTCTTCTCTCCAGGATTTCCAGGTCAGAAAAAATCAGTTCCAGATTGATCGTCTCGATGTCGCGCACCGGGTCTACGCTGCCGTCGACATGGATAACATTCGTATCCTCAAAGCAGCGGACTACATGGACAATCGCGTCTACTTCACGGATATTTGCAAGAAACTGGTTTCCCAGACCTTCTCCCTTGGACGCGCCCTTTACCAGACCTGCAATGTCCACGAATTCGATCACAGCCGGCGTTATTTTTGCAGAGTGATAGAGATCGGCGAGAAGCTGAAGTCTCTCATCCGGAACCATAACGACTCCTACATTCGGGTCAATCGTACAGAACGGATAGTTTGCGGACTCTGCGCCGGCTTTTGTTAAAGAATTAAACAATGTACTTTTCCCTACATTTGGTAAACCTACAATACCTAACTTCATTTGTATTTTCCTTCCTGTTTCTTGTTTTGTATTTTTCTGATATTTATTCCTTAACGCTGTTAAGTTTATCACATATTCTGACAAAATTGCAAGCAGTTCCGACATGCAAGTTTCGACAGCAATCGTCAGTCCTTTGATTCGATTACAAACAATTCTCCCGTTTTCAAAAAAATTTCCGCTTCGTCCGCCGCGATCTCGTTGCTGACGCCCAGAGAGGTCTGATTGTCCAGCTCGGCGTCTGTCAGGGGATAATAAAATCCTTTCAGCGTCAGCCCCGTCACACGTTCGCTGTGGGGGATCAAAGAGACGTACGTGCCGAACTGTTCTTTCTTTTTCAGTTTCAGATAATGGCTGCACAGGCGGACTCTGTTGCGTGAGTCCAGCAGATAACAGCAGATGCCCTTCCGGAAAGGCTTTGAGAGAATCTGAAGGTTGCCGAGCAGATGGTCGATTCTCGTGCCGGTCCCTCCTAAAATATAGATCGTCCCGCACTGCTTTTCCATGGCAAGTTCTACCGCAATCTGCGTGTCAGTCGCATCCTTTTCCGGAGAAAACGCGCGGATTTCCGTCTCCTGCTTTTTTTGGAACCATTCCATGGTCTCTTTAGAGGAGGAGTCAAAGTCTCCTACGATGTGAGTCGGAATTCTGCCGTCTTTTTTCAGAAACTCAGCGCCGCGGTCCGCCCCGATCAGATAATCGTACCGGTGGGTTTCCAAAAAGGAATGGACAAATTCCGGATCTACCGCGCCTCCCGCCACAATCACTGCCGTCTTCATGTTTTCACCCCTCATACCGCTCCATGATTTCTAAGAGTTCTCCCGCATTTTTCTGCGCGTCTCCTCCAAAGATACTCGAGCCTGCCACAATCACATTTGCCCCCGCTTCCAGAACCGTCTTGATCGTCTCTTTGTTGATCCCTCCGTCGACTTCCAGGTCAACGCTGGGCGCAGTCCGGTCGATCCACTCTCTCATTTTCTTTATTTTAGGAGTACACGACTCCAGATACTTCTGACCTCCGAATCCTGGATTTACTGTCATCAAAAGTACCATATCGATCTTCTCCAGCACATATTCGAGCGCGGAGAGCGGCGTCGCGGGATTTAGGGCAACCCCTGCTCTGACTCCCAGACTCTTAATCTGCTGAATCGCCCTGTCCAGGTGCAGACATGCTTCCGCGTGAACCGTGATCAGATCTGCGCCGCATTTTGCAAATTCTTCAATATATCTCTCAGGGCTGCGGATCATCAGATGGACGTCCATCGCCTTGTCTGTCGCAGACCGTATCGAGGAGAGCACCGGCATTCCAAATGAAATGCTCGGCACAAACATGCCGTCCATCACATCAACGTGGATATACTGCGCCCCGGCGCGGTCTACTTTCTCAATCTGCTCTCCCAAGCATTTAAAATCAGCTGATAAAATTGACGGAGATAAAATCTTCACATCAGTACCTGCTACTCAAAATATGGACAAATATACTCGCACCGGGATATTGTCAGTTCTTGCAAATATGACTGACCGCTTCACCGTGTATGCTTTTGTACTGGAAAAATCCAGATACTGTTCACACATGTTTTTGAATATTTTGCCTAGTAGCTTCTCCTTTCCTTTTTTTGCTGCGTATTTTGAAATCTTCCTATTTCCTTGAAAGACTACGCTGTTTTTTTTCATTGTTTTTCTATTTTCTTTCTGATACCATTGCTGATCACGGCAAACTCTTTTATGTCTAAACTTGTCTATATTTTTATTTTCTTAATAAACCTCCTGTTTTCTTTTAATTCATGATACAGGGCGAGATAGCTCTCGTAGCGCTCGCTGCTGATCTGCCCTTTTTGGACTGCTTCTTTTACCGCGCAGTCCGGTTCCTTTGCGTGAACGCACCCCTGGAATCTGCAGCCGTTCTGTACATGTGAAAACTCATAAAAATAATTTTTTAACTGATCTGCCTCCAAATCCTCCAGATAGAGCGAGGTAAAGCCCGGCGTGTCAATCAGGTAGGTCTCCGGGTTTATCCGAAACAGCTCGCTGTGTCTTGTCGTATGCTTTCCCCGGTCAATCTTCTGGCTGACTTCCCCCGTCTCCATCGCCGCATGCGGGTATAAAAGATTGATCATCGAAGACTTTCCGACGCCGGAAGGACCGGCGACGGTTGTCGTCTTTCCGTAAAGCATTTTTCTCACCTCTTCGATCCCCTCCCCCGTTTTTGTGCTCGTAAACATCACCCGGCATCCGCTGTTTTCATAAATTCTCTTCAGTTCTGCCGTGTCTTCTTTTAAATCCAGCTTGTTAAAACAGATGACCGCCGCAAGATTCTGGCGCGCCATGGTCACGAGAAATCGGTCCAAAAGACCTAAGTTTGGGTTTGGTTTCGAGACCGCAAAAATAACCAACGCCTGGTCGACGTTGGCTACCGCTGGTCGAAGCAAAGTATTTTTTCTGTCCTCAATTTTGATAAGATTTCCTGTCTTTTTTTCTTCGTCGATCACGTCGATTTCGACCTGATCTCCCACAAGAGGCTTTTGCTTTTCCTTTCGGAAAATTCCTTTTGCCCTGCACTCATAGACTCCGGATTCTATTACGTCTACGTAATAGAATCCGGCAATTCCTTTTATAATTTTTCCCTGCATGTTTTACTCCACTTCTGAGAACGGGATCTTGTTGTAGACAACGGCTGCTCCGTATTCTCCGGTGTCAGGATCTTTGATGTACAGATATGCCGTTCCCTGCGCTACGCCCTCTTTCCCCTTGAACTCCAGCGTATAGGGGAATGTGACCGCAGTGTCTTCCAGGATAACGGTCCTCTCGCCTTCCTGTTCCATCTCAATTCTGACCTGTTCCCCGTTATAGTTTGACGGAGAGGTCAGCTGACATTTCGTCATCCATGATCCGCTCTCTATCTGGTCTGCAGGCTCCTCGTCCGGTCCCGTGCTCACCGTCAGCACGATGCTGCTTCCGATGTCCACCGTGGAGTTGGGCGTCAGGCTCTGGGAGATGACGTATCCTTTCTCGGTAGAGCTGCTGGCTTTTTCCTGGATATTGACGATCAGCCCTTCATTCATCAGATCTTCCCTCGCCTGTTCGAAGGTCTGTCCCTGGACGCCTTTTACCTGAACCTGGAGACCTTCCTGGTAGCGTGAGACTTTCAGCGTTACCGTCTCTCCTTTTCCAAGCGTTGTGCCGGCTGCCGGATTTGATTCAATTACGCAGCCGTCCCCCACATTTGGATCATACAGATTTTCGCTTACGACGACAAATCCCATATCCACCAGCTGGGTCTGGGCTTCCTTGAGCGTTAAGTCCTCCACATCCGGAACCGCCAGCTCCGCTCCTTTGCTGACCACATAGGTCACAGACGTCCCTGGAGCCACGGCGGTGCCGGCTGCCGGATCTTGAGAGACAATCTGTCCTGCCGCATACGTGTCGGAGGCCGTCTCGCCGTTATAGTTCGGCGTCAGCTCATACTGTGCCAGCAGCAGCTTTGCCTCTTCTTCTGTCTTTCCTGCCAGAGGCGGAACGCTCACTTCCTCTGCCGTGCCGGCCGGATTGCTTTGTCCGCCGGTGAGATCCGCCGCCTGCTGGAACAAGGTGTCGCGTATCTGGTTTAAATCAATGACTCCGGTCGCATCTCCGGCCAGAGCCAAAAAGATCAGCACAATGACTACTGCGATGACAATGCTGATTCCTGTCAGCACTTTTTCCCATTTTCTTCCCTTTGGTTCTTCCTCCTCCGGGTCGTATCCCTGGTATTCCCCGTATCCGTTTGCGTAGGAATCATAATTTCCCTGCCCCGGATAGCCGCCGTAGGGCTGGTAGCCGCCGCTGTAGCCGCCGTTATAATTGCCGTAGCCGCCGCCGTTATAGCCGCCTGCGTACTGACCGGAATCGTAATAGCTGTTCTCGCCGTAATTGGGATAGTTTGCGTTCTGATTCTGATCATGGTAATTCTGATCGCCGTAGCCGCTCTCTGTGTAGCCGCCCGCCGAATCATTTTCATGTTCTGCCGCGGCCTTATGAGCGTTTTCATTTTGGATCTGCTCTAATTCTTCTTTTGTGATCGTCCGCGTCTTTGCCATTGTGTCCACGGGCGCGATCACGACAAAGTCTCCTTCCGGATTTACGAGAGATTCCTTCAGATCCCGGATCAGCTCCGCCATATCGTTGTACCGTCTGTCCGGACTTTTCTGCGTGCATTTGTAGATAATCTGGACAATGCTCTTTGGCAGATCGGGCACATATTCTCTTGGAGAACGCATCTCCTCCTGCAGATGCTTGATCGCAATCGCAACCGTCGTGTCTCCGTCGAACGGCACATGTCCTGTCAGCATCTCATACATGGTGATTCCCAGCGAATAGATGTCGCTTTTATAGTCGCTGTAGCCGCCTCTTGCCTGTTCCGGGGAGGTATAGTGGACGGACCCCATCACCGTTGAGCTGATCGTATTTGCCGACGCTGCCCTCGCAATCCCGAAATCCGTCACTTTGACTTTGCCGTCCGTGGAGATGATAATATTCTGCGGCTTCACGTCCCTGTGGACGATAGAATTGTTGTGCGCCGCTTCCAGTCCCATAGAGACCTGAATCGCAATGCTAGTCGCCTCGCGGACCGCAAGCTTTCCTTTCTTGCTGATATAATCCTTCAGCGTAATTCCTTCGACCAGCTCCATCACAATATAATAGATTCCGTTTTCATCCCCCACATCATATACATTCACGATGTTCGGATGTGCCAGTCCTGCTGCTGACTGTGCCTCCACCTGAAATTTAGAAATGAACGCTGTGTCCTCCCGAAACTCAGGCTTTAAAACTTTTACGGCCACAAGGCGATTCAGTTTATGATCTTTTGCCTTATAGACGTCTGCCATTCCGCCTGAGCCGATTTTGTCAAGGATCTCATAGCGTTCCTGGATAAACATTCCTTCTTTTAACATTCTTCCACCTCATCTGTCAGCGGTTCAATCAACACGACAGCGATGTTGTCCTTCCCTCCGTTCTGATTTGCCCTGCGCACCAGCTCGCCGGCAATCTCAGAAAGATCTCCGCCTTTTTTTATGATTTTCTCGATTTCGTCGTCTTCCAACATGTTTGACAGCCCGTCGGAGCACATCAAAATAAGGTCTCCTTTTTCAAGGCGCATGTCGAAGAAGTCGATCTTGACCTCTTTTCCTATGCCGACGGCACGGGTAATAATATTTTTATCAGGGTGGTTCCGCGCCTGTTCCCTGTTAATTTCCCCTATACGGACCATCTCCTCCACCAGAGAATGGTCTTTTGTGACCTGTGTGATTTTGTCTGTAATTAAATAAAGGCGGCTGTCACCTACATTCGCCACATAAAGATAATGGCCGATCACCGTAGCAACTACAACCGTCGTTCCCATTCCCGCCAATCCTTCATCAGATAAGGACTTTTCCAATACTTTTTTATTCGCTTTTTCAATGGCTTTTCTTATAATTTTAATTGGATTTTTTTCTTTGTCTTCCGCAATGGTGCCGATCAGCGTCTCTACCGTATAATGTGACGCATAATCTCCAGCTTTATGTCCTCCCATTCCGTCTGCCACGACAAAAAGATTCGGGAGATTTCCCACAGCCTCGTCAGAACGAAAGACAAAATCCTGATTTGTCGCTCTTTTCTGCCCCACGTCCGTAATGCAGTATGATTTCACTACGCTTCCTCTCCTTCTGCTCGATCCATATAGCTTTTTCTCAATTGCCCGCAGGCGCCGCCTATATCTCTGCCCATTTCTCTTCTAATAGTAACATTTATTCCGCAATTTTCAAGTTTATTTTTAAAATTTAAAATAACTTTTTTCTGCGACTGCCGGAAACTGCGCTCTTTAATCGGGTTCACCGGTATCAGATTGATATGGCAGTTCAGCCCCTTCACCAGGGCGCACAGCTCCTGCGCGTCCTCCTCCGTGTCGTTGACGCCTCCTACCAGGCTGTACTCAAATGTGATTCTGCGGCCCGTTTTTTCGAAATAATTTCTGCACGCTCCGATCACTTCCTCCAGACCATATTTTTTCGCGATCGGCATCAGCGCTTCCCTCTTTTGCTGATTCGATCCGTGCAGCGACAAGGCCAGCGTAATCTGAAAATTTTCCTGGGCAAGCTGATACATTCTTGGCACAATCCCGCATGTAGAAACCGTGACGTTTCTCTGGCTGATATGTAATCCGTGCTCATCGGTCAGCATATGGAGAAAGCGGACAAGACTGTCATAATTGTCCAGCGGCTCTCCCGTTCCCATCACTACGACATGGGAGACTCTCTCTCCTGTCATCCTCTGAATCTGATAGATCTGGTCGAGCATCTCGGACGCCTCCAGATTTCTCGTCAGACCTCCAAGTGTGGAGGCGCAGAAGCGGCATCCCATTCTGCATCCGACCTGCGAGGAAATGCACACGGAGTTTCCATGCCTGTAGTGCATCAGCACGCTTTCGATCACATTGCCGTCCGCAAGCTGAAATAAATATTTCTGTGTTCCGTCTGTCTGGGACGTCAGAACCTTTACCGGCGTCAGCGTCTCGCACTGGTAGAGATTCTCCAATTTTTCCTTGAGATTTCTGGACAGATTTGACATTTCTTCAAAGCTCACCGCAAGTTTTTCATGGAGCCATTCATAGATCTGTTTTCCCCGGAACGGTTTCTCGCCGATCTCTCTCATCTCTTCCAGTACTTCCTCATATCTCATGGATTTGAGATCTTTTTTCCCCATCTTTTTCTCCTTTTTTCTCTCCTTTTTATTGAATCCGTTTAAATTTTGCCAGGAAAAATCCATCGCACTGGTGAATGCCCGGGAGCAGCTGCAGATATCCTGCCTTTGTCGTCTTTCCTCTCAGTTCCTCGCACAGATACGGATCAATGCTCTCAAGCTTGAACGGATAATGATCCAAAAACCATTTGACGTTAAACTGATTTTCATCAGCGCCGATCGTGCAGGTGCTGTAGATTAAGGTTCCTCCCACCTTCACGTAGCGGTATACCGTATCTAAAATTTTTCGCTGAAGCTTTACCAGCTCTCTTTGCTTGACCGGCGTCATCTTATATTTGATATCCGGTTTTTTCCCGATCACGCCGAGCCCGGAGCACGGAACGTCGGCAAGCACAATGTCAGCTTTCTCCTCCGATTCCGGATCAAATACGGTCGCGTCGGCCACGGCTGCTTTCATGTTAATGACATCGATCCTGTCAATGTTTTCTTCCATCAGTCTGACCTTGCTCTCTGTCACGTCTCTTGCCTCTACAAATCCGCTTCCGCACAGCTTATCGGCCAGATGCAGGCTTTTGCCGCCCGGAGCCGCGCACACGTCGATGCAGTAGTCTCCCCATTTAGGGGCTGCCACCTCCGCCACCAGCATAGAGCTGACGTCCTGAACCTGAAAATATCCTTTTTTAAACGCGTCAATCGCTTTCATATAGTTATAATTTCCAATCTCCAGGGCATAGTTCAGGTACGGACTTTCTTTTACGGCAATGCCCTGTTCCTTTAAGCTGCTGATCACCTCTTCTTTCGACGCCTTATCCAGGTTGCACCGGATCGATGTCATGCGTTCTTTCTGAAAGCTTTGGCAGATTTTTTCCACTGTCTCAAATCCAAACTGAGCCGTCCACTTTGTGATGATCCATTCCGGCATCGAGTACGTGACGGAAAGATATAAGTTCGGGTCTCTCTGAGGCGATGGGTACGCAATCGTTTCCATGCCTCTTGCGATGTTCCGCAGTACGCCGTTTACAAATCCTTTCAGATTGTAAAAACCTCTCTTCTGGGCAATTTTTACCGCCTCATTGCAGACTGCCGAATCCGGTATCGTGTCCATAAAGCGCAGCTGATAGACCGACATGCGCAGAAGATTCCGGATGATCGGCTTCATATTCTCCACTTTTACTTTTGAAAACTGCTCGATAATATAGTCGAGCAAAATCATATTTTCAACCGTGCCGGCACATACCCTTGAGATAAAGGCCCGGTCTCTTTTTTCTAAAAACTGGTATTTTTCCAGCACACTGCGTATCACAATGTGGCTGTACTCCTCTTCCTCTGTAATCTCCATCAGAATTTCCAGAATAATTTCTCTGATATTAATCGTCTTAATCACGGTTTCTTCCTCCTGCGAGCAGAAGCAGACGGATCAGCTGCAGCACAGACGCCGCCAGGCTCGCCACATATGTCATGGCCGCTGCCTTTAACACTTTTTTTACACCGTCTACTTCCGTATCTCTCATGATTCCTGTACTGCGCAAAATTTTGACTGCCCTCGAGGACGCGTTCATCTCCACCGGCAGCGTCACAAGCTGGAACAGCACGGCAAGTCCGAACAGCAAAATGCCCGCCGTCAAAAGCGGCTGCATTGAAAAAATCAGTCCAAGCAGGAAAATAGGCCAGGCGAGCGTGGATCCGATGTTGGCTGCGGGAACCAGCGTGCTGCGCAGGACAAGCGGTCCATACTGAGTCTGATGCTGCACTGCATGACCGCACTCGTGCGCTGCGACGCCCACGGCGGCTACGGAATCCGAAAAAAATGTGCTGTCCGACAGTCTTAGGACCTTGCTGCGCGGATCGTAATGGTCGTTGAGATTTCCTCTGATATGTTCGATTCTCACGTCATAGATTCCAGACTGATGCAAGATCCTCTCTGCCGCCTGCGCGCCCGTCAGCCCGCACGCACTGCGGACGCGGGAATATTTTGCAAACGTAGAGCGCACGCCTGCCGAAGCAGCCAGGGACAAGATCAGTCCTAAAACGGCAAAAATCAGCGTAGGATCAAAATAGTACCGCATTGGATAATATCCAAAGCTTCCCAGCATCTGTGTCATAGAGATTCCTTCCTTTCTACTTCGTCAGACCTAAAACCGTTCCTCTCTCCACTGCGTTTCCTCTCAGGAAAGCGTCTGTCTCCATCCGTTTTTTTCCTTCCAGCTGCACTTCTTTAAGGGAAAGGATTCCTTTTCCGGTCTGAACTTTTAATTCCTTTTTGTTTACTTCTGTTACGATTCCCGGCTGTTCTTCTGTATCCCCCTCCTCTGCGGCGGCCTGCCAGATTTTCAGCGTCTTTCCGTCCAGATACGTGTAAGCGCTTGGCCACGGGTTCAGTCCCCGGATCAGTCTTTCTATCACGCTGGCGTCTTGTCTCCAGTCAATCCTTCCCATTTCCTTTGTCAGCATTTTCGCATACGGCGTCGTGCTCTCACCTTGCTTTTCCGGAGTCAGGCTGTTTTCCTCCAGACCTTTAAGTGTCCTAAGCAGGAGTTCGGCTCCCGCCTTGCTGAGTTTTTGAAACAGACTGCCTCCTGTCTCTTTTTCCTCCAGCGGAACGACCGTCTTTAGCAGCATGTCTCCTGTATCCAGACCTGCGTCCATCTGCATGGTGGTCACGCCGGACTCTTTCTCCCCGTCGATGACCGCCCATTGGATCGGCGCGGCTCCCCTGTATTTTGGAAGCAGCGAGCCGTGGACGTTAATGCATCCGTATCTCGGCAGATCAATGATCTCCTGTGGTATAATCTGCCCAAATGCAACGACAACAATCACATCCGGGTTCTTTTCTTTTAAAATTTTGATAAATTCCGGATCCCGCACTTTTCTCGGCTGATAGATCGTCAGCCCTTCCCTGAGCGCAACTTCTTTGACCGGCGGAAACTGCACCGCCTTTCCCCGTCCCTTTGGTTTATCCGGCTGGGTTACGACCGCTTCAATCTGATGTTCAGAGCGGATCAGCGCTTCCAGCGTCTCCACGGCAAAGTCCGGCGTTCCCATAAATACAACTCTCATATCTCACCTCATTCCTCTTCCGTTTCCAGTTCCACGTCCATCAGTTCCCCTTCAACGTGTTCCACGTACAAAATTCCGTCCAGATGTTCGCACTCGTGGCAGATCGCTCTGGCGAGCAGCTCTCTTCCCTCCAGCTCGTACAGGTTCATATTTTCATCGTACGCTCTTACCTTTACGTAATTGGGTCTCGTCACAATCCCATATTTCCCTGGAAGGCTCAGACAGCCCTCCTGTCCGGTCTGCGTCCCCGACGTCTCAAGGATCTCAGGGTTAATCAGCACATAAGGCGTTCCGTCCGTGTCAATCACAACGATCCGCTTTAAAATTCCTACCTGCGGGGCGGCAAGCCCGACTCCGCCTGCCTCATACATCGTGTCAAACATATCGTGAATCAGATCTTTCGTCCTCTCTGTCATCGTCTCTACTTTCCTGCAAGTTTTCTCCAATATTTCATCACCCATTGTTCTGATCGTTCTGATCGCCATTTTTTCTTCCTCCATTTCATCTGATTTTTATGGCTTTTTTGCCGCGTTGGCTAATTCATATCAAACTGGATTAAAATTGTGCGGTATCCCTCGTTCGCTTCCATATACTGCTCCATTCTTTCCTTTATTCTCAGCAGCATCTGCTGATCCGGATACTTTACGTACATCGCCTTCCGGTAAGTATCGCTGATTTTCGCAATCTGCTCGTCTGCAGGACCGATGACTGCAACTGCCGCTTTTTTGGGAATAATGTGTTCTGCATATTTTTTCAGATACGCCATGCCCATTTCCAGGCGGTCCTTATCTCTGCATGAAGCGTGAATGCCCATCAAGTGGGAAACCGGAGGATATCCCGCAAGCATCCGGTATAAGATCTCCTGCTCGTAAAAGCTTTCATAATCCTGGCGCGCTGCGCTGACAATACTGTAATGGTCCGGCTGATATGTCTGGATCACCACTTCTCCCGGCGTCTCTCTGCGCCCCGCTCTGCCCGCCGCCTGCGTCAGAAGCTGAAACGTCTTTTCTGCCGCGCGGTAAGTGCCCGCATGAAGGGAAAGATCTGCCGCAAGGACGCCTACAAGCGTAACGTCCGGGAAATCATGGCCTTTTACAATCATCTGCGTTCCAATCAAAATATCCGCCTCGTGTCCGGAAAATGCCGATAAGATCTTGGCATGTCCGTCTTTTTCTTTCGTCGTGTCAAGATCCATCCGCAAAATCTTTGCCTTTGGAAATTCTCTCTGTACAATCTCCTCGATCTGCTGTGTCCCCGCGCGAAAGCTCGACAGAAAAGGCGAGCCGCACTCCGGACATTTTTGGGGCTGCTTTTGTTCATATCCGCAGTAATGGCAGATCAGCTTTCCGTTATTGTGGAGCGCTAGGGATACGTCGCAGTGCGGACATTTGATGACGGACCCGCATGAGCGGCACGATAAAAATCCGGCATAGCCTCTTCTGTTTAAAAACAGCATGATCTGCTGACCTTTTTCCAGCGTCTCTTCCATTTTTTCCCTCAGAGCAGCGCTCAGCACAGAACGGTTGCCGCTTCTTAGCTCTGCTCTGAGGTCTACAATCCCGACATTTGGCAGTCTGCTCTCTTTTGCCCTTTTCTTTAGGGTATAAAGGCGATATATCCCTTTTTTCGCCCGATAATATGCCTCCAGAGACGGGGTCGCAGAGCCTAACACAACCCTTGCGTTTTCCATCTTGGCCCGCTCAATGGCGACCTCCCTCGCATGGTATCTCGGAACCGTCTCGCTTTGGTACGTGTCTTCATGTTCTTCGTCGATAATGATTATTTTTAAATTGGGAAAGGGGGTAAACAGCGCGGATCTCGGACCGATCATCACATCGATCTCCCCGTTTTTAGCGCGCTCGAACTGGTCATACCGTTCTCCCGGTGAAAGTCTCGAATGCATAATGGAAATCCGATCCCCGAATCTTCGGTAAAAGCGCATGACGGTCTGATACGTCAGCGCAATTTCCGGAATCAGCACAATCGCCTGCCCTCCCTGTTTTACGGCATACGCAATCAGCTCCATATAAATTTCTGTCTTTCCGCTCCCCGTAATTCCGTGAATCAAAGAGGTGCGGTATGTCTCTTCCTGCCAGTGGGAGATAAGATCCCCGACAATCGCCTGCTGTTCTTCATTGAGACGAATCGGATCTTGTTTTTTCCCCTGAACGGAAATCGGATTGCGGTATACGGTTTCCGATTCGCATTTTAAAATGCCCTGCTCCTCCAAAGCCCGGATCACGCTGGCAGTCACATTTAGTTTTCCTGTAACCAGCTCGTATGGAATTTTTTCTTCCTCCAGCAAAGCTTCCACAATCCGCGCTCTTGCACTCTGATGCTTGCTCCGAAAAAGCTTCAGCCTGTGCGCGGCCTCTTCTCTCGATACGGTCAGAAAAACGGTCTTTTTTTCCTTTGACCGCTGCTTTTGCTTTACCGGGATTACCGTCTTGATCGCCTGGATCATAGTTCCGCCGTACTGCTCTTTCATCCATGCGGCCAGTGCGATGCGTTTTTCCTCCGCTGCAACCTCCTGCTGCCGGACGCCGTGAATTTCCTTGATTTTTTCCGGATCCAGCTTTGGCTTTGCGGACAGCGCTATCACATATCCGCGGATCAGGCGGTTTCCTTTCCCAAACGGAATCTCCACAGCCGTGCCCTCTTTTATCTGCTGCGACAGCTCTAAAGGAATTTTATACTGAAACGTATGATCCAGCTTTTCCTGCGCAATATCCACGATAATATCCGCATATTGCCGTTCCATCTGCCTTCTCCTCTAGCCTTCCTGCATAATTTCCTGAATCAGGATCCGCTCATCCATCGGATATTTTACGCCTTTGATCTCCTGGTAAGTCTCATGCCCTTTTCCCGCCATCACGATGATGTCTCCAGGTTCTCCATGATGGATTGCCCAGGCCATCGCCTCTTTTCTGTCTGTAATTTTTACATATTTTCCGTCTGTCTTTTTGATTCCTACCAGAATATCTTCAATAATGTCCTCCGGATTTTCAAATCTTGGATTATCCGATGTGATAATAGACAGATCGGCCAGTCTGCCGGATACCTCCCCCATCTGATATCTGCGGTTTTTGTCGCGGTTCCCGCCGCATCCGAACAGGCAGATCAGCCGGTGCGGGTGGTATTCTCTGAGCGTTTTGAGAAGGCTCTCCAGGCTCATCGCGTTGTGCGCATAGTCCAGCATGACGGTAAATTTGTCCGACACCTTAATCAGCTCGATTCTTCCCTTTACCTTTTCTTTTTTCAGCGCCATGCAGATATCCTCCTGCGCGACGCGGAAATGGCTGCACACCGCGATTGCCGTCAGGGAATTATATACGCTGAATTTTCCCGGAATATCGACCTCAACCGGGAAATTCATATTTCCCTGCACGTTGTAGTGAACCCCCAGGTATCCCGGACCGCTGACCATTCTGACGTCAGCCGCCCGGAAGTCGGCGTTCTTGTCAAACCCGATTGTCTCCACGCGGCACGTATGACCTTTTAAAATGTTTTCGGCATAGGGATCGTCTATGTTTACGATTCCTAGACGGCACTGGCGAAACAGCATACTCTTGCATTCCATATATTCCTCAAAGCTGTGATGTTCCGCCGGTCCGATATGATCCGGCTGTAAGTTTGTAAACACGCCGATTTCGAACATCACCCCGGCTGTCCGGTGAAGCATCAGCCCCTGAGAGGAAACCTCCATCACGGCAATCTGACATCCATGATCCACCATCTTTCGGAAGTACTGCTGTACGGTGCACGATTCCGGGGTTGTGTTTTCTGCCGGAAATACTTCCTCTCCGATGATTGTCTGAATCGTTCCAATCAGACCAACTTTATATCCTGCTGTCTCCAGGATCGATTTAATCATATATGTAGTTGTCGTTTTTCCTTTTGTCCCTGTGACCCCGATTACCTTAAGCTTTTCAGCCGGATACCCGTAATAAGCCGCTGAAATGTATGACATGGCAAGCCGGCTGTCTCTGACACGGATGACCGTTACCGTTTCCGGCACTGTCACGGGATCCTCGGCGACCAATACACGCGCGCCTTTTTCTACCACATCCGCCGCATATTGATGCCCATCGCTGACTGCTCCTTTGATGCAGAAAAACAAAGATCCTTCGCTGACCTTTCTGGAATCGTTGATAATATCTTTTACCTCCACATCCAGACTGCCGCTGACGCACTCATATTCCACTCTTTCCAACAATTCTGTCAGTCTCATTGATGCTCCTCCATTTTAATTCTTTTTTATTCTATTTTTTGCTGGCTTTTCATCCTTCTAGGAATAGCTGCCTCTTTTTCGTCTTAACCATTATATCATTATGAGACAATGATCACAACCGCAAACAGAAAAAGAGCGCTGCCACATGCCGCACCCTTTATCGAATTTCGTTCAGTATCACTGCCGTCAGATTTGCCGCCATATGTACGGTGACCGGTCCTTTGATGCTGTCACATTTTTCATAGACGGCGCACAGCAAAATCGCCATCGGAAACGCATAGAGCATCTGGATTACATTTCCGTGATAGACGGCAAACAGTGCGGAGGAGAAAAGAATTCCCGGCTTTATGCCCGCCATCCGTTTGATTCTCTGATACGTTAGCCCGCGAAATAAAAGCTCCTCTGCAATCGGAACAAAGACGCCGGAGCCTAAAATCTGTACAGACAGTTTTCCGCGAAAAAGCTCTTGCTGCGTTTCATTTGAAAAATAGGAAGCAACGCCGCCTGCGTTTAGCATCCATGTCAGGATCTGACTTGCCGCGATTCCCAAAAGCGCCGCGCCGATCAGCTCCAGCTTTCCCGTTTTTCTCCTCTCCCGGTCCTGGTTATGCGCTATTTCTCTGCGATATAAAAAAATCGCTGCCGGCGTAAGCAGCGCTGCCGTCAGCGCCGTCACCTCCGCCGTGCCGCAGTACCTTCCAAACAGCAGGACTGCAGCCTGTGAGGCGAAAAAGTGCAGCGCCATCGGCGCAAACACGGACAAAAATCTTGCGTCAGCCATTCTCACTCTATTGTACGGTCCTTGTGTGAAAAATATGTGTCAATTCCATCCGCAATTCCCTCAGCCATAATTTCCTGGTGATCTTCGTCCGCCATATACAGATCATCCCCGGCATTTGTCATAAATCCCATCTCCAGAATCGTCACCGGCATGGTACTCCAATTAATCCCTGTCATGGTGTCGGTCTCTGTGATGCCCTTGTTCTGCAGTCCAGTCGCTTCACAGTAGGAATCCAAAATAACCGTTCCAAGCAGAAGGGAATCTTCATACAGTTCTCCCACATAAGGGTTTTGTGCGGAAGGAATCATAGCCAGCGCTCCGCTCACCGTCGGATCTTCTATCCCGTTTGCGTGAATTCTCACGGTAATCTCGGCGCCCTCCTCCGCTGCAATCGACGCCCGGTCAATATTGCTTAAATTGACGTCCTGCTCTGTGCGGGTCATGACCACCTCGTAGCCGCGTTCTTCCAATTTCTCTCTGAGCTTGAGAGCAACGGAAAGATTCAGCTCCGATTCGGCCAGTCCTGTTGTGGATCCCTGCGTTCCCGACACAATTCTGGCTTTCATGACGTCGGAACCCGGAGCATTGGGTTCCGTCTGACTCATATCCTGACCCGGTCCTTGATGTCCCGGATCAATCGCCACAATATGCGCCGTTTTTTCTGTCTGCTCCTGCGGCTGTCCTTGTGAATATGTTTCGCTTTCCGCCGCATCCGCCCCTAAAAATAGAGAAAAGGCAAGAAAGAAAGCGGCAACGGCGCTCATGATGTGACTGAAATTTCTTTTTTTCATATCGTTCTCCTCTCTTATGACTGCGCCGCCAGTTCCTCCTCATATGTGAGAATCGTCTCTACATTCTGTACTTCGATAGACGAGAGCAGATCGTAAGAAAATTCGGAAGGAGAGTAAAGAGGCTGATACCATGACTGCGAATTAAAATAAGACTGCAGCCATTCATCTTCAAACATTCTTCCGTGTCTCGCAAAAATTTCATTGCGCGCCAGCATCAAGTCGCTGACCGACATTCCGACAAGATCGTCTCTCGTCAGCAGTTCACTGCTGCTGTTAGGCAGAATATATCCTCCGCCGCTGTAAATGGGTTCTTCGTCTTCGCCCCATCCCTCCTGATAAGGATCGGTCTGGGCTTCTGTCTGCGGCGGCTCTGTCTGCGGAGGTTCTGTCCATGGCGGTTCTGTCTCTGGCTCCCATGACGGCTCTGTCTGCGGTTCTGTCCACGATGTCTCCGGCTCCGTCTGCGGTTCTGTCCACAGCGTCTCCGTCTGCGATTCTGTCTCTTCCGGCTCCCTTTGACCTGGATCTGTCTCTCCCGGGTTTTGCGTCTGCGCCGGATCCGGATTTGTCTCTGTCTCTCTTTCCTTTTTAATCGTAACCGGAGCCACTTCTTCTGTCTCGTCTCTGCGGTTGGAAGCGACCTGAATGGTAACGGATCCAACGCTCTCGGATTCTTTTTGCGTTTCCTTCTCAGTCTGTGTTTCTCTCTCCGTTTCTGTCTCTGTCTCAGTCTCCGTCTCTTTCTTTATCGACACAGCGCTGACGCTCGGCGTCGCTGTCTTTACCGTATCTTCCGACTGTGCTTCACTTCCTGTCTCCGGTTCGACTCTGGTAAGAGGAATAGGATCATCCGGTCTTAGCACTACGCTCCTTACAAGAAAGAATGTTCCAACCCCAAATGCAGCGGTGGCTGCCAGCATCCCCGCCGCCATGGCAATCGTCTTCTTTACCTGTTTCTTTCTTTCCAGATATTGCTTGGATTGTTTATACGGCAGCTTGTCTGTCACTTTAAATTCTGTAGGCAGAGGTTCTCTTAACAGTTCCTCAATGGAGAGATCTTCTTTCTCATCCTCTTCCATTTTCTGTATTTCCTGTTCTTTCTCCTTTACCTTTTTTTCCATATTTTCTTCGATAATCTCGCCGCAGTATTTACAGATCGCCGCATCGTCCGGAATTTCCTGTTTACATCTTTTACAAATCATATATCATACCCCTTTTTCCAAGTATCCAGTCTTTGTTTTCGTGTCGCAGAAAAAGCAGAATGCCGTCTTGAAATTGTACTACATTCTCTCCGGGGAAGAAAATCCCAATACCTGAATGCAGCTCTCTAAAACATCTTTTGTCAGTACGAGAAGCTCGATCCAGCCGGCCCGTTTCTTTTCATCCTCCTCGGAAAGAATTTTCGTCTCATGATAAAAACGGTTGCATGCATTTGCCAGATCATAGATGTAAGAGCAGATTTTATGAGGAGCCAGCTCCTCGTAAGCTGTCTCCACAACCTGATTAAATTTTACAATTTCCAACATCATTGCCTTTTCGCTTTCGTTCCAAGGAATTCCAATGACTTCCTCTCCCAGTTTTTTTCCAGTTCCCTGATATCTGTTTAAAATAGATTTGATTCGGACAATCGTATATAAAATATAGGGACCGGTGTTTCCCTCAAATGAAGTAAAGCGGTCAACGTCAAAAATATAATCTTTAGAAGCCTGATTCGACAGATCTCCGTATTTTATCGCTGACAGAGCCACCATTTTTGCAGTCTCTCTCGCCTCATCCGGATCCATCTCATGATTTTCCATAATCTTTTTGTACATCTCTTCATTGATCTCAGAAAGGAGCTTTTCCAGCCTCATCACGCCGCCGTCCCTTGTCTTAAACGGCTTTCCGTCCTTTCCGTTCATCGTTCCAAATCCCAGAAATTTCAGTCCCGTCTGTTCTTCTACCAGCTTTGTCTTTCTCGCGCAGCGGAATACCTGTGTGAAATACAGCTCCTGTCTTTTATCCACCACATAGATGATCTCATCCGGATGAAACAGCTTCATCCGCTCCACGATTGTCGCAAGGTCTGTCGTGTTGTACAAAGATGCTCCGTCTGATTTTAAAATCATACACGGCGGAATTTCTTTTGTGTCCGTCTCCTCCTTTACGTCTACGACAAGCGCTCCGTCGTCCAGATGCGCGTATCCGTTGTCTTTCATATACTGCACCATTTCAGGGATATAGGGCTGAGCGTCCGACTCTTTTTTCCACAGATCAAATGTGACGTCCAGATTGCCGTAATTTTTCTTTAAGTCCGCAATCGAGACGTTCAGAATATGATGCCACAGTGCCACATAGCCCCGGTTTCCGTTTTGGAGCAGATACGTCGCGTGCATCGCTTCTTCTTTAAATTCCGGATGCTCCTTTGCATAGGCGTTCGCAGTCGGGTAGATTTCCTCCAGCTCTGAGATGGTAAAAGGCGCCTCTTTTGGATATTCTCCCTCGTACGTCTCGTCAAAGTATACCAGATCCGGCTGTCTCTTTTTTAATTCCGTAATGATCAGCCCCATCTGGAGTCCCCAGTCTCCAAGGTGGACATCCCCTATCATGCGGTGCCCCAGAAGGCGTCCCATCCTTTTAATGCTTTCTCCTATGATAGCAGAGCGCAGATGTCCGACGTGGAGCGGCTTTGCCACGTTTGCTCCGCCGTAGTCGATGATAATCGTCTTTGGAGCCGCCGTTTTTTCTACAGACAGATTCTCGTCTGCCCGCATACTCCTGAGATACTCAGCCAGAAACTCCGGATGAAGCCGGAGGTTGACAAAACCTGGATTTACCGCAGTGACCTCTGAAAACACACGGCTGTCCGCAAGTGCCGCCACCACATCGTTGGCTATCAGAATGGGCGCTTTTTTGTATCTCTTTGCGGCAGCCATGGCTCCATTGCACTGATATTCGCATAAATCCGGGCGGTTTGACAGCGTTGCCTTTGCAAATTCCGCATCATATCCAGCCTGTGTAAATGCCTTTACCATCTCTTCGTTAATAAATTCTATTATCTTTCTCATGGTGTCTCCTTTGCTCTTATACAGCATACGCTGTATTTTCCTCTTTTCTGTATTGAACTTAACACATTATAGCATCGATTTCTTTTTATGAAAAGTGTATTTTCCGCTGAAACTATGATATAATATCTTAAAATTTTTTAAGTATGCCATTTTATGGCGCCGATATAAGGAGGATTTCCTATGGATGCAAAACAAAATTACTATCAGGCGTTGTCCGTCTCTGTCCTGAAAAATCTGAAAAAACGCGGAATGGAGGCCTACTACTGTTTTTCAAGGGAAAACGCCGTCAAAACCATTCTCGACCTGATTCCGGAACATTCATCTGTTTCCTGGGGCGGTTCTCACTCGCTGAGCGAATGCGGCATCATAGACGCCCTTCGCGCGTCGAACCTTTCTCTGCTTGACCGCGCCGCCGCAAAGACTCCGGAAGAGAAAAAAGAGATTTACCGGCGTGCCTTCTGTGTCGACTATTATCTGATGAGCAGCAATGCCGTCACCTATGACGGGGAGCTCGTCAACACAGACGGAACCGGAAACCGCGTTGCCGCTTTGATCTACGGTCCGGAACATGTCATTGTGGTTGCCGGCATGAATAAGCTTGTTCCGGATCTCGATGCAGCCGTGAAGCGGATCCACTGCGTCGCTGCCCCCATGAACACGGTTTCTCTTGGCATTTCCACTCCGTGCCGAAAGAGCGGGCTGTGCGCGGACTGCAAAAGTCCCGACACCATCTGCTGCCAGACCGTCATCACAAGATACAGCAGAATTCCTGGAAGAATCAAGGTCATTTTGGTAGGCGAGGATCTTGGATATTAATTTTTCCGAAAAAAAGTAAAAAAGGAGTATCTGCCGCTATGAATGTTTCTGTCATTCTCTCCCAGATGACCCAGCTTTTTCTTTTAATTTTTCTGGGATTTTTTCTGTACAAAGTACATATTTTGTCCAAACCGCTCAATCAGGGGCTGACAAAATTAATTCTCCACGTCACGCTTCCCGCCATGATTTTCTCCTCGGTTTTAGAGCAGGCGGACCGCCCGCCTCTCAGCGAGGTCTTATCCGTCTTTGTCATCGCAGCGGTTTTAAATTTTCTTCTGCCGTTTTTTTGCCTTCTTATTGTGAAGCTTCTGCGCTTCCCTTATAAGGAACAGGGACTGTACGCCTTTATGGCGGCGTTTTCCAACATCGGATTTATGGGCTTTCCGGTTTTAAATGCCCTGTATGGAGAAATCGGTCTTTTTTACGGCGGAATTTTCAACATCATTTTTAACATCTCGATCTTTACCGTCGGTATTTTTCTCATGAACTATGGTTCTGAGCAAAAAACTGCGATCCGCCTGAAAAATATTGTGACGCCGGGTGTCGTCTTCTCCAGTCTCTCTATCGCTGTCTATTTTCTTGATCTTTCGTTTCCTGATGTCATAGTCAGCACGATTTCCAGTCTGGGAAGCATCACCTCTCCGTGTGCTATGCTTCTGATCGGCTCCACCCTTGCCACCATGGAGTTAAAGTCTGTCTTCAACGGATGGCGTGTGTATTTTTTTTCCGCTGTAAAGCAGTTTGCTCTGCCGCTGATTCTTTTTCCAGTGTTACGTTTTTTCATCAGAGATGAATTTCTGCTTGGTCTGAGCTTTATTCTCTCTATGATGCCGACAGCCAATACTGCTGTTTTGTTTGCCACGAACTATGGCAAAGATGAGCGTCTTGCCGCAAAAGGAGTTTTTATCACAACGGTCTTTTCCATGGTCAGCGTCCCGCTGTTCGTCTCCATTTTTCTGTGACGCCAAAGAAATATTTGCCTGAATCGGAAAAAAGGCGGTGCACGCCCTTCTCAGGGGCGCATACCGCCTTTTTTCCGGCAAAACCGCACAGTGATGCGCACTCGGCAGATATCTGCAAAGAGGCAAGACTTCCTTTTCCTCCGGCGTCATTCTATAATTCCAAGAGAAAGCTTCATCTCCAGAATCCGCAGGACAGACTCATCTATGCGCTCCTGCGCGATCTCTCCGCTCTTGACCGCCTCAAGCACAGCCGGAACCTGCGCCTCAAAGTCTGTGCAGCACAGCATATCATTTCCCGCCTGTACTGCGCGAACTGCGATTTCCGCATCTCCTGCAAAGCTCCGGACGCCGTCCATAGCCAGATCGTCTGTCACGATCACCCCGTCAAACCCCAGCTCTGTGCGCAGAATCTCATGAACCTGCAGCGACAGCGAGGCGGGAGCGCCGTCATCCATGCAGGCGACCACATTGTGGGATACCAGCACCATATCGGCGCCTGATGCAATCCCCGCCTGAAACGGCACAAAATCTGAGTTCACAAATGTCTCATACGGACGCCCGTCCCATGCCGTCCCTGTGTGCGTGTCCGTGTTATTTCCATAACCCGGAAAATGCTTCAGCACGCTTCCCATGCCCTCTTCCTCCATGGTCCCTACGACTGTCTCCACATAGACCGCCGTCTGCCAGGCATCCCCTCCAAAGCTTCGGCTGTAGATAAAATCCGCGGGATTCTGCGAGACGTCGCAGACCGGGGCAAAATTCAGATTGACGCCCAGGCTGCGCAGCAGCTGGCACTTTTCCTGCGTATCGCTCCGGATTAAGTCAAAGCCTCCGCCCGCGTACAGCTCCTGCGGAGACCAAAAAGGCACCGCCCGCAGATTCGGGTTTATGCTGATCCGGTTCACCGTGCCTCCCTCTTCATCGACGCCGATCAGCATGGGGATTTCGACTGCATCCTGGTAGCTTTGAATCGTCTGCTTTACTTCTTCCTTCGTCTTTCCGGAAAAATCCTGTCCAAAGAGGATGTAGCCTCCAAGGCAAAACGCAGCCGCCTTTGCGGCGGCGTCCGTATCCGGGCAGCGCGCGATAAACATCTGCCCTGTCTTCTCCTCCAGCGTCATTTCATCTAAAATTTCCTTGGCCCGCTCCGTCGCGGAATCCGGCGGTCCGCTCAGCCTCACGCCTTCCGTGAGCGTGCCGGCTCCGTAAGCATTTTCGGCCGCCATTGCCATGGCAGCGCCCGCCATCCCCGAGGCTATCCCCGCGCACACAGCAAAAAGGCTGAGAAATCTCAAGACAGCAATTCTGTTCTTTCTTTTTTTCTCCGTTTTTCTCATCATCCATCTCCATTCCGACGCCCTTGTCACTTTCTTTTTCCTTCCTTTTGTCCTTGGCTTTCTATATATTTTTTGATCGCTTCCATTGGAGCGTCACCCGTTGTAAGCAGACAAAAACTCTGACTCCAGAAACGTTCTTTCCACAGTTTTTGCCTTATCTGCGGAAATTCTTTCTTCAGAAGTCTGCTGCTTGCACTTTTATATGCGTTTATGAACTTGCTTATTTCCGTATTTGGGTGTGCCTTGAAAAGGATACGTACATGGTCTTTGCCGTGATTCCATTCTTCAAGAGTGATATTGTAATTTGGAGCAATATACTCAAAAATCTCTTTCGCCCTGCTGGAAATCGTATCATCGAAAACATGTCTGCGGTACTTGACCGCAAGCACAAGATGATAGCGCAGCAAGAATACTGAATGTGCGTTATTATCTAATTTCACTGTATTTCACCATTTTTTTATTATTCGACTGAATATATTATACTATGATTAGGGCGCAATAGCAAGTGAGTAACGGACGCAGTTCATCTCCCGCCTTAAAGGTGGGGGCTTCTTGCTGGAAGAGGATAAAAAAAGACCACCTTCTTCTCGGTGATCTTTCTCATTTAATGTCCAATTTTCCCTGTAAAATCAATGTCTTTTAAAGCTAGCGACGGGAATCGAACCCGTGACCTCCTCACTACCAATGAGGTGCGCTACCGACTGTGCCACGCCAGCAAACTTTATCCGCTGATGGTTTACATTGTACCCTTTTTCTCAGTTTTTGTCAATATGGTTTTTGCTATTTTTACAATTTTTTATATTTTTTGTTGATTTTCAAAAATTATCCCGCCTTATTTTTTCTTAAGCCGCCGCCTTCCTTTTCGGTATCCGGATCAAGGCGGCGGCTTTCTGATCCGGATACCGTCTTTCTATCCGATGTTCATTCTCTGTCTCACAATCTCGTAAGCCAAAACTCCTGCGGCCACAGAAGCATTCAGAGAGTCGATGTCTCCTCTCATTGGAACAGCCGCTGTAAAATCGCATTTTTCTCTCACAAGTCTGCTGACGCCGTCTCCTTCGCTTCCGATCACCAATCCGATCGGTCCTGTCAGGTTAATCCGGTACATCAGTTCTCCTCCCATGTCGGCGCATACAAACCACAGTCCTTTTTCCTTTAATTCCTCCATGGTTTTTCCAATGTTTGTCACCTTTGCCACAGGCGTATAATTCAGCGCGCCCGCCGATGTCTTCGCCACTGTCGCCGTCAGTCCCGCCGCATGGTGCTTCGGGATGATGATGCCATGCGCTCCGGCAAGGTTTGCAGTCCGGATGATGGCGCCCAGATTGTGGGGATCTTCGATGCCGTCGAGAAGAATCAAAAAAGGATCTTCCCCTTTTTCCTCTGCCGATTTTAAGATTTCTTCCACCGATGCGTACTGGTAGGCGGCTGCGTACGCGATCACACCCTGATGTTTTCCCGTCTCTGACATCTGGTCAAGCCGCTCCTTTGACACGAACTGAATCAGGGTATCTCTTTTTTTCGCTTCTCTTACAATGGAGCGGACCGGTCCATCCTGACATCCGTCCAGCACGAACAGCCTGTCAATCGTTTTCCCGGCGCGGAACGCCTCTATCACAGCGTTTCTGCCCTCCACGGTCAATTTTTCATATCTCATCTTCGTTTCCTCTCCGCGTTTCCAGATCGAATCCTGTCTTAAGCAGTTCTACCGCTCTGTCAAATTCTCCGTTTAAATACAGGTATCCCATCAAAGCTTCCAGCCCTGTCGCCTTTCGGTATTCTGCCATCGTCGCATGTTTTGCCATCGTATATGATTTTGCATTTCTGCCTCTGCGGTACATTTCCTGCTCTTTTTCCGTCAGCACAGGCAAAAGTCCTTCTATCATCTTTGCCTGTGCCGGCGCCTTTACAATCTCGCTCGTCTTTTTGTGGAGCTTGTTCGCCGCGCAGTTTCCTCTTTCTACTATGAGAGTGCGCACCATCAGGTCGTAAACGGCGTCTCCGATATAGGCGAGCGTCAGCGGAGAATACTGATTGATTTCCTGTCTCTCCATCTGAAACTGTTCTGCCAAAAGCTCCGGAATCTGATTTACGCTCTTTTCCATTTTACTCCTTCTCTCGTATCCTCCAGGATGATTCCCTTCTCCAGAAGCTTGCTGCGGATCTCGTCTGCTTTTTTAAAATCCTTTGCTTTTCTGGCTGCCTGCCGTTCTTCGATCATCTTTTCGATATCGCTGTCCAGCATTTCTTCTTCTTTCTCTGTGATCAGTCCCAGAATGTCGCTCAGCTGCGCGATCTTTTCTTTTAACTGGCGCAGGTACTCTTTTGCATTTCCAGCGTTTGCCGTCGTGTTGGCAAGCTTTACGATCTCGAAAATCGCGGCTACTGCGTCTGCAGTGTTAAAATCGTCGTCCATCGCCTCGTCAAATTTTTCCGCCAGCTCCTGTGCCTTTTTCAGGTTTTCTTTTTCTTCCTGCGTCAGCTCTTTTTCTTCTGCCGCATTTATCATATGCTTTAAATTGTCGACGCCGTTTCGGATTCTCTCCAGTCCGTTTTTGGAAGCCTCCATCAATTCCGCGCTGAAATTTAAAGGGCTTCTGTAGTGCGCGCTCAGCATGAAGAACCGCAGAACCTGGAGATCATATTTTTCTCCGATTTCGCGGACAGTAAAGAAATTTCCAAGCGATTTCGACATTTTTTTGTTGTCGATATTTAAGAATCCATTGTGGAGCCAGTATTTCGCAAACGGTTTTCCATTGCAGCATTCGCTCTGCGCAATCTCGTTTTCGTGGTGAGGAAAAATCAGATCCTCCCCTCCTGCATGGATGTCAATCTCTTCTCCCAGATATTTTTTTGCCATGACCGAACACTCGATATGCCATCCCGGTCTTCCGTCGCTCCAGGGCGACTTCCAATACGGCTCCCCTTCTTTTTTCGGTTTCCACAGCACAAAATCCAGCGGATCTTCTTTTTGATCTTCTCCTGTCACAAGCAAAGAACGGCTGCCGGAACGCAGATCATCTAAATTTTTATGAGAAAGCTTTCCGTATTGCGCAAACTTTCTGGTTCGGAAATAAACCGTTCCTTTTACGTCATACGCATACCCTTTTTGTATCAAATCGGAAATCATTTCAATCATTCCGTCGATCTCCTGCGTCGCAAGCGGATGCGTCGTGGCCGGCTTTACATTCATATCCGCCATATCTTTTTTGCATTCTGCGATATATCTCTGGGAGATCTCCTGCGCGGAAACTCCTTCTTCCGCAGCTTTCGCGATAATTTTATCGTCGACGTCTGTAAAATTCGACACGTAATTGACTTCATATCCTTTATGTTCCATATAGCGTCTTACCGTGTCAAATACAATCATCGGTCTTGCGTTTCCGATATGGATGAGGTTGTAGACCGTCGGTCCGCACACATACATTTTGACCTTTCCAGGCTCTACCGGAACAAATTCTTCTTTCTGCTTTGTCATTGTATTATATAACTTCATGTTTTTCTTCCTTTCCCGCTGACAGTTTCTGCATAACTGAACTTAGTCTATGCAAAAATTGTGGTTTTGTCAATATCCCATCTTTCCTGTTCTTTTTTCTCTGGCTTACACCCATTCGTTTAAAAATGCCTGTGCATACGGACTTTCCTCTTTGAAAAATTCAGGGAGCTCCGCGATCGAAAGCGAAACCAGATTTTCCTTTTTTTCTGTCTTTTTGATCTTTCCTCCATCAGGCAGTATCGTGATCTCATATCGCCCTTCATTTTCCGCAATCCAGCCGTCTTTTATCTCCACCGCCACCTTCTTTTTGTTTTTGCTTTTAAGAGCTGACGCCCATTGTTCCAGATGGATGATTCTTCCCATCATCCACGGTTTTTCTTTCTCTTCTTCTGAGCGCGTCTTTTCAGACAGAGCTGCGATTTTAATCTGCCTGCATTCCGTTCCAAGCTCTCTTTCTATAGCTTCTGCCATTGCTTCCTCAGTCTGTCCCTCATATCCTTCCTGAAACACAGGTTCAAAGATCATCGGCTCGTCCTCCAAAATGATCTGAAACGCTCCGATGCATTCCATCCCGTCAAACACTGCCATCATTTTCCCTTTCATTGCCTTTAGCTCCCGGCTAAGGTCGGCGAGATAAGCCGGCGTGCGTCTGGCAAAAAGGCGGTACCGTTTTTCCAGAATTTTATTCAGCGTATCGCACAGCACCGCAAAATCGCTCTCTTTTGCTTCTCTGACCTTCAGCCCTGTTCCCGTCAAAGTTCCCGTTCTGTGCAAAACCCTCTGTCTCTGAAAATAGAAAAAACGGAAATCAAAAGGTGTATAAATCGCCTCCGCTGCAGGCATCAGATATAAAAACGCGCATTTTTCTCTGTATAAAAACCGGAAAATCCGGCGCAGCAAAGACGTCATCACCTTGCGGTGGCGAAATTCTTTTTTCGTCGCCACCGCCACAAGGTAAGCGCCGCGCTCCTCTCTTCCGTCTGCGCAGAGCTGGTACGGATTGATGTGCGCCATCCCGCATATCACATCTTTTTCTTCCGCCGCAAAGATTTCATTTTCCGCCGCTTTGTTCTGGTAATAATAGTCGACAAACTCTGCCGTGTCCTCCGAAAACACTTCCTCATACAAAGGTCTTGTCTTTTTGTGTTCCTCTGTGTTTAACCGCTCTATCTTCACGGGCAGCAGCACCCCTTTTTGCATCTTCCTTCCGGATTCATCGCATCGTCCGCAATCAAATCCTGAAAAGACTGCAAGGAGCAGACGGCATGTGCGGCAATTCCCTCCCCTGTTCCGGTAAATCCCAGACCTTCTTCTGTCGTTGCTTTGATGTTGACTCTACTTTCTTCCAGCCCCAGCGCTTCCGCCACATTTTGAACCATCCGGGGAATGTGCGCTGCCATTTTCGGTTTCTGCGCTATGATTGTACTGTCGATGTTTTCAATAAAAAACTGGTGTTCCTCCAGCAATTTTCCTACTTTTTTCAGCAGGCATATGCTCGATGCCCCTAAATACTGCGGATCGGTATCCGGAAAGTGTCTTCCGATATCTCCAAGAGCTGCTGCTCCAAGAAGCGCGTCCATAACTGCATGGACCAGCACATCCGCATCAGAGTGTCCCAGAAGTCCTTTCTCATACGGAATTTTCACACCGCCCAAAATCAAATCTCTTCCCTGCGTCAGCCGGTGAACATCATATCCAAAACCCACTCTCATCTTCTCTCCTCCTGTTTTTTGTGTGATATTGGTCAGATATTGTTATTATAACAAAATCTGGCGCAATTTCCTATATTATAAAGAAAGAGCTGCTGAGTTTGAGTTTTTGCTCTCTTCAGCAGCCCTTTCCTGTTTTCTTTGTCACTGTCTTATTCTGATATTTTTTATATACTCTTATTCTTCTTCTGCGGTTTCATCCTCTGTCTCTTCCGTCGTCGCCGGCTCTTCTTCTGTTTCCTCCTCTGCTTCCGTCACTGCAGTTGTCTGAGGCTCTGTCTCTTCATCTTTCTTACCGCATCCTGCTGCCAGTGCTCCCGCTAAAGCCATAATAACAATCATACCAAATATTTTTCTTTTCATTTATTTATCCTCCTCACAAATCGAGATCGTATCAATCTCTTCATTTTTTCCGTTTCATTCTACCATATATATTTGATGTAAAGCTTTACTTTCTTTTAAGACATTCAAAATTTTTCTTTAAGTTTCTTAAGACTTCTTAAGATTTTTTATGATCTTTTTATAAATCTTCTGCCGTTCTCTGCGCGAAAGACGAAAAAAAAGATCTATGGACGCCTCCACAGATCTCTTCAGTAGCGGAAGGGAGATTTGAACTCTCGACACCACGGGTATGAACCGTGTGCTCTAGCCAACTGAGCTATTCCGCCATTTCTAAAATTATGGGACCTATAGGGCTCGAACCTATGACCCTCTGCTTGTAAGGCAGATGCTCTCCCAGCTGAGCTAAGATCCCATATCATCAAGTTGTTCTCTCAACTTGCTCTATCATTATAAGATGAATTGATCTAATTGTCAAGTATTTTTTTACAATTTTATCAATTTCTTTTTTTCTGAAAAATACGGCGTCAGGACCTGCTATGGAATCTCATCCGTCTGCGCTGTGTCTTTCAGAACTGTCTGTGCCACGGGCTGAAAAAAGATTTGACCGAAATAGTCCAAGAATATGGAAAACACGGTGCAATGGGATTCCATAGGTCTCTCCCCTCGTCTTTTATCTTACACTCATTTTTTTCACAGCGCAATCTTTTTTTGCAAAAGTCAACAAATCGTGACTTTTTCTCTGTTTTTTTCTTTTATTTTTCTATTTTTTGACACGTTGTGTGGCTTTTCGAACAATTTATCTGATATATTTTTCGGCGCAGCTTTGCCATTTTTTCATTCTCTGCAGCAGATAAGGTTCTGCGCCGTATTCCCGCGCAGAACCTTATCCGAAAAGTTCCTCTTTTGTTTATTTAAAATAGTCAACGCCTGACTCAAAAATTTTCAGATCCTGGTCTCCATAGATATTGATCGCCACATGATCTCCGCGTCTCTCTGAATGAGCCATCTTTCCAAGCACCCGTCCGTCCGGGCTTGTGATGCCTTCAATAGACGCGTACGATCCGTTGACGTTCCACTCTTCATCCATCGAAACGTCGCCGTTGATGTCGCAGTACTGAGTTGCCACCTGCCCGTTTGCAAACAGCCGCTCGATCCATTCCCTGCTCGCTACGAATCTTCCCTCTCCGTGCGACGCCGGATTCGTATAGACGCCGCCCGGCGCTGCCTGCCGCAGCCACGGCGATTTGTCCGTTACCACTTTTGTATAGACCATCTTAGAGATATGGCGTCCGATCGTGTTGAACGTCAGGGTCGGAGAGTCTGCGTTTTGTCCTTTTATCTCTCCATACGGAACAAGTCCCAATTTGATCAGCGCCTGGAATCCGTTGCAGATTCCCAGAGCCAGTCCGTCTCTCTCATTTAACAGCTTCATTACGGCTTCTTTTATTTTTGCGTTCTGGAATGCCGTCGCAAAAAACTTCGCGGAGCCGTCCGGCTCATCGCCTGCTGAAAATCCGCCCGGGAACATGATAATCTGCGCCTGGCTGATTGCCTTTTCAAAAATCTGAACCGATTCTCTGATATCCCCGGCTGTAAGATTTTTAAACACTTTTACGTCCACCTGCGCCCCCGCGCGCTCAAATGCTTTTGTGCTGTCATATTCGCAGTTGGTTCCCGGGAAAACAGGGATAAACACGGTTGGCTTTGCCACTTTGTTTTTGCAGATATAGACGGAATCCGCATGATAGACAGGTGTTTCCACCGGAGTTTTCTCTTCGGTCACTTTTGTCTTGAACACCTTCTCCAAGGTTCCGCTCCATGCTTTCAGAGCTTCCTCCATCGAAATTTCTGTGCTGCAGTATTCAAAAGCGCTTCTGTCTGTCACTTCGCCGATTACCGTATAGGTAATGGCCAGTTTTCCTACCTTTCCGTCCGGAACTTCCGCCACAATATTTCCAAATCCTGCTGTAAAGAGATCTCTTGGGTCTACATTGTGTTCAATCTTGACGCCCATCTTGTTTCCGAAAGCCATCTTGCTGACTGCCGCGGCAAGTCCTTTTCCATCCAGGGCATATGCCGAGATAATATTTCCTGCCTTGATATCGTCGAAGAACTTTCCGTACTGATCCATAATCTGGCTGTATACCGGAAGGTCATATTCATCCTCTTCTATTTTTAAAAGCACCAGCTTGCTTCCGGCTTTTTTCAGCTCCGGCGTGATGACCGTCCGGTCGCTCGCCACATCGACGGCGAAGGATACCAGAGTAGGCGGAACGTCAATATCGTTGAACGTGCCGGACATACTGTCCTTTCCTCCGATCGAGGGCAGTCCGAATCCTATCTGCGCGGAATATGCGCCCAGCAAGGCTGCAAAAGGCTGACTCCAGCGCTTTGGATCTTCTGTCATGCGGCGGAAATATTCCTGGAATGTAAAGCGGATTTTCCGGTAGTCTCCGCCTGCCGCCACAATTTTTGCCACTGATTCCAAAACAGCGTAGACAGCTCCGTGGTACGGGCTCCAGCTCGATAAGTACGGGTCAAACCCGTAGCTCATCATCGTAACCGTATCGGTCTTGCCCTTGAGTACCGGCAGTTTCGCCACCATAGCCTGTGTCTCTGTCAGCTGATATTTTCCTCCAAAAGGCATGTAGACAGATCCTGCTCCGATGGATCCGTCGAACATCTCCACCAGACCCTTCTGGGAGCAGCAGTTTAAGTCTTTTAAGGTATCGAGCCATTTTTCTCTGACGTCCGTCACCTCTTCTCTGACAAAATACCGGTTTTCCCTTGAAGGGATCTCCACCGTCACATTTGTCTCCTGATGCGCTCCGTTTGTATTTAAAAATGCTCTTGATATATTGACAATCTCTTTTCCTCTCCAAGTCATCACAAGTCTTGGCTCTGCCGTCACTGACGCCACCGCGACAGCCTCAAGATTTTCTTCCGCCGCGTAGGAGAGGAACTCTTTCACGTTCTTAGGATCCAGGACAACCGCCATACGCTCCTGCGATTCTGAGATCGCGATCTCTGTTCCGTCCAATCCCGCATACTTCTTGGGCACCTTGTCAAGATCAATCAAAAGACCGTCCGCCAGCTCTCCAATCGCCACGGAAACCCCGCCGGCTCCAAAGTCGTTGCATTTTTTGATCAGACGGCTGACCTCCGCTCTGCGGAATAAGCGCTGAATTTTTCTTTCTGTCGGCGCGTTTCCTTTTTGTACCTCTGCGCCGCACGTCTCGATCGACGCTTCCGTGTGTACTTTTGAGGATCCGGTAGCGCCGCCGCATCCGTCCCGGCCTGTTCTTCCGCCGAGCAGCACAATAATATCTCCAGGGTCAGAGTTTTCGCGGATAACTGCGCTTCTCGGCGCAGCTCCCATCACGGCCCCGATTTCCATTCTCTTTGCCACATAATCCGGTTGATAAATCTCTTTTACATGTCCCGTGGCAAGACCGATCTGATTTCCATACGAGCTGTATCCGCGCGCAGCGCCGCGCACAATATTTTTCTGCGGCAGCTTTCCCTTAAGGGTATCTTTTACCGGCGCAGTCGGGTCAGCTGCTCCCGTCACGCGCATTGCCTGATAGACATACGTCCGTCCTGAGAGCGGATCCCGGATTGCTCCTCCAAGACACGTTGCCGCGCCTCCAAACGGCTCAATCTCAGTAGGGTGGTTGTGTGTCTCATTTTTAAAATTGATCAGCCATTCCTCTGTTTTTCCGTCTATCTCAACCGGCACGACAATACTGCATGCATTGATCTCATCCGATTCTTCCTGGTCTTGCAGTTTTCCTTCTTTTTTTAGTCTGCGCATCGCAATCAGCGCAAGGTCCATCAGGCAGACAAACTTATCGTCTCTTCCGTGAAACAATTCTTCTCTGTCTTTTAAATACTGTTCATACGTCTCTACAATCGGTTTTTTATAGTCTCCGTCCTCAAACGTGATTTCTTTCAGCTCCGTAGAAAACGTTGTGTGACGGCAGTGATCCGACCAGTACGTATCCAGCACACGGATTTCTGTCATGGACGGATCGCGTTTTTCTTCTCTCTTAAAATAATTCTGAATATGTAAGAAATCCTTCAATGTCATCGCAAGATTCAAAGAGATATACAGCTCTTCCAGCTCTTTTTCTTCCATCTCAATAAATCCGTCAAACGTTTTTACATCAGCAGGTTCCTCAAACTTTACGATCAGAGTTTCCGGTTTTACCATATCGGTTTCTCTCGAATCAACCGGATTGATGCAGTGCTTTTTGATTGCTTCAAATTCTTCGTCGGAAATCGTTCCTTCTATCACATACGTCGTCGCAGAACGGATGACCGGCTTTTCGTCTTCTTTTAAAAACTGAATGCACTGCACAGCGGAATCCGCTCTCTGATCAAACTGTCCCGGCAGAAATTCTACGGAGAATGTCCTGGAACCTTCCTCCATCTCAAATGTTTCCTGGTACAAAATATCTACTGGCGGCTCGGAAAAAACGGTTTTACATGCCTTTTCAAAAACCTCGTCGGAGATATTTTCCACGTCGTAGCGAATCAGTTCTCTGACCTTCGTCACGCCGTTCAATCCTAAATAACTGCGGATTTCATGGCACAAATCCTTCGCGGCTACTGCAAAATCCGGTTTCTTTTCAACATACACTCTTCTTACGCTGCTCATTGAACTCCTCCATCATATTGACTTTCTCAAAGTTGACTCTCTTCTCTAACATTCTATCACCCGTGCCGGAATCTGACAAGGGAAAACCGAATGGATTGCCTGAACTTTCCCCGGCCGGTGCCTGCGGAAAACCAAAAAAGAAAAGAACCGCAGTCCCCTGTCTTTCAGGCGCTTCCTGCGGTTCTTTCATGATTCTATTTTTTTCAGTAAAGCAAATCTCTTGTGCGGACAGCGCGCTTGTCATACGCCGTCTCCAGCCTTTTTTGTTTTTTCTTTTTCACTTTTTTGTGACAGCGAATGTACAGGACTCCTCCCGCCGCCTCAAGGCAGCGGTGCTTGCGCCCATGGCAAACAAAAGGTTTTCTATTTATGAAGCAGAATATTTGCTCAGTACATTTTCAAATTTCATATCCTGTCCGCCGTATTTTACTGTCAGCGTCTTTGTCAGGTCTAAGCTTAACACTCCAAGCATAGATTTTGCATCGATAATCACTCTGTTGTAAAAAACGTCGATATCAAAGTCACACTGACTTGCGGCTGAAACAAACTCTTTTACTTCCTCTAATTCATTCAGTTTTATTTTTCTTTCTGACATCAGTCTCACCTTTCTTTCACTATTAAACCAACAGATCGTAAGCTTTGCGTATTTCGTCTATGTCTCAGAGCTGCTTAACTTTTGTTGTGCGTATTATGTCACGGCTTTCTTCATTTGTCAACAAAATCTTCCTTTTCCTCTTTCCTTTGCATCTTTTTCCATTTTTTGTATATTATATATATTTTTCTCATATTTTTCCGTATTTCTTTTATCTATTTTCCTGTCTTTTTATTTTTGTTACTCTTTTAACAATCTTTTTTCTTTCAGCAAAACAGAAAAAAACAGGGATTTTTCTTTCGAATTTTCCCTGCTTTTTCCTGTTTGCGTCACTTTGTCTCGCTATGTTCCTTTTTTATCTCTCTCAATACCGGAAATACTTCTTCTATATACGCGTTCTTCACATCTGAAAATTTTCCCTCATCTGCCGCGGAGGCAAACTCCGGCATAATTGGCATTTTTCCCAGCACCTTGACCCCGATCTCCGCTGCGATCTCATCGATGTGGCTTTCCCCGAATATCTTTATTTCTCTGCCGCAGTCCGGACATTTGACAAAGCTGTAGTTTTCCACTACCCCGAGTACCGGAACGTTCATCATCTTCGCCATATTATAAGCTTTTTTCACGATCATTTTTACAAGATCCTGCGGTGAAGAAACGATGATCACGCCCTCAAGCGGAAGAGACTGAAATACTGTCAAAGGCACATCTCCCGTTCCGGGCGGCATGTCGACAAGCAGATAATCCAGCTCTCCCCAGATCACGTCCGTAAAAAACTGTTTTACCATGTTTGAAATGACAGGTCCTCTCCAGATAACCGGGGCTTCCTCGTCCGGCATCAGTAAATTGATCGACATGATTTTGATATCGTTTTCCGTAATCATCGGATAAATTCCCTCATGGTCTGCCTGTGCCGGACCGTGTACGCCATACATTTTAGGGATCGAAGGTCCCGTGATATCGGCGTCTAAAATTCCGACGCGGTATCCTTTTGCGGCCAGCATGTTGGCAGCTGAGGCTGTCACCATCGATTTGCCTACTCCTCCTTTGCCGCTTACGACTCCAATGATATGTTTGATGTCAGAATACGCGTTCTGTTCTACCAGAAAGCTTTTCTTCTCTTTGCTGTGTTCGCATCCTGCGCAGCTTTCCTTCGAGCAGCTCGTATTGCTGCACTGTCTTTCTGCCATAGTGAATCATTCCTCCTCCTGTTTTTTCACAGTATGATTAGTATATGCCATTTTTTTTTATTTTACAAGTCCAATATTCGCATCTATGCGTTCTCTCTTAGGGGCTTGGGATCGCATCTTTCCATAAATTTCAGGACGCGTCTTTCATATTCTTCTCCCGCCGCATGATAGCTCTGCGCGTGCCCTGCATGATCCGGCATCCACAGCTCCCGGTATCCCGCGCAGTTGTCATAGATTTTTTTTGACATTTCACTCGGGACAAACTGGTCTTTTTTTCCGTGAATGAAAAGAACCGGCAGTTTTGTATCTTTTACTTCTTCCGCCGCCGAGCAGTCGTCAAACTCGTATCCCGCCGCGATCTTGCAGATTTTGCTCTCCAGTTTTAAAACGGGATACATAAAAATCCATGGCTTTCTTTCTCTTTTTGCCAGATAAACGCATTCCTCCCAGATCGAGGTGTACGGTGAGTCTGCCACGATTCCCTTCACCGAAGACGGCAGATTCATAGAGCTTGCCATCAGCACGGCGGCGGCTCCCATCGAGATGCCGTGGAGAAAAATCGAACACGTTCCTTTCAGCCTTTCATCCAGATAATGAACCCAGCGGTAGCAGTCTTCCCTGTCGAGGCATCCAAATCCAATATATTTTCCCTCGCTCATGCCGTGGGCCCTGTCATCCGGTATCAGCACATGGTATCCCTGTCTATGATAAAACCATGCAAGCGCGCTGAAATCTTTTCTGCCGTCCGCGCGGAACCCATGGACGGCGAGTACCGCCCGGTCCGTCTTTTTTTCCGCCGGTATGAAAGTGCCGCGAAGCTTTAATCCGTCAAATGATACAATCGAAACCTGCTCCGTTTTTTGTTTTTTGATCCAGGCGTTTTTCTGCTGAATCATTTCCAGGTGAGATCCTGGTTCCGCTTTCTGATTTTCCCAGTCTTTCTTTTTTCTTCTTTTTACGGTGCATACAAAAAGACTCCACGCAGAAATTCCCGTGCATATCCCGTATATTCCTGCCGCCCATTTTATGATATCTGCTTTTTTCATTTCGTCCTCCTCAACATGATCCGCCGGATTTTTTCATCTGATCTATGCCCTTTCCCACTCCAGCAGTCTCTTCAAATAAAGCCCTACAATGTTTGAAAAATTTTCAATCGCTGAAATATACGCGAAATCCTTCCCGAAAATTTTCTGTTCTGCCTTTAAGTCTTCTTCCTTTCCGGTAAAAACTCCCAGCACAAACACACCCCTGTTTCTGAGGCTGCGCACTTCCAAAGCCGTGTCCTTCACAGCATATTCTCCAAAATAGCTGTGCGGATTTTTGCTGTTTGGTCTGTTGACAATCACATCGTTTGGCTTTCCGTCGCTTAAGACAATCAAAATTTTATTTTCCTCTTGTCTTTGCAGCAGAGAATCCCCTGCCGCGCGGATTGCCAGACCGTCCCGGTTGTTAGACGACGTTGTGTAGGAAAAGATGTTTTTGTTTTCCTGCCTTGGGGCGTCATACTCCCGGAATCTCTGCATGACGGTGTAATCCCAAAAGGTACAAAAGCTCGTCACTTTGTGGGGAATCTGCACGTTGCTCAGGGCCTCGCTGATGATATAGGCCTGAAGGGCGATCTGCCCCTGGCGGTCTCTTTGCGATCCGCTCGCATCCATCAAAATTTCAACTGCAAAATCGGAGTTTTCTCTTTTATTTTCTTTTACGAACAAATGCGGATCACGGCTTTTTCCCACCTTCCACAAAAGTCTTGGGACTATCGCGCCGTAATCGGACAAGACAGCTTCCGTTTCATTTCTCTGCAGGAAGGAGCGCTTTAAATTTGCCGTCATAATTTCAATGTTCCTCTTCGCCATATTCCGGTGGCTGCGGTACACGGTCTCATTTTTTTCTCTCTGCTTCTTGGCATTGACATACTGTGCGTTTATCTTTACCGGGTTTTTCAGAATTCCGTCCGTATAATACAGACTGCAGTCTGCATGGGCGCCCCTGCAAAGCTGATAATTGATTCTTTTTTGCTCCGGAGGATTCAGATAAGATCTCCCATAGTTGCATTCTATATACTGATATATTTTATCCAAATCTTCTTTTTTTACGACTGTCACCCGTTTCTTTTTCGAAGGGTCTTTCTCTCCGCTCTCTTCCGTTTCTTTTTGACAGCTCAGATTTCCGATCTGATTTGCGACGCGCTCCATGTACTGTTCCAAAATACTCTGCTGCGCTTCCTCATCCAGATAATCCTTCCAGTTAAACTCCTTCAGCTCTTCGAGCGTGACGCTCATCACCTGCTCCAAGGTTCCATGTTTCCTCTCAAACGCCGGGTCAATACACTGATTGTAAAGGCTGTCAATGCACTGTATAATCTCCTGCGTATCGCCTGCGCTCTGCAGATTCCGGATTTTTTCGATCGGCTCAGAAAGCTTTCTCTCCATATCCCATCTTCCGCTTAGGCATCCTCTCATCCATGCGATCTGTATTCTCCCTGCGCTGGAACGGTTAAGCTGTTCAAAGTCATATTCCAAAATGTCTTCCATCGCTCTTTGGCGAATCTGCGGGATCCCCGGGCGTTCGGCTGAAATCCTTGCATACGCCGCGGCGTCCACGCACAGCTGCGCCAGATCCATCAAAGCCCCTTCTTCTGCCTGGCAGTAGATTTTTTTTACCAGATACATACTCAGCATACTGCGGTCAAAATACTGGGCAAATGCGCCCTGCTTCACTGCATCGTACATGGCGATATATTTTGATTTTTGAAAGGAATCCACATCCAGCCGAACGTCCAGCTCATAATTCTCGCTGACCGTCCACATCAGATTTTTCATCCTCGCCTCAATTTCCATTCTGTATTCTTCCGGATCATAATTCAAATTATCCATATGCTTTCCCTTATTCGCCAAAGATCTGTCTGCTTGTCCACTCCTGCGGAATCCTCGTCATGACGATGTCTTCCACAATTTCTTTTTCAAACAGGTCAAACGTCTTATTTACAATTCCCATCCTGACCGCGGCTCTCGGCAAAAGACCCGTCCGGATTGTGCGGATCGCTCCGATCAGTCCTCTTAGATCCAATGGTTTTGTAGAAATCTCGTGGTTGGCTGCCTTTAGCTGAAGGTCCAAAAAAAGTCCAATCAGCTGATTGAGACCCTCTTGTTTTGCGTCCGGAAACAGTTCTGTCAAGACAGCGTGCAGCGTCTCTTCTGTCACCGGAGGCATGTCAATAACCATAAATCTGGAAACCAGCGCTTCATTGAGTTCTCTTGTGCCCGCATACCCATAGTTCATCGTTCCGATAAAGCGGGTCGCCTCATGCAGTTCGATCTTGTCATATCCGGGCACGTCAATGATTCTTCTGTCGTCTAACGTTGCGTGCAGTACAGAGACCGCATCGTTCTTTGCCATATTAATCTCATCGAAAATTCCAAATCCTCCGTGGAGCGCGCACAGGTAAACCGGTCCCTTTCTCAGTCTCACCTGATTGTCTTCAAATGTATCTGTGCCGATCAAAGAGCTGCTGTCCATATTCACATGAAAAGAAATGTTATAGGAGGGGCGTCCGAATACGTAGGCAAGATTTTCCGCCAGTACATTTTTTCCGGTCGCCTTTGCCCCGGTCAAAAGGATGTTTTCCCCTTCCAGCAGTGCAGCCGCCGCCATCTCAAACACTTCTTTTCCATAAAAAGGCACTTCCGGACAGGCAACCCTCTTTTTTACGCTCTCCGCGACCGGATAGCGCCTGCGAAATTTTTTGATATCTTCCAGCAGTCCTCTGCTGATTCCCTGCTGCTCTAAGCTGTTCCATAAAGTACTCATAAATAAAATCCTTCCTGTCGTTGTAGCCGGAAATCCACCGCATAAAGGCAGTAAGGCGGGTCTTTTTTCTGTTTTTTATTCTAAATTTCTGAAAAAGAATACCGCTCTCTGATTCCGGACGCTGTAATATCATAGATAATCGTGCCGTCCTTCAGATCCGTTCTCTCAAAGGTTACGTCCTTCCCTTTAAATTTTTCCCGGATAAACTGATCCACATCTTCAATTTCTATCTCGTCAATAAAAATATCTCTCATCTGATTATTCGGACACTGGTTAAAAATTTCCCATATTGTCTCATACATTTTTTTCATCTTTTTCGGCGTCTCTCTTTCCATTTCTGTCAGTCGTTTATTGGTTTTTCCTGTTTTTCTCCATGCACCGCAGAATCTCGTCTATGATTTTTTCCGCTGCTTTTTCCTTTGTCATCAGTTCCAGCTCTGTGACTTCTTCTTTTGTGATTAAGGTGATAACATTCGTGTCCGTCCCAAATCCTGCTCCCGCCTGTTTTAAATTGTTGGCCGCAATCATATCAAGATTTTTCTTGTGCAGTTTTTCTTTCGAATTTTCCACCATATGCTCAGTTTCCATGGAAAATCCGCACAAAAACTGATTCTGCGGCTTATGCTCCCCTAAATATTTCAGGATATCGTCTGTCTTCTCCAGCTCCAGTGTGAGCTGATCTTCATTTTTTTTCATCTTTTCACTGCTGACATATCTTGGCCGGTAATCGGCAACCGCCGCTGCCTTTATGATGATATCCTGTTCTTTCGCCCTGGAGGTGACCGCCTCAAACATCTCTTTCGCACTCTGAATCTGTATCACATTGACAAAATAAGGCTTCGGAATTGAAGTAGGACCTGTCACCAGCGTGACCTCAGCGCCGCGTCTCATGCAGTTTCTTGCCAGCGCATATCCCATTTTCCCTGTCGAGTGGTTCGTGATGTAGCGCACCGGATCCATCGCCTCCACTGTGGGTCCTGCCGTCACCAGTACTTTTTTCCCGGTCATATCTTTTTCATGCGCCGTCTCTCTTAAAATATATTCCAGCAGTGTCTCCGGCTCGGGAAGCTTTCCTTCTCCTATGTCTTTGCAGGCAAGCATTCCTTTTTCCGGCGCTATGACTTCTATCCCGTATCCCTGCAATTTTTTTATATTTTCCTGCACGGCAGGATTGTGGAACATTCTCGTATTCATCGCAGGCGCCACTATTTTCCTGCATTCACATGCAAGGACTGTCGTAGTCAGCATATCGTCCGCCAGACCGCAGGCCAGTTTTGCGATCACGTTTGCCGTTGCCGGCGCTATCACCACAAGATCTGCTCTCTTTGCCAGCGCCACATGTTCTACCTCAAACTCAAAGTTCCGGTCAAAGGTATCTATGATACATTTATGGTTTGTCAATGTTTCAAACGTAATCGGATGAATAAAATTCACCGCATTTTTTGTCATAATCACCTGTACATCGGCATGTAATTTTACGAGCATACTCGCCAAAGCTGCCGCTTTATACGCTGCAATGCTGCCTGTGACGCCTAAGATAATTGTTTTTCCTTTTAACATATTGATTCCTTCCGCTATTTTTTATCCTATCATGCTTTCCAATCCCTTGGCGCTCCCCACGCGTAAAAGCAAGGATTAGATTTATACGTTATAGATCATTATATATCTAAAGCCTATATAATACAATAGCGATTACATAGCCGATGCCGGTGGAAAAACTGACTGTTTCAGCTGCAAAGAGACCGTCTGACCACAATGTTTTTTCTGTCAGTACTTCGCAGCGAGAATGATATGCAAACCCACAGCCTTTAGAGCGCGGGCAGTTGACACTGCATATTGACTAATATTTGCAAATACGTTACCATACAGGAAGAACAAATAGAAGCATACCAAAAATTCACAAAAATTCGGGAGGTTTGTAAAGTTTGAAACAAAGAAGTAGAGGTAAACCACCCAAAAAGTGTATAGTGAATAAGCCACCCGAAAATTAGCAATTAACGGGTGAAAA
>CAWVKK010000030.1:0-31535 GCA_963929865.1 uncultured Eubacteriales bacterium | reverse complement strand
TCGTTCATATCCAGCTGGAAGTCGATCTCCTCCGCCTCCGGCATGATCGCGACTGTGATCGTCGAGGTGTGGATTCTCCCGCCCGATTCTGTCTCCGGCACGCGCTGCACGCGGTGAACGCCGCTTTCGTATTTCAATTTTGAGTAAGCGCCTCTGCCGTTGATCATAAATACGACTTCTTTAAAGCCGCCGATTCCGGTTTCATATAAGCTCATCATCTCTGTCTTCCAGCGCTGCATGTCCGCGTATTTGACATACATCCTGTAAATCTCCGCCGCGAACAACGCCGCCTCGTCTCCGCCGGCTCCGGCGCGGATCTCCACGATGACGTTCTTCTCATCATTCGGGTCTTTTGGCAAAAGCAAAATTTTAAGGTGATGCTCCAGCTCTTCGATCCGCTTTTTCGCGTCATTTAACTCTTCCTTGAGCATTTCGCGCATCTCTTCGTCAGATTCCTCCTCGAGCATCATCACGCTTTCTTCCTGTGTCTTCTGACATTCCTTATATTCTCTGTATGCGTCTACAATCGGCTGTAAATCGCTCTGCTCCTTCATCAGCTTCTGAAACCGAGCCTGATCGTTTACCACAGAAGGCTCATTGAGTTCGCTCATAATCTCTTCAAATCGGATCAGCAAATCTTCCAATTTATCAAACATTTTTTTCCTCCTATCCTGTCTGTCCCATGACAACACGGTCAAGTCCTGCCAAGTCCTGAATGACTCTTATATGTTCATATCCATTTTGTTTCATCATCGCGGATACCGCCTGCGCCTGATCGCATCCGATCTCAAAGCAGAGCCATCCGTGCTTTTTCAGATATAACTTTGCTTCCTCTATAATTTTTCTGTAAAAAAACAGTCCGTCTTCCTTTCCGTCGAGCGCCATATGCGGTTCATGGTCCCGCACTTCCTCCATCAGTCCCGGTATGTCGCCGGATGCGATATAAGGCGGGTTCGACACAATGCAGTCGAATGTTCCCTCCACCTTTTCAAACAGATCGCTGTGCAGAAACGATACGCCCGCCTGCAGAGCCTGCGCGTTTTTTCTCGCCACCTGCAGCGCTTCTTCCGAAAGATCCGCCCCGACGCCTGAGACGCCATGTGCCAGCTTTGCGATGCTGATCACGATGCAGCCTGAACCTGTACACAGATCCAGAATTTTATCTCCCGGTTTTACTATCTTTAAAACTTCTTCCACCAGAGTTTCCGTGTCCTGTCTGGGGATCAGAACATTCTCGTTTACATGAAACGGCAGTCCCATAAATTCCTGTTCTCCAGTCAGATGCTGAAGAGGAATATGAAGACTGCGCTTTTTCAGGAGTTCCTGATATTTTTGATCAACCCCCTGCGGGATTTCTTTTTCTCTGTTGAGCAGAAACCATGTCCGGTCTATTTTTGCGCAGTATTCCAGCAAATACCACGCATCCGCCGAACTGTCGGGAATGTTTGCCCCGGCGAGGAATTCCTCCCCCCGCCGGAGACTGTCCTGCCACGTCACGCGGAAACCTCCCTTTGCCGTTCCTGCTCTAACGGCTGCTGCCGGGTCTCCTCCTCATAGCTCTTTCCGAAATTTTCGGCAAGATATTTTTTCCAGTCAAACACTGCCTCCACCGACGCGATCCCGACTTCGATCATCGTATCGTCCGGCTCTTTTGTCGTCAGCCGCTGCAGCGCCATGCCCGGTTTGCTCAAAAGCTCCACAAACTTGTTGTCGCTGTTTCCGGCGAGGCGGATAAATTCATAGGAAATCCCCGCAACCACCGGGACAAGAAGCAGACGGTATACAACCCGCAGCACCGGAGAATCTGTCCGGATGATCATAAACATGACGACCGAGATCACCATGACGATCAGAAGAAAGCTCGTTCCGCACCGTTTGTGGTGCTTCGAACTCTTTCTGACGTTTTCCACCGTCAAATCCAGCCCGTGTTCAATGCAGTTGATACATTTGTGCTCTGCTCCGTGATACATAAAAACTCTCTGGATATCTTTCATTCTGGAGATCAAAATGATATACGCCAGGAAAATGACGATTCGGATCACACCTTCCCCAAGCGCAATCAAAAACGCGGAATCTGTCACATTTCTGAGCAGATTTGAAATAAAATACGGCAGAATCATAAAAATTCCGACTGCCATAATGATCGAAACCGCAACCGTGATTCCCATCAGCAGATCATCCGACTTCTTTTTCTGCTCCTGTGTCTTTTCTTCTTTTTTGCCGTCTTTCGCCGCTTCCTCCTCTTCCTCCTCTAAAAAAAAGCTTGAGGAATACATCAGTGTTTTCATTCCCAGCACAAGCGAATCGACAAAATTAAAAACGCCGCGCACAATCGGTATTCTCTGAATCTTCTTATTTTTGATGATTCCCTTGTAATCGTCGACCTTGACTTCAATCTCTTTGTTTGTCTTGCGGACAGCGACCGCATACCGGTCTCCGTTTTTCATCATAACGCCTTCCATTACAGCCTGTCCGCCAATGTTTGATGACTTCATACGTATGCTCCTCCTCCTGGTACTCCCATCCTGTGCAGAAATCCCCGCCAAACGCCCATAGTGCAAAAATAGGTTGAGATTTTGCAACCTCAACCTGTTCTTCTTCTTACTTATTCATACCATATTTCTTATTGAATTTATCAATACGTCCACGAGCTGCAGCAGTTTTCTGCTGTCCTGTGTAGAATGAATGGCATTTTGAACATACTTCTACGTGAAGTTCTTTCTTTGTAGATCCTGTCACAAATGTATTTCCACAGTTACAGGTAACAGTTGCCTGGTAATATTTTGGATGGATTCCTTCTTTCATGATTTTCACCTCTTACTTCTGATTTTGTGAACTGCTTACCGCAGATTCATCCATTGTCCGCGGTCTGTTTCCGGTCAATACTGCTCCCGCATTTCCACAGTAAGATATCCCGGACTATCCCTGCAAGTCCCTGCAGTTAAAACGGTCAGACGCCGCCGTTATGCGCCGTCCTTTTTTCATAGCGATTAGATCATACCACATCTGCATGGAAATTGCAACCGACTTTTTTACAGGAATTTCTGTTTTTTTACAATCTGGACAAATTCCTGATTATTTTTTGTCTTTGTAAAAAGGTTTAGAATATTTTCTACGGCTTCCTCGGACTTCATTCCATTCAGCGCTTTTCTCATAATATAGACGGCTTCTAGTTCATCCTGATTTAAGAGAAGATCTTCACGCCTCGTACTCGATTTCTGAATGTCGATCGCCGGGAACACCCTCTTTTCTGACAGCTTGCGGTCTAAGACAAGCTCCATGTTTCCGGTCCCCTTAAATTCTTCATAAATCACATCGTCCATCTTGCTTCCCGTATCGATCAGAGCCGTCGCAAGGATCGTCAGGCTTCCTCCCTGGCGCATGTTGCGCGCTGCCCCGAAAAACCGTTTCGGCATGTGGAGCGCCGCCGGGTCAAGTCCTCCTGAGAGCGTGCGGCCGCTCGGTGGGACAATCAGGTTGTAGGCTCTGGCAAGGCGTGTGATGCTGTCCAGCAGAATGATAACGTCTTTTTGATGCTCCACAAGGCGTTTTGCCCGCTCGATCACCATCTCTGAGACACGTTTGTGATGGTCCGGCAGCTCGTCAAATGTCGAGTAGATGACTTCCACATTTTCTCCTCTTATGGCCTCTTTGATATCCGTCACTTCCTCCGGTCTTTCGTCGATCAGCAAAATAATCAGATGCGTCTGCGGATTGTTTTTCAGAATCGATCTTGCGATGTCCTTCATCAAGGTGGTCTTTCCCGCTTTCGGCGGAGATACGATCATCCCTCTCTGCCCTTTTCCGATCGGTGAGATCAAGTCTAAAATCCGCATCGCCACTGCCTTTGCATCCCGCTCCATCTTTAATCGTTCATTTGGGAAGATCGGCGTCATATCCTCAAAATTGTACCTCTTCATCGCCGCGAACGGAGACATGCCATTGATCGTCTTTAAGTATAAAAGCGCAGAAAATTTTTCCTGCTGCGTCTTAATTCTCGTGTTCCCTGAGATGATATCCCCTGTCTTTAAATTAAATTTGCGTATCTGGGAGGGAGATACGTAGACGTCGTTTTCCCCAGGCATATAATTTTCGCACCGGATAAATCCGTATCCGTCCGGGAGCACTTCCAGGATTCCGTGGGCAATCTGCCCGCTGTCGAGCTGAGACAGCTCCCCTGGAGGAGTCATTTTTTCTTCCCGGACATGCGTTTCCTGCGCCTGTCTTTCTTCTTCAAAAAGCGCTTCTTCCCCGTCTTTTTCCAATGGTTTTTCCTGTTGTTCCATTTCTTGTCTCTTCTCTTCCTTATTTTCTTTTTCGTCTTCTTCCATCATTCTGTCAATCAGTTCATTCTTTCTCAGCGCAGAAATGTGCTTTAATCCTCTCGCCTTTGCAATGTCGCGCAGTGCAGCGGCGGACAAAGATTCATACTTTTCTCTTATCATAAATATCGTTACCTATTTTTTAAGCGCAAATAGGCTGCTCCTTTCTCTGTACAATATGCAATTCACTGTTATGGATATTTGAAAATGTCTGATATAAAAGCGTGATCGCCGCAGGTAGGCAGCTTGCGATGCATGTTCATCGCAACCGGCACGCTAAGTTTTTTTAAGATTTGTTTACAGGAGTCTGTGTCTGAAATGACCTTGATTCTATTTAGACCTGATATCACTATACCACAAAATGGCATCAAAAAAAAGAGAATTTTTTATGTCCTGCGCTTGTCTTTGTTCTTTTCTTTTTTTTCCATACTTTTTTTTGATTTTTGTCAGATTTTTTGGTGCTTTTTTCCAAAAGGCAGTCAAAAAAGTCTTCTCTAAGCTTTCTGACCGCCTTTTGCTTTCCCCGTCTCATGCAAATTTTTTACGACAGCATACCGCCCATCATTCCCGACCCTGCGCACAGAATCACCGTCGTCAGCACATGCATTCCCTCCTGCAGCAAAATATTCCCGGAAGCTGCCGAGATGGCTGTCAGGACGGCAAAATAGAAGAGCCCCACAAGCATTCCCCACAGATATTTTTTGCTTCCGATTCCTTTTCCTGCAATAAATCCCCCGACAAACCCTGAAACAATGTAAACAATCAGGATGCCCGCGGCTATCTTGCTTTCGTCCAAGTCCATCCGGTACAGCAGGAGAGCTAAAATCAGGAGCATAACCGCTGTCATAAAGTAAGCGCCAAAAAGGGCCGCTATGCACACGACTCCTTTTTTCTTTTTCCTCACTGTTTTTCCATTGTCCATTTTATTTTCCTCCTCTTTTTCATTGTATGACGCTGTGAGGAAAATTATGTTTTGCAAAAAAACTGTGCCTGACGGCGCATGCAGAAAAGGACGCTGAGAAGGTGTCTCCTCCGGCGTCCTTTCTGCCCGCTCAAATGGGTCAGTGTTTATGGGGATGAGCGTGGGAATGCGTTTCCATTTCAATCTCATCTCCTGCCATTCTTAAAATATCTTCTATTTCGTCCGCCGGCATTTCCAGGTATGCGGACAGCTCTTCGAGCGAAACCTTATGTTCCAAATCTTCTTCCAGATTGTGGATCGCTTCATTTAGATAGTTGACGCGCCCTGCTATTTCTTCTGCGGCGCGGCGCGTGTCCCTTTGCTGCGCAATCGCTTCCTCAATAGATTTTTTTATCTGTTCTGTCAGAAAGCATTCCGCCTTCTCCATATCCATGCTTTTTTCTAAGGCGTCTGCCGCAAGCATCAGTCCTACGTTTCCCTCCTGTATCAAATCGGCCAGAGGCAGTTCCTTTTTTTCATATTTTCTGGCAATTTTTGCCACAGTCGGAAGATACAATTCAATCAGTCTGCTCTTTGCAAGGACATCCCCCTCTGCCGCGCTGCTGATCAGCTTCCATTTTTCCTCATCTGAAGCTTCTTGAATGTTTTGGAGTTCTTCTTCGTAAATACTTAAGTACTCCGACTCTTCCTGTGCCGTAATCACAAATCCTTCTTCCTGCTGCGCCGGATCCTCCGTCTCTTTCTCTTCATATCCCAAAATGCGGATATTCTGCCCGGTCAGATAGTCAAAGATCAGCTTCATCTGTTCTTCCTGCGGACACGCATCCTCAAAAAAACTTCTGACCTCCTCCTCTGTCAGCACGTTTCCCTTTTGATCGGCAATTTCTCTGATTTCCTTGAGCATCTCTCTGAAAATAAATTTTTCTTTCATTTCTTTCCCTTTCTGCTGCTGCCGCGATAGCTTTGTCTCTCACTTGCTCAGTATCTCAACGGCCTTTTGCAGCTGATTGTCCTCTTCCTTTTCTATGACGGTCTGATCTTTCACCTCTTCGTCCAGTTCCACAGTGACGTCCGGCTCAATCCCTTTTTCATGGATATCGTTTCCGTTTGGCGTATAGTATTTTGCGGTCGTCAGTTTCAGCGCGCTGCCGTCTGCGAGGCTGTACGTCGTCTGTACGATTCCTTTTCCATATGTTGTCGTTCCTACAATCTGACCCAGTCCGTAGTCCTGGATAGCTCCGGCAAAAATCTCAGAGGCGCTTGCGCTCTCCCCGTTTACTAAAACGACAAGCGGTTTTGTGAATTGATGCTCTTCGTCCGAAAAATATTCGCATCGCTCTCCGGTGTTATCTTCTGTATAGACCATAAGCCCTTCCGGAAGAATCTGGTCTAAAATATCGCAGACGCTTGTCAGCATCCCTCCCGGATTATCCCGCACATCTACAATCAGATTCTCCATGCCCTGCTCCTCCAGATCGGACACAGCCCTCTTAAACTGGCTGACTGTCACCGAATCGAATTCCACAATCTGGATATATCCAATGCCGTCTTCCATCATCTCCGCGTTGACGGTCGGAACCTCCACCTCAGTCCGTTCCATCGAAAATGTCAGGTTTTCCTTCTCCCCCTCTCTTTTTACCGTCACCGTAACCGTATCCTCTTCTCCTTCCTGAATCTGTGCAACCACTTCATTTAAGCTCATCCCTGAGACGTCCTGCCCATTCAGCTCCAAAAGCACGTCGTCCTCTTTCAGCCCCGCCGTCTGCGCGGGCGATCCGTCATAGCACCTGACTACTCGGATTTCATTCGTTTGGGAACTCTGGGACATCAAAACGCCGATGCCTTTATAGCTTCCCTCGAGCGTTCTCTGGACGCTTTCGAGTTCTTCCGCCGTATAATACGCGGCATATGGATCCTCGAGACCTGCCACCATCCCTTTATACATCGAATCGGTCATCTTTTTTTTGTCTATCTCCTCCAGATTGTACTGATCCATCATCCTCTCCAGCTCCGCCAGCTTGTTGATATGCTCCTGCGTAACGACGCTGTCTTCCTGTTCCGTTGCCGATCCGTAAAGCCTCCCTCTTACGCCCAGCGCTACTGCGCTGACTGCCAGCATAAATGCCCATCCGCTTAAAAAGCCCTTAAAAAATCGATAATTTTTTTCCATTGATACGCCTCTTTCTGTCTGTGCCGCAAGTTCTCTCTTATCTATCCTATCATTCCCCACACTTTTTATTCCAGCTCATACATTTCCCGCCTTTGCGCGAACGTGTCCCTGTTTTTCCCTTTCCGGAAAACACAATGACTGCCGAATTTTTATTCCGACAGTCATTTTTATCTGCGAAAACGACAAGTCGGGCGAACACGTCTGCATATTCGCCCAGTGATTGCCGCGGCGGCGTTTCGAACACGCAAGATGTGTGCTCTAACGGTTTAGTAATCCAGTGATTCCATATATTTCATATATTTTACAACCATCAGCGCGATTTTAAATGTAATCGCGTCTTCAAACACGCGCAGGTCCAGTCCCGTGCTCTTTTGCAGTTTGTCTAGGCGGTAGACAAGCGTGTTTCTGTGGATGTAGAGCTGGCGCGATGTCTCGGAAACATTTAAGCTGTTTTCAAAAAATTTGTTGATCGTGGCAAGCGTCTCCTCGTCAAAATCATCGGGAGATTTTCCTTCAAAAATTTCCCGGATAAACATTTTGCACAGCGGAATGGGCAGCTGGTAAATAAGCCGTCCGATTCCCAGGGAGCTGTATGCGATCACTTCTCTGTCGCTGAAGAAAATTTTTCCGACGTCGAGGGCCATCCTTGCCTCCTTGTACGATTTGGAGACCTCCTTGATCTCGCTTACAATCGTTCCATAGGCGATATGCGCGTTTTCCCTTCGTTCCGGCGTCAGGACGTCCAATATGCTGTTAGCCGTCCGGTCCATCTCAGGATATCCGTCGTCTTCTTTTAATTCCTTTACGATGATGATGCTTTTCTCATCCACCGCCGTGATAAAGTCGCCCGATTTTCCTCCAAATAAAGTCCGGATGTTTTCCAGAGAATGACTGTCTTTTTCATGATTGGTCTCCAGAATGAATACAACCCGGCGGACAGACGTGTCGATGTGCAGCTTTTTTGCCCTATTGTAGATATCCACCAGGAGCAGATTGTCCAACAATAAATTTTTGATAAAGTTGTCCTTGTCAAAGCGCTCTTTATATGCGATCAAAAGATTTTGAATCTGGAACACCGCCACTTTTCCCACCATATAGGAATCGTCGCTGCTTCCGTTCGCTAAAAGTATGTATTCTAATTGTTGATCGTCAAAGACTTTAAAAAACTGATATCCTTGTACCTCCTGACTGTCTGCCGGAGACTGCACAAAAGAAATAATGGAATCTCTATAATTCTCCGCTTCTGTAAAGGTGGAGGCAAGAACATTGCCTTCGGTGTCCATTACACATAAATCGACTCTTGTAATGACTTTCAGACCATCCAGCGTGGTCTGTAAAATTTGATTTGATATCACGATGCGCCACTCCTTTTTCTTTTTTTATAGACTTCTTTCTACGCTTTTTTTGTAAATGTCCGCCAATCTCTGTATACTATTGTAATATAAACATAGAAAAAAATAAAGAAAAATTGTTGCACTTTTCACAAATTTATTTTAAAATCCTAATTTTCTCTTTCATTTTGATACCGCGAAACCTGCCGTTTGAATTTCCTCTTGTCCAGCAGCCGTTCAAAAAATCCCATTCCCAGATCGCTGGAATATTTCTCCATCATCTCTGTTCCAATTCCGACCCACACCTTAACTCCCAGCTTTCCGCGGTTGGAAAAGAGAAATCGTTCCTGCTCGGGGGAGGGGATCATCACCAGCAGAATGTCCTCTGTGACCGCGTTCAGCATATTGACAATGGCGTCATCGTCCGCAAGAGAGCTCTCCTCAATCGAAAAGGATCCGATAATCTGGAGTCCTCCATGGTGTTCGGCAAGGTACTCTTCGCACGCAATCCGCTCGTCCTCCAGATCTGCCAGAATTGCCACTGTCCGTTTTCTGCGGACCGCGTCGTTTAAAAGCTCTGTCAAAAAAGCGTTCCTGTCGACTTCCTCCTTTTTCTTCGGAGTCTCAATCTCAGCCGCCTTTAAGACCTCACGGTCATTAATGATTGCGATATCGAGCTTTTCAATCTGACTGCGATACTCTTCGTCTTTAGCCGCATACATCAGCATTCTTCTGTTGATCATTCCGACTGAACACATAATTCCCGACTGCACATACGTCTCTATCTTTTCTACTGCTTCCATCGGACTCAGATCGTCAATCCGGCAGCCCAACACTTCTATTTTTTTCATAATACGCTCACCCAGAAATTTTTCCATAGTTTGATTCTTTACCCACACTTTACCATAATTTGCCCCTTATTTCAACTTATCGTCTATTTTATAATAAATTTGCCGTATTTCCGCATTATTTTCCAAACTTCGTTCATATTTTATTCACGATACCTTTAAAATTTTTTTACCTGTTTCTAACGATTTCTTCATTTCTTTTTTTTATTCTTATTATAAGTCAATGACGGAGACAAAAAGCTTTGACTCCGATATCATCTAATTAATACGCCAATTTCTAATTTTTGATAAACTTTTTCATAATAGTGCCCGGCTGTGTCCCCCTGCCGGGCATCCTCCCTTTTATGGCGGTATACGGTAATATCCCAATCCTTCTTAATATCATTTTTTCGATTCCTCATTACATCCAACATACCTTCGTATATCGCCAAAACAGGGTATCCGTTTTCTGCAGATACCCTGTCTTTTTCTGTCAAAAAGCTGTCTCCCTCTCTGGAAAAATCTTACACCTCAAAGAGCAGATCGCCGTAGGAAGGCATCGGCCAGATCTCTTTGTCGACAATCATCTCCAGTTCATCCACCGGCCTGCGCAGCTGCGCCATATCCTCAAACACCACGTCATGGAAATACATTGCCCGCTCTCTTCCCGATTTTTCATACGCTGCGCGTTCCGTATCTTCCTCCAGCTTTTTCAGCGCCTGCTTTGTCTGCTTTAGCAGAGCGGACGTCTCGCTTAAAAGTTCTGCCTGCACGCTGCTGTCCCCTCCTGCCGCCGTCACCGCGTTGATCGTGTCGGCCAGCTGTCTGGTGGAGCGGATCACAGCCGGAATGATATGTTTGCTTGCGATGTCAATCATCGCGCGCGCCTCTATATTGATTCCCTTTGCATACGTCCCGTACTGGATCTCCGCTCTCGACTCCAGCTCCACCTGCGTAAACACATGGAAGCGCTCAAACATTTTTACTGCTTTTTCTGTGACGAGCGCCGGAATCGCATCGACCATAGAGGCAATGTTTGGAAGACCTCTCCTTTTTGCCTCTTCCACCCACTCTTCGGAATATCCGTTTCCGTTAAACACAATCCTCTGATGCTCTGTCGCGTATTCCTTGATCAGATCGTGGACTGCCATCTCAAAATTTTCTGCTTTTTCCAGCACATCGCAGGCGTCTGCAAAGGATTCCGCTACGATGGTATTGATCACGACGTTGCATTCGGCCACGGAATCTCTTGATCCCACCATGCGGAACTCAAATTTATTTCCTGTAAAAGCAAACGGTGAAGTTCTGTTTCTGTCTGTCGCGTCCTTTGCCACGTCTGAGAGCGTTTTAACTCCAGTGTGAAGTCTTCCTCCCTTTAAGCTGTGGGTTGCCTCGCCGGTGCTGATGAGCTGAGCCAGCACATCCTCCAGCTGATTTCCGAGGAAGACCGAGACGATCGCAGGCGGCGCCTCGTTGGCCCCCAGTCTGTGTTCATTTCCGATATCGGCGGCCGACTCTCTGAGCAGATCCGCATGGAGATCCACTGCGCGCAGAATACACACCAGAATCATCAAAAACTGAATATTTTCATGCGGCGTTTTTCCTGGTTCAAGCAGGTTGATCCCGTCGTCTGTCGTCAAAGACCAGTTGTTGTGCTTTCCGGAACCGTTGACTCCCGCAAACGGTTTTTCGTGGAGCAGGCACTGCAGACCGTGCTGCTCGGCAATTCTCTTGAGCGTTTCCATAATGATCTGGTTGTGATCTGCCGCCACGTTGCACTGTGCGTAAATCGGGGCAAGCTCATGCTGCGCCGGCGCGACCTCGTTGTGCTGTGTCTTTGATGAGACGCCGAGCTTCCACAGCTCCTCGTTGACGTCTTTCATAAAGCCGGCAATCCGCTCCCGGATTACCCCAAAGTAATGGTCGTCGAGTTCCTGTCCTTTTGGCGGCATTGCCCCGAACAGCGTCCGCCCTGTAAAGATTAAGTCTTTTCTCTTTAAGTATTTCTGGCGGTCTACAATAAAGTATTCCTGCTCCACGCCCACCGACGGCGTCACTTTCTTGGAAGTCTTGTTACCGAATAAGCGCAGGAGGCGCAGCGCCTGCTTTTGAATCGCTTCCATCGAGCGCAGGAGAGGCGTTTTCTGATCCAGCGCCTCTCCTGTGTAGGAACAGAAAGCGGTTGGGATGCACAAGATGGCGCCCGCTGCATCTTCTCTGACAAAGGCCGGGGAGGTGCAGTCCCATACTGTGTATCCTCTGGCCTCAAAGGTGGCGCGCAGTCCTCCTGATGGGAAAGAAGAGGCATCTGGTTCTCCCTTAATGAGTTCTTTTCCTGAAAATTCCATCAGGATCGATCCGTCCTTGTGCGGCGCAGTGATAAAAGCGTCGTGCTTTTCCGCCGTCGCTCCTGTCAGCGGCTGAAACCAATGCGTGTAATGCGTAGCGCCTTTTTCCACCGCCCAGTCCTTCATCGCTCCTGCCACTACCTCGGCAATCATCGGATCAAGCTCTTTTCCTTCATCAATGGTTTTATGAAGCTCGATGTACACTTTTTTAGGAAGTCTCTCACGCATTACCTTGTCATTAAAGACATTCTTTCCAAAAATTTCAGTAACATTGACTTTGTTTGCCATTTTCTACTTTTCCTTTCTTTTTCCTTTCATTTTCTTTTCTAATAAAAATACCGTAATCTTCTTAAGAATGCAAGATTTTTCTCTTCTGCGCCGCCAAAAAAGGGAATGCTGATCTCCAACATTCCCTCCTGCATGTTCTCTATCACGGTGTCTTGTTCCGCTGACCAGATGCTCAAGCTTTTCCTACCGATCCGAACAGTTCCATTTTTTCTTTTACTGTCGCTTTGATTGCCTCTGCGCCCGGAGCCAGTAATTTACGCGGGTCATATCCCTTGCCCTGTAAATCTTTGCCTGCCTCGACATACTCGCGCGTAGCGGCTGCGAATGCTAACTGGCACTCTGTGTTGACATTGATTTTTGCAACGCCTAAGCTGATTGCTTTCTTGATCATGTCGGCCGGGATTCCTGTGCCGCCGTGAAGAACTAACGGCATATCTCCTGTCAGAGCCTGGATAGCGTCGAGTGTCTCAAAGCTTAATCCTTTCCAGTTTGCCGGATATTTTCCGTGAATGTTTCCGATACCTGCTGCAAGCATGGTAACGCCCAGGTCTGCGATCATCTTGCATTCATTCGGATCTGCGCATTCGCCCATTCCGACAACGCCGTCTTCTTCTCCGCCGATGGATCCAACCTCTGCTTCCAGAGACAGTCCTTTTTCAGCGCATACTTTTACCAGTTCTTTTGTCTTTTCTACGTTTTCTTCGATCGGATAATGAGAGCCGTCGAACATTACCGATGAGAATCCTGCTTCGATACATTTATAGCAGGCTTCATATCCGCCGTGGTCCAGATGAAGGGCTACCGGAACGGTAATCTTTAATTCTTCCAGCATACCGTTTACCATGCCGACAACGGTCTTATATCCTGCCATATATTTTCCTGCTCCCTCAGATACGCCGAGGATGACAGGGGAGTTTAATTCCTGTGCTGTCTGCAGAATTGCTTTTGTCCATTCCAGGTTATTGATATTGAACTGACCAACTGCATAGTGACCTGCTTTTGCTTTCTCCAACATTTCTTTTGCTGATACTAACATGATTTTTACCTCCGTAAATTAAATTGCACCTACTGCTTTTCCTATTATAACTCATTTTGTCTAAAAAAGGAATTCCCATTTTCAATTTTCTCAGGCTCTGTTTTTTTCATCTCTCCCTCCTGCGCCGTTTCGGCCGTCTGCTTTGCGCTTTCCCGTTTTTCCTGGCTTTTCTTTTCATTTACCATAATCTGTATCGCCTGGTGCTTGTTGGAAATCTTCACCTTTGTATGTTTCCCTCCGAATTCGCCGTCCAAAGTCCAGGGAATTTCTTTTTCTGATTCTATCGTCACTCTATCCGTCTTAAACGTGATAATGCGTTCATTGTGTTCAATATCGCGCATCAGAATCGACGTGACAATCGACTGAAAATCAAAGGGGTTTTTCGGCTCTCGGATCAGGACTACTTCAAAGACTCCGTCGTTGAGCTTTACATTTTTCCCCACAATATGCTTAAATCCCCCGACGGAGTCTGAATTTGTGATCATGCCGTACAAAAATTTCCCTTCGATTTTCCGGTTTTCACACTGTATCGTCATCTGATACGATTTCAGGTTTGGAAGCTTCTTCATTCCTTCAATGATATAGGCGAGATGCCCAAGTACGTTCTTTACTTCCTGCTTCGTCTCGTAGGAGACGTCGGTAAAAGCTCCAAACGCTGCTATATATACAAAAAAATCGTCGTTGAATGTCCCGATATCGCACGCAAACGGAGAGCCCTGAATAATATCCCACGCGGCGTCCTCCATGTTTTTGTTGATCCCGAGCGTATTTCCAAAGTCGTTCGTGCTGCCTGCCGGAATATAGCCGATCGGCTTTCTCTCTTCTCTTTTCATCATCCCGGTCACCACCTCGTCCAGCGTCCCGTCTCCGCCGCTGCAGACGACGATATCGTAGTTTCCCGCTTCCTGTGCCGTTATGTTCTCGGCGTCCTTCAGGCACTGCGTCGGGTGCGCCGTCACCTCATATCCTCCCTTGACAAAAATATCGAGTATTTCCCCTAATCGGCTGCGGATCATTCCTTTTCCGGATTTCATATTAAACAGGAACAACATTTTTTTCTTCCTTTTCATCATCCACCAGCTCGCTTTCTTTTGTTCTTCCCACCAGGATCATTGTACTACAGCTTATATTTTGAATCAAATTTTTTCACAATTCTTAATAAAATTTTTCTTTTTTATAGGATTTATGATATAATAGGGCTGAAAACAGCTTATTATATATGAAGAATCAAAGGAGAAAGCAGAATGAAAGAGAAATTATTAAAAAAATTCGCAGAGCTTTTCGGCGGGAGCGGAGAAATTCTTTCTTATTTTTCACCTGGACGCGTTAACCTGATTGGAGGGCATACGGATTACAATGGAGGTCATGTATTTCCCTGTACGCTTACTTTGGGGACGTATGCTGCTGTCCGGAAACGCCGCGATCGAAAGCTGCGCTTTTTTTCGCAGAATATGGAACAGACGGGTATTGTGGAATCCGATCTGGACCATCTCATTTTTAATCCTGCGGACGGTTTTGGGAACTATTTAAAGGGCGTTATCTGGAGCTTCCGGCAGAAAGGATATGAGATCCCTTATGGAATGGATCTCCTGATCGCGGGAGATATCCCAAGCGGCGCCGGTCTTTCTTCTTCTGCTTCTCTGGAAATGGCAATGTGCCTGATTTTAAAAGAAATGTATGATTTTTCAGACTTGAGCCGCTCTGACCTTGCCCTGATTGCGCAGTCAGCCGAAAATACATACTGTCACGTTCACTGCGGCGTCATGGATCCTTTTACCATTTCAATGGGCAAAAAAGATCACGCTCTTTTTCTTGATACCAGCAATCTTTCTTATGAATACATTCCGCTTCATCTGGAGCATGAAAAATTAGTCATCGCATACAGCAATAAAAAGCGGTGTATTGCCAATTCCAAATATAATGAACGCCGACGGGAATGTGAAACAGCTCTTCACGACTTACAAAGGCTGACCACCATCTCCTCTTTGGGTGAACTGACTATGGATGCTTTTGAGATGGTAAAATCTGCAATTTCAGACCCCATCTGCATCAGGCGCGCCCGCCATGCCGTTTCGGAAAATCAGCGCACAATCCAGGCCGCACATGCCTTGAAGGAAAACAATCTTGCTCTGTTTGGGAGGCTGATGAATGAATCTCATATTTCACTGCGCGACGACTACGAAGTGACCGGTCCTGAGCTTGATACCCTTGCCCAGGCTGCCTGGGAACATCCCGGGGTTCTCGGCGCGCGCATGACAGGCGCAGGTTTTGGCGGATGCACCGTCAATCTGGTCAGAAATGAATCTGTCGATTCCTTTATTGACCAGGTCGGAGATACCTACCGCAAGACAATCGGTTATCCGGCAGATTTTTATGTGGTAAAAACAGGTTCCGGCGTTTGCCGCTGTTAATTTATTTTTAGGAGGAAATGTATATGCTTTATGAAAACATTGAAAAACTGATCCAGTACGGACTGCAGACCGGATTGATCACAAAGGATGACGTCAGCTATTCCACAAACCTTTTGCTGGATCTGTTTGAGCAGGACGATTTTGAAAAGCCGGAGGTGGACACCGACCATCTTGATCTGGAGGAAATTTTGAAAAATCTGCTCGACTATGCTTATGAAAACGGTATCTTAAAGGAAAACAGCGTCGTATACAGAGATTTGTTTGACACCCGTATCATGAACTGCCTGATGCCGCGTCCGAGCGAAGTCATCAGCAAATTTCACGCTCTGTATGAAAACTCTCCCAAGGAGGCGACGGATTACTTCTACAAGTTAAGCCAGGACAGCGACTATATCCGCCGCTACCGCATCAAAAAGGATCAGAAGTGGTCTGTCGAGAGTCCGTACGGAAGCATCGACATCACCATCAATCTCTCCAAACCTGAGAAAGACCCGAAGGCGATCGCCGCTGCAAAGCTGGCTAAACAGAGCGGTTATCCAAAATGTCTTCTGTGCAAGGAGAACGTAGGGTATGCCGGGCGCGTCAACCATCCTGCAAGACAGAATCACCGCATCATTCCGATCCGCATCAATGACAGCGACTGGGGATTCCAGTATTCTCCTTATGTCTACTACAACGAACACTGCATCGTGTTTAACGGTGAGCATACCCCGATGAAAATTGAGCGCAACACCTTTGTCAAACTGTTTGATTTCATCAAGCTCTTCCCTCACTATTTTATCGGTTCCAACGCGGATCTGCCGATCGTGGGCGGCTCTATCTTAAGCCATGACCACTTCCAGGGCGGAAATTATCAGTTTGCCATGGCGAAGGCCCCGATCGAACAGCACTTTTTCATCTCCGGATACGAAGACGTCGAAGTCGGCATCGTACACTGGCCGCTGTCTGTCATCCGCATCCGCTCTGTCGATGAGAAGAGACTGATCGACCTTGCCGATCATATCTTAAAGAACTGGAGAGGCTACACTGACGAGGCAGCTTTTATCTTTGCCGAGACGGACGGAGAGCCGCACAACACGATCACTCCGATCGCCAGAAAGGTGGGCGATACGTTCGAGCTTGACCTTGCCCTGCGCAACAATATCACAACAGAGGAGCATCCGCTGGGCGTCTACCATCCGCACGCCGCTCTTCACCATATCAAAAAGGAAAACATTGGTCTGATCGAGGTTATGGGTCTTGCCGTTCTTCCTGCAAGACTGAAAGCAGAGATGGAACTGCTCGCCGATGCGATCTTAAATCACAAGGATATCCGCGCAGACGAAGCGCTGGAAAAGCACGCCGACTGGGTGGAGGAATTCCTTCCAAAATACAGCAGCATCACTGCCGAGAACATACACGGCATCCTGGAAGAGGAAATTGGACATGTGTTCACGAAGGTGCTCGAGGACGCCGGCGTATACAAATGTACGCCGGAGGGGCGCGAGGCGTTCGGAAGATTTATCCAGACTTTATAAGACGCAGAGATCAAAATTGCGGGGACCGGCTTGTGCCGGTCCCGCTTTGTGTTTTTTCTCTCCGTTTTTTATCTTTTCGCTCTATTTCTGCGCCGGTATTCCTGGGCAGAAATTCCGTAATAATGTTTAAAGACATTGGAAAAATACGAAATTGTCTTATATCCCGCCAGTTCGCTGATATCCGCTATCCTTTTGTCCGTGGAGTCAAGCAGCTTCTTCGCCTTTTCCATCCGTACCTGTATCAGCATTTTCCATACCGTGCACCCTGTCTCTCTTTTCATCGCCGCATTGAGCCGATTTAAGTTCGTTCCAAAATGCTCCGCGATATGTTCCGCGCTTAAGTCGCTGTTTCCGTAGTGCTGGTAAATATACAGAATCGTCTTTTTTACTGCGTCCGAGTGGCGCGTTTTTCCTTCCTCCTCCAGAATATACAGCATTGCGCTGTACCGGTCCTTCAGCCACGCAAAGACGGAAAGCGCATCGCTCCAGAGAGATTTTGCGTCTTCCGTGTAGGCTTCAAACATTGTCTGGCTTCTTGGATCGACAATCCGTCTGTGATAATCCATCAAAACCATCCCGTACGCATACGTCAGTTTCTCAAAGGCGATGTAATCTCTGTCTCTTATCACAGCCCTGTACTGGCGGTCCATCTGCTGGAGCAGCTCGCTGAAGCATTTTTGTTCTATAAGATCTGTGATGTCTTCATACGCAGCGCTCTGAATTTTCCCGGAAGGTTTTGTGAGCATATCGTCGTAGAGGACAGCGGAAGACGGATAAAAATATTTCTGAGAAAACAGTTCCTTTTTTTCCCAGTACTGCTCCAGGCATTTGAGGATATGCGCATTCTCCGCTATCACCACAACGGAAAGATGATTCTGATATTTTTTCAGAAAATTCTCTTTCATCTCGTAGGACGTGTCTATGACGTCCTTTTTCGAGCGGGATAAGACGAGATAGGAATATGCGCTCAGCTTTAATACCGCTTCCGTCTCCTCATACTGATAAAAAAATTCCTTCATTTCAAGTTCTCTTATCTCCGGTACGCTGCAGCGGATCAGCCGCTCCATGACCGGAAGGAAATGTTCCTGGTCTACCATCCGGATATCATACTGCCCTGGAAAACATTGAAAGAAAATGCTTCTTCTTTCTTCCTTGATTTTCATCCGGTCGCTCAAAAAATACGTCAGATTTCCCTCTGCGATATAGTGGTTTTCTCTGCGCCGGTTTCGCAGCAGCTCTTTAATGTCCAGCAGCTTCTCCGTCACTTCCGCCTTTTTTGTCTCATGCTTCAAAATGTAGTCATAGACCCCCAGGTTTAAGGCGGAGCGGACGCAGGAAAATTCTTCATGTCCTGAGAGGAGAATCACCACCGTCTCCGGCGCAGTCTGTTTGATTCTGCGCGTCAGCTCAAGCCCGTCCATATCCGGCATCTGCACATCTGTCATGACCAGCTGGGGATGCATCTTTTCGAATTCTTTCAGGGCAGACGCTCCGTCCATCGCGGAACAGACTAACTCATATCCATATTTTTTCCAGTCCACCAGCGTCGAAAAATATTGTGACGATTCTTCGCTGCTGACTGCCAGCAAGACTTTTATCATCCGTCTCTCACCTGCTCTCTTTCTTTTTTGCTCTGTGTCGTCTCATGTCTTTTTCTTTCATAATTTCATCATATTTTATGATTTTTTGCAAGTTTTTTCTGTTGGTTTCCATTTCTTTCCAGGCATTTTTCTCCCGGTTCTCAAACATTTCCCGTGAAATTCCGAAAAAGGTATTGCATCTTTTTATTTTTGTGTTAAAATACTTTGATAGTCAAACCTTTGAAGTATGCAGAATGAATTTCTATCAATAAGATCAGGAGGATTTCTTATGATTGTCGAACCTAAAGTCAGAGAATTTATCTGTACCACTGCACATCCGACCGGTTGTCAGAAAAATGTAGAGCATCAGATTTCTTATATTCAATCTAAACACTTCCCAAAAGGACCAAAGAAAGCGCTGGTGATCGGCGCTTCCACCGGATATGGGCTTGCCTCGCGCATCACCGCGGCTTTTGGCTTCCGCGCCGCCACAATCGGCGTTATGTTTGAAAAACCTGCGACGGAAAAGCGCACCGCGACGCCGGGCTGGTATAATACGGCCGCTTTTGAAAACGCTGCCGCATCGGAAGGGCTGTATGCAAAATCCATCAACGGCGACGCTTTCTCTCAGGAAATCAAAGAGAAAACGATTGACCTGATCCGCAGGGATCTCGGAGAGGTAGATCTTGTCGTCTACAGTCTTGCCGCTCCCAGACGTACTGCCCCGGACGGCGTCACATATTCTTCTTGCCTTAAGACCGTCCATTCCGCTTTTACCGAGAAAAGTCTCGATCTGAAAAACAACACGATCACGCCGAAAACCGTGGAGCCTGCCACGGCGGAGGAAATAGAGGGCACTGTCAAAGTCATGGGCGGCGAGGACTGGATGGAGTGGATCCGCGCGCTCTCGCAAGCCGGCGTGCTCGCAAAAGGCGCTGTCACAGTCGCTTACTCTTATATCGGTCCTAAGATTACGTATCCGATTTATTTTGACGGGACAATCGGTCAGGCAAAGCGTCATCTTGCGAAAACAGCTTCTGAAATTTCAGCTGCTTTTTCCGATGTAAAAGCTTTTATCTCTGTCAACAAAGCGCTCGTCACGCAGGCAAGCTCCGCTATCCCGATTGTCCCTCTTTATCTCGCCATCTTATATAAGGTGATGAAAGATCAGGGAACACACGAAGGATGTATCGAGCAGATCGCCCGCCTGTTTGGAGATAAATTGTTCCAGCCCGAAATTCCGGTTGACAAAGACGGACTGATCCGCATGGATGACTGGGAGCTTGATCCGGCTGTCCAGGAAAAGGTCATGAAAATCTGGGGAGAGATTTCCACGGAAAATCTCATGACTCTTTCCGATATCGGCGGATACTGGGACGATTTCTATCACATGTTCGGATTCCGCTTTGACGGAGTCGACTACGCAAAAGACGTCGCGATCAGCGTGCCGGTTCCAAGCCTCTCCTAAATCCCAAAGAGGCAGACGCTTCCGCGCATCAAAAAAGCCTCGCAATCTCGAAACCGCCAAAAGATTGTGAGGCTTTTTTCTATCATCTATCTTTTTATTTATTCGTCAAACGGGATATTTCCGACTGGCGCCCATTTTACGCCAGGTTTTTTTCTTGTCATCGCTTCTACCTGTTCCTGCGCTTTTTTCGGATCGTTCACCCAGGTGCGGTAAAATTCAAACTGGCACTGCGCTTCCCCGTAGCGTTCTTCTTTCGAATTCAGCGTTCCTGTATATCCTCTGTGCAGCAGCTTATAAAGATGATTCTGTGACTGCCAGTTTTCCCTCGCATCCCGGATCGCGCTGACAGACAGTTCTGCATACTGATAACTGTTTTCCTCTGTTCCGCACATTCCCAGCGTATGTCCGTCAAATCCTGTAATGGAGGAATGACCGAAGTAGGAATAAACTCCGTCGTTTCCCGTTGCGTTTGCCACCGCAGCGTATACGTTGTTGCACCATGCCATGACTGGAACCAGCTTCACTTCCTCCTCACATGCCGGATACATATATCCCTGTGACCGGACAATCAGTTCAGCGCCTCTCATAGCGCAGTCCCGCCAGATTTCCGGATAATTTCCATCGTCGCAGATAATCAGACTGATTTTTAGTCCCTTCGGTCCTTCTGTCACATATGTGCGGTTTCCCGGATACCATCCTTCAATCGGCGTCCACGGGCACATCTTTCGATATTTCTGGACAATCTCTCCTTTATTGTTGATCAGGATCAAGGTATTATACGGAACTTTTTTCGGATGCTCTTCATGCAGCTCGCCTGTAATCGAGAAAACTCCCCAGACATTGTTCTCTATACATGCTTTTGAAAAAATTTCTGTCTCTGGTCCCGGCACTGTTGTGGAAAGGTTCATCATCTCATCAAAATCATATAAAATTCCATGTGTACTGTATTCCGGAAAAATAACCAGATCCAATCCCGGAAGACCTTGCTTTAAACCTTTTATATACGCTGCAATTTTACTGCAGTTTTCCATGATTTCTTCTTTTTTATGAAATCTGGGCATCTTATAATTTACAACCGCTACGCCTACTTTGTCGCCGCTGCAGGAAATATCGCCATGTGTCATAACAAATTCCTCCTATCTGTCTTGGAAGCAGGAACTGACCGTATAATGTCCGGTCTTCACTGCACATAAAAAGGACACAATCAGATCTTTTTCACTCCATTGTGTCCCGATAAATTTTTTATTCTCCTGTTTTTCATTAAGGCTGTACAACACTTAATATGCATCTGATTATAACCCTCCCTTTTCCTTTTGTAAATCCAAAATATTTCGTCCTGTGTCTGAAATATTTTTATCTTTTCTAGCGCAGTTCTCTCTTTTTTCGGTATTGGGTCATGGTCTGCCCGGTCTGTCTGCGGAAGACTTCTCTAAAATACTTCCCATTTTGATATCCAACGGCTTCTGCAATTTCCTCCGAGCTCATCTTTGTCTCTGCCAGCAGTTTTTTTGCACATTCCATTTTAAATTTTGCCGCATAGTCTACAAGCCCTATCCCCAGCTCCTGTTTAAACTGATGGCTCAGATATGTCTTGTTGATATAAAACCGTTCTGAGAGATCTGAAAGACGGCAGATTTCTTCGGGATGGCTCAGAATAAAAGCGCAGACTTTCTCGATCGTCTTATTTTTCCCCCTATAAGTAAACTGTTCCATCTGATCTCTCATGCGCCCGATCGGCGGTTGGCTATCCCCCTCATCTGTGCATTCTTTTTCCAGCGCTTTTATTTTTTCGTCCCATGCCTGTTGTGTATCCTCCAAAAAAGACATCACGTTTTGTCCTTTCCGCTCTCTCTCTCTTTTCTTGTCCGCAAGATATTTCGCAATGCGATCCAAAACAAATTCCAGATCCTTTTCCCCGACGGGCTTTACCATATAGTCAAACGCTCCCAAGATCATCCCCTGATGCGCATATTCAAAGCTGGCGTCTTCGCACAGTAAAATCACACACTCCGCCGCATCTCTGCTCTTGATATTCTTTAACAATTCCAGTCCGTCCATCTGCGGCATCCGGATATCCGTCATCACAACCTGAACGGGATCTTCCTCTAGCCGTTCAAGCGCTTCTATTCCATTTTGTGCTTCCGCACCGATTTGAAATTCGCAAAATTTCTTCCATACGGACAAATGTCTGATCTTTCTTCTCATGCTTTCACAGTCATCTACTATCATAATATTGTACATAGATTCACCCCGTCTCTTCTCTTTATACTTCGCTTTTCTTTTGGCGTCTGCGCTTTTTGATTCTGAATCGGCAAAAGGGCAGTGATGCTTCCGCACCATTGCCCTTTTGCTATTTCCTTTTATATCACGGTGTCTTTTTTCTGTCAATCTTTTTTCTGCCGGCAATCCCGCACAAAACGGAAACCGCCGTCTCCAAAGCGCTCTCCGCCGTGCCGATATCGATCCATTCCTCCAGGGTATGCGCCCCTCCTCCCCGGAAAAATCCTGTGCAGACAGCCGGTATCCCCAGAGAAAGCGGTATGTTGCAGTCTGTGGACGCCTTTGCCTTTTTCGGACAGACGCCGCTGATTCTCTCTATCTCTTCCTGGCAGATTTGTGTGAGTATGCCGATTTCTTCCCGGTCTGCATTCTGCATACAGGGGCGTTCTCCGACCATTCTGCACGCAGCGGATACATCTTTTATTTTCCCGATTTCTCTGAGACATTCTTGTAAATACGCTCTGCACTTTTCCAGCTCCTGCGCCCGATCGGAGCGGTATTCAAACAGTATCCGCGCCTCCTGCGCGATCGTGTTTACTGACGTCCCGCCCTGGATCACTCCCACATTGTACGTCGTACACCCCTGCGCCTGATACTGATACAGCTGTCCAATCAGCTTTGCCATCACCCACACAGCGTTTGTCTTTCCAAAATCGGCAAATGAATGCCCGCCGGGCGTGCGCACGGTGATCTCATAGCGGAGAGAACCGATGCATTCCGCATACACCTGATCTCTGTACAGGTCGAAGGCGATGACGCGCGATACGCAGTCTCTGTATCGGTCCATCACAGCCCGGCATCCCTCCAGGTTTCCAAGTCCTTCTTCACACGTATCAAAGGCAAGCAAAATTCCATAGTCGAGATCCGGATCATATTCTTTTAAAAATTTTGCCGCAAACAGCAGCAAAACTACATTGGCAGTGTTGTCTCCGATTCCTGGGCATCTCCAGATCTGCCCCTCTTTTTTTATCTGCAAAGGAACACTCTCTTCAAAGACAATATCCATATGAGCCGCGATCACAATATTCTGCTTTCCTTCTTTTAATCGGTATGGAACCACCAGGTTTCCCTTCCCGTCGCTTTGCGCGTCAATTTCAAATTTCCGCAGCCATTCCCGGCAATACTCCCTTCTCTTTTCTTCTCTGCGGGAGGGAGCCGGAATCTGCGAAAGCTCTTCGAGCGTCCTCTTTAAAAAATCTGTGTTTTCCTGCGCAAACTGTCTGGCGTCCTGTCTGCGCCGCTGCATCTCTGTATCCATCGTATCCCTCTCCTGTTTCTTTTGCACGGTTTTTCTGTACCGCATACATCCTTAAAAAAGAGAAGATAGCGCTCTCGCTGTCTTCTCTCTTTTATCTATCCTGTTAAAATACTCCCTTTTTGCATACGCTGCCCAGACTGATTTCCGGGTTCGCTTTCTATTCCGTTACAAAGATCTGCTCTTCCACCGGTCCAAGATCGATTGTTCCGCCTTCCAGACTTGTCTGCTCTCCTGTCGTCTCTGGCGTCTGTGTTTCCGTCTGCGCCGTCTCTCCGGCTGGAACGTAATCATACAGATCCTCAAACCACTCTTTTGCTTCCTGGTATAAGAATTCCTTATCCTCTGTCGTCACATCGTCCGGCATCAGCTCTTTTTTGTCATCCTTTAACAGATCTCTGACAAATTTTACGATGTCTTCCAGCTCCGGATTCTGGTAAACGGCTGTCTCTTCATCGTATTCCAGGGTATCCGCTACAACTCCGTTGATCATCAGATCGAGCAGGCGCTGTCCAATGTCGTCTTTCAGCTCATCTGCGACTTCCTGAGGCAGATATACTTTATAGTCTCCTTCTTCCACGATCTGATCCGGGTATAAGAGTTTGTCAAAGAATTCCATCGTATCCTGGTAATCCTGTTTGTCTTCTTCCTGTGTCAGCTGATCTTCCGTGTAGCGAACGGCGTCTGCCGGCGTCGTGGTCTCCGGCTCGGTAAAGTTGTACGTCTCTTCCTGTACTTCTCCAAGTCCAAACGGATCCTCTGTCTGCGGCTCTGTCATCTCAGGCGCTTCTGTCTCAGGCGCGATCGTCTCGGGCGCTTCTGTCTGCGGCTCTGTCGTCGATCCAATGATGACGCCCTCTCCGAAAATGTCTTCATTCGTGTTGTCCAAAATATTTTCTTCTGTCTCCTGCGTCACATCTCCCGTGCTGTCGATGGACGGCTCCGTCTGCGGCTCTGTCTCGACGATCGGGTTGTCTGATACATTGCCCTCTACCATCTCCAGCGTTTCTTCCATGTCCGCGTAGTCGTACGACTCGTTGGAAATCTGCTCCATCAGGTTTACAATCTCCTGCTGCTGCTCCGGAGTGATCGATACATTGTTGTTCTGCGTCGCCTCATTGACAATGTTGGTGATTTCCTGCGTGTTGGTGATGTTCTGGGAGATAACCTCCATTTTTGTCTCGTTGATCACAGCCGTCGCCGCTCTCTGACCGATCTCATCGGAGAGAGTTCCGGTGATGTAGAGTTCCTCGTTGGCAAGCTGCTTCTTCGTCTCGTCAAGTTCTTCTCCGCTCGCGGTCTCATACGCCATAATAATACCGGTCAGCGCTCCTGTTCCGGACACCTCGATCGGGGATGCTGCGATTACCTGGCAGTTTTTCACGCCCGACGTCGACAGCGTCGTTGCGATCATGTTGCAGGTCACCCAGTTTAAATTTGCCGTCTTTACCTGGATTCCGCCTGACGTCGTGGGAAGCACGTAGGCACAGCTGTACGTTCTCGTTCCGATCTGCTCAATCGGCACAAACGCTGCCAGGTGATCTCTCTCATCCTGGTTCGTGATAGTCAGAATCTCAACCTCGTTTGCGCTGACTCCAAAATAATTCATCATCAGATTTTTCTGATCTTCCGTCAGGTTGGCGCCCAGCGTAACGACCTTTCTGCTGTCGGCCAGCGACGTCACCGATACGCCCATGATCAGGCAAAGCCCACACAGAGCTGTGCAAATCGCTTTCTTATTTTTCATAAAAATCCCTCCTCTTATGATTTTTCACCGTTAATTTTCCAGATTTCATTTCATCTGCCGTATCTCTTTTTTCATCTTATCAGATTTTTTTAAAAAATTCTTTTACCTTTTCTTAAAATACATTAATTTTGTCTGAACAGTCTTTACTGGATTTCCCGGATCATACAGTACTGCTTCAGGTCAAAATGCTTTTTTACAATCCCATACAGCTTAAATCCAAAATGCTCATACATCGCCACATTTTTCTCATTGTGTGTCTCAAGAGAAATCATCATATGATTCTCTTTCGCATATCGAATGACTTCCTCCATCATTTTCGCCGCAATGCCGTGGTGCTGCATTTCCGGGTCCACGGCCAGATAGATGATGTGAAGACGATTGTCCTGATGGAGCTGATCGGTCCACCTGGAATTTAGGTAGTCTCGCCCCATCACAAAATTCCAGAAAGTCTTCATGCTGGGGTCTTCCTTGATCAGATATCCGTCCGTCCGAAGACGCGCCTGCGTCTCTGTCAGATAATATTTAAAAACATTGTAGGGTTCTGCCTCGTCGGAGACGATGACAACGCCGTTTAAGTCCGGACTGTCCGCAAAAATCTCGCACGTCTCATAGAATTCTGTCAGATCGCATTCAAACAGCTCCGGCAGCAGTCTGTTTCTCGTATCCTCATCCGGAATCAGCTGCGCGTACAGCGGATCCTTTTTAAAACAGACTGTCAGCAGTTCCTTTAATCTTTCCAGATCTTCTTCTTTTGTCACTCGATACAGATTTTGAGTTTCCATAAATTTACATATCCTCTTTCGTCTCTTCCAATATTTTTTTCATCTCATCGACCGCGCGCAGGATATAGGAGATGTCGTCCCTGTAATACTGCGCCTGCCGTGCCTTTACTCTTTCCAGCTCTTCTATTTCTTCCTCAAACGCATCTCCTTCCTCTTTTTTCATCATTTTTTTCACGAGCTGATACAGATTTTCATGGTGGACAATCCGCCCCGCTCCCCATTTCAGTCTCTCCTTTGGCTGGTTGAGAACGTATTCGGTAAAATGATGATAGACCTCCTCCTCAAACAAAAAAGCGTATCGGTTATTGTCAATCCGGTACAGCGACTGCAGTGCAAAGCGCAGGTGTCCCTCTTTTAAGTGCTCGACTGCGCGCGTCAGATACTGAAGATTGTTCTGCACAGATTCCTGCGGAAAGAGCACTTCGTCGTGCCAGTTCAGGCGCACCAGGGCGTCCTGCTCCTTCTTAAATACATGCAGCAGCTTCTTTTCAACCGGAGCTACGCTTTCGCTCAGCTTCTGCGCCTCGTCTTCCAATCCGTTGTGCCGCATCTGTCTGTATTGGCGGTTTGCCCGGCGGATACTTTTATACACCTGCCGCGCAGTCTGCTCAGCCTCCTCGAGCAGTCCGCTCAGCTTCTGCGTCTCTGCCCCGATTTTCTCTCCCAGATCCATGTCCACACTCTTCTTTAATTTCCGAAATACCCTTGAGAAATCAAGCGGGGCTGCCGCGAGCTGATCCAGCTTTAAGACCAGCAGTCCGTACAGCTCATGGTGAAAACGGTACACCTCCTCATCGTAGGAGACTTCATTGTCAAACTGGGAGTGATAGTGCGTTTCCATAAAGGAACCGGTGCTGAATTCATTGACCATCGAGGGAATCCCTGCAATGGCGATGGAGAAGTCGTCAGACCATGTCTCAATCGGTGCCTGAATCTCGATTCCCTCCGGGTATGCCTGCGGCATGTCAAGGTTCTGAACTGCCTCGGATTGCAAAAATTCTTTTAAAAATTTTACATATTCGTACGTGCAGTGAATCGCATCCTTTTTTCCGTGCGCCAAAGCAGGAAGCTCAAAATTTAAATTGGCAATGACTTTTCCTCTCCACTCCGGGTGAACCGTAAACACCTCTTCATAGGCTCCCGTCGACCAGTCGTATTTTGAGTCGACCACGCCCCACTCTTCCGCCGCCATCGCGCAGAAGACAATCGTATTTTCCGGCTGATATCCGCTTTGAAGCAGCCCTCTTGCTATCCCGAAAATCAGAGAGACCGCTGTATTGTCATCCTGAAATCCGTCAAAATACGAATCGTAATGCGCGGAGAGAAGAATCATCCTGTCCTTTCTCCTGCCCGGAATCGTCCCGACGATGTTGTACGTCTTCTGATCGTGCTTTACCCTGGAAACCGCGTCGAATTTCACTTTGAGTTCTCTGCTTCTTTTCAGCTCCTCTTTAAGGATCTGCGCGTCCTCCCACGACATGGAAAACGCCGCCGCTTCCTTTGGTCCCGCGATATCCTGCGCGTTGAGCGCGCTTTCATTGATTTCTCCGTATCCTCCTGCCTGAACCGCGATCAGCGCTTTCGCTCCTTTTCGGTATGCCTGATAGACCGGGAAATTAATCCACCATTCCTCTCTCTGATTGATATCTGCAAGCACCAGCTTTCCCTTTACGTCAAGCCCTTCATATTCTTTTTCTGTTCCTTTCCCGACATAGACAAGAGAACACTCTTCTTTTCCATCTGTCTCAAACTGCGTCTGGTACGCTCCGAGTTCAAAAATATGGGTAATCCCGTCTCTGTCCTGAAATTCCAGCTGTGCCTTTTGAAATTCCCAGGAGTCTGCCGTGATCTCGTCTTTTCTCACATCGGAAAGCCCGATCGTTTCCATCTCCTTTTTCAGCATCTCTCCCGTCGCCAGCTCTGCCCACGATCCGGCTGTGCGGTATCCCAAAACAGGGTTTGTCTTTTTTTCTTCCATTCTCTTGGCAAGGCGGTAAGAATATTTTACGTCCAAAGCCTTCAATAATTTTTCTTCTGCTGTCATATTTCTCTCTCCTTCGTTTGCAGAGCAGATTTGCATGTCCGTTTTTTTGTCTGTAACGTATTATATCATTCTTTTTCTCTTTTTTCAGCCTTTCCTTTCATTTTTTCTTTTTCAGAGTTTTTGGGCTTTCCGGCACTTAGACTTTGTTCTCTTCGCCTGGCTTTTGCCGTTCCAGTTTTAGAAAAAACCGCTTTGAAAGCGCTCCCGCCGCGCAGACCGCCAGTCCGCTCGGAATCATGACCCAATCGATACGGTCTGAGAAAACGTCAAATAAGACTCCGTAGATCATCTGCCCGATCGGCTGCGCGCACATGGAAAGCGTAAACACATAGGACATGATTTTCCCCATCAGATATTCCGGCGTGCGCTCCTGGATCACAGAAATCGCGTAGGCGGAGAAAAAGCTGCATCCAAACTGGCAGGCGCAGAACATTGCAAGCAGAATCAGATAGCGGGTCAAATTTCCAAAGGGCAGCGCAAAAGCGATGCCGCACGGCAGCAGGCAAAATCCAAACGCAGAAAAAATCGCGGACAGATGCCTTAAGCGCAGCTTTTCTGCCGTCACCGCAACGCACACGCTGCCTAAGACAGAGGCGATTCCCATCGCGCTCTCCGCCGCGCCATAGTGGTGTGCGGAAAGCCCCAGCACCGTCCGTACCAGATAAGGAAACCCGATCACCGCTGTGCCGGATACGAACAGGCTCACCAGCGCCGCCAGCAAAAGCAGTTTTAAGATTCCCGGCTGTTCTCTGCGCAGGAAGCGCACACTCATCAGAAAGTCTTCTCTTATCATCGCGCCGACCCGTATTTTCTCATCCGTCTTTTTCTTCTCCAGCCGGATCATGCATTCCAGCAGGGCGGTCAAAAAGAAACAGACGACCGCGGCGCAGAATACCGGAAAGATTCCAAATGCGGCGTAAAAAAGACTTCCCAGAAACGGAGTGAGAAAGGACGCCAAAGACGCCGCCTGGCTGACAATGGCATTTCCCTTTATGATGTCGCTGCCGGACAGCATCTGCGGCACACACGCCTGAACCGTCGGCGATTCAAAAGCTCCCAGCACAGACAGCACAATCATCAGAGCGCCGATTACGGCAAGGTCCTGACCCTTTTTCATGCACAGAGCCGCCGCCAGCACCGACAGACCTGAAAGCGTGTCGAGTGCGACCATGATCCTGCGCCGGTCTGCGCGGTCTGCAAGAATACCGCCAAGCGGGGAGAGCAAAATCATGGGAAGCATAGACGCCGCCGTCAGCGCTGCGAAGACAGAAGCCGAACCTGTCAGCTCCAGCACATACATAGACAGGGCGAATTTCAGCGTGTAATTTCCGATCAGAGAGCTGACCTGACCCAAAATTAAAAGGGTAAAATTTCGGTTAAAAAGTTTTTTCTTCATATCGTATCACCTTCTCCTTTTTAATCATATACATACCGTCAGACGGTATGTATATGATTAAAAAAGAAAGGGCTGCTTCACGGAACGATTGCGATTCGTGCGAACCCTTTTCCTGATGCGGTCCTCTCAAATTGGATTCTGTTTCTTTTCCTCCGCGTCCGGTATCTGATCGACAAATTCGCTCACCAGATCATAGATAGAATCGTCCATGAGAGGTACGCCCATTTTCTCCAGCATGTCGCCGAGAAAATAAAATTTTCTCTTTATTCCCGCCTTGTCAGCCGGGAACACCGAAGGCATCATCCACAGGCTGGTGAGCAGGGGCAGCAGTTCTGCGATTTCTTCTGCATACTCGGTATGTACAGAGCCGTCCCTTTTTCCCTCTTCCAGAAGCTCCAGAAAATACGGCGTCAGAATGCGCCTGTTCGACTGTATCATCTCCGCCATCAGCCGGGGATTTTTTGTGATCGGAACCGCCTGTGCCGTCATCTTGACGCGCGCCGCGTCCGCCTGATTGAGCCGAATGGCTTCTCTAAGCTTTTCCAGTCCATTTAAGTCGGAGCGGTTTCGGACTGCCTCAAAAGGGTTATCTGCAAAAAACATACGATCCCCGACTGCGTCCATGATTTCCTCTTTTGATTTAAAATGATGGTAAACGGCGCCCTTTGACAGTCCTCCCAGATGATCCACAATGTCCTGGATCGTCGTGTTGTCATATCCCTTTTCCAGAAACAGCCGCTGCGCCGCGTCCAGTATTTTTTCCACCGTCACTTCCGGATATTTATTTCGCGCCATACGCATCCTCCTGTGTCATGTCCATTTGTCTATTTTTGTGTTATCATTATTATTATCATGATAAGCATGATAAATTTGCGGCGAAAACCAACACGCCTGCGTACTGGAAGAAAGCCGCTTTTCTTTTTTCTTTTTCCATGTGTTTCATATATGTATTCATACCTATTACTTTATATATGTATTTTAATTTTATTACAAAAGCGGAAGCCTTGTCAAGATACCTTCGTTCGGTATTTAATCTCTGCGTTTTGCTCCGCCAAAAGACAGATACTTCAGAAAGCCCTCGCATCCCTGCACGATATCGGCATATGTCTGTTCAAAGTCCCCTGTATACCACGGATCTGCGATATCTCTGGGATAATCCGTAAACTCCAGAAAACGGTATACCTTGTGATCCGGATCGCCTCCTAAAATTCGCAGCATGTTCCGGATATTATACTGATCCATCCCGATCAGATAGTCGTATTCCTGGTAATCTGACTTTGTCATCTGTCTGGCGCGCTTTTTTCCGTAATTCTGGATTCCAAGCTCGTCCAGCTTTTGTTTCGTTCCGTAATGAATCGGGTTTCCGATTTCCTCGCGGCTGGTGGCGGCAGAGGCAATCTCAAATTTCGAAGACAGTCCTCGTTTCTCCACTAAGTCTTTCATAATAAATTCCGCCATGGGAGAACGGCAGATATTGCCGTGGCAGATAAATAGTATTTTTATCATATCTCTTATATCCCTTCATAAGCCTTCAAGCCTTGATATTTCCGGCTTTCCGGCGTTTTTTAATTTTTATGTTTTGCCCCAAACCTACGCTATTCTTCGTAAATCTACGCAAATTCACGGGCAAATGGTGTAATAAATGGTGTCTGAAAAATATTATTCCATGCAGTTCATGACAACACTTATCATCATCTCTTTTTCTTCTGGATTTGATTCCGCAATCATAATCGTAAGCGCCACAATTGTATGATCATCAATCAATTTTTCTTCATTTTTAAACAAAGCATTGTTTTTATCCAGAAAATACA
>CAWVKK010000029.1:0-24773 GCA_963929865.1 uncultured Eubacteriales bacterium | reverse complement strand
GTTTCACGTGAAACATTCGGCGCATTCTCTTGTGCAGAACTTATTTTCAAACGCTTTTCTGACTCCTGCATCCCATCACACAATGTCTGACTGGCAAGATATTTTTTTACTTTAACGGTTCTTTCACCGGCATCCCCGCTTTTCTCGGATATTTCATCGGAGTCTTTTTTACCTTTTCGATCCTGACAAGCGTCCTGTCTATCTCTGTCCCTGGCAGCTTAAACGATATCACTTCTTTGATTCTGCCTCCTAAAATGGAAACTGCCTTTTTGGACTGTTCTAATTCCTCCTCAATATGCGCCGATTTATAAGGCAAAAAAACTCCTCCCTCTCTGACATACGGCAGACAGTACTCCGTCAGGGACGCCAGATTGGCCACTGCTCTTGAGACTACCAAATCAAATCGTTCTCTGTATTCTTCTTTTTTCGCAAAATCCTCCGCTCTTCCATGGATTGTCTGTATTCCTTCCAGCTCCAGCGTTTCGATCACTTCGTCTAAAAATTTAATTCTCTTATTCAGAGAATCCAGCAGCACGATATTCCAATCCGGAAATACAATTTTCAAAGGAATTCCGGGAAACCCTGCCCCTGTTCCAACGTCCAGCACATCTATTGTTTTTCTGTCTTTTATCGCTTTGACAATGGTTAAGCTGTCCAAAAAATGTTTCTGCATCACTTCGTCAAATTCTGTGATCCCTGTCAAGTTCATCACTTTATTGCGCTCGATCAGCAGATCATAATATTTCATAAACTGATTTTTTTGTTTTTCCAAGAGGGTGATCCCCAATGCCTGGCATCCCTTCTCTAACGCTTCACTTTTCATACTTTTTCCTTTTCCTGCATTTTTTTGTCTTCAGTGTCTTTGCTGTCCGTCTATATCTCCCGTGTTTTTCTCAGCTGTTCCAGGTAGACGAGGAGCACTGAGATATCGGCGGGAGAGACGCCTGCGATTCTCGACGCCTGTCCGATGGACAGCGGCTCAAACAGCTTCAATTTCTGCCTTGCTTCGATTCTCAGGCTTCCCACATCGTCATAATTCAAATTTTTCGGAATCTTTTTTTCTTCCAGTTTTTTAAACTGTTCAACCTGTTTTTGCTGTCTCTTGATATACCCTTCATATTTCATGTTGATATTGACTTCTTCGGCTACTCCGCGCATCAGCTTCGGGCGGTCTGCATCAATCTCAGACAGTATTTCATAGGAAAGCTCCGGTCTGCGGATCAGTTCTCCCAGTGTGGTTCCTGACTTCAGCGGAGTGCTGTTATGCCGTCTTAAAAATCCCTGTATCTCCTCCCCTGTTCCTACTGTTGCCTTTTCTACTCTTTTTGTCTCTTCCTCGATCTGTCTGATCTTTTCTTTAAGATTCTGGTATCGCTCCTCGCTGATCAGCCCGGCATGGTATCCTTTCTCTGTCAGCCGGATATCGGCATTGTCCTGTCTGAGCAGCAGGCGATATTCTGCCCTAGACGTCATCATTCTATACGGTTCTTTGTTCTCCTTTGTGACCAGATCATCGATCAGCACGCCGATGTATGCTTCTGAACGGTCTAAAATCATTTTTTCTTTCCCCTGAATGCTCCGCGCTGCGTTGATGCCGGCAATCAATCCCTGTGCCGCCGCCTCCTCATACCCGGAGCTTCCGTTAAACTGTCCTGCGCTGAACAGACCGCGGATCTGTTTAAACTCTAACGTGGCGTCTAATTGTCTGGCATTTATGCAGTCATATTCAATTGCATACGCATTTCTTACGATTTTAGCGTGTTCCAGCCCAGGAACCGTGTGATACATGTCATACTGCACATCCTCCGGCAGAGAGCTTGACATTCCGCCTACGTACATCTCATTCGTGTATAGTCCTTCCGGCTCGATAAACACCTGATGTCTGTTTTTATCTGCAAATTTTACCACCTTGTCTTCAATCGAAGGACAGTATCTCGGTCCCGTTCCTTCTATCATTCCGGAATAGAGCGGAGACCGGTCCAGGTTGCTGCGGATAATCTCATGCGTTTTTTCATTCGTGTACGTCAGCCAGCAGGAAACCTGTTCGATCTGCACATCCTCCGGGTTCGTCGTAAAAGAGAAGGGCGTGACCGTTTCGTCTCCGAACTGTTCTTCCATTTTGGAGAAATCAATGGAGCGCTTGTCAATTCTGGCCGGTGTTCCTGTCTTAAAGCGGTACATTTCAACTCCGTTCGCTTTCAGGGAATCCGTCAGATGGTTGGCTGCCTGAAGCCCGTTAGGTCCTGTATACACACTGACGTCTCCGTGTATACAGCGTGCATTTAAGTATGTCCCTGTGCAGAGAATACATGCCTTGCAGTGATAGACAGCGCCCGAATTTGTCCTTACTCCTGTAATCTTCCCGTCTTCTGTTATAATTTCATTGACTTCCGCCTGCTTAATCGACAAATGGTCTGTATTTTCCAAAACCCTTCTCATGCTTCTGCTGTATTCCGCCTTGTCTGCCTGGGCTCTCAGCGAATGCACTGCCGGTCCTTTCGATTGATTCAGCATTTTTGACTGGATAAACGTTTTGTCGATGTTCCTGCCCATCTCTCCTCCGAGCGCATCGATTTCTCTGACCAGATGACCTTTCGAGCTTCCTCCGATATTCGGATTGCACGGCATCAGCGCAATACTCTCCACACTGACTGTAAAGATCACCGTCTCCATCCCCAGCCGTGCGCTCGCCAAGGCCGCTTCACATCCTGCATGACCTGCTCCCACAACAACGACGTCTACAAATTCTTCTACGAATCTCATTTTTTCCTGCCACTCAACATTGTGTACCTTGCTCTTCTGTTTCGGTATATCCGCCGAGTGGTCTCTCCTTTCTTTAAGTTTTCTATTTATTGGAACTGTCTATTTCCCCATACAGAATTTGCTGAAGATTTCATCGGCGAGATCATCTTCTACCGATTCCCCCGTAATCTTTCCCAGAGATTCATATGCGCTCATCAGATCTATTGAGTAAAAATCTTCCGGCATTTGTGATTCAATACTGTTTTCCACCTGCTCCAAGCTCTCTCTCGCATCTTCCAGCGCCTGTTTTTGCCGTATATTTGTAATATACACCTCATCATTGAAGGACAATTCCCCGTGAAAAAACATATCTTTTAGCGTCTTCTCAAGATTGTCGATTCCGGTCTGCTCTTTTGCCGAGACAGCAATGATCGGATGCGCGATCTTTTCTCTTAACTGTTTTTCTGTCACTGCCATCTTCAGATCCGTCTTGTTTAAAATTACGACAGCCCGTTTCTCTTTGAGCATTTTCATGATCTCTTCATCATTTTCGTCCAGATCGACGGAGGAATCCACCACATAGATAATCAGATCTGCCGTCTCAGCTTTTTCTTTGGCTCTCTTTACCCCGATTTTTTCTACCGTATCTTCTGTCTCGCGGATGCCGGCCGTATCGATCACATTCAGACTGATTCCGCTGATTGAAATCTGTTCCTCCAGGGTATCCCGCGTCGTCCCTGCAATGTCTGTCACAATTGCGCGTTCTTCCCCGAGCAGCGCATTGAGAAGAGATGATTTTCCCGCGTTTGGTTTTCCCACAATCACAGTGTCAATCCCTTCCTTCATGATTCTTCCGTTTTCAAACGAATCGATCAGGCGGATGACTCTTTTCTTCCATTTTTCTGTTTTCTCTTTTAACGTCTCCGGATATCCTTCAAGGCTGATATGTTCCGGGTCATCCAGAGCCGACTCGATAAAGGCAATCTGATATAAAATTTCTTCTCTCAGCTGTCTGATCGGCTCGAAGACAGAGCCTCTGAGCTGACTGACCGAGCTTTTGAGAGCGTACTCATTTTTTGCCTGGATGACGTCCATCACAGCCTCTGCCTGAGACAGATCGATTCTTCCGTTCAGGAAAGCGCGCTTCGTAAATTCTCCCGGCTCTGCCGGCCGCGCTCCGCGGCGGATTACCGTCTCCAATATTTTTTTCATTGCCAGAACGCCTCCATGGCAGTTAATCTCAACTGTATCTTCCGCTGTAAAGCTATGAGGCGCTCTCATCAGCATCACTAAGACCTCGTCGATCACTTCTTCTCCATCTGCAATATATCCATAGTGGATCGTATGCGTCTTCTGATCTGTCAGCTTTTTCTTTCCTGTTTTGCTTCGGTAGACCTGATCGGCAACAGAAAAAGCGTCCGGACCGCTGATTCGTATTATTCCGATTCCTGAATTTGACATTGCTGTTGAAACTGCTGCAATCGTATCCGTTTTCATAGCTTTCTCCAAGACCTTTCTTTCTCTTTTTTTGGGCAGCCTGTCCCTGAAATATTTCCTTATCCTGAAATATTTCCTTATGAAAAAATGTTATTTCTGGTCAAACATACCGTTCAACTGTATGTTTTCTGCTTTGACCAGAAATAACATTTTTCATTCAAGCTGCTATTTTTTTAATGTCACTACAACCTTTCTGTACGGTTCTTCACCCTCGCTGTGTGTCGTAACATACGGATCATTCTGAAGTGCCGAATGAATCACTCTTCTCTCGTATGGATTCATAGGCTCCAGAAATACCGGTTTTTTTGTTCTCTTTACTTTAAATGCGATGTTTTTTGCCAGATTTTCCAGTGTCTCTTTTCGTCTGCTCCGATAGTTTTCCGTGTCCAGCTTTACACGAATATACCCTTCTTTTTCCTTATTCACAACAAGACTTACCAGATACTGCAGCGCGTCTAAGGTCTGACCTCTTTTTCCGATCAGAACGCCCATATCGTCTCCTTCCATGTCGACTTCCAGAGCGTCTTCCCTGTACTGCGCTTTGATCTTTACATTCATCTGCATTGCCTCAAAAACTTTCTGTAAAAACTGTTCTGCTTTCTGCTCAGCTTTCTCTTTGTCAGCCTGCTTGATTTCTTTTTTCTTCGCCTCTTCTTTCTTAGGCTCCGCTGTCTTTTCTTTCTTAGATTCTGGCGCTTTTTCTCTTGCTGGCTTTTCTTTTTTTGCCGGTTTTTCTGTCGATTTTTCAACCGGTTTTTCTATTTTTTTCTCTGTATTCTGAGTCGGTTCCGCTTTGATTTCTTTTGCGGCTGCAGTCTTTTCCTGCCTCTTTGGCTTTTCTTTTTTTTCCGGTTTCTGAGGCTTTATTTCGTCAATATTTTCGATTGATACTGCTGGTTTGTTTTCAAAAATCTGTTTGATTTCATCGTCAAATTCTTTTTTTTCTTCTTTTCTTCTCGCCCTAATTACAGCCGGTTTGCTGCCGATTCCAAAAAACCCCGAACTTCCATGCTCCAGCACTTCATACTCAATGTTGTCGCTCGTTGTCTCCAACTGAATGGAAGCCTCAATAATTGCATCTTCTAATTTTTTTGCTGATACTCTAATATATTCCATAAAAATGCACCCCTATTTTTTGTTCTTCTCATTATACTTCTCTACCATTCTGGCTTTCGCAGCGATGCTTCCCGGCTTTTCCTCCGTGTTTCTATAATACTCCGTAGAGCTTTTGATTCTTGCCTGTCTTTCTTCTTCTGTCATTGGTTTTTTATTCGGGGTATTAATATTTCTTGTACTCACTTTTGCCTGGCTGTTCACAACTCTCTGCTGAGCCACTCCCAATTTTTCCTGTTTTTTCTTTACTTTCTCCGCATTCTTTTCAATCAGTTTTTCCATATCGATCTTATCCATATGGCGGTTGATAATAACCTGCTGGATAGAGCGGATCACAGAACCGGCGATCCAGTAAATGCCCATACCGGCCGGCAGCGTCAGACAGAAAAATGCAGAAACAAGCGGCATGATTACGTTCATGGTTTTCATGGAGTTCATCATTGCGTTCTGTTCTCCGTTTGCCGATGCGGCTGCCTGCTGCGGCATCAGTTTTGTGTTGATCCACTGTGTCAGTGCAGACAAAACCGGAATTGCGATCGCTCCGATGATCAGCAGCCATGCGCCTGTGGCAATTCCCTGCTGTATGATATTTAAAGGCGAATCCGCGATGTTCAGACCCAGGAAATAATTCATATGATCCGCGCTCGCCTGCGTCTCCTGAATCATGCTGCTTAAGCTCGGAAAATGCTCTGCAAGCGCAGTCCAGTTTGACGGCTGTAATTTGTAAAGCGTATCGATAATTTTATCGACGGTATAACCGTTGCTGTAGCTGATGTTCAGCGATGTGGCGATCTCTTCCAGAAACGTCTGGCTTCCGGAAGTGTTCAGCAGAGCGTCCGCCAGCGGCTTGAACACATCGTAGACGCGTCCTACATAAGCTGGAATATTCCAGATTACCTGATACAGCGCCAGCAAAATAGGCATCTGAATTAACAGCTGCAGACAGCTTCCCATCGGAGAAACGCCGTATTTTGCATAGAGCAGCTGCGTCTCCTCGTTCATTTTCATCATGGAAGCCTGGTCATTTTTTCCCTTGTATTTCTTTTGAATCTTCTGAAGCTCAGGGTTCATATGCGCCGACAGCTTTGAAAATTTCTGCTGTTTGATTGTCAGAGGACTCAGCAGCATATAGATTAAAAATGTAAATAGAATAATGCAAAGACCTATGTTCTGAATATTGGCCATATCCAAAACACCGAAGATTGCATTCATGATTAATCCAAGAACTGTTGCCACAGGACCGATCACCCAGACAGAACTCTTTGTTAATACCATTTTAGACAAATTTTTATCCTCCCATCATGTATGGTTTACGGAACCGGATCATAACCGCCTTTTGAAAACGGATTGCATCTTAAAATTCTCCAGCACGTCAAAATGCCGCCTTTTACCGCCCCGTACTTCTCAATAGCCTCCAGTCCATACTGGGAGCAGGTAGGGATATAAGGGCAGCGTGTTCTTTTCAATGGCGATAAATATTTTCGATAACATTTAATCATCAAGATCAATATTTTTTTCATCTGATATCATTTCTTCTTTTCTGTTTATGATTCTATGAAGCTTTCCTAAATGTAACACTGCGCTCTCAATATCATGAAATCCTTTCTCTTTGGCGCTTATCCTCGCAACCACAATGATGTCAATTCCAGTTTCAAATTCTGCTTCATTCAATCGATAGCTCTCGCGAATCAACCTGGCAAGATGATGTCTCACAACACTGTTTCCCACTTTCTTGCTGACTGAAATTCCCAGACGATTTCTCTGACTTTCATTCTCTTTCACATACATGACCAGATATCTATTCGCAAAAGATTTTCCTTTTTGGTAGACTTCCTGAAAATCCTTATTTTTCTTTAATGATTCTGAAAATATCATAGATTATCCTTTTTCTTTTAAAGAGAAGAAAAGGCCACATATCTGCGGCCTATGCTGACAACTGTTTTCTTCCTTTTGCTCTTCTGGCAGCTAATACTTTTCTTCCGCCAGCCGTACTCATTCTTGCTCTGAAACCATGAACTTTAGATCTGGATCTCTTTTTAGGCTGAAATGTCATTTTCATAATCTGGGCCACCTCCTTTATCAAAACCAATTGATATCTATGTGATTAATTGGTATATTAATATCACAATAATCATAGCGGGGCGCCGGCGGCGCACTGCTGTCGGACTGTATAACGCCTGTTATTTGTCCGGATTACAAAATATCATTACAATTATAGTCATAAAAGCTGCTGAAGTCAAGTAAATCCTTCATCTTTTTTTGTATTTTCCTTCAGACTGCTTTTGCGACTTATCCACATTAGAGATCATTTTATCCACAATACGGGGATAAAATGTGGATAACTTTTTCTATATCTTGTAAATAGTTTGATAATCAAAATACGATGTGGATAATGTGGATAACTCGAAAATCAGTTATCCACATTATCCACATTGCCAAAAAGTTATCCACTTGCCTATGTGGATAACTTGTGGATAACTTTTTTTCACCTCTTTTTTTTCCAAAATTCTCATTTTTCCCCACCACAAGATATGCTATTTTCAAAAGTTATCCACATTATCCACATTTTGTTCAAAATAATGTGGATAACTTTTTTCTCCCTCTTAAATTTTCGTTGCGAATTATCTCCTTTTGGTTTAATATAAATTACAGCAAACATTAAGTATTTTACTAGCGATTCGGATCTTGCGATCCGTCGATGAATCATAAGGAGATTTTTTAATGGACGAAAATATGGAAAAAGAGGCACTGATTGAAAAATGGGATGAAATTCTTTCCACCGTCAAAATGGAATATGAGCTTTCTGATGTATCTTTTAAAACATGGATTAAGCCTCTGACAGTTCATTCTCTGGAGAATAACGTTCTTACCCTTTTAGGCCCTACTGAACAGATGGGCTTAAATTATGTCAGCAAACGCTACCGTTCTCCTCTGAAAGTCGCAATTACCGAGCTTACCGGCATTGACTGTGAGATTGAATTTCTTCTTCCCGACCAGGTAAAAGACAAAAATTCCGCAAAGCTTCCCGGCTCTGCCATGAATGAGAGCATTGAGCGCGCCAATCTCAACCCCAAGTATACCTTTGACACCTTTGTCGTAGGCGGCAACAACAATTTCGCGCACGCCGCCGCTCTCGCCGTCGCCGAATCCCCTGGGGCTATGTACAATCCTCTTTTCATCTACGGAGGGGTCGGTCTTGGAAAAACCCATTTAATGCACTCGATTGCCCATTTTATTTTAGAGCATAACCCGGATTCCAGAGTCTTATACGTGACCAGCGAATATTTCACCAACGAATTAATCGAGGCAATCCGCAACGGAAACAATACCACAATGGCGGAATTCCGCGAAAAATACCGCAATATCGATGTTCTGCTGATTGACGACGTCCAGTTTCTCATCGGCAAGGAGTCGACCCAGGAAGAGTTTTTCCACACCTTCAACGATCTTCACGGGGCAAAAAAGCAGATCATTCTCTCCAGCGACAAACCGCCCAAAGATTTTCTGACACTCGAAAGCCGCCTGCGCTCCCGTTTTGAATGGGGGCTGATCGCCGACATCTCTTCGCCGGACTATGAGACCCGTATGGCAATTCTCCGCAAAAAGGAAGAGCTTGACGGTTATGTGATCGATGACGCTGTCATCAAGTATATCGCGACTCATATCAAATCAAATATCCGGGAATTAGAGGGCGCCCTGAACAAAATTATGGCTTTCAGCAATCTTGAGCACCGGGAAATCGATATCGCCCTCGCCGAAGAGGCGCTTAAGGACATCATCGCCCCGGAAGAGAGAGGAATCGTCACGCCCAAGCTGATTTTAGACAAAGTGGCGGAGCATTTCAGCATCTCCGCGGAAGACCTGATTGGAAACAAGCGCACTGCCAACATCGTATTTCCCCGTCAGATCGTCATGTACCTTTGCAGTGAGATGCTGGAAATGCCGCAGAAAAATATCGGAGAACTTCTCGGAAAGCGTGATCACACCACGATCATGCACGGTCTGAAGAAGATCACAAAGGAACTTAAGACATCAGAATCTCTTCAGAATACCATCGAGATTCTGAAAAAAAAGATCAGTCCGGTCTGAGGGATCAAAAACTGCTCCCGAAAATTTCTGGCAGCGTTCAAAATTATCCCCAAATGACCCTCAAAAAATGTGGATAACTATGTGGATAAGTCGGTGGATAACTATGTGGAAAACTATGTGGATAACTTTTTTCACGTTTATCCCCAAAAGTTATCCACATCAGTTTTCCACTTTATCCACATTTTATCCACATAGTTATCCACATAGCTCACCCTCAAAAAACCCAGTAAAATCAAGGGTTTCCAGAGTTATCCACATTATCCACCGCCCCTACTACTACTACTACTCATTATATATTATATATATAGATCCAGAACCCCTGAAAGGAGTATGATTTTATCATGAAACTTATTTTTCAAAAAAACAATCTTTTAAAAGCCATCAACATTGTCCTCAAGGCAGTCCCTTCAAAGACAACCATGCCGATTTTGGAATGCATCCTGATCGACGCAGCTGCAGACAAAATTAAATTCATCACAAACGATATGGAATTGGGGATAGAAACGACTGTGGAAGGAGAAATTGTGGAAAAAGGCAGCATCGCATTAGACGCTAAGATTTTTTCTGAGATTATTCGAAAACTCCCTGAAAGCAATATTGTGATCGAGACAGAAGATGTAAACACGACCATCACCTGTGAAAAATCAAAATTTAATATTTCAGGGAAGTCAAGCGAAGATTTCCCATACCTGCCATTTGTCGAAAAAAATGATTTTATCACGCTGTCGCAGTTTACCTTGAAGGAAATGATCCGACAGACGATTTTCTGCATTGCGGCAAATGAAAATAACAAGCTGATGACAGGAGAACTCTTTGAGATCAAAGACAATATGCTAAGAGTCGTATCCCTTGACGGTCACCGGATTGCGATCCGCAAGATGATGCTCAGAGAAAACTATGAAAACAAAAAGATTGTGGTTCCCGGAAAGACGCTCACAGAGATCAGCAAAATTCTGTCCGGCGAGACAGAGGACACCGTCAATCTCTTCTTTGCGGAAAACCATATCGTCTTTGAGTTTGACCAGACCACCGTTGTCTCAAGATTAATCGAGGGCGAATATTTCCGGATCGACCAGATGCTTTCCAGCGACTATGAGACGAAGGTGACAATTAACAAGCGCGAACTGCTCAGCTGTATTGACCGCGCGACTCTGCTTGTAAAAGAAAGCGACAAAAAGCCGATTATCATTTCCATCAACAGCGGATACATGGAATTAAAAATCGATTCCCAGATTGGATCCATGAAAGAAGAGATCGATATCGACAAGGAAGGAAAAGATCTTGTGATCGGATTCAATCCCAAATTTTTGATTGACGCCCTGCGCGTGATTGACGATGAGATTATCACAATCTTCCTGGTAAACCCGAAAGCGCCGTGCTTTATCCGCGACGAGAGGGAGTCTTATGTTTACCTGATACTTCCGGTCAACTTTACCGCGTGACGCATTTGGTGCGAGAGACAAAAAGATAAGAATTTACAGTAGGATTTTTTTGAAAATACTGGTATACTGAATTTGATATGTGTGAAGAAAGAAATTGATACAAGCGTAACAGGAGGAGCAAAATGGAGACAATAAAACTGAGAGAAGATTATATCAAACTGGGACAGGCGCTCAAGGCGGCAGGCTTTGTGGAATCGGGAGTGGAGGCAAAGCTTGTTATCTTGGACGGTCAGGTAAAAGTAAATGGCGTGACGGAGTATCAGAGAGGAAAAAAATTGACGGACGGTGATATTGTTTCCTTTGACAGCAAAACCATAAAAATTGTAAAATGATCATATGAGACCAGAGGCAGAAGATGACTATTGAATCTTTAAGATTAGATCGGTTTCGAAATTATGGCTCTTTAAATTTAAAGTTTGATAGAGGGACAAATATCTTTTACGGGGACAATGCGCAGGGAAAGACGAATATTCTGGAAGCAGTCTATCTGTGCGGCACGACAAAATCCCACAGGGGCAGCAAAGACAGCGATATGATCCAGTTTCAGCAGGAGGAAGCCCACATCTGCATGGAGATTTTAAAACATGGCGCGAAAATACAGATCGATATGCACCTGAAAAGAAACAAGGCGAAGGGGATCGCTATCAATAAGATTCCGATCAGGAAGGCAAGCGAGCTTTTTGGAATCGCCAACTTCGTCTTTTTTTCTCCGGAGGATCTCAATATCATAAAAAACGGTCCGGCGGAGAGGCGGCGCTTTTTGGACGCAGAGCTGTGTCAGCTCAGTAAGATTTATTTGTATCATTTGACAAATTATAATAAAATAATCGTCCAGAGAAACAAACTTTTGAAGGAGGCGGCATTTCATCCTGAATATCTGGATATGCTGGATATTTACGACCAGCAGATGGCTCTGCACGGGAGCTGCCTCATTCAGGAGAGAGAGCGGTTTCTCCTGCGGATGAATCAGGTGATTCAAAAAGCGCATGAAAAGCTTTCAGGAGGAAGAGAACAGCTGAGGCTTGTATATGACAAAAGCGTTGAGGCGGACGGCTTTTTAGAACAGATTAAAAAAAACAGAGAAAAAGATCTGCAGCTGAGAATGTCGGCAGTCGGACCGCACAAGGACGACATCCGTTTCTGCATCGGAGAGCTGGACGCAAAAAAGTTTGGCTCTCAGGGTCAGCAAAGAACGGCTGCTCTTTCTTTAAAGCTGGCGGAGATTGAGCTGGTAAAGCAGGAGATAAAAGACACGCCGATTTTATTGCTGGACGATGTGCTGTCGGAACTGGACAGCAAAAGACAGCGCTATCTGCTGGACAGCATTGGAGAAATCCAGACGTTTATTACATGTACGGGGATTGATGATTTCATTGAAAATCAGTTTGAGATCAATCGTGTATTTCGGGTTGCGGAAGGTATTGTCTATGAATAAAACAGGAGGTTGCTATGGGTACAGAATATGGTGCAGATCAAATACAGATTTTGGAAGGACTGGAAGCGGTCAGAAAAAGACCGGGGATGTATATCGGCAGTACATCAATCAGAGGACTTCACCATCTTGTGTATGAAATTGTGGATAACGCTGTGGACGAAGCGCTTGCCGGCTACTGCAGCAAGATTGAAGTGACGGTCAATAAAGACAATTCCATCACGGTCATTGACAATGGAAGAGGAATTCCTGTAGGAATTAACCACAAATCAGGGCTTCCGGCGGTGGAAGTCGTCTTCACTATCCTGCATGCCGGTGGAACATTCCGCGGAGGAGGATACAAGGTATCCGGAGGACTGCACGGCGTAGGAGCGTCGGTTGTCAATGCCCTGTCTCAGTGGCTGGAAGTGACCGTCTGCCGCGAAGGCAAGGTTTACAAACAGCGGTATGAGAGAGGAAAAGCGGCGGGCAAGCTGACTGTCATCGGAGAGTGCGCGCAGGAAAAGACAGGAACAATGGTCAGCTTTTTGCCGGACGATGAAATTTTTGAGGAGACGGTATATGATTTTGGGATGCTCAAGCAGAGAATCAGAGAGATGGCGTTCCTGACGAAGGGCGTGCGGTTTGTCCTGCGGGACGAGCGCCCGGAGGAGGCGGTCGAGAAAGTGTTCCACTATGAGGGAGGCGTCAGAGAATTTGTGACGTACCTCAATAAGGGGAAAAATCCGCTCTATCCCGACATTATCTACTGCGAAGGCGTAAAAGACAAGGTTTCGGTCGAGGTGGCGTTTCAGCATAACAGCACATATACGGAGAGTTCCTACAGCTTTGTCAACAATATCACGACTCCGGAGGGCGGAACGCATGTGATCGGCTTTAAAAACGCTGTGACAAAGACGTTTAACGACTATGCGAGGGCAAATAAGCTTTTAAGGGACAATGAACAAAATCTCTCAGGAGACGATATCAGAGAGGGACTGACGTCGATTATCAGCGTCAAAATCGAACAGCCCGAGCTAGAAGGGCAGACAAAGCAGAAACTCGGCAACAGCGAGGCCAGAAGCGCGGTGGACAGCATCGTAAGCGAGCAGCTGATGATTTATCTGGAGCAGCACCCGCAGGTTGCCAAGATCATCCTGGAGAAATCGATTCTTTCCCAGCGCGCAAGAGAAGCGGCGAGAAAAGCGAGAGAACTGACGAGAAGAAAATCGGCGCTGGACGGAATGGCTTTGCCGGGAAAGCTGGCCGACTGCACGGACAAAGATCCGAGCAAATGTGAAATTTATATCGTGGAGGGAGATTCCGCAGGCGGTTCGGCAAAAACGGCAAGAAGCCGCGCCACGCAGGCGATTCTGCCTCTGAGAGGAAAGATTCTGAACGTGGAAAAAGCGCGCCTGGACCGCATCTATGCGAACGCGGAGATAAAAGCGATGATCACGGCGTTTGGAACAGGAATTCATGAAGACTTTGACATCACAAAGCTGCGGTACCATAAAATTATCATCATGACGGATGCCGATGTAGACGGCGCGCACATCAGCACGCTGCTGCTGACGTTTCTGTACCGGTTTATGCCGGATCTGATCAAGGAGGGATATGTCTACCTGGCACAGCCGCCTTTATACAAGATTGAAAAAAATAAAAAGGTATGGTATGCCTACGACGATGTGGAGCTTAACAGGATTCTGACGGAAATCGGAAGAGACGGAAACAATAAAATTCAGCGCTATAAAGGACTTGGAGAGATGGACGCCGACCAGCTGTGGGAGACGACCATGGATCCGGAGAGAAGAATTTTAAAGCGCGTCACAATGGACGACGCGGATTCTTCGGAGATCGACGTGACGTTTACCACTCTGATGGGAGACGCGGTGGAGCCGCGGCGGGAATTTATCGAGGAAAACGCAAAATTTGTAAAGAATCTGGACATATAGGAGGAGAAAAAACGTGGAAGATAATATTTTTGACAAAATCGAGGAAATTGATCTGAAAAAGACAATGGAAGACTCCTATATCGACTATGCGATGAGCGTCATCGCAGCGCGTGCGCTTCCGGACGTCCGGGACGGCTTAAAGCCGGTGCAGCGCCGCGTGCTGTATTCCATGATTGAACTGAACAACGGTCCGGACAAGCCGCACAGAAAATGCGCGCGTATCGTCGGTGATACGATGGGTAAGTATCATCCCCACGGAGACAGCTCCATCTATGGAGCGCTTGTCAACATGGCGCAGGAATGGTCGACGCGCTATCCGCTTGTGGACGGGCATGGCAACTTTGGCTCTGTGGACGGCGACGGCGCGGCCGCGATGCGGTACACGGAGGCGCGCTTAAGCAGAATTTCGATGGAAATGCTCGCGGACATCAACAAAAACACAGTCGACTTTGTGCCGAACTTTGACGAGACAGAGCAGGAGCCTTGCGTGCTCCCGGCGCGGTATCCGAATCTTCTTGTAAACGGCACATCCGGCATCGCGGTCGGCATGGCGACGAACATTCCCCCTCACAACCTGCGCGAGGTCGTCGGGGCGGTGGTCAAAATGATTGACAACCGTATCCTGGAAAACCGTGAGACGACTCTGGAGGAGGTCATGCAGATCATGAAGGGGCCTGATTTCCCGACAGGAGCGCGGATTCTGGGAAAAAGAGGAATCGAGGAGGCTTACCGCAAAGGGCGGGGCAAGATCAAAGTGCGCGCTGTGACGGAGATCGAGGCGATGCCGAACGGAAAAAGCCGCATTGTGGTGTCAGAGCTTCCGTATCTGGTCAATAAGGCGAGACTGATCGAGAAGATTGCCGAACTTGTCAGAGACAAAAAAATTGACGGAATTACCGGGATTACAGATGAGTCAAACCGCGAAGGTCTCAGAATCAGCATCGAGCTGAGAAGGGACGTCAACGCAAAGGTGGTCCTGAACCGGCTGTACAAGCATACGCAGCTTCAGGACACGTTCGGCGTGATTATGCTGGCTCTTGTCAACAATGTGCCTAAGGTGATGAACCTGCTTGAGATGCTGCGCCATTATCTGAGACACCAGGAAGAGGTTGTCACGAGAAGAACGCAGTATGAGCTGAATAAGGCGGAGGAGCGCGCCCACATCCTGGAAGGACTGCTGGCGGCGCTGGATCATATCGACGAGGTGATTGAGCTGATCCGGGGGTCGCAGAACACGCAGGAGGCTAAGCTTCACCTGACCGAACAATTCGCGCTTTCCGAGATACAGGCACAGGCGATTGTCGATATGCGTCTGAGAACTCTGACGGGTCTGGAGAGAGGAAAGCTGGAGAGCGAGTATGAGGAGCTGATGAAGCGCATCGGAGAACTGAAAGCGATTCTCAGCGATGAAAATCTGCTGCTTGGAGTTATCCGCACAGAGATGACGGCGATTGCGGACAAATATGGAGACGCCAGAAGAACGGCAATCGGTCATGACGAATCCGACTTATCCACCGAAGATCTGATTCCGTTGGAAAATGTTGTGATTTCCATGACAAAACTTGGGTATATCAAGAGGATGACGGTGGATAACTTTAAGAGCCAGCACCGCGGAGGCAAAGGCATTAAAGGAATGCAGATCCTGGAAGACGATTACATCGAGGATCTTCTGATGACGACGACCCACCACTATCTGATGTTCTTCACCAATATGGGCAAGGTATACCGGCTTAAGGCGTACGAGATCCCGGAGGCGGGGAGAACGGCGAGAGGGACGGCGATCGTCAATCTGATTCAGCTGATGCCGGAGGAAAAAATCACAGCGATGATTCCGATCCGCGAGTATAAAGAGGGGCGGTATCTGTTTATGGTGACAAAGCACGGCATCGTGAAGAAGACCCCGATCACAGAGTACGCCAATGTCAGAAAGACAGGACTTGCGGCCATTACGCTGAGAGAAAACGACGAGCTGATTGAAGTAAAATCAACAAACAACCAGAAGGATATCTTTATGGTCACGAAATTTGGTCAGTGCATCCGTTTCCATGAGACAGACGTGCGCAGCACAGGAAGAACATCGATGGGCGTAATCGGCATGAATCTGGCTTTGGACGATGAAGTAGTCGGGATGCAGCTTGACACGCAGGGAAGTTATCTTTTGATCGTCTCGGAAAAAGGGATGGGCAAGCTGACGGCGACGGGCGAATTTACGACGCAAAACCGCGGCGGCAAAGGCGTCAAATGCTATAAGATCACAGAGAAGACCGGAAATGTTGTCGGGGTCAAAGCGGTAGACCAGGACAAAGAGATTATGCTGATCACGACAAAAGGCGTCATCATCCGGATGATGTGCAATGCCATCAGCGTGCTGGGACGCGTGACGTCAGGAGTGAAGCTGATTCATCTCGACGAGGAGGTCCTTGTCGCGAGCATTGCCAAAGTGCGGGACGAGTCGAACAAGACAGAGGAAGATACATTAAAGTCACTGGAAAACCAGCTGAATGAGGAGTTGTAAAAATCTATGGGATTACGGAGAGTACTGGCAGTCAGAGCTGCAAAACTGGTGGGAAGCATCAGCAGAAAAATGGGCCGGCAGGGGGTAACCTGGGCAGGGCTTGTCGCGCGTCTGATCTACCCGGATATTTTACAGGATCTCGCAGGGCAGCTTAGAGGAAAATCGTTTATTGTGTGCGGGACAAACGGAAAGACCACGACAAACAATCTGCTGTGTTCGGCGATAGAGGCAGAGGGAAAAAAGATTATCTGCAACCGGACAGGCTCCAATATGCAGAACGGCGTTGTGGCCGCTTTTGTCCTTGCAGCCGACAGCCGCGGAAAAATAGACGCAGATTATGCCTGCATTGAGATTGACGAGGCGTCGACGCTGAGAGTCCTGCCGAGATTTAAGCCAGACTTCATGGTCTTGACGAATCTGTTCCGGGATCAGCTCGACCGCTACGGAGAGATTGACATCACGATGGAGATCCTGAAGAAAGCCATGCAGATGGCGCCGGACATGACCGTACTGATCAACGGCGACGATTCCCTGTCAGCCGCGCTTGCGATGGACGCCGGAAACAGGTACGTGACGTATGGGATCAGCGAAAAAGTATTCGACGCAGATGAAAACTCCGAGATCCGTGAAGGACGTTTCTGCAAGCGGTGCGGAGCGAAAATGAAATACCATTTTTACCATTACAGCCAGCTCGGGGACTATGAGTGTCCCGGCTGCGGATTTAAGAGACCGGCGATTGAGTATGACGCCTCCCATATCTTTGCTGGGGATCATTTGGAATTTGAAGTGGAAAACAGAAAAATCCGGGCAAACTACAGGGGATTTTACAACATCTACAATATTCTGGCCGCCTATTCGGCTGGGAGAGCCGCGGGTCTTTCGATGGAGCATTTCCAGGATACGCTTAACCACTTTAACCCGGAAAACGGAAGAATGGAACACTTTTTTATTGACGGGACAAAGGTGGAATTAAATCTCGCGAAAAATCCAGCAGGATTCAACCAGAATATTGCGGCGGTGATGGAAGATAAGACGCCGAAGGATATGATTATCTTAATCAATGACCGGTTTCAGGACGGGGAAGACGTGTCGTGGCTTTGGGATGTCGATTTTGACCGCCTCAAAGAAGAGAGCATACGCTCCATTACCGTCACCGGAATCCGGTATCTCGATATGAGGCTGAGACTGAAATACGTCGGCATTCCGACCGAGGCGGAGCCTGACGTCGAAAAGGCAATCCGGCAGAAAATCAAAAACGGTGTGGGAAATCTGTATGTGCTGGTCAATTACACGGGTCTGTACCGCACGCGCAATACGCTCAAAAGGATGGAGGAGGAAAGCCGATGAAGCTGACAATTGGGCATTTATATCCGGATCTTCTGAACCTTTACGGGGACAGAGGAAATATACAGTGCATGAAAAAACGGTGTGAATGGAGAGGGATTGAGGCAGAGACGATTTCCTACCGTCTGGAAGACGCGATCGACTTTGAAAAGCTGGACATTGTGCTGCTCGGCGGAGGCTCAGACCGGGAGCAGATGCTGGTGTGCAGACGGCTGAGGGAAATACGGGACGATTTTAAAAAATTTGTGGAGAGCGACGGCGTCGTTCTCGCAATCTGCGGCGGATATCAGCTTTTGGGAAATTTTTACGAGACGAAGGATGGAAGAATTGACGGACTTGGTCTCGTGGATCTGGACACGGTCCAGAAGAAAGGGCGGCTGATCCGGAACATTATCATAAAAAGCGAATTGTTTGAGCGGCCGATTGTGGGATTTGAAAATCACGGGGGCAGGACATACATAAAGAACAACAGACCTCTGGGAAAAGTCATCTACGGAAAAGGCAACGACGGGAAGTCGGGATATGAGGGCGTGATCTACAGAAATGTGATCGGGACATACCTGCACGGACCGGTGCTGCCGAAAAATCCGGATCTGTGCGACTATATCCTGAAAAAAGCGCTGGAGCGCAAGTATGGGAGCGTGGAGCTGCTGCCCCTTGACGATACGCAGGAGCATGAGGCAAATGAATATATCGTAAAACGGTACGAGGACAAAATGCAGAATCTGAAAGAGGAGATTCTGAGAAGGATTTAGAAAAAGGAGAGCTGACCGCGCATATTTTTTCAAACCGGCAAATACGCGCGCAGGCGTATCCGCACAGAACAGGGGAATCAAAAATGGAACAGACAAAAAAGACGCTGATCCGAGTGATAACAGCCGCTTTTTTTCTGGCGGGAGTTTTTTCGCTGCGGCCGTTGGCGGCACAGCAGACGAGAATGCTGCACACAGACAGCTTTGAAGCGTTTTCAAGCGCGGTGGCGGAGATCATTAAAGACAATGGGAGCGCCGTGCAGAGCAATGGCGACCGTGACACGAGTACATACGCCTCAAGAAGGCTTATTGTAAAATCAAAAGGAGAAAGGCTGAATCTGGAAGAATATGGAGCCCGGACCATAATTGAAGGACCGTCCGGCTATTATGTGATGCAGTTTGAGACGAAGCAGGAGACAGAAGCATGTCTCAAGCAGCTGCAGCGCCATCCTCAGGTGGAATACGTTGAGCCGGACGGATATGACTGTGTCGGAGAGATCAGCGTTTCGGAAGAGATAGAGGCGCAGGAGCCGGAAACCGCGGCGCTCTCCGGAAGCAGTGCATCTTCCTACAATTCCTGGGGAGTGGAAGTGATTAAAGCGGACGAGTATGCGGAATATTTAAAGCTGATCGGAAGCGATACGGGTATCGAAATCGCGGTTGTGGACTCGGGAGTGTGGAACGGTCACGTCATGCTGGCAGGCTGCACGATAGCAGGATATGATTACGTGGACAACGATATGAATCCTTTCAACGACGGACACGGACACGGAACCCATGTGGCGGGAACTATCGTGGACTGTATGTCGGGACTGAAGACGCAGATTCTGGCTGTCCGCGTGCTGGCCGACGACGGGTACGGCAGCCACCTGAATGTGGGCAACGGCATCCGGTACGCGGCAGATCACGGGGCGAGAGTGATCAACGTCAGCATCGGAGGAGGACACTCTGAGTATAAGGACGACGCGGTCAAGTACGCGATCGAAAAGGGAGCCGTCGTGGTCGTGGCGGCAGGAAACGAGTCGGCAAATGTCGATATCAGCTGCCCGGGACACATGACAGACGGCATCACGGTCTCAGCGGTCGATCAGCAGATCCAGCAGACCTGGTTTACAAACTATGGACACAGCATTGATGTGACAGCGCCCGGAGACTATATTTTAAGCTGCGGAATTACGGGGGCGACGTCGTATGTCTGGATGAGCGGCACTTCCATGGCGGCGCCGCACGTCTCGGCAGCGGCAGCCATGTACCGCCTGCGCTATCCGACGGCAGGTCCTGTGAAAATACAGGAGCTGGTAAAACGGTACTGTGAGGATCTGGGAAGCCCCGGATGGGATGAGATTTACGGAAACGGCATCTTAAAGATGTCTCTGGCAATTCCCGAGGTGCCTGTAGGAAAAGTAACGCTTGGGACAGTCACGGCAGTGGGATCATCTGAGGTTGAACTTACCTGGAACCCGGTAAGCAGCGCGGACGGATACCGCGTCTACCGGAAGACGCCGGGCGGAGGATGGATCAAAATCGCGACGATCTCCGGCGGCGCTGCCGCATCGTACACGGACAGCAGCGTGGAGCCTGGAAAGAAGTATTATTATACAGTGCGCGCCTACAAAAATTTTGACACAGAGGTGAAGCTGGGAGAGTACGACACGGCTGGGCTAAGCATCATCACAGGTCTTGAGGCGCCGGAGGTAATCAGCGCGCTCGAAGACGCGCAGGGAATCAAAGTGAGCTGGAAGCCTGTAGAAAATGCGATGGGATACCGGATTTACCGCAGGACGACGCCTTCAGCGGCCTGGACGATGGTCGGCAGAATCACAAGGCAGGAGTCTTCCTCCTATGTCGATACAACAGCGCAGGAGGGAATCCAGTATTACTATACGGTGAAAGCAACCTGCTCATATGACGGGCAGCTCAAAGCAAGCGACTGCCAGACGCCGGGAGTCATCGGGATGATTCAACATGTCGAGAAGACAACCCTGGAAAAAGTGACGTCAATCGGCGCCTCCCAGGTGGAGGTCAGATGGCACAGCGTGGAAGGAGCACAGGGATACCGTGTGTACCGCAGAGTCCCAGGCGGAGGCTGGGTTCGTTTAAAGACGATTGCCGGAAGCAGTGTGACTTCGTATCTGGACAACAGCGTGGAGCCGGGAACTCTGTACTATTACACGGTGCGCGGCTACCGCAATTCCGGCACGGAGATCAAGCTTGGAGCGTATGACACGACGGGGCTGAGCGTGATCACAGGGCTGGACACGCCTCTTGTGAAAAGCGCTGAGAGCGTTTCGGGCACGGAGATCCGGATTACATGGGAGCCGGTCAAAAACGCGATGGGATACCGTGTGTACCGCAGAGAGACGGATGAAGAGATCTGGAAGCTGATCGGAAGAATCACGAAACAGCAGTCTTCTTCCCTGATCGACACAACGGCGCAGACCGGAGTTCAGTATTATTATACCGTGCGGGCTACGTGTTCTTATGACGGAACGCTAAGGGCAAGCGATTACCAGAAGCCCGGCGTAATCGGACAGGCTGATCTGGGTATCCCTGTGATCACGGCGATCGGAAATTCCGCAAACGGGATTAAAATTGTGTGGACTCCGGTGACGGGAGCTGCGGGATATGAGATTGAGCGCAGTATGTCCTCTTCGTCTGGATTTACAAAGGCGGCGACGGTCACGGACGGTCAGACTGTGTCCTGGACGGACACGGCGGCACAGACGGGAAGAACATATTATTACCGGCTGCGTGCGTACTGTTATGCAGATCAGCGGTCCGTCTACAGCGACTTCTCCCCGGTAAGGCAGATTACGGCTCAGGGTATGCAGAGCGAAACATATATGGAACACTATGAGCGTCTGCTCAGGCAGTGCGAAGAGCAGTTCCAGTATCAGAGCGACGATCCTGCAGAGCTTTTGGCAGAAGCGCAGGAGGAGATGAGGCTGTGGGAGGAAGAGATCGAAACCTTGAACCGTGCAGTGGAAGAGGAGATTGGAGCTGCAAGATATCTCGTGTATGAAGCTTCTTACTACAGATGGATTTCGCAGCGCGATGAAAAAGCGGCGCTGAAAGCCCAGGGATACACTGGAGCGGAATATCAGTGGAGAATCGTGATGTCCCAGATTGAATCGACAAAGGACCGCAGCGGCTGGATTATCAGGACGTACCTGAACTGACCCGGCACAAAATCCGCCGGCGGAGAACGCGGCGCGGGTGCGCGGGACAGTCCTGCTAAAATTTGACAGAAAGAGGAGAGAACAAAACAGGCAGTTTGCTGCTTTTGGGGCAATCAGGCACAGGCAGTACAGCTGCTTGTTTTGTCCGACAAAAGAATGGAGGAAAACAATTGATCCGAACAGTTGATGTAAAGGAATTGACAGCAAATATCAGAGAAATGTGCATAGAAGCCGTCCATTTTCTGACGCCTGACATGAGAGAGGCGCTGGAGAAGGCGGTCAAAAAGGAAGAGTCGCCGCTCGGACGGCAGATCCTGTGCCAGCTTCAGGAAAACTTAGACATTGCGGGCGATGAGATGATTCCGATCTGTCAGGACACCGGGATGGCGGTTGTCTTTTTGGAGATAGGACAGGACGTTCACTTTGAAGGGGGAAGCGTCGAGGAGGCGGTCAATGAAGGAGTCCGCCTGGGATACACAGAGGGCTTTCTGAGAAAGTCGGTCGTGAAGGACCCTCTGATCCGCGAAAACACAAAAGACAATACGCCGGCTGTTCTCTACTGCGACATTGTCCCGGGAGACCGGGTGAAAATTACAGTAGCGCCAAAAGGCTTTGGCAGCGAGAACATGAGCAGGATCTTTATGCTCAAACCGGCCGACGGCATAGAGGGAGTCAAAAAGGCGATTCTGAGCGCAGTCAGCGAGGCGGGTCCAAACGCATGTCCTCCTCTGGTCGTGGGAGTCGGGATCGGAGGAACGTTTGAAAAATGCGCCCTGATGGCAAAGAAGGCGCTGACAAGAAGCGTCAATCACAGATCTGAGATCCCCTATGTGAGAGAGCTGGAGGAAGAGATGCTCGAAAAGATCAACCGCCTTGGCATAGGACCGGGAGGACTTGGGGGAACGGTCACAGCACTCGCCGTCAACATCAACACGTATCCGACGCATATTGCGGGGCTGCCGGTAGCGGTCAATATGTGCTGCCACGTCAACAGACACAGTGTGCGGACAATATAAGCAAGATCAGGAGGAAAAATCATGGAGCGCCATATTACACTACCAATGTCACGGGAAGACGCCAAAAGCTTACACAGCGGAGACTATGTCTATCTTACGGGAACGCTCTACACCGCGAGAGACGCAGCTCACAAAAAAATGGAGGAGGCGCTGGAGAGAGGCGAGGAGCTTCCGATCCCCGTGAAAAATAATGTGATTTACTACATGGGACCTTCGCCGGCAAGAGAGGGACGACCGATCGGGTCGGCAGGTCCGACGACAGCGAGCAGAATGGACAAGTACACGCCGAGACTTCTGGACATGGGAATGATCGGAATGATCGGAAAGGGAAAGAGATCAAGAGAGGTTCTTGAGGCGGTCAAAAGAAACGGAGCCGTCTATTTTGCGGCTGTCGGAGGGGCAGGAGCGCTGCTGTCACAGAGAATAAAAAAGGCGGAAGTGGTCGCGTACGAAGAGCTGGGCACGGAGGCAGTCAGAAAACTGGAGATAGAGAATTTCCCTGTGATCGTGGTGGCAGACGCGCACGGAAACAATCTGTATGAGACTGCCGTATGGCAGTACAGACGGGAGAAATAGGGAAGAGAAAGAAAAAATTTGACAGCGGAGAAGTGTTATGAAAAGAATTATTTTGATGGTACTTTACAACCTGCCCTTTGTGCCGTACTGGTGGTGGCAGCTGTGCCATTACGCCAAAAAATCAGGGACATATCCGGAGGAAAAAGGATATCGGCTTCTGAAAAAGATTACGATTCACGCCAACCGCGGCGGGCGGGTCAGGATTGAGGCGACCGGTCTGGAAAACATACCCAAGGAGAATGGATTTATTTTTTATCCGAATCATCAGGGACTTTTTGACGTCCTTGCCTTTATCGAGAGCTCGCCGAAGCCGTTTAGCGTGGTCATGAAAAAAGAAGTGGAAAACACGCCGTTTCTAAAACAGATCTTTCAGATTATGAGAGCAAAAGCGCTGGACCGCTCTGATATCCGCGACGGGATGAAAGTGATGGCAGAGGTCACAAAGGAGGTAAAGGAAGGCAGAAACTATCTGATTTTCGCTGAGGGAACGAGATCGAGAAACGGAAATCATCTGCTGGAATTTAAAGGCGGAAGCTTTAAAGCCGCCATGAAGGCAAAATGTCCGATTGTGCCTGTTGCAGTTGCCGATTCTTATCAGGCGTTTGACACGAATTCCATCGCGCCGGTGACGGTGCGGATATCGTATCTGCCTCCTATTTGTTACGAGGATTACCAGAATTTAAAATCGACACAGATCGCTCAGATGGTAAAAGAGAGAATTGAAGAAACAATCGAAAAAATATGAAAAAAGAGGTTGACAAATAAAATATATTCTTGTATAATTGCTTATGCACTGCGAAAGTGTTAAATCTAAATAATGGAAAAAGAAATCAGGAGAAATACTCAAGAGGCTGAAGAGGCGCCCCTGCTAAGGGTGTAGGTCGTTTAACGCGGCGCGAGGGTTCAAATCCCTCTTTCTCCGCTTATTCCAAAAAGAAATAAAAAAAGTTCTTGACAGCAGATGATGAACATGATATAATACAGAAGTTGCTGAAAAAGAGCAAGAGAGAACTAAAAAAAAGAAAATAAAAAAGTTCTTGACAAACACAAAACAGTGTGATAAAATATAAAAGCTGTTGATGAGACAGCAAAGAAAAAGAACCTTGATAACTGAACAGTAAAACAACCTTGAAAATTCGAAA
>CAWVKK010000028.1:0-31452 GCA_963929865.1 uncultured Eubacteriales bacterium | reverse complement strand
GGATGTACCGGAAGCATATGTACTCTTTTTTGTAACTTTCCTTTGCATTTATAGCAGAAAGAGGATGCGGTTCAAAGTATAATACTTTTTGAATTTTCTTTTAGCTCATAAATTCTTTTTAAGCAGCCAGCATTTTCAAATTTAAGTGTCTGTCGGACGAGCCTGCACCGAAAGCAGTTTCGGAAATCCTCCCATAACGCAAAAAATCACCGCAAAATTTCTTTTGCGATGTCATATGTTCAGGATTTCCTCCTTCTATATTCTGTTGTTTGATAACCAGGGTATCAAAGGGTATCAAGGTAAAAACCCGCCCCCCTTGATTTTACTGGATATTTTAAATGGAGCATACGGGACTTGAACCCGTGGCCTCCACACTGCCAGTGTGGCGCGCTCCCAACTGCGCTAATGCCCCGTATCTGCGGTTTTCCGCATCACTGTTTGGTATTATATCATACTTTTCCCGTGCTGTGAAGAGGGAAAATTATTTTTTTCAATGCGGATAGTGGGATTTGAACCCACACGCCATCGGGCACAGGAACCTAAATCCTGCACGTCTGCCAATTCCGTCATATCCGCCCGCTCCATTTTGATACCCCTGTGAGCCTTTTCTATCATGGAAATTCCGGCGAAATCTCCTGTGATATGAGAAAAGCACTATCAAACGATAGTGCTTTTATGAGGCATCGGGGATTCGAACCCCGGACAACTTGATTAAAAGTCAAGTGCTCTACCGACTGAGCTAATACCCCCTACATGGCAAGCGCCAAGCTGGGCTAACTGGATTCGAACCAGTGAATGCAGGAGTCAAAGTCCTGTGCCTTACCGCTTGGCGATAGCCCATTAATCAGGGTGGATAAAGGGATTCGAACCCTTGGCCTCCAGAGCCACAATCTGGCGCGCTAACCAGCTGCGCTATACCCACCATAATGGTTAATCCACTCTCCGTTCGAAGAGAAACGAGCCTGAAGGGATTCGAACCCCCGACCCACGGCTTAGAAGGCCGTTGCTCTATCCAACTGAGCTACAGACTCAAAAAGCGGGTGATGGGAATCGAACCCACGTATCTAGCTTGGAAGGCTAGTGTTCTACCATTGAACTACACCCGCACAACTCAGGATGAAATCGGGGTGACAGGATTCGAACCTGCGACCTCCTGGTCCCAAACCAGGCGCTCTAGCCAAGCTGAGCCACACCCCGTCCTTGACGTTTTCAGCGCTTCATCCTTAACGCAAGTCATAGTATAGTACAAACACTTTAGAATGTCAACACTTTTTTTGACTTTTTTGTTTTTTTTATTTTCTCAATCATTCTGAAAACTACTGCAAATAATTAATCGTATAGTGCGCTTCTCCTTCCCGGTCAATTTCCATCATAATATAGCTCGGGAGATGATTTTCCTGTCTCGGATAGGAGATGCTGCCTGGATTTAAGACGGTAATCTGATTTTCCCTTTCCAAAATCGGCCGGTGCGTGTGACCGAACATCGCGATATCATACCCTCTCGCAATGGCCTCCTGTTTGAGTATCGCAGTTCCGGTAAACACATAATAATAGTGGCCGTGTGTCAGGAGGACGCGGTATCTTCCTATCTGGATGCTTTCTTCTTTTGGAAGGTCGCAGAAAAAGTCATTGTTGCCTGCCACAATATGCACCGGACACGATACCATGCTCCGTATCAAATCCTCTTTTCCCTCCACATCTCCAAGGTGGATCAGCATATCAATCGGTTCTACTTTTTTTATGACTTCTTCCAGAGTTTTGATATTCCGATGCGTATCGCTTACGATCAATATCTTCATTTTTTTCTCTCCCTTTTTCCTATTTCTGTATCAGCCGCTCTTTGAGCTTTTCTTTCATTTCACGCAGCGCCTTTCCTCTGTGGCTTAATTCATTCTTTTTTTCCAGCGGCAGTTCGGATGTCGTACACTGATACTCCGGCAGATAAAAAATGGGATCGTATCCAAAACCGTTTTCCCCGCGCTCTTCATATCCGATTCTTCCTTCTATCGTTCCCCTTGTCGTCAGAACCGTCCCGTCCGGAAATGCCGCTGCCATGGCGCACACAAACCGCGCCGTTCTCTTTTCATCCGGCACTCCGTTCAGGCGTTCGATCAGATTCGCGTTCTTGATGCGGTAGGAGGTGTCCTCCCCCATATAGCGCGCGGAATAAATCCCCGGCTCTCCATGGAGATAATCAATCTCCAGTCCGGAATCATCTGCCATTGCCACCTCTCCCGTCAGAGAGCAGATCGTTTTTGCTTTGATCAGCGCATTCTCCTCAAAGGATTTTCCGTCTTCCACAATATCCGCTGTAATTCCCGCTTCCTTCATCGATACAACCGGAATATTTAAATCTCCCAGGATCATTTTGATTTCTTTCATCTTTCCCATATTTCCTGTCGCAAAAATTATTCTGTCTGTCACTGCCTGTTCCTCTCTTTCTACTGTTTTTCATCTGCATATACTTTCAGACAAATATTGCTGCTGTAATTGTCTTCCGAACTTGTCCACACAAATCCGTTTGAGCTGATATAGCCTTCTCCGTCTGACAAGTCAATATAATCGTCTTCCTCGTCGCTTTTGTACTCTACCGCCACGGGGAAATTTGTTCCGGGAGTAGAAATCTCTACGATGACCGCAAATTTTTCTCCCTGCTCTACGGAAATTTCATCCTTAAGAGGTATCGTGTAAAATCCCTGATTTGCGATTTTTCCCTCCGTACAGACTTTTTTCAGCACCAGGTCGATCGTACTCTCATAATCGTTGATCACGTACACTTTATATCTTGTGTTTTCTCCCAGGGCATATATTCCGATTGCCTTTAAGTCCTGCGCGGAATCTGCCGTATAGACATTTGCAAAATAGCAGCTCTCCTTTTCATATCCAAGCTGTCCCACCCATCCGCACAGATCTGTCTGATACAGTCTGTCGTAGTTGTCTGTCGGCTCTATCTTCGTATAGACCACGCTGTTTTCTCCGATCTTGGCGTCCTCATATGACACGTAGAAGACGCCGTCATCCGCAAATTTTGTTCCCCAGCTGTTCTGACAGATGAAGGCTCCGTCCTGCGTCACTCCCTGGCAAAAATTCTCTGCCGGAAAATCGTCGTCCCATCCGATAATGATAATGTCATGGTTGGCTGCCTCCGCTACGGGATACGAATAGGCATACGTATCTTTGTTGTAATATTCTGAGACGCTGTTGGAGGACTGCAGATCCATATAAATAGAAGTCTGAACCGCGCCGTAGCGGTAGATGGCTTCTTTGATCTTCTGATAATTTTTCCCTTTAAAAATCTGAATTTCCTGTACGTGCTTGACGGGAGACAGATTATCCGGAGAATACTCATCCCCGTACGGGTCGTCTTCTTCCAGGACAGGTCCCTGCCATGCCGTCAGGTATGCCATCACCATCGTATAGTCTCCGCCGTCGTTCTGCGATCTCTCAAAGCTGTTTCTAAGAGACATATGGTCTGCTGCAAATACAAGTTCTTCTCCCGGAAGCAGCGTCGACTCCAGCGCCGATGACGCCGCGATTGCCCAGCATGTTCCCAGACCTCCCTGGCTTCTGACTGCAGGCTGTTTTGCGTTATCTCTTAGATCATACCGCCTTGGCAGTTCCTGCGTAAAGGGTTCCTCGGTTTCTTCTTCCGCAACTGTGACGCCTTTTATTCCCGGAATTTCCGGAAGCTCAACGCCCATGTACTGAAGGGCTCCATAAATGCAGAAAAAAACGATCATCACAGTCAAAATATGTTCTAGTCGTTTCATTTATCTCTCCTGTCGGCTTCTCCTTTCTTTTATCGGCTCTGCTTTTTGTCTCTCCTAAACGCGAATCCGCCGCGCTTTTTTCAGTCTTCCCGCCGTTGTGTCTCTTTTTTCGGTCTGGGCGGCTTCGGTCCTAAAAACTGATAGAAATATGTCTTAATCATTCCATTGTAAATTTTTCGGTTTTTATCCGCCTTTCTGCCGATATATTTCTCTGCGTCCTCATAGCTTGTGATGATGTATTCCGACCAGGAATCCAGTCTCGCAAAGCTCTCTCCTATTTCTCTGTACAGCTGGGGAAGGTTCTTCTTTTCCTCAATCCTTTCTCCGTATGGAGGATTTGTGATGACAAATCCGTATTTTTTCGGATGGCTCAGCTCACTGACTGCTCTTCTCTGAAAATGAATCATATGGTCTACTCCCGCCAGCTTTGCGTTCTCGCGCGCTGCCCGGATTACTTCCGCGTCAATGTCATATCCCTGAATGTCCGTCTGCACGCTTGTGTCGACCTTTTCTCTGGCCTTATCCTCCGCATCGTACCAGCATTTTCTCGGAATCAAGTTTGTCCATCCCTTGGCGAGAAACGTCCTGTTGATTCCCGGAGCGATATCGGCTGCAATCATCGCCGCCTCGATCGGAAACGTTCCGCTGCCGCAAAAGGGGTCTACTAAAATCCGGTCCTTTTTCCATGGGGTCAGCAAAATCAAAGCTGCCGCAAGCGTCTCGGTGATCGGCGCCTTTGCCGTCAGCTTCCGGTATCCCCGTTTGTGCAGGGAAACTCCCGAGGTGTCAATTCCGATCACAGCCTCATCCTTCAGAAACGAGACACGGATCGGATATTCCTGCCCTGTCTCTTCAAACCAGGATATCCCGTACTTTGTCCCCAGGCGCTCTACGATCGCCTTCTTCATAATAGACTGAATATCGGAGGGGCTAAACAGCTTGCTCTTTATCGAGTTTGCCTTTGCAACCCAAAATTTCCCGTCTTTTGGAATATAGTCTTCCCATGGAAGCTGTTTTGTCTTCTCAAACAGCTCGTCGAACGTCTCCGCATGGATAGATGCGACTTTCAGCAAAACTCTCTCTGCCGTCCGCAGAAACATATTCGCATATGCAATCGCCTGCGCATCCCCGAAAAAGGTCACTTTTCCGTCTTCTACGCGGCTTATTTCATATCCCAGATCTAAAATTTCTCTTTTGAGCACAGCCTCAAGTCCAAAATGGCAAGGCGCAATGAGTTCCATCATCTCCATCTTTCTTCTCCTGTTCTTTTCTGTTTTCTAAGAGAGCGTCAAGGTCTGCAGTACGTTCCCCTCAAGTGTCTTGACCGTAAAGGTCCCGTTCTCAAAAACTGCATAGCTGGGCGGATTTCCCTGTTTCGGCAGCGATACCGATCCGGGGTTTACCTGATAGAAGCTTCCCATCTTTTCCGCCTTAAATACGTGGGTATGTCCGTACAGCAAAACATCCCCTTCCTTCATCGGGGGCAGGTGATCCGGATGATAGCGGTGACCATGCGTCATATACACAGCCCGGCTGCCGCATAAAAAAAATCCATAGTCCGCAAGAACCGGGAATTCCAACACCATCTGGTCCACCTCTGCCTCGCAGTTTCCACGCACGGCATAAATTTCCTGCTTCAGGGGATTGAGCATCGCGATGACCTGTTTGGGATTGTATTCCTTTGGAAGGTCGTTGCGCGGTCCGTGGTATAAAATATCCCCAAGCAGGATCAGTCTTTTTGCTTCCTCTCTTTTATATGCCTCCAGCATTTTCGCACAGTACCATGCCGACCCGTGAATGTCAGACGCAATCATAACTTTCATTTTGTCCTATCCTCCATTTTATTTCTGCAGACATCTGCCGTTTAATCCGCAAATGTCCGCATTTTTCCTTTGCTTCTTTTCTTAATATTAATGCCACTGTAAACTCCTGTCAATCATTTTAAAAACTCCGTTCCTTTTTGGCGGAAAGATTCCAGATACCTGCCGCGGTATGCCTGAATTCCTCCTACAACACTTTTAACACGGTATCCTTTTTCCGCCAATTCCCGCGCCGCCATCATGCTGACCGAGCCTCTCTCGCAGTACACCACCAGCTCCATATCGACCGGAAGGCTGCGGCAGCTTCCCAGGCGGTAATAGGGAATGTTCACCGCGCCTTTTATGTGACCTTCCATATATTCATCCGGCATACGCAGGTCAATGATAAAACAGTTTTTTTTATGAATCAGCAAATCGAGATCTTTTGCTGGAATCGTTTCGAAATCCGACATGTCGTCACACTCCTTCCTATTCTCTATTGTATGTGTGACGTCTTTTTTCGTGCAGCCCTCACAGCTAGGCGGTCTTCGTCAGAGAAACCGGAAGGTTTTCCGCACAAAAGAAAAGCCAGGTAGGGGAGCTACCTAGCTTTTCGAGGGGAGTATAAATAATTAATAAGGGGTTCGTAAAAAAAATTATTGAAGGGTAAATTCTTTTTACGGTGTTCATTATAATATATATTAAGAGAAAATGCAATAGAAAATTAAAGAACTTTTAACTTTTACTTACAAACCAGTCAAATCCGACAAAAATTGACAAAAAAACTTCAAAGAAAATTAGAAGTATAAAAAAAAGAATATGTGAAATAATAAGTTTTGTAACAATTATAAACGAAATCGAAGGAGGACCTACACGATGAGCAAAAATACAGCTTCCAAAAACAGACAGGAATTCAACGGGAAAAACTGCCATACCCCTGCAGAATCAGACTGCGGCAAGTCAAAAAATAAAGCTTCTCATTCCGCATATGACAGTTATGAGTCAAACAGCTCTGCGTATGAAAAAAGCTGCGGCAAAGAGGAATATGGAAAAAACCGCTGACACATTTTGAATGAGGGCGTAAAAGAAGACTCTGGCTTTGCACGTCTTTTTCACTTTCACGCCTGAAGACCATCAAAAAGAACAAGACTCGCGTGCGCGAGTCTTGCATGGTGGTCTTTAATAACTGTTTTTTCCTTTTCGAAACAGGTAAATCACTAAGCCGATCACTAAAACAGGAAACAGAAAGCGGACAAGTATGGCGACTACTGAACCTACGAGCGCAAAGACGGTGATGAGCAGCATCACAATGACAAAGATCACCGCCGCTGCGATGATTTTTGCGCTCCAGGTATTCATCCGGATTTCTCTTTTTCTGCGGTATCCCGTCTGAGGCTGTTCGTCCTCTTTATAATAGTAAGAAAACGTTTCGCCTTCTTCCGGTTCGTCTTCTTGAGGCTCTTCCTGCTCTTCCATATCCAAGATCGTTTTTGCAATCAAATACGGACTGCCAAGCGCCTCTATCGCTTCTTTCTCTGTTTTTCCGGAACGTATCTCTTCCGACAGATAGTGATCGTAATACCGGATATGTTCCTGTACTTTGTATTCCGGTATTTCACCTGAGAGCCGTTCTCTTAGAACCCTTAAAAATTCCCCTTTATCCATTCAAACTAATATCCTTTCTTTCAGCAGATTTTGATTCCATTTATCTTTATCTGTCTCGGTGCTATTCTTCTATGTCTTCGTTTTCCCTCAAATTTTCCACATACGCTGCTTCAGCCCCATTATATCATAAACAAATTTGAAGGGTAAAGAGGATTTCTCTTTTATTCTTCTTCCGCCTCCAGATTTTTTATCGAGAAGTCCAGAGCAGACGCTGAATGTGTCATCGCGCCGCTTGAGACGTAGTCGACGCCTACCTCCGCGATCGCTCTCAGCCGCTCGATCGTCACATTTCCGGAACACTCTGTCTGCGCTTTTCCGGCCGCTCTGCCAACCGCAAGCTTCATTTCCTCCAGGCTCATATTGTCGAGCATCACGATATCGGCTCCCGCCGCCAAAGCTTCGTCGAGCTGTTCAAGCGTCTCTACCTCCACCTCAATTTTTCTCACGAACGGAGCATATTCCCGCGCCATCTCTACGGCTCTTTTTATGCTTCCAGCCGCTGCGATATGGTTGTCCTTGATCAAAATGCCGTCGGAGAGACTGTAGCGATGGTTATAGCCTCCTCCCACTTTCACCGCATATTTTTCAAACGGCCGCATATTTGGCGTTGTCTTGCGGGTATCCAGCAGCTTCGTGTGCTTTCCCTCCAATTCTTTTGTCATCCGGTATGTCGTCGTCGCGATTCCGCTCATCCTCTGGAGATAATTCAGGGCAGTCCGCTCTCCGCACAGCAGAGCGCGGATGTCTGCGTGAATTGCTCCGATCGTCTGTCCTTTCTTTACAAAATCTCCGTCTTTGAACGGCGTCTGAAATTCTGCATTTTCATCGAGCAGCTCAAATACTCTCTGAAATATGCCAAGTCCGCAGACCATCCCGTCCTGCTTGCAGATCAGATCCGCTTTTCCCCTTTTTGCTTCCCGTATCACTGCGTTTGTCGTGACGTCCTCATATGCCATATCTTCTCTCAGCGCGTGCATAATATAACCGTCTGTGCTGACCCGCATCGTTACACTATTTAACATCGAAATCCTCATCCCTTCTTTTTCTCTCTCTTCACAAAAAACTGTTTTTTGCCTGCGCCGCTTCCCTGTGCAGTCTGCAGCTGGCGCATCGCCTTTTTATTTCAGAAACATCCGTACCATCCATTCTTTCCAGAAACTATACGGCTGATACCGCATCGGCAGATCCAGCCAGTTGTATTTTTTTACAATACTCTTCTGGTGCGAAAAGGTTTGAAAGCTGTACTTTCCGTGATAGCTTCCCATTCCGCTGCCTCCGACTCCTCCGAATCCGAGGCGCGAGGTGGCGAGGTGGATGATGGTATCATTGATGCACCCTCCCCCGAAAGACAGATTTTTAAGGACACGTTTTTCCATCTTTTTGTCCGTCGTAAACAGATACAGAGCCAGAGGCTTTTCTCTTTTCCGGATAAACCGCTCTGCCTCTGAAAAATCCTGGTACGTCAGAATCGGAAGAACCGGTCCGAAAATTTCTTCCTGCATGACCGGGTCGGCCGGGGATACATGATCCAGCAGAGTCGGCGCAATCTTTAATGTTTTTCTGTCGCACGTTCCTCCAGCTATAATGTCCATATTTCTGATCAGCCCGCAGACGCGGTCAAAATGCTTTTCATTGATCATTTTGGGATAGCTTTCATTCTCCAGAGGATGTTCCCCGTACATTTTTTTCATGTACCGGACCAGATAGTAAACCAGCTCTGCCTTTGCCTCTTTTTGCACGAGAATATAGTCTGGAGCCACGCAGGTCTGTCCGCAGTTTAAAAACTTTCCAAATACAATTCTCTTCGCGGCAAGCTTTACGTTTGCCGTCTCATCGACGATGCAGGGACTCTTTCCTCCCAGCTCCAGCGTCACCGGCGTCAGATGAGCCGACGCCTTTTGCATCACGTATTTTCCGACTGTGACGCCGCCTGTAAAGAAGATATAGTCAAAGCGCTGTTCCAGCAGCGCTTTGTTTTCTTTTCTTCCGCCTTCCACAGCGGCGATATATTCCTCCGGAAAAGAGGAGCGGATGATATCTCCTATAACTTTAGAGACATTCGGAGAATACGCGGATGGCTTCAGGATACAGCAGTTTCCCGCCGCAATGGCTCCGATCAACGGTTCCATCGTCAGCATGAACGGATAATTCCACGGCGACATAATCAGCACGACGCCGTACGGCTCCGGCCAGGAAAAGGATTTCGCGTGGAACTGTGCCGCGGGAGTCAGAACTGTTTTCGGAGACGCCCACCTCTTTATATGCTTTTTTACATAGGAAAGCTCCGCATATGTCATGCCTGTCTCTGACATATACGACTCCATGTCCGCTTTGTTCAAATCCTTTTTCAGCGCCGCATGAATTTCCCCTTCTCTTTCCCGGATTGCCTGTTCCAGCTTTTCTAGCGCTTTCATGCGCACTGCGATATTTTTTGTTTTTCCTGACAAAAAACAGTTTCTCTGCTTTTCTACCAGTTTTTTGATTTTTTCTTCTTCCATTTTTTCACCTCAATATGCCTCGGCAAGAATTTTTAGGACGTCCTCTGTCCCTGCCGCTCTCGGGTTGACAATCATAGCGCCGTCGTTTACGGCCGCTTCCGCCACTCTCTCGAAATCCTCCGGTCTGACGCCTGCCTCTCTCAGGTGGGTGGGCAGACCGCACATGCGGCGCAGTTTTTTTCTCATCGCTATGACGGTGCGGATCGTCTCTTTTGCCCGTTCTTTTTCCGGCGTCTTTGCATACATCTCCGGTCCGGCAAGCGGCAGCAGCAGTTTTGCATAGTCTTTCCTGCATACCTTGTAATTATACTTCATGCCGTGCGGCAGCAGGATGTTCATCGCGTCTCCGTGCGGGACGTGGCAGACGCCGCCGAGCGCGTGACCTATGGCATGTACGATTCCTACCATCGAATTTGAGAAAGCCGCGCCTGCCATCATAGAGGCGTTTGCCATCGCAAGGCGCGCTTCCTTGTTTTCTCCGCGCTTTACTGCGGTGAACAGATAATCCCGGATCATCTCAATCGCCGCAGACGCGTACGCATCGCTGAGCGGATTTTTCTGGATGCACGTATATGCTTCTATCGCATGGCAGAGCGCATCCATCCCGGTAGAGGCCGTCAGTCTTTTCGGAAGTGTCTGTGTCATTCTCGGATCTAAAACGGCAATGTCCGGCTGGAGATAATATGAAATATATTCCATTTTAATCTCGGTCTTATCGTCTTTGATCACAGCTACCAGCGTCGATTCCGACCCTGTGCCCGCTGTGGTGGGAATCGCCGCAAACGGTATCTCCTTTCCTTTTTTGAGGCTTTCGCATCCAGCCAGGTGAGTCAGATCCTTTGTGTTTTGTGAGAGTACCATGCGCACTCCTTTTGCCGTGTCAAGCACGGATCCCCCTCCGACTGCCAGAATGCAGTCGCACTTTTTTTCCCGGTATTCTCCGGCAAGCCGGTTGACGCTGCTCAGCGAAGAATCTCTTGGAATGTCTGTGTCGATGCAGCGGGGCCAAATTTCTCCTTGCTCAAGCGCCCGCAGCACAATCGCGAGCGTGCCGCACTGTTCTAGTCCCCGGTCGGAAAGCACCATCGGATGTCTTGCATCCAGCCCTTTTAATTCTGCCGCAATTTTTTCCAGTGCCAGATCTCCTGACATAATTTTTGTTCTGTGCTGAAATTCATAATATCCGTGACTCATGCTTTTCTCCTTTCTGTCTCTATTTTTCTCCATTCGCCCGGAATATGCGCCAAAATCTTTCCATAGAGCATGACGGAGGAGGTTTGTTTTCTTGGTACTTCTTTTAAGATCCTCGCTGTAATCGGTTTTGGAAATAGATACGTCTCTAACAGATCTACGCATCTTGCAAACGACATGGTCTGTGCGATGTCGCCATACAGGGTAAAATTGTGGTGCGCATAAGCCTTCGCCACGCTCTGTCTTCCTGTCAGAACACAGAAAGCGTGTGAAAAGCTCTTAAACTCAATGCACACATCCGCTACATCCTGCAGGGCACAGTCTAACCGTTCGAGATCGTATTCTCCTTTTCTGATATAGAGATCCGGTCCGTCCGGACCGCACTTGAGTCCATAGATCATGCCTGGCTTCCAGCTTTTGATTTCTTTTTGGATGCGCGTGTCGAGTTCTTTTAGCTGCTTTAAGCCGCCGTACAGAAAATAGAGAATGAGTTCCGCTATTTTTCTCTCCATATCACGTTTCCTTTCTTCTTTATTTTTTTATCAGTATAACGCATTTCTCCTGTTTTTTCCACTCAAAAGCCGATTGTTTCCTTGTAACTTTCCTATATTTATGATACCATAAAAGCAGCAAGATTATCTTTTCGTCCGGAGATTTTTTCCTCACCTTCTCCGCACCGAAAGCACGGAGCGTACTAGAGTTTTAGAAATATTTCTCTAGAATCGTCGTTAGGAGGTTACGATGGTTTACACAGAATTAAGCAAAAAGGCGATGAACATTGCCTATCAGGCTCACAAAAATCAGTTTGATAAAGGCGGTATGCCTTATATCTTTCATCCGCTTCACCTTGCCGAACAGATGGACACCGAATATTCCGTCATTACGGCCTTGCTCCATGACGTCATGGAAGACAGCAGCATTTCTTTAGAAGATCTAAAAGCAGAGGGATTTCCCGATCCGGTTCTGGAAGCGCTCTCTTTGCTGACTCACAATAAAAATGTTCCTTATCTCGAATATATCCAGCAACTAAAATCAAATGAACTTGCCCGAAAAATCAAGCTTGCCGATCTGGCTCACAACAGCGACGCCACCCGGCTCTCCTGCTTAGACGAGTACTCCAGAGAGCGGATTCAAAAGTATGAGCGTGCGATTGCCCTGCTGGAATCGTGACGCCCGCCTGTTTTTCTTTATTGTATTTCATTCCAAAACATGATATCCTAATCTTAGTCTTTTTTGAGAATGGAGGTGTTATTAATTGAAAATTCAGGAATCTGCCGAAAATTATCTTGAGACAATTTTAATTTTAAGTCAGCGGCAGGCACATGTCCGCTCCATCGATATCGCAAACGAGCTTGAGTTTTCAAAGCCAAGCGTCAGCGTTGCCATGAAAAATCTGCGTGAAAACGGTTATATAAAAGTAGACAGCGACGGTTATATCACTTTGACAGAAGCCGGATTAAGCATTGCAAGCACCATCTATGAGCGCCATACGCTGCTCTCCAACTGGCTGATTTATCTCGGCGTCAACCCGAAGACGGCTTCTGAGGACGCCTGCCGGATGGAACACGTCATCAGCGCGGAAAGCTTCGATGCTTTTAAGCACCACGTTTTAGAACACAGCGAGACCATTCCTGAGCTTCTCGAGGGAATTCAGGAATTCCGCAAATGATCCTTTTTTCGTGCGCGCACGCAAAAAAAGGGATGGTACATTCCGCCTCCGACCGGATATCTGTACCATCCCTTTTTTTATTTTTTCCCGTCTTTTGTGTGATACATACATGCGCCTGAGCATCCGCTGCAGCTCCCGCCGCAGCCGCCGTTTTTTTTCTGTTTCTGAATGCTCCGGACGGCAAGCCCTGCCAGGACGATCACTACAAAAAGCACAAAAATCGTTCCTATCACTGTTGAGTCTGCTCCTTTCATGCCGAAATTGCCAGGAATCTTTCTCCCCGGCAATTTCTTTTTTTATGTTCTGTTTTAGACCGCGCCGATATGTCGTTTTTATATTTCAGGCGGCTGTCTTGACCGATTTTATCCTCAGGCGCTGACTCTCTTTGTAAGGGCGCAACAGCAGATATAAGAACAGTCCAAGCACGATGACTGCTGCTGCCGTGCCGATTCCAAATCCTCCTCCCGAAAGGAGCGTTCCGAACTGATAGATGCACAGCGCGGCTCCATATGCCAGCGCTGTCTGGTAGCCGATGGCAATCCAGGTCCATTTTCCGCTGTTCATCTCTCTTTTGATGGCGCCGATTGCCGCAAAGCATGGAGCACACAGCAGATTGAATACCAGGAAAGAGTACGCCGCAGCGCCTGTCATGCTGCCTGCAAGAACTGCCCAGATCTCCTCTCCGTTTTCTGCGACCTCGGCAAATCCGTACAGGATGCCGAACGTTCCGACTACGTTTTCCTTTGCGACGAGTCCTGTGACCGTTGCAACCGCTGATCTCCAGTCTCCCCATCCAAGAGGCGCGAAGATCCATGCGATTCCTCTTCCGACTGCGGCGAGGATTCCGTCAGACAGATCGTCTACCATGCCGAATTTTCCGTCCACAAACCCGAAGCTTGAGGTAAACCAGATAAAAATTGTTGAGAGCAAAATTACGGTTCCCGCTTTCTTAATGAAGGACCATCCGCGCTCCCACATGCTTCTTAAGATATTTCCCACGGTAGGCATATGGTAAGCCGGAAGCTCCATGACGAACGGTGCCGGATCGCCTGCAAAAATTTTTGTCTTCTTTAAAATAATTCCGGAACAGATGATAGCGGCAACCCCTACAAAATATGCGCTCGGGGCAACCCACGCCGCTCCTCCGAACAAAGCGCCCGCAATCAGGGCGATGATCGGCATCTTTGCGCTGCACGGGATAAAGGTCGTCGTCATGATGGTCATCTTTCTGTCGCGGTCATTTTCGATTGTTCTCGAAGCCATGACGCCCGGCACGCCGCATCCTGTTCCGATCAGCATCGGAATAAACGATTTTCCCGAGAGACCGAATTTGCGGAAGATACGGTCCATAATAAAGGCAATTCTCGCCATATAGCCGCACGACTCCAAAAATGCCAGAAAGAGAAACAGCACCAGCATCTGCGGCACAAATCCCAAAACAGCTCCGACTCCGGCCACAATCCCGTCGACGATCAGCCCCTGCAGCCATGACGCGCAGTTGATCGCTTCCAGTCCGCTGGCCACCAAATCCGGAATACTCGGAACGGCTATTCCAAAGAAGCTCCAGCCGTCCGAAAACAGGTTGTCATTGACCCAGTCTGTCGCCCAGGTGCCGACCGTCGTGACGGAGACATAGTAGACGCAGAACATAACCAGCGCAAAAATCGGCAGCGCCGCCCATCTGTTTGTGACGATGCGGTCAATTTTGTCTGAGATCGAAAGCTGTCCCTTATTCTTTTTATGATAGCACTGTGAGATGATCGATGCAATATAATGATATCTCTCATTTGTGATGATGCTCTCGGCATCGTCGTCCTGTGCCGTCTCTGCTTTTTTGATAATCGCTTCCACATCAGGAACGTTCTTCATTCTGGCTGCGATTTTGTCATCCCTCTCAAACAGCTTAACCGCATAGAATCTTCTCTGTTCCGCCGCAATATCTGCCCCGAGCATCCCTTCTATTTCTTCCAGAGCTTCCTCCGTCTCCGGGCTGAATTTGTGAACCGCAATGTTTCCTGTTCCTGTCTGAGCCGCGCGGACCGCTTTTTCCGCCGCCTCTTTGATTCCGGTTCCCTTTAAGGCGGAGATCTGTGTCACTTCGCATCCCAGCGCCTTTTTCAGTTTGGGAAGATCAATCTTATCGCCGTTTTTGCCGACAAGATCCATCATGTTCACCGCCATGACGACCGGAATGCCCAGCTCCATCAGCTGGGTCGTCAGATAAAGATTTCTCTCCAGATTCGTTCCATCTACAATGTTTAAAATCGCGTCCGGTTTTTCTCCGATCAGATAATTTCTGGCCACCACTTCTTCCAGCGTGTAAGGGGACAGAGAATAAATTCCCGGAAGGTCTGTGATGATGACGTCTTTGTGACCTTTTAGCTTTCCTTCCTTTTTTTCTACCGTAACTCCCGGCCAATTTCCCACAAACTGATTGGATCCGGTCAGTGCGTTAAACAGTGTCGTCTTTCCACTGTTCGGATTTCCTGCAAGTGCAATTTTCACCGACATCTTTTCCTCTCTTTCTGATTAGCAACTGCTAACAACACATTTTGTCAGAGCAGCTCCCCCTGCTCTGCTTTGCTGCTGACTTCAATGCCGACGCTGTCTGCGTCAGCCGCGGTCTTTACTTAACCTCAATCATTTCTGCGTCTGCCTTGCGCAGAGAAAGCTCATATCCCCTCACGGTCACTTCGATCGGATCTCCAAGAGGCGCAACCTTCCTGACATAGACGGAGGTTCCCTTTGTGATCCCCATATCCATGATCCGCCGCTTTACGGCGCCTTCTCCGCTGAGCTTTACAACAGAGACGCTCTCTCCGCATTTTACTTCTTTCAATGTCCGCATATTTTTTCTCCCGTTTAAATTAAAATTTTGTTTGCCATCTCTTTGCTGATTGCAACACGTGATTCCTTTATATTTACAATTACATTTCCATTGTTCTCGCAGACAAGCACAACATTGCTTCCCTCCACGAATCCGAGGCTTTCCAGGAAGCGCCTCACATCTTCTCTTCCGCCTATCCGTCTAATTAAATTGACTTCTCCGGTTTTTGCCATTGTCAGAGGCATCATATCCACTCCTTCTTCTTTTTCGCATATCTTTTGTATCCTGCGCTCTTTTATTTTACGGCTTCGCATCGGTCTGGGGCTTTTGTGTCCGCTGCTGTAAAATCTCAGCCAGCGCGCTCCCGCTGCTGCTGTGACACCGTACCACCTGAGTGTTGTTTCTCCTTGCTTCTTCTATCGCACAGCGGACCATTTTGTGAGAAACGGTATTTGTGAACAGCACAAATAAGTCGGGACTTCCCAGCTGCTTATTCAAATCAGCTGACATCTGAGTAAACACTTTCGCTTTGCAGTTAAAATTTTTGCAGATTTTTTTATACTGACAGACCATGCGGTCATGACCGCCTATGATTACAACACTCATATTTCATCTCCTTTTTGCGCTTATTAATTAGCATATGCTAACTCTGTCTGCTAATAGAAAGCGGATTTTCAATCCGCCTTCTGTTTTTTAATTAGTTCTTGCTAACTATGGTTAGTCTACTATAACTTTTTTCATTTGTCAAGTAGTTTTCTTTTCGAGCTCTACCTGCGATCCGATGACAAGGCATCTCGCGTCTGCCCCGTGCCCGATCTGTTCTGTCTTTGCGATCGGAAGCGACGGATCGTTCACTGCGTTCACAGCCATGGTTTCTATCGAAACCGCCCGTTTTTCCTGCTGCATTTTTGTAAAAGTTCCAAGCATAACGCCGCGGATCTTCCGAAAAGCCCCCATCTGCCGCAGCTGCGAAAAAAAGGCGCTCATCACTGCCTCTTCTCCCCCGAGGGATTCCAGAAATAATACCTTGTCTGTCAGATCCGGAAAATAGGGCGTTCCCGCCAGTTTTAGGAGACATCGGATGTTTCCTCCCACTACGGTCCCCTCAATCCGCTCTCCCTGAATCCAGTTCCATTTTGCCTCATACAGTGAATTTTCTCCGCTGAAAAGTGTTTCCGCAAACCGTTTTCTCTGTTCTTGTCCATCCTCTCTGACCAGATTTCTGATCTGGTACAGATATGTGCAGATCCCTGTTTTCTGATAAATTCCGTTTAACAGTACCGTCAGGTCGCTGTACCCGAAAAGAGGCTTATCCAGACGCCGGATCGCCTCATAGTCCAGATACTCCAAGAGGTGATTTGCCGCATCCCCTCCTGAGATGTCAAAAACCGCCTGAATCCTCTTATCCTCCAACAGCCGCATCAAATCCTCGGCTCTCTCCTTTCCGGTCCCGGAAAAAACAGAATATTTCTGATAGATATGGGGACTCACAACCGGTATAAGCCCCATGTGCGACAGGCAGTCTTTCAGGCGCTCTACTTCCCTTTCCTGTTCCTTTTTTAATCCGTTGGAACACGCCGCGATGCCGACATGGCCGCCCCGGCGCAGCATTGCCTTTTTGTTCATATCGTTGTCTCCTTTTTCTCTTTTTCTCTTTTATCATACACCACTTCCGTGCTTTGTGCCGCCCCCGGAAATATTTTTCCGGTATCGCACTTTTGCCGCTGTAAAATACTCGCCGGATCTGATAAAATAGATTTCGCACACAATAAAATCATATGCAGTAAGGAGAAATGAATATGGCAAAAAGCATCCACCCTTCTCTTTTTATCTCAAAGGTTCTGCGGCATAACCCCGCTCTTGCCCATCTTACCCTTGACGCCGCCGGGTGGGCGGACGCGGAGGAACTGTTCTTGGCAATCCAGAGCAGAAAGCCTTCCTACTCGCGGGAACAGTTTGAGGCGGAGATTGTCACAAACGAACGCTATTCTTTTTCCGACGAATCCCACTCCAGAGTGCGCGCTGACTACGGTCATTCTGTCGGGTTAAAGCTGGAGGATCTGTGCGGATCGGCGGACGTCCCTCCTCCTCTTCTCTACCACGGCACGGAACGTCAGGTCAAAGAGAGCATTTTAGAGGGCGGAATTCTCAGACAGAAGCGGGACCATGTATTTTTGACCGATTCCGGCGAGATTGCGCTCAAAAAGGCAATGCGCCGCCATACGCCGCCGGCCGTCATCATCGTCGACGCAAAAAAAATGGCAGAAGACGGCTACGCCTTCTACCATCCCAAAGCCAATATCTGGCTGACCTATGAAGTGCCCAAAGAATATATTCTGGAGGCGAAAGACTGGATCTAAAATCCTAAGAGGGGGCTGCGTTTTTTCGCTTCCCCCTCTTTGCTGTCAGTTCAGGTTCGTATACCCCATCAGGGATTCATCCACGTCATGCGCCGCTCTTTTTCCCTCCTGGATCGCCCACACGACGAGAGACTGTCCTCTGTGCATATCCCCTGCTGTAAAGACTCTGGGGACGCTTGTCTGATATTTGTCCGGCTCTGTCTTGACGTTCGTCCTCTCATTGACGGCTACCTTAAAAGCGTCGGTGACATATTTCTCGCTTCCCAAAAATCCGGCTGCAATCAGCACCACCTGGGCGCTGATAATCTTTTCGGTTCCTTTGACGGGGACCATATTTATCCGCCCCGTCGCCTCATCCTTTTTTTGTTCCAGCGCTACGATCTTGGCTTTTTGTACGTTTCCGGCTTCATCCTTAAGAAATTCTGTCACCGTTGTCTGATAAATGCGCGGATCATGCCCAAATACGGCGATGGCTTCCTCCTGCCCGTAATCTGTCTTGCACACGCGGGGCCATTCAGGCCAAGGATTGCACAAAGCGCGCCGATCCGGCGCCTTCGGCATCATCTCAAGCTGAACGACCGATTTTGCTCCTAAACGGATCACTGTTCCCACACAGTCGTTTCCGGTGTCGCCGCCTCCTATCACGACAACGTCTTTTCCTTTTACAAAGCTGCATTTCTGATCCTGAAATTCACAGTCGAGCAGACTCTTTGTCACCATGGAGAGAAAGTCTGCGGCAAAGAAAATATGGTTCGCCTCCCTGCCTGGAACTTTTAAATCTCTCGGATTCGAAGCGCCGCAGGCAAGTATGACACGGTCGAATTCTTTTAAGAGATCTTCCGCTTTTCTGTCTTTTCCGACGTCGATTCCCGTCTGAAATAGGACTCCTTCCTCCTCCATCAGTTTTATTCTGCGGTCGATCACCTTTTTGTCCAGCTTCATGTTGGGAATCCCGTAGCGCAGCAGCCCGCCGATCCTGTCTTTTCTCTCAAACACCGTCACCAGATGACCTCTTCTGTTCAGCTGCAGCGCCGCGGCCAATCCGGAAGGTCCGCTTCCCACGACCGCAACCTTTTTTCCCGTTCTCGTCTTAGGCACCCGCGGAACTACCCAGCCGTTTTCGAAAGCCGTCTCTATGATCCTCTTTTCGTTTTCTTTTACGGAGACGGGGTCTCCGTTTATATTGCACGTACATGCCGCTTCGCACAGCGCCGGACATACCCTCGAAGTGAATTCCGGAAAGCAGTGTGTCTTTGCCAGTCTCTCATATGCCTTTTCCCAGTTTCCGCGGTACACAAGATCGTTTGTCTCCGGCACAAGATTGTGCAGCGGGCATCCCGATGCCATCCCGCCAATCATCATTCCGGACTGGCAGAACGGGACGCCGCACTCCATGCAGCGAGCTCCCTGTATGCTCTGCTCTTCCCTTGAGAGCATTGCCCGGAATTCCCCAAAATGCCGGATTCTGGACAGCGGTTCCTCCACCTTTGCGTTTTTTCTCTCATACTCTAAAAATCCCGTAGGTTTTCCCATGTTTTCGCCCTCCTAATCCTGAAAGCTCTCGTAGAAAGCTTCCATCTGCGCCTGTTCTGCTCCCATTCCTTTTTCTTCCAGCTTTGCGCTTAGAATCATCATCTTTTTATAGTCGTTTGGAATAATCTTTTTAAATTTCGGCAGATACTGGGCAAAGGAAGCCAGCACTTCTTTTCCTCTCTCTGATCCTGTCTCTTTTACATGTTCCTCGATCAGGCTTTCCAGTTCCTGAATTTCAAATTTGTCTTCTACCTTTTCGATTGAGATCATCTCTTTGTTCAGATTGTGGTACAGCGTATTGTTTTCATCCAGTACATAGGCGATTCCGCCGCTCATGCCTGCCGCGAAATTTTTCCCGGCGCGTCCTAGGATTACGACTCGTCCCCCTGTCATATATTCGCACCCGTGTTCTCCGACGCCCTCCACAACGGCAGTCGCTCCCGAATTGCGGACCGCAAAGCGTTCTCCGGCAATTCCACTGATAAAGGCTTTTCCGCCTGTGGCGCCATACAAAGCCACGTTTCCCGCTATGATATTATCCTGAGCGCAGTAGCCGCGTTTTTTGGGAGGAAATAAAGCCAGCTTTCCGCCTGAGAGTCCTTTTCCGAAATAATCGTTTGTGTCTCCGCACAGCCTGATGGTCATGCCTTTCGGAATGAATGCGCCAAAGCTCTGTCCTCCGGCTCCCTCGCACTGGATTTCGATCGTGTCTTCCGGCAGTCCGTCTCTGTGGCGTCTTGTCAGCTCCGCCCCGAAGAGAGTTCCAAACGAGCGGTCCGTGTTTGATACCTTTGCGCTCAAGGACGCTTTTTCGCCTTTTCTCATCGGTTCTCCCAGCTTTTTGAGCAGCACTTTCTCATCCATCGTCGTCTCCAGGTGAAAATCGTAAACCTTTTTCGGATCAAATGTCACTTTTTGTTTTTTGTCTGCAAACGGATTGTCTAAAATCGCGCTTAAGTCAATCTTATCTGCCATCGGGCTTTGCGGATGCTCCTTTTTCTTCAGCAGATCGCTTCTTCCCACCATCTCTTCGACTGTGCGCACGCCCAGCTTTGCCATGTATGCCCGCAGCTCCTGCGCGATAAAGAGCATAAAGTTCATGACATACTCCGGTTTTCCCTGAAACCGTTTTCTCAGCTTTGGGTTCTGCGTCGCGACGCCGACCGGACATGTGTCGAGATTGCAGACGCGCATCATCACACAGCCGAGCGTCACAAGCGGGGCTGTCGCAAATCCAAATTCTTCTGCTCCTAAGAGGGCGGCGATTGCCACGTCTCTTCCGCTCATCAGCTTTCCGTCGGTCTCCAGCACAACGCGGCTTCGAAGTCCGTTTCTCAATAAGGTCTGGTGTGTCTCCGCAAGTCCCAGCTCCCACGGAAGCCCTGCCTCATGGATCGAGCTTTCCGGGGCCGCTCCTGTTCCGCCGTCGTACCCGGAAATCAGCACGACCTGGGCGCCTGCTTTCGCCACGCCTGCCGCGACTGTCCCTACGCCTGCCTCAGAGACAAGCTTGACGGAAATTCTGGCATATTGGTTGGCGTTTTTTAAATCATAGATCAGCTGGGCCAGATCTTCGATCGAATAGATGTCATGGTGAGGCGGCGGGGAAATCAAGGTGACGCCCGGCGTCGAATGTCTTGTCTTTGCGATCCAGGGATATACCTTCTTGGCGGGCAGATGTCCGCCTTCTCCCGGCTTTGCTCCCTGCGCCATCTTAATCTGGATCTCCTTTGCGCTCACCAGATAGCGGCTCGTCACGCCAAATCTGGCGGAGGCCACCTGCTTGATCGCCGAGCAGCGGTCGTCCTGTGTCCCCGCGCTGTCTAAGCGGTCTTCGCTTTCTCCGCCTTCTCCTGTGTTAGACTTTCCTCCCAGACGGTTCATCGCTATGGCGAGCGTCTCATGCGCCTCCTGCGAGATCGAGCCGTACGACATGGCACCCGTCTTAAAGCGCTTTACGATCTCCTGGACGCTCTCCACCTCTTCGATCGGAATCCCCTTCTCCGGGTAGGCAAAGTCCATCAGGCTTCTGATGTTTCCGCTTCTCTCCTCGTCCACAAGCCTGGTGTATTCCCGGAACATCTCGTAATTTCCTGTCCTTGCCGACTGCTGAAGCAGATGGATCGTCTGCGGGTTATAGCGGTGTTGCTCCCCGTCTCTTCGCATTTTATGTTTTCCCAGACTGTCCAGCGTCAGATCTGTCTCAAGCCCCAGAGGGTCAAACGCCTTAGAATGCCGCTCGTCCGTCTCTTTTGCGATGTCCTCGATCGTGATTCCGCCGATGCGGCTGACTGTTCCTGAAAAATATTTGTCTATGACCTCCTGCGAGATGCCGACTGCCTCAAAAATTTTTGCGCCCTGATACGACTGGAGCGTTGAGATTCCCATCTTGGAGGCAATTTTGACAATCCCGTGCAGAATCGCGCTGTTGTAGTCATCTACCGCCGCTGAGTATTCCTTGTCCAAAATCCCCTCCTCGATCAGCTCTGCAATCGTCTCCTGGGCGAGATAAGGATTGACCGCGCAGGCCCCGTACCCCAAAAGCGCTGCAAAGTGATGGACCTCTCTTGGCTCTCCCGATTCCAGAATCAGCGCCATAGAACTCTGCTTTTTCGTCCTGACCAGATGCTGGTGGACTGCCGATACGGCGAGCAGGGACGGAATCGGAACATGATTTTCATCCACGCCCCGGTCCGACAGGATAAGGATATTTGCTCCGTCCCTGTACGCTTTGTCCACCTCGACGGACAGCCGGTCGAGCGCCCGTTCCAGTTTTGTACTCTTATAGTATGTAATCGGCACGACCGCGGTCTGGAATCCTTTGATCTTCATGTTTTTGATCTTCATCATATCGATATTCGTCAAAATCGGATTGTGGATCTTTAAGACCTGACAGTTTTCCGGGCATTCCTCCAAAAGATTGCCTCTCTTTCCCACATAGACGGCCGTACACGTCACAATCTCCTCACGGATCGCGTCGATCGGCGGATTCGTCACCTGCGCGAACAGCTGTTTAAAGTAGGAGAACAGCGGATGGTCTTTTTTTGAAAGGACAGCAAGCGGGATATCGCTTCCCATCGCTGCGGTCTCCTCTGTTCCATTTAACGCCATGTACGAAATCGATTTGCGGTATTCCTCATACGTATAGCCGAATGCCTTCTGCAGCCGTCTGCGCTCATGCGGCGTATTGTTTGCGGCTCTCTTGTTCGGGATCTTTAAATCTTTCAGCTCCACAAGGTTGCTGTCGATCCATTCCCCGTAGGGCTGTCTTTTTGCGTAATATTCCTTAATCTCATCGTCTGGCAGGATCTTGCCTTGCGCCGTATCGACAAGAAGCATTTTCCCCGGATGAAGTCTTTCTTTTACGATGATTTCTTCCTCGGGCACCTTAAGGACGCCCACTTCCGACGATAAAATCACGTCTCCGTTTTTCAGGATATAATATCTGGACGGACGAAGCCCGTTCCGATCCAGGACAGCGCCCATCACGTCCCCGTCCGAGAAGACAATCGACGCCGGTCCGTCCCACGGCTCCATCATCGTCGCATAGTATTGGTAGAAATCCCTTCTCTCCTGGGAAAGGGTGTGGTTGTTTGACCATGGTTCCGGAATCGCAATCATGACGGCCAGAGGCAGATCCATCCCGCTCATCATCAAAAACTCCAGCGTATTGTCGAGCATGGCAGAGTCTGATCCTCGCGTGTCCACAACTGGAAGAACTTTATACATCTGATCTTTTAAATGTTCCGATTCCATATTTTCTTCCCGCGCCAGCATTTTGTCTGCATTTCCCCGGATCGTGTTGATCTCTCCGTTGTGTACGATCAGACGGTTCGGGTGCGCTCTCTCCCAGCTCGGGTTTGTGTTTGTGCTGAATCTGGAGTGAACCATCGCCATCGCCGTCTCATAATCTTTATCCTGCAGATCGGCAAAGAAGGTGCGAAGCTGTCCTACCAGGAACATTCCTTTATACACGATCGTCCGGCTCGACATGGAAGCGACGTACGTATTGTCATTGCTCTGCTCAAAAACGCGCCGCGCCACGTACAGCTTCCTGTCAAACTCCAGCCCCTTTTTTGTCTCCTGGGGTTTTTTGATAAACGCCTGCACAATATGCGGCATACACGCTCTCGCCTTATGTCCTAACACCTCCGGGTAAACCGGAACCTCCCGGTAGCCCAAAAATTCCATTCCCTCCTTTTCTGTGATAATCTCAAACATCTTTTTCGCCTGGTTTCTCTGCAGTTCATCCTGAGGCAGAAACAGCACCGCTATTCCGTATTCTCTCTCTTCTCCCAGCGTGATTCCCAGAGGCTGACATACTTTGCTGAAAAATTTGTGAGAAATCTGCAGCAGAATGCCGACGCCGTCCCCTGTTTTTCCCTCCGCGTCCTTCCCGGCGCGGTGTTCCAGATTTTCCACGATTTTCAGCGCGTTTTCCAGGATCCTATGACTTTTTATCCCGTCTTTATTGACCACCGCTCCGATGCCGCAGTTGTCATGTTCAAATTCCTGCCGGTATAATCCCTGTTCTCTTTTCATATCGTCAACCTCTCTTTCTTTTCTCCTCTATCGCTGCAAAAATGAGTCCGCGAAACAGCGGATGGGCATGGTTGGGTCTCGATTTAAACTCCGGATGCCCCTGCGTCCCTATAAAATACGGGTGACCGGGCAGCTCTATCATCTCCACAATACGGCCGTCCGGAGAAAGCCCCGACAAAACCATGCCGTGTTCTTCGATCGGAACCCGGTAGTCATTGTTGATCTCATAGCGATGTCTGTGCCGTTCTGTGATTTCTTTTTTTCTGTATATCTCCAGCGCCTTTGACGTCTCTCTTAACACGCACGGATACGATCCTAACCGCAACGTTCCTCCCAGATTTTCCACTCCGTTTTGATCCGGCATTAAGGAGATCACGGGGTGGAGTGTGTTCGGATTGAATTCGATGCTGTCGGCATCGTGAAATTCCAAAACATTTCTGGCATATTCCACGATTGCCATCTGCATCCCCAGACAGATCCCGAGAAACGGGATGCAGCGCGTTCTCGCAAAGCGGATCGCGGCGATCATCCCATCCGTCCCGCGCTTTCCAAATCCGCCCGGCACTAAGATGCCGTCTGCCTCTCTTAATTTTTCCTCCGCGTTTTCCTCTGTCACTTCCTCTGAGTCGACCCAGCGGAGCTTTACGCTGACATGCTCTGCGATTCCGCCGTGCTTTAATGCTTCCGCCACACTGAGGTAGGCGTCGTGGAGCTGTGTGTACTTTCCGACTATCGCGATCTCTACTGTATCGGTCGGATTTTTTAAGGAATCTGTCATGTCCTGCCAGTCCTTCAGGTCAGGCGCCGGGCACGGCAGTCTCAGACATCCGCACACTGCCTGCGCCAGGTGTTCTCTTTCCATAGCGAGCGGCACTTCATACAGATATTCCATATCCAGATTCTCAATGACATATTTTGGCGGCACATTGCAAAACAGAGCGATCTTATCCCGTATGTCCTGGGAGATCGGATATTCGCTGCGGCATACCAAAATATCAGGCTGCAGTCCTCTTCCTTGTAGTTCCTTTACGCTCATCTGCGTCGGTTTTGTCTTCAGCTCCCCCGAAGCTTTCAGATACGGGACAAGCGTGACATGGATCAAAATTGCGTTCTCGTGTCCCACCTCGTGCTGGAACTGGCGGATCGCCTCCAAAAAGGGCTGGCTTTCGATGTCGCCTGCCGTCCCTCCCACCTCAATGATGGCAATCTTCTCTTCATCCGGAAAAACCGGGCGGTAAAACCGGCTTTTGATTTCGTTTGTGATGTGCGGGATGACCTGGACCGTTCCTCCTCCGTAGTCTCCCCGGCGCTCTTTGTTTAAGACGGACCAGTAAATTTTTCCTGTCGTCACGTTCGAGTTTTTTCCAAGATTTTCATCAATAAAACGTTCGTAATGCCCCAAATCCAGGTCCGTCTCCGTCCCGTCGTCCGTGACGAACACCTCCCCGTGCTGGATCGGATTCATCGTTCCGGGGTCTACATTAATGTACGGGTCAAATTTCTGCATCGTAACCTGATAGCCGCGCGCTTTCATAAGGCGCCCCAGAGAAGCCGCCGTAATGCCTTTCCCCAGACCGGATACGACGCCTCCCGTCACAAATACATATTTTACTGCCATTACATTTTCCTCCTTCTTCCCTGCAGGCTGCTTCTGTCAGCAGTATGCTCTCTTTTTTGTCCTCCGAAACATCGTATTTTCTCTGGGACAAAAAAAAGGCACCTGGAGTATTGATCCAAGCGCCTTTGCTTTTCTTATACACGGCAGTATAATGAAAACTGTCCCGTTTGTCAAGCCCTCAAGCGCTCTCCTCAAAAAAAATTTTTACTTTTTTTCAAAAGAGACATTGACAAATCTCTGTTTTTGTGTATACTACTGTTCATAAGCAAAGGCGCTTTGGAGATCTCCGAAGCGCCTTTTTCTTTTTCTGAAAACATCCACAGAAAGGAGTGCAGCTATTATGCCAGCAAACGTAAAAGATATCCCCGCTTTATATGGAAGTCTCGTATTTAACGATAAAGTGATGCGCAATAAACTCCCGAAAGATATGTATAAAGCCTTAAAGAAGACCATGCAAAACGGAACTCATCTGGAGTTGGACGTCGCCAATTCCGTCGCAGTGGCGATGAAGGAATGGGCTGTGGAAAACGGAGCGACTCATTTCACGCACTGGTTTCAGCCTATGACCGGCTATACTGCCGAAAAGCACGACAGCTTCATCTCTCCGACAGGGGATGGGGAGGTCATCATGAATTTCTCCGGCAGGGAGCTGGTCAAAGGAGAGCCTGACGCCTCCAGTTTTCCATCCGGAGGTCTGCGCGCTACCTTTGAGGCGAGAGGCTACACGGCGTGGGACCCTACCTCCCCCGCCTTCATCAAAGACCATACTCTGTACATTCCGACCGCTTTCTGCTCTTACAGCGGGGAAGCGCTCGACAAAAAGACGCCTCTGCTGCGCTCTATGGAAGCTTTGAATATACAGGCGCTCAAAATTTTACGGCTTTTGGGCAATGACCATGTCTCCAGCGTATCGACAACCGTCGGTCCCGAACAGGAATATTTTCTGATCGATAAAAATCTGTACCAGAAGCGCCGCGACTTTGTCTTCTGCGGCCGCACTCTGTTCGGCGCTCCCGCTCCGAAGGGGCAGGAGATGGAGGATCACTACTTCGGTGCGCTGAAGCCGAAGATCGCCGCCTACATGCACGACCTCGATGAGGAATTGTGGAAGCTGGGCATTCCGGCAAAGACAAAGCACAACGAGGTCGCTCCGTCCCAGCATGAGCTTGCACCGGTGTTCGACACTGTCAACGTCGCGGTGGACCATAACCAGCTGACGATGGAGATGATGAAAAAGGTCGCAGAGCGCCATGGGCTTATGTGCCTGCTCCACGAAAAACCGTTTGAGGGCATCAACGGCAGCGGCAAGCACAACAACTGGTCTATGACGACGGATGAGGGCGGCAATCTTCTCGATCCCGGAAAGACGCCTTCTGAGAATATCCAGTTTCTCGTCTTTCTCATGGCAGTCATCAAGGCGGTCGACGACTATGCGGATCTGATGAGAATCTCAGCCGCCTCAGCCGGAAACGACCACCGTCTCGGCGGAAATGAGGCGCCGCCTGCCATTGTCTCCGTATTTCTGGGCGATGAGCTGACGCAGATCCTTAAGTCCATTGAGAACGATACTTACTTCGGCGAACATGAACGCGTCCAGTTAGAGACCGGCGCGCATGTGCTTCCCCATTTCATAAAGGACACAACAGACCGCAACCGCACTTCTCCGTTTGCGTTTACCGGAAACAAATTTGAATTCCGTATGCTCGGCTCCTCCGCCTCTGTGGCGACGCCGAATATCATCCTGAATACCGCTGTGGCGGAAGCGCTGTGTCAGTTTTACGATGAGCTTAAGGACACGCCTGCCGACCAGATGAAGGCGGCTGTACGCGAGCTGATCAAACGCGCCGTCAAGAAGCATAAAAAAATCATCTTCAACGGCAACGGCTATACCGAAGAGTGGGTGCAGGAGGCGAAAGAGCGCGGGCTTTACAACCTTGTCTCCACGCCGGATGCGATGAGAGAGTTTATCTCTGAAAAGAATATCGCGCTCTTTACAAAGCATCACATTCTCACAAAGGAGGAGATCTTCTCCCGCTATGAAATTTTGCTGGAAAACTATGTCAAGACTATCGAGATCGAATCCCGCACGATGCAGGAGATGCTGACAAAGGATTTTCTGCCCTCGCTTTCTTCCTACGCAGCGGCGGTATCGAAAAACGCATGTGAAAAGAAAGCCTTTCTGCCTTCTGTCTCCACTGCGGAGGAAGAAGCGCTCGTCGCGTTTTTGTCTGAGTCCTATCAGACAATCACGCAGGGAATCCGCTCTCTGAGCGAAGCGACGGAAGAGGTCTTAAAAATTTCTGACCTTCAGGCAGCCGCCGATTTCTGTCATGACCGCGTGCTCTCTGTCATGGAAGAGCTGCGCCTTGCAGCCAACGCGGCGGAGAGCAGAATTCCAGATGAATTTCTGCCGTATCCGACGTACGATCAGCTGTTGTTTTCCGTATAGCATTTTTTATCGGTAATCGCGGAAGCCGGGGCGCGTCCGGTCTGATCATCGGATCGCCTCAGCTCCGGATTATATATATTACATTTTCTTCTCGCAGGGGCGTGCCTTTTTCTTTCAGAAGGCACGCCCTAAATCACGCCGTCATAGGCAGCTTTTTAATACTTCGCCAATATCCCCGTCAATGCAGATAGAACGATTTTCAATTTCTCTTGGCGCGCCGGCTTCCCCCAGATTGATGCAGGCATAAACCGCTTTTGGATTCTCCGCCGTCATTCTCCAGAAGGAAAATTTCACTATGCCGGGAGTGTTGGCTCCCACGCCCAGCTCCAAAAACAAAATATGCTGATTTTGGCACCGCTGGATGAAATCATTGTAACGCTTGGAAGCAGCATACCAGCCATCGTCCTGCACAAAGGTCATATCGCAGCGCAAATTCATGGTCATAGGAGCGCCGCACACCGGGCATTTGGGGATCAAATCTGTGGGGATTTTCATATCTTTTTGCTCTGCCGCCATTTGCCGGACAATTTCTTCATTATCATAGGTTTTTTGGCGGCAGGGTTGGGAGCATTGCCACAGACCATAATCTCCCTGCGTGTAAAACAGGCGCTTCTTATCAAAACCGGCAAGCTGGAACTGATGGTCTACATTGGTGGTCAGGACAAAATAATCCTTGTCCTTTACCAGCTCCAGCAAATCGCTGTAAGGCTTTCCTGTGCCTGCTTCATAGCGATTCAGCATGATCTGGCGGCTCCACCACGCCCAGTATTCCTCCAGCGTATCATAGGGATAGAAGCCGCCGGAGTACATATCCCGTATGCCATACTTCTTGTGAAAATCCGAGAAATGTTTTTCAAACCTTTCTCCGTCATAAGTAAATCCGGCAGAAGTGGACATGCCTGCTCCTGCGCCGATCACAATCGCGTCGGCAGTTTGAATTTCCTGTTTCAGCTTTTCAATTTGCCCCGAGTAGTTTCCGGTAGATGTTGAGATCGGTTTCCTTAAAAACATTGAATATCACCTCGATTTTGCTCTGTGTATGTTTCCTGTAATCTTTTACAGTTTGAATGGCAATTTCCGCCGCCTCTTCATTCGGGAAATGAAATTCGCCGGTGGAGATACAGCAAAACGCAATACTTTTGATTTGGTTCCGCTCGGTCAGCTCTAAACAGGAGCGGTAGCACGAAGCAAGCAAATCCCTGTCCTTTTTGGTAAGCAGACCGCTTACGATAGGCCCGACGGTGTGCAGGACATAGCGGCAGGGCAGGTTAAAGGCCGGGGTGATTTTCGCCTTGCCGGTTTCTTCTTCATGCCCCTGCCGACGCATCAATTCCGCGCAGGCCAGACGAAGCTGTACACCGGCAAAGGTGTGGATGGCATTGTCAATGCAGCCATGACAGGGTACAAAGCATCCCAGCATCTGGCTGTTTGCGGCATTTACAATCGCGTCGCAGCGCAAGGTTGTAATATCCCCCTGCCAGAGGTAAATCCCTTCCTGCACCGACTGTAAATCGGCAAAATCTGTAATCCCCTTGCGCTGTGTTTCTTCCTGCAAGTAAACGTCCTGTACCGTCAGAAAATCCTGACCGGCAGGGAGCGGCATCCGAATATTGAACAGGGAGCGAAGCAGGCACTTCTGACCATCCTCGTCCTCTGGGATTTCCAGCCCTTCATATTCCGGCTGCTCTTTCAGCAGCTCCCGAATTAAATACAATCTTCTTTCCATTTGTGTCATTTTGCTCCCTCCCGGATCACTGCTCAGCTTCATCGGCAATGGTTTCACATCCAGATCTGTGATTTCAGTGCTTCCGTCAATCTGCGTATGCCCAAGGGGTTTGGCTCGGCAGCCGACGCATTTTCATGGTATTTTCTCCTAAAAATATGTTTTGAAATATCGTTATTCTCTTACGACGCTGATGCGTTTCTGAATATGACCGCCGTTTACAGCTTCATCTACCATGGCAATCGCATAATCGGCATAGCTGATGATGCTTTCTCCTTTGGAATTGAGGGTCAGTTCTTCGCCGCCAAGAATATATTTACCGGTGCGTTCGCCATCTGCCTGAAAATCTCCTGCAGGGCTGATATATGTCCACTTGACATCCTTACGCTCACGAAGTTCGCCAAGAGCTTTTGCCATAGCGGCAGCCAGAGGCTTGAAGACGTCGGGGAAATCCGGTCCGTCAGCCACACACACAGTATGTTCAGGATTCACATACAGGCTTCCAGCTCCGCCAACAATAAGCAATCGGGTATCTGTACCAGAGAGGATGTCGCATAGATGTTTCAGAGAAGTGCTGTGATGAGGAAGGGTTTCCTCTGTCCATGCTGCAAAAGCGTCAATTACCACATCATAGTCTTTTACATCATCAGCAGTGAGATCGAATAAGTCTTTTTTCAGGACTTTCTGCGCTGTTGAGGCATTATCCCCGCGGACAACAGCAGTCACATCCAGACCTCTGCTTACAGCTTCCTTTACGATAAGTTTACCTGCTTTTCCATTTGCGCAAATTACTGCTATTTTCATTTCGAATTCCTCCTAAATATACTGAATCAAGTTTTTATTTTTCATTTCAGCTTCAGATCGGCCGTTCTCCTTAGCTCTTGTCTGTATTATACGCAGTCACGTTTTGTTCGTAAAGTAAGCACTTTATTGTGCTGTAGTTACTAAAAGGAAACTATCAGGCGGCTGCCGGGAGGAAACCTTGACTTTACTCAGCTTTCATACTATACTGGGGGTCGCAAGGGTTATTTGTAAAGTAGACATCATAAAATACTGTAGCTATCAAAAAGAAACTATAGAAAGAGAAGCGATAACATGCAGAACGTCAAAGAGTTACCTGCTTGTCCGGTAGAAACAACATTGACACTGATTGGCGATAAGTGGAAAGTTTTAATTTTGCGTGATTTGCTGCCGGGGACAAAGCGATTTGGGGAATTAAAGAAATCTATTGGAAATGTATCTCAAAAAGTGTTGACTGCACAACTTCGAGATATGGAAAGCAGCGGATTGCTTACTCGCACCGTATATGCCGAAGTTCCTCCTCGTGTAGAATATTCGTTAACAGATTTGGGGAAAAGCCTGAAACCTATTTTGGATGCTATGTGGAATTGGGGAGAAGAATATAAAGCGCAAAATTCGTAAGTTATTAAAAGTTGTGCTCATAATATAAAGCAGATTATAAAATGTCTGTCTCCGGCAGCCATTTACTGCCGGACACGAAAAAAGCACTCCTCCTCAGGCAGTGTCCCATAAGGAAGTAAAAAGAAATTTGGTAGGAACCGGCGTGTTAAGTCACGCCGGTTCCGATTCGTTTAGGGACTCCCGTCCAATCTTCAAAGGGATGCGGATTTGCCCCACATAGGTGAAGTACAGGTCGATTCGCACCTGCTTCCTTCCGTTCTCCCTTACCGGGCTGTGTACCACGATCCTGCTCACAAGCTCATTGAGAATGGCGGCGTCAAGTTCCGGAATATCCAGGTACTTGTCTACCAGCTTCAGAAACTCGTTTACATCGGAAACCTGCCCGG
>CAWVKK010000027.1:0-12009 GCA_963929865.1 uncultured Eubacteriales bacterium | reverse complement strand
TCATAAACATTGAAAGTCCCGTCGCCTTTCGGCGTGGAGAGGTCGCAGAACAGAAGCTGCGCCGCCCTTGTGTCAGCGTGTTCCTCCCAGATATGGTACACATTGTCCACGCAGGCATTGACCTTGTTCCCCGCATCGTCCGGCAGCATCGGGTCGATCAGCCTCTGGTCAAGTGCCAGTTTCCGCCCGTCATTCGTGATTTTGAGCATATTATCGACCTGCGGCTCCACAGCCCTTGCCCTGACTTTCTCGGCTCGTTTGGCAAGGGAAGCCACCATTTCTTTCTGGATGTCACTGGGGGCTACCTTGATATTGTGGTAATTCACTTTCGGCACGGGCAGCTTTAGCATATCAGCGGTCTGTATATCCGCAATCTCACGGAACATCTGCATCGGCTCCGGCAGGTTGTGGAACTTGGCAAACCGTGTCTTTGCCCGGTAGTTCGTCCCCTCCGGGGCAAGCTCCGCCAGAAAATCCAGTCCTCAAGCGGGTTTCCGTTTGAGGGCTTTTTTATACAGTCCGTGACAGAAAATATTGAATAATGGAAAGCGATATGGTAGTATGGTCTCAAAAATCAACCGATAAGGGGGAAAATCCAATGCCTCGAAAAATCCCTATTGAGACATCCGCGCGCCATATCCATATTTCAAAAGAGGATTTTGAAAAACTGTTCGGTCCTGACGCGCAGCTGACCTTTGTAAAAGAATTGAGCCAGCCGGGACAATTTTTATCAGGAGAGCGCCTGACGGTGCAGGGACCAAAAGGATGCTTTGAGAACGTAGCGATCTTAGGACCCTTCCGCTCAGCGACTCAGATCGAGCTTTCGCTGACGGACGCCAGAAAGCTGGGAATCCCGGGGGTAATCAGGCAGTCCGGCGACATCTGCGGGACGCCTGGATGCACGCTGATCCGTCCGGGCGCCTCTCTCGACATCGAAAAAGGAGTGATTGTGGCAAAGCGCCATATCCATATGCCTCCCGACGAGGCGATCCGTATGAATCTGAAAGACAATGACGACGTCTTTGTCATCACGCAGAGCTTTGAGCGCGCCCTGATTTTTGCGGACGTCGTAGTCCGCGTCAGCCCGGCGTTTAGGCTTGCCATGCATGTCGATACAGACGAGGCGAATGCGTTTGCCAATGACACGGCTCCCTATGGAACGATCTTAAAGCTGTTTGACGGCAAGGCGTATGATCTGCAGATGTGGGCTCAGGAGCTGGAGCAGGGGATTAAGCGATAAAATCCTCTTCGCAGCCGGAACTCTTCCCGACGTAAAAAGACCGCGGGAGGAGTTTTTTTTCGTCTGAACGGATTTCAGGAAAAAACATATTTCAGCTGCGCGAAACGGCAGGAAAAAAATGTCTGTGTCCGGCAGAAAAAGAGAAAAAAGAAGACCCCGGGACTTGTGAGAAAAGTAAAACTATTATATAATAAGTTATCAACTATAATTAGAAAAAGAGGTGTTTCAAAACTATGAAAAGAATAGGATTGTTGACCAGCGGCGGCGATTGCCAGGCGTTAAATGCAGCAATGCGGGGGGTTGTAAAGGGACTGTCTTTTAATCTGCCGGAGGATCAGCTGGAGGTGTACGGATTTGCAAACGGATATAAGGGACTGATTTATGGGGATTACCGTATGCTGACGTCAAAAGACTTCTCTGGTATTCTGACAAAGGGCGGAACGATTTTAGGATCCTCGAGACAGCCGTTTAAGCTGATGCGCGTGCCGGATGAGAAAGGGCTGGACAAGGTGGAGGCCATGAAACAGAATTATTACAAGCTGCGTCTTGACTGCCTTGTCATTTTAGGAGGAAACGGAACGCAGAAGACAGCGAATCTGCTGCGCGAGGAAGGATTAAACATCATCCACCTTCCAAAGACGATTGACAACGATATCTGGGGCACAGACATGACGTTCGGATTTGAGAGCGCGGTCAACATTGCGACGGACGCGATTGACTGCATCCACACGACAGCTTCCTCCCACAACCGCGTCTTTATCGTGGAGGTTATGGGACATAAGGTAGGATGGCTGACGCTCCACGCCGGAATCGCAGGAGGAGCCGACATTATCCTGATTCCGGAAATTCCGTATGACATCGACAAAGTCATCGAGGCGATCAACAGAAGAACAAAGGCAGGAAAAGGATTTACGATTCTCGCCGTCGCAGAGGGAGCAATCTCAAAGCAGAACGCGAAGCTGTCCAAGAAGGAGCTGAAGGAAAAATTAAAGAAAAATCCTCATCCGGCCGTATCTTATGAGATTGCGGCGGCGATCCAGGAAAAAACCGGAATTGAAGTGCGTGTGACGGTTCCGGGACATACGCAGAGAGGAGGAAGCCCATGTCCGTATGACCGCGTTCTGACGACGAGACTCGGAGCGGCAGCGGCAAAGCTGATTCTCAATAATGAGTACGGCTACATGGTCGGCATCATAAACGGAAAGACAAAGAAAATTCCGCTGGGCGAAGTGGCAGGCAAGCTGAAAATGGTATCTCCGGACGACCAGATTGTAAAAGAAGCAAAGATGATCGGCATCAGCTTTGGAGATTAAGAAGCTTTGCAAAGGCGGTTTGGCTTCCGAGAAGCTATGATGGGAGATCCTTCTATAGATCATCCATACAAAAAATCTTCAAAGTGAAAGCTGACAGCGTCTGGCAGTACATACGACATTTTGAGCAGCAAAAAAAAGACAGGAGAATCGTAAAATGAGTTATACGGCTTTATATCGAAAATTTCGACCGGATGAATTTTCAGATGTCAAAGGTCAGGATCACATCGTGACAACATTAAAAAACCAGATTCAGGCAGACCGGATCGGACATGCATATTTATTCTGCGGAACAAGAGGAACGGGAAAAACGACCATTGCAAAAATTTTCGCAAAAGCGGTAAACTGTGAACATCCTGTAGAGGGAAGTCCCTGCAACGAGTGTGAGACATGCAGAGCAATCGCATCAGGGACTTCCCTAAATGTGATAGAGATTGACGCGGCGTCTAACAACGGCGTGGACAATATCAGAGAGATCAAGGATGAGACGGCGTATTCGCCGACGACGGGAAAATATAAGGTCTATATTATCGACGAGGTCCATATGCTGTCAGTGGGAGCGTTCAACGCGCTGCTTAAGACATTGGAGGAACCTCCTTCCTATGTCATTTTTATTCTTGCCACGACAGAAGTCCACAAGATTCCGGCTACGATTTTATCGAGATGCCAAAGATATGACTTCAGACGAATCTCAATTCCGGTTATCACGCAGCGGCTCGAAGAGCTGATGGCAAAGGAGCAGATAGAGGCAGAGGAAAAAGCAATCCGCTATATCGCAAAAAAGGCGGACGGGGGAATGAGAGATGCACTTAGTTTGCTGGAACAGTGCATTTCTTTTTATCTGGGAGAGAAGCTGACGTACGACAGGGTGCTGGAGGTACTCGGAGCAGTCGACACGGACGTGTTCAGCAGCTTTCTCAGAGAGATCCTGCAAGACGATGTCGTGAGGGTGATCGCACATCTGGAAGAGATTGTGATGCAGGGAAGCGATCTGGGACAGTTTGTCAACGACTTTACCTGGTATATGAGAAACTTGCTTTTGCTAAAAGCATCTGATAATATGGAAGAGATTCTGGACGTCTCAAGCGAAAATCTGCTTCAGCTAAGAGAAGAAGCCGCAATGATCCGACAGGACACGCTGATACGGTTTATCCGGATTTTTTCAGAGCTGGCAAATCAGATGAAGACTGCCGCAAACAAAAGGATTTTGCTGGAAGTGGCGCTGATTAAGCTGTGCCGCCCTCAGATGGAGACGAATACAGCATCCCTTTTGGAGCGGATAAGAAGGCTGGAGAAAAAAATGGAGCAGGGCATGACCGCGGCGCCGCAAAGTACCGCAGATCACGGCGGACAAGGCGGCGGCAGCCAGACGGCGGCGCCGGAAAGCAAAACGGACGGCAGGGAACACACCGGCGAAGACCAGCCGCAGCAGCCGGCAGAAAAAGCAGCGCCGGAAGACCTAAGACAGGTGGAGTCGATGTGGAGAAGCATTGTGGCGATGACAAGCGGAAGATTCAAAGTGGTGCTTGCGTCGGCGCAGATAAAATTTAACGCCGCGTCGGAGGACGACAACCGTCTCTACGTTGTGTTTGCAGATTTTTTGGCGGAGCCGTATATCGGAAATGCGGAAAAACAAAAAGAGCTGGAGGAGCTGATTGAAAAAAAGATCGGAAAAAAAGTAGAAGTAAAGATGATCCTCAAGGAGGATGAAATGCTCGCTTCCGATCACCTCTCTCAGATTCGCGTGGACGAAGCGATCCAGAAATTTATCCATACCGATGTGGTGGTTGAAGATTTTTAATGTTAGGAGGAAGACAAATGGCAAAAAGAGGAGGATTTCCGGGCGGAATGATGCCGGGAAACATGAATAATCTGATGAAGCAGGCTCAGAAGATGCAAAAACAGATGGAAGAAAATCAAAAAGCATTGGAAGAGAAGGAATTTACCGCAGCAGCAGGCGGCGGAGCGGTGGAAGTGACCGTATCGGGCAAAAAAGAAGTGATAAAAGTCAAACTGCAGGAAGAAGCGGTAGATCCGGATGACATTGAGATGCTCGAAGATATGATTATGGCGGCAACGAATGAGGCGCTGCGCAAGGTGGAAGAAGAGACGGCCTCCACCATGTCGAAGCTGACGGGAGGCTTTGGAGGATTAGGCGGAGGGTTTCCGTTCTGATGGACTATTACAGCAGTTATATCAGCAAGCTGATTGAAGAATTGTCAAAGCTGCCCGGAGTTGGGTCAAAATCTGCCCAGCGCCTGGCTTTTCATATCATCAATCGTCCGATGGAGGAAGTGCAGGGACTGGCGGACGCGCTTGTGCAGGCAAAGGAAAAGGTGCGTTACTGCAAAGAATGCTATACGCTGACAGATCAAGAGATCTGTCCGATCTGCGCAAACCCGGGCAGAGATCACGGTACGATCATGGTAGTGGAAAATACGAGAGATCTGGCGGCCTATGAGAAGACAGGAAAATTCAGCGGGGTTTATCATGTGCTGCACGGCGCAATTTCTCCCATGCTCGGGATTGGTCCAAATGAAATCAAGCTCAAAGAGCTGATGAGGCGGATGCAGGCAGATATAAAGGAAGTCATCATCGCGACGAACTCCAGCCTGGAAGGAGAGACAACGGCAATGTATATCAGCAAACTGATAAAGCCGACGGGGATTAAGGTGAGCAGAATCGCAAGCGGAGTTCCGGTAGGAGGAGACCTGGAATATATCGACGAAGTGACGCTTCTGAGAGCGCTTGAGGGCAGAGTAGAGCTGTAGAGAAAGACCTGAAGATCTGAAAAAAACAGATTTTCAGGTCTTTTTGACAAGGGCATCGAAAAACAGAAAAAATTTGAGGAAGAAAAATGTGGTTTTGATACAAAAGGTTACGGAAAGAGAAGATGATTTCAAGAATAAGACTTGATCTTCCGGAGAAAAATCCGTATAATAGTGGCGCAGTTGAGTAATAGCCAGAACATGATAAGGAGAATGAACATGAACAAATTAGAGCTTCAAAAAGTTGCTAATGAGATTCGGAAGGGAATTATCACCGGTGTATATAATGCGAAAGCAGGACATCCAGGCGGTTCCTTATCCGCAGCGGATATTTTTACTTATTTGTATTTCGAAGAGATGAACATTGATCCGAAGAATGCAAAAAAGCCGGATAGAGACCGCTTCGTCCTCTCCAAAGGACACACGGCTCCCGGATTATACTCAGCATTGGCGCACAGAGGATTTTTTCCAGTAGAAGATTTAAAAACACTCCGCAAGATAGGATCGTATCTGCAGGGACATCCGGATATGAAAATGACGCCGGGGGTTGATATGTCAAGCGGATCGTTGGGACAGGGAGTTTCAGCAGCCGTTGGAATGGCTCTCTCTGCAAAAATTTCGAAAGAATCCTATCGGGTTTACACACTGCTTGGAGACGGAGAAATTCAGGAAGGACAAGTATGGGAGGCGGCAATGTTCGCAGGAGCGCACCATCTGGACAACCTGATTGTGATTGTGGACAACAACGGATTACAGATTGACGGAAAAGTAGAAGACGTATGCTCTCCGTATCCAATTGACAAAAAATTTGAGGCGTTTAATTTTTATACGATTTTGTTAGAGGACGGAAATGATTTTGACCAGATCAGGGCAGCTTTTGAGGAAGCCAGAACCGTAAAGGGAAAACCGGTTGCGATTATCGCAAAAACCGTAAAGGGCAAAGGCGTTTCCTTCATGGAAAACGAGGTTTCCTGGCATGGAAAAGCTCCAAACGCAGAAGAATATGAAGTCGCGATGGCAGATTTAGAGAAGGCAGGTGCAGCATTATGTCAGAAATAAAGAAGATTGCAACGAGAGACAGTTATGGACGTACTTTGGTAGAATTGGGAAAGAAATATGAAAATCTGGTAGTGCTGGACGCAGATCTTGCAGCCGCTACAAAAACATGTATGTTTCGGGACGCATATCCGGACCGGCATTTTAACTGCGGAATCGCAGAGGGCAATATGATCGGCATTGCGGCGGGACTTGCTGCGGACGGAAAAATACCGTTTGTGAGTTCCTTCGCGATGTTCGCCGCAGGGCGCGCGTTTGAACAGATCCGCAACTCCGTAGCGTATCCGCATTTGAATGTAAAGATAGCCGCAAGCCATGCCGGAATTTCAGTAGGGGAAGACGGAGCTACGCACCAGTGCAACGAAGACATCACGCTGATGCGCGTCATTCCGGGAATGGTTGTCATCAATCCGGCAGACGATATAGAAGCAAAAGCGGCTGTCAAAGCGGCGATTGAATATGACGGACCTGTGTATCTGCGCCTGGGACGTCTGGCTGTTCCGGTTATCAACGACCGCCCGGATTACCGGTTTGAGATGGGAAAAGGCGTGGTTTTAAGAGAAGGAAAAGACGTGACGATCATCGCCACAGGACTGACCGTTGCGCCGAGCCTTGAGGCTGCACAAATGCTGGAGCAGGATGGAATCAAAGCAAAGGTAATCAACATTCACACGATTAAACCTTTAGACAAAGAACTGATTATCGATGCGGCGAGAGAGACAGGAAAAGTGGTGACGGTCGAGGAGCATTCCGTGATCGGAGGACTTGGAAGCGCTGTCTGCGAGTGCCTGAGCGAATATGCGCCGACGCCGGTCAAGAGAATCGGAATTTACGATGTGTACGGCGAATCAGGACCTGCTCTTGAATTGCTGCATAAATACGGATTAGACGGCGAGGGAATCTATCGCCAGACAAAGGAATTTTTAGAGAGATAAGATGGCAGAGAGGAGCCTGCCGCATGAAACGGGATATCTGTTGAGACTTGACACAGAAAGAATCATAAAGCTATCGGTTCATGCGGTATGCGCCTCTTTTTTTGATGCGCCGGGAAAGCTGCTTTTAGGAGAGAACCGAATCAGACAGCTCCCCTAAAGACTTTTGGAAGAAAGCGGTGAGAGCGGGAAAGGTCACAAGGCATCGCGCAGGCGCTTGACGCGCGTCGGGAAGAAGGAATCTGATCCGGAAATAAATTTTGACAGGAAAGGCAGATTCCCCTGGAGATACATTCAGCCAGCGCCATCACAAGAGAGAGCCGCGTGCTTTGCAGCATCAGATGGGAAAAACGGTTATTGACATTCACAATACCGGTGATCGCGATATCGCCCGCCGACTCCAGCGTTTTATTGACGCCTGCGCCTGGGGAGAGACTGCCGTGCGCGACGGTGATATAGCCCTGATGCTTTTTTGTTCCAAGCGATGCGTCGACCGCAATCAGGAGGCGGTCAGAATGTTTTTTTTCAATAACATGAAGCGTATCGGAAAGATTAAGCGCATGGACAGGATGCTGCAAGGTTCCATAGACGGAAAACGGATCGCGCAGCGCGCAGGAGAGACGGCTTCCGATAATAGGACCGAGACTGTCCCCGGCTACGCGGTCGCTTCCGATGCAGAGAAAAACAGGAGGCAGATGATTTTTATCAGAACGCTCCTGCATAAAAGCAGTTAAGTAAGAGCCGAGGAAAAGAGAAGCATTTTCCTTTGCGGCGTCAATGTAATAAGTTTCTTTGGACAAATTTGCATTCATGGTAAAATTCCTTCCTCGTTTTTTTTAAGTGTATCCAGCCATACAGAAAAATATTCAGAAAATCAGAAAGAGAAAAGCTGTCGAAATCTTTTTGAAACCATGTCCATAAAATGATAAATTCTGCAAAGAAGGTATGGTAAAATGAGACCAGGAAAGGGGTGGACAGCTATGCTCGAGGTCAAATACAGGGAAGAGGCGGCGCAGGAGCAGGAGAAAAGCATCGAGGAGCGCAAAGAGGAAGAAGAGTTTGACATTCCGAAAAATGTAAAACAGATTGGAGAAGCAGAAAAGGAACGAAAGCTGTACATAGAAGACTATGTGATCACGTATCTTCAGCAGCTGACAAAAAATGCGGAAAAAACAAAGGCGGCAGTCTTTCTGGGAGAAAAGAAAATACAGAAAGAGTGCCATTATCTTTTTATCAGCGGAATTTTAGAGGCAGAGGACGTCCAGCTTTCCCAGGAGCAGCAGGAGAAAACCGCACAGGAAAAGCAGAAATATTTCCCGGATCTGGAGCTTATGGGATGGATGGTGGCTGCGCCGGACCAAAAGCTGGAATTGACTGTGGAGATGGAACAAAGACACAGAAGTCTGTTTCCAGACGAGGATACCATGCTCCTGATCAGGGACAGCACAGAGCAGGAAGAAATTTTGTTTTTAATGGAACAAAACAGGCTGCGCGAGCAGAGAGGATACTATGTCTACTATGAACAGAATCCGGGAATGCAGGAATATCTGATGGAGCATAAAAAGACAGAATCTGTCGAAGAGGAGACGCAGGAAGAAAAAGCGGTGCAGAGTTTCCGAAAAAAACTGAAAAGGAGACAGCGCACAAAAAGCGAGCGGACAGCAAAATGGGTATACGGTGCCAGCACGATGCTTGCTCTGACTATCTTAGTGATTGGCGTTACCATTATCAATAATTACGATAAAATGAAAAATGTGGAAAGAGCGCTGAACCATATCTCAAAGCAGGTCGCAGACGTTCCCGAAGAAGAGGGAGCGCCTGTCTCGGCACAGGCACAGCAGGAGGAGACGAAAGCGCGTGAGACGGAGGCGCAGACGCAGGAGCCTCAGACAGAAAAACAGCTCCAATCACATACAGAGGCGCAGACACACAAAGAGGAGGAACAGCAGGCGCAAGCGCAGACAACACAGCAGCAGGAGACACAAGAGCAAAAGGAGACTTCACAGACAGACAGCCGTCAGGAAGAACAAAATCAGACGGAAGAAAGCGCGCAGACGGAAGAGACAAGAGAAGTATCCGCGCGGCCGTCTCAGGCAGTCTATATTGTGAAAAACGGGGATACTCTGGCGGATATATGCCAGAGATATTATGGAAATCTGGATAAGGTAGAAGAAATCTGCGAACTGAATCAGATTGAAAATCAGAATGAAATATGGGCGGGAGAAAAAATTTTACTGCCTTAGAAAATTTTATGATATAATGATGCCAGGGTCGAAAGGCTAAAATGCCGTCCCCCATCGCGGGATCAGGCATTTTGACCTGGACCGGACAGGAAAGAAAAGCAAAATAAAAAGACGAAAGCAGGAAGAAATGAAAGAAGAGAAAAACAACGAAAGGACAGGAGAGGAAAGGGAAAAAGACAGTGCGGACGGATATCTCGATTATGTGGACGGGAAAAGCGATGAAATGCAGGATCTGCTGTATTGGAGCCATCCCTTCTGGCATAAAACCAGGGAAAAATTTCAGAAGTTGGGAGATATTCTGCGCAGAAGAAAAAAAATAGCGGTTTTGATCGCAGCAGTTTTGCTGATTGCCGGCTATCTCATTTATAATAATATGAGAGAATTTAAGAGCTATGCCGTCTTATCGACGTCAGAGAGAACGGACGTTTCTTCCACGAATTTTGTGGAGATGGATGGAAAGATTGTCAAGTACAGCTCAGACGGCGTGTCCTACATGGATAAAGACAAAACGATATGGAGCGCTGCCTACAGTATTCAGATTCCGGTTATAGATACGTGCGAATCGATGATCGTGGTGGGAGAACAGGACGGATCGCAGATCTATATTTATGACGCCGAGCAGGGGCAAATTGGAAATTTTCAGACGCTTCTGCCCATCAAAAAGGTAAAAGTTGCCTCCCAGGGCGTGGTAGCGGCGGTGCTGGAGGAAGGAGAGGTAACGTGGATCAATCTATATGACACATCCGGAAATGAGATTGCCAAAAACCGCACAACGGTCGGGGAATCCGGCTATCCGCTGGATATTTCCATCTCTCCGGACGGTGAGAAAATGATCATCTCTTTTTTGCGGATTACAAATGGAGTCGTGAACACGAAGATCGCTTTTTATAATTTCGGCACGGTAGGAAAATCGAACACAAATAATGAGGTAAACAGTGAGATTTATGAAAATACGATTGTGCCGAAAGTGGAATATCTCAGCAATACGCAGGCTGTGGCGTTCCGAGACAATGGATTCAGCGTGTTTGCAGGCAGACAGATTCCTGAAATTCAGGCAGAGATAGAATTTAGCCAGGACATTATCAGCGTATTTTATGATGAGGATACGCTGGGATTTGTGTTTCAAAGCGATCTTTCCGACTATCGGTACAAGATACAGCTTTACAATTTAAAAGGCGGTCAGATTATGGAGAAATACATTGACGAGGAGTTTAGAAATATCAAATTGAGTTCGGGCGAGCTTCTTTTATACCATACGAATACATTTTCTATTTACAGTCTGCACGGGAGAAAAATATTCAGCGGGGAATACAATGCGACGATTACGGATGTTATAAAGATTTCAGGATTTCGGAGATATCTGGTTATCACTGAGGACGCGATGGAACAGATTAAACTGAAATAGAAGGGGCGAAAGAAAAAATGAACATATTGACAATTATTATCGGGTTAGTTATTTTGCTGTTTATACTGAGAGGCTACCGCAAGGGATTTATCAAAATGATAGCTTCTCTTACAACCTTAATTCTTGCCGTGTTTCTGGTAAGCATTGCGACACCGTACATATCCAGCGTGCTTAGAGATCACACACCGGTATATGACATGATCGAAGAGAAATGCGAGGATTTTGTAGAGAGCGGAACGGATGCAGTCAGCAGCAAAGCAGATGAGACACAGTGGATTGAGGAATTAAAGATTCCCGGTTTCCTTCAGGATATGCTTAAAGAGAACAATAATTCCGTTGCGTATGAAAAAATGGATGTAGAAAGCTTTGGAGAATATATTTCCCATTTTATGGCGACGATGATCTTGAATGTAGTCTCTTACATTGTGACGTTCATCCTTGCGGTGATTCTGATCAAAGTGGTAGTGGGCGCGCTGGGAGTATTGGCGCATCTTCCGGTTATCAACAGTATGAACCGCATTTTAGGCGCTTTGATGGGGTTTTTGCAGAGTTTAATTTTAATCTGGCTGTTTTTGCTGGCAGTCACGTTGTTTGGAAGCACAGAATGGGGAGAATATATCATGCGGATGATCAACGACAGTTCTCTGCTGACCGCCCTGTACGATGCAAACATCTACATTGGCATTTTTGAAAACATTATGAAATTTTTTGTCTGAAATGTATTGACAAACGGATACAGAAATGGTAATATTTAGGTCCACTGCCGAGGCAGTGGATCATTTTGATTTTTCCGGAGACGGCACAGAGCAGATCGCGTCTGATTGCCTGAGGGATAAAAAATATAAATAAAAAGATAAAAAAGTATTGACAAATATAAATCGAAATGATAAAATAACAAAGTCGCTTGTGAGTGATGAAGAGAACAGGAAAATAAAAAATAAAAAAAGTTCTTGACAAACACAAAACAATGTGATAAAATATAAAAGCTGTTGATGAGACAGCAAAGAAAAAGAACCTTGATAACTGAACAGTAAAACAACCTTGAAAATTCGAAA
>CAWVKK010000026.1:0-42451 GCA_963929865.1 uncultured Eubacteriales bacterium | reverse complement strand
AACGGAACAGGTTTATGCCTTTTTTATTGGCTGAAATATTGAATTTTCAAGGTTCAACACACCGTATTGGTGTGGGAAGTTTTAGTTAAGAATATAAAAGGGCAGAGACAATGCCGGCAAGGATTCATGACAGAATAAAGCCTGAATTTTGCGGAATTGTCTCTGCCCTGTTTGTCAGTGGTTAAAAATCGATATGAACCGGCAACTCTAAGGTTTCCGGCACAGGAGAACAACGAGGGAAACGCAGGAGGCGATAACAATGAAGCACATTATGATTTCAATGGGTATGGTGGTTCTTTCTTTTGCCGTCACCTTCTTCTACTTCATCTATGAGAAGGAAGAGCCGTTTCGGGAGGACGCCAAAAAATTTATCTGCATTGCCACGGAAGGCATGTATTACTGGAATGCAATTCATGAGGGAATCAAGGCGGCAGACGAAGAGATGGGATCTTACACAAAATGGGTAGAATTTGAACGGTTTGATATTGACGAACAGATCAGGAAGCTCGAGCAGACGCAGTATCTCGATTTAGACGGCGTGATTACCGTAGGGGAGCCTTATTCAGATGAGCTGAATCAAGCGATCCGGGATATTGCGGAGCGCGGCATCCCGGTTGCACTGATTGACACAGATTCCGCGGAAAGCGGCAGAACGTATTATATCGGGACCGATAATCACCAGGCGGGATATCTGGCGGCTCAGGAGATTGCAAAGGCGGCAGATTACAGCGGGGACGTCATGATGATCGTCTCAAAGCTGACATATGCCAACCAAAATGAGAGATACGAAGGATTTGCGGACGGTCTGGCAGAATATGAAGGCATGAATCTGGCGTGTGTCATCGAAGCAGAGGGAGATAAGCTGACGATGCAGGAACAGCTGACGGAAGCTTTTTTGAAATTTCCGTCTGTGGAGGCGATTTTCTGCGCGGAATCTTCTTCCACAAGACGATTAGGACCGTTCCTTCAGCAGCTGAAAAAGGAAAATCTGAAAATTGTGGGGTTTGACAATGCCGATACGACGCTGGAATTCATCAAAGACGACTTTTATATCGGCACAATCGCGCAGAGCAGCTATGAGATCGGATACGAGGCGGTCGCCTGCCTCAACCGCTACCGGAAAGGAAGCAAGCCGCAGGAAGTGTATACAGATGTCACATATCTCACAAAGGAAAATGCAGACAGCTTTCTGCCCTTGAGAAGAAAAGAAAAATAGAAGGATCAGGTGAGAGAGATTGATGGAGCAAGCGATACAGACAAAGAAAAATGTTACACGAAGACGGCTGACCTATTTTTTTATCCTGGTAGTGGGAACGGCTGTCTTGATGAATATCTACACGGTCTTATACAGCGGCATCTACTATTTCCGCTACCAGTCGGCAAACCGCCAGATCCCTGTATTCCGGCAGTATTACAGCGAAATTGATCAGGCGGTCAGCTCAATGGACGACTACGTTGTCAACGAGGCGGACAGAGACTATGAACTGGCCGTTGCTGCGCTAAAGACGGCGCAGGAATCTTTAAGTTCTTTAAAAAGCAGGGTGCAGGACGCGCTGATCACGAGAGAATTGCTGGACATAGAAGACATGACGGCGATTTTGGAGGAGAGAATGAAGGATGTCAGTAACGCGATGGTCTTATACCACACGACCGGAAAAGAAGCGTTTCAGGATGTGACGGACAGCTATGAAAACGTGATGTCTGTCTATAGGGCGATCCAGGATGAATATAATCCTCTCAGCGAAATGCTGCTTGACAGCACAGAAAAAATCTACCAGACCATGCAGAAAAACAGTATCCTTGGAATCGGCGTCTTTGTCACGGTCTTTCTGGTGAGCGGAATGCTGATGTTTTCGCAGATCAAATATATTCACCGCTCGATTTCCATACCGATCAATGAGCTGATCCGCAGCGCAGAAGAGATCCAGAGAGGAAATTTTGAAGGGGCGGTCATTTCGCTTAGGGAAAACACGATAGACGAGGGGATGGCGCTGCTGATCCGGGTATTTAACAAAATGACGGAGCAGCTAAAGCGGCAGATCGAGACGCTGCAGGAAAATGCCCGCGTGCAGAGACAGCTTCAGGAGAGCCGTTTCAAAGAGCTGCAGATGCAGATCAATCCTCATTTTATGTTTAACACGTTAAACATGATTGCGGATTTCGCCTATCTGGAAAATGCCGGTCAGACGATTGTGCTGTTAAACAAGACAGCAAAAATTTTCCGGTTCAGCCTTGACTTCTCCGGAAAAACCGTCAATCTCTCAAGAGAGATAGAAGAACTGAAAAATTATATTTATATTCAGCAGCAGAGATTCGGCAAGCGGATCCGCTTTGTATTCAAAATAGAGGAGGATGTTCCGGATATCAAAATTCCGGCGCTGATTCTGCAGCCTCTCGTGGAAAACAGTATCACGCATGGAGTCGGGATGATGACTTCAAACGCAGAAATCGCAGCGGAACTGAGGCATTGTCAAGAGGAGAAAAAAATCTGTATTGTGATTTGGGACAACGGAGAAGGAATGAGCGAGAGCAAGCTGGAGCAGGTCGTAAGCGATATGAAAAGCTATAGCGTGCAGAGCGCGAAAATCGGGCTGGGAAACGTGTATCTGAGATTAAAGATGTTTTTTAAAGATTGTGTTATGATGGAAGTAAAGAGCACACAGGGAGGGGGAACAGCCGTCGCGATAGAAATAGCGTATGACAAGGAGGGAAAATCATGTATCGATTAATCATTGCCGACGATGAAATGATTGAGTGTATGGTCCTGGAGCATATGATACGAAATCATTTAAAGGATCAGATCGAACTGCTGGACAGCGTTTTGGATGGGGTCAGTCTCTTAAAAGCGGTGGAGAGAGAAAAACCGGATATCGCGATTGTGGATATCAATATGCCCGGATTAAACGGGCTGGACGCGATAGAAATTTTAAAGATAAAGCATATAAACATCAAAATTATTATCCACACGGCATACAGTGAATTTGCTTACGCGCAAAAGGCGCTTCAGCTGGGCGCGGTCGACTATATTCTGAAACCGAGCATGAAAGAAGAGATTTTAGAGACGATCGAAAAGACTGTCAAAACTCTGGACGGAGAGGTGAGCTTGAGAAAAGAACACGACAGCAGCAAAATCGCTGCGCAGAGTCTGTGTGAACTGGCGGCAGACAAATGGCTGATGTCCCTGTTTCTCGAACATCCGGATCAGGAATGCTACCGCCTTTTTTTGAAATATTGCCCGGACATTGCGCACGGAGGGATCTTTACCGCATGGAAGATCAGAGGCGGAGAGCAGATGGAAGCGAAGACGAGAGAAAGTATTTATGCTTCTGTGAAGGAGAAGCTGTATGATTTCTGCAGCTGTATCGGACTAATCCACAGAGATCTGTTCTATGCCCTTTTGATCCCCGGAGAAAAGGTGAAACAGGGAGATGCGAAAGCATGGATTCTGAAACTGGTCGATTTCTTTAAAAAGGAATGGAAGAAAGAGTCGATCTTTTTTCTGATCGGAGTAAGCCGATGGAAAGAAGAAGATAACTTTGTCTCTGGAATCTATGAGGCGAATATAGCGCTTCAGTATCGGGACGAGGCTGGAACATTTTTCTTTCAGGGCAGAGAAAAAGAAGGTCTGCCAAAAACAGAAATGACAAAAACGGTTTTTCGCACGGCGGCAATGATGGGAGAAGGAAAGACAGAAGAATGCCAAAATCAGATCCGGCAGCTTTTCTTGGAAACGGCGCAGTCGCTTCCGGGCACGGAAGAGGAGCGGTTTATGACCGTTAAAATTTTTGCCTGCGTCTATTTTTTGCGCCTGGAAGAAGAACTGGGAAAAATTGCAGAGAGGGATCTCCAAAAAAATTTTGCATTCTGGAAAGAATTCCAGCAAATAGAAAAAATGGAGGATATTTTTTTGTGGGCGGGAGAAGAGATCCGGAGACTATACGAGGCTTTTTCGGCAGAAGAGAAAAAAAGCGACTCCAGAATCTGCCGTGTTTTTTTGTATCTGATGAAAAATTACGCAAAAGATATTTCTCTGGAAGAGATCTCTGATTCGATCAGAGTGAGTCCTTTTTATCTGACGAGACTGTTAAAACACCAAATGAACACCACTTTTGTAGAAATGCTGACCGATATCCGGATCAGAAAAGCAGTGCTGCTCTTGGAAGAGGGGCAGAAATCAGTCCGGGAAATCGGGGCTTTGGTGGGCTATCCAAATCAGAGTTATTTTTATAAGGTCTTTAAAAAGACAACCGGGATTGCTCTGGGAGATATCAGAAAATATCTGCCCTAAATCCTTTTTCCGATGTCTCCGGAAGAGGAAAAATGTTGGAGAAAGCGGCAGAATCTGTGATAAACTAAAAAAAACAGCAGTCAAAAAAGAGAAAGACAGCTCAGACAAAAAGCAAGGGGATATGGAGGAGAGAAAATGAGAAAAAAAGGAATCAGCATCATGTTAGCCGCGGCAGCCGTGCTGGGAAGTTCAATGGGAGGCGTGCAGGCGCGGGAGACAATCCCGTGTCTGAGAGACTACGTATTTCCGGACGGGGTCCGCATGTTCCGGCTGGAGGACGGAAATTACAGGGAAAAAATGACGGAGATTGACTACGGCGTCTTTGGGGTGGTCGATATCTTAAGCAGTCTGTGGGACCCGGATCTGGAATGGACCGTGCAGGATCAGAACCAGGACGGAGAGAGCGACGACTTTATGTGCCAGGACGGGGGAAATTACGGCGGATGGAGAATGATGGACACCAATTATGACGGATATATCGACTATGCGATTGTCCTGGAGAGAAACGGCACGAGCGGAGTTGATTTTCAGATGGAATGGTACGACGCAGATCAAAACGGAACGATTGACTATGTACGGATTTCGCGCAGCGCCGTCATAGAGGGAGATACGTATTCTCTGGAGTACATCTACGGAGACTTTGAAGTGACGGACCAGGAGAACAATGTGTTCGACTATTCGAATGAAGGGCGCATCCGGTATATGCAGATGGTTGTGGCAAATTTAGACCATCCTCTCGGAGAGCAGCAGTTTTTCCGCGACTATGACGGAGACGGGTACACAGACCTGGCGCAGGTGCGCAGATTTTACGACACAGACGATGACGGCGTGAGGGAGAGCATGGCGATCTGGAACGACCGCGACATGGACGGAGAATTTGAAGATCAGTACAGCTATGACGGGACGATCTTCGACAACAGCCTGTGGAATTAAAGAAAAACACAGAAAAATTTGTCTTGGAATCTGAGGACGACCGTATTATAATAAAGAAGAAACAGTCGAAGCGAAGGCGTGACGATACGAATATGACGGCAGGAAAATGACGGACGAAAGGATTTTGATGATGAAAAAAGCTTTGCTGAAATATACGGCGCTCATTGCGGTTTACACCTTTTTATATCTTGTGACAGAGAGAGACTTTGGAAAAAGACAGATCGAAGCGATCAGGCGGATAAGAAGACAGTGACAGCGGCAGAGGAGACAGGCAGCCCGGGACGGCAGAGGCGGCGCGCGATACCGTTTCGGGGGAGAACCGGTTCCTCTGCGGTTTTGTATGCCTGAAAAAACAAAAAAAATATAAAGAAACCTCTTGCATTTTTTAAAAACATCGTATATAATCATCAATGTTGTGACCTTGATAGCGTAGAAGCGTGAGGTTGCTGCGGGATGGGAAAGAAAAACACCGCAGGTTTTCCGTGGAGCGAATGTCAAGTTAAAGAAAACTGGCGACAAGTCACTGTACAATAGAAACTGACCGCGGGATTCGCGGGAAACAATGTGAGTATTTTGAGGATACACACGGGAGAGTGTACAGTCACCGCTTGTCGTACTGCTTAATAGTGCGAAAAGGAGGCGACTTTTTTTATGGCAAGTCAAGTAATGAGAATCACTTTAAAAGCATACGATCATCAGTTAGTAGATGCTTCAGCAAAGAAAATTATTGAAACCGTAAAGAAAAATGGATGTCAGGTGAGCGGACCGGTTCCGTTGCCAACAAAAAGAGAAGTGGTAACAATTTTAAGGGCCGTACACAAATATAAAGATTCCAGAGAACAGTTCGAGCAGAGAACTCACAAGAGACTGATCGACATCATCACACCAAACCAGAAAACAGTAGATGCTCTGGGAAGACTCGAAATGCCGGCAGGCGTACACATTGACATCAAGATGAAATAATCAAGCAGAGCCATAAAGTGAAAACAACGTAAATTATCCTTACAGGTTGATATAGAAGCAACGAAATCGTTCCACTTATATTGACTGTCTGTCTAGGATGATTGCACAACACAGTGTAATCCGCTGTAGATTAACAGGAGGTAAAATAATGAAGAAAGCGATTTTAGCTACAAAAGTCGGAATGACTCAAATCTTCAATGAAAACGGAGTGTTGACTCCAGTAACCGTTCTTCAGGCCGGACCGTGTGTGGTAACACAGGTAAAGACAGTAGCCAACGACGGTTACAGCGCAGTTCAGGTAGGTTTTGTTGATAAGAGAGAAAAATTAGTAAACAAACCTATGAAAGGTCATTTTTCAAAAGCTGGTGTTTCTTACAAGAGATATGTCAGAGAGTTTAAGCTTGAAAATGCAGAGGAGTACAAATTAGCACAGGAGATTAAGGCAGACATCTTCGCGGCAGGCGACAAGATCGACGCGACTGCAATCTCAAAAGGAAAAGGATTCCAGGGTGCGATCAAGAGACACGGACAGAGCCGCGGACCTATGGCACACGGTTCCAAATTCCACCGCCATGCAGGTTCAAACGGCGCTGCATCTGATCCAAGCCGCGTATTCAAGGGCAAAAAGATGCCTGGACAGATGGGTGCAAAGAAGATCACAATCCAGAATCTGGAAGTTGTGAAGGTAGATGCAGAAAACAATCTGATCTTAGTAAAAGGTGCTGTACCAGGACCGAAGAAATCTTTAGTAACAATCAGAGAAACAGTTAAATCCGGCAAATAAGGCTTTTGATAGGAAAGGAGGAACTCACAGATGGCAAACGTATCTGTTTACAATATGGAAGGCAAAGAAGTTGGCACGATGGAGCTGAACGATGCTGTATTTGGTGTGGAAGTAAACGAACATCTGGTACACATGGCAGTTGTAAACCAGCTTGCAAATAAACGTCAGGGAACACAGAAGGCAAAAACACGTTCCGAAGTTTCCGGCGGAGGAAGAAAACCTTGGAGACAGAAAGGAACCGGTCACGCCAGACAGGGTTCAACAAGAGCTCCACAGTGGACAGGCGGCGGAGTTGTATTTGCCCCGACACCAAGAGATTACTCTTTCAAATTAAACAAGAAAGAAAAGAGAATGGCTCTGAAGTCAGCGCTGACCTCCAGAGTTCAGGAAAATAAATTCATCGTTCTTGACGAACTGAAATTAGAAGGAATCAAGACGAAAAACATGAAAGCAGTTCTGGACAACTTAAACGTGGCAAAAGCGCTGATCGTCCTGAACGAAAATGATCAGAACGTGGTATTATCCGCAAGAAATCTTGAAAATGTCCGCACAGTTCTGACAAACACCATCAGTGTCTATGATATCTTAAAATATAACACAGTTGTAGTGACAAAGGCAGCTGTAGCGATGATCGAGGAGGTGTATGCATAATGGCTAATCTTCAGTATTATGATGTAATCCTGAAACCGGTTATTACAGAGAAAAGTATGAATGCTATGAGCGAGAAGAAATACACTTTCTTAGTTCATACAGACGCGACAAAAGGACAGATCAAAGAGGCTGTCGAGAAAATGTTCAAGGGAACAAAGGTAAAAGCTGTAAATACTATGAATCTCGAAGGAAAATCGAAAAGACGCGGCATGACAGTCGGAAAGACAGCAAAGAAGAAAAAAGCGATCGTATCTCTGACAGAGGACAGCGCAGACATCGAGATTTTTGAAGGACTTTAATTTCTGAAAGGGAAGAGGTCCCCGCAACGGCGGTCGGGCAGGAGAGCCGGATGACCGCACCTATACGCAACGAAAGCGTGATAATAAATATTCGAAAGGAGAGACAGCAATGGGAATCAAAACATATAACCCATATACACCTTCCAGAAGACATATGACTGGATCTGATTTCTCAGAAATCACAAAGAATTTCCCGGAGAAATCTTTATTAGTATCTCTTAAAAAGAACTCTGGCCGCAACAACCAGGGAAAAATTACCGTAAGACATCGCGGAGGCGGAAGCCGCAGAAAATATAGAATCGTAGACTTTAAGAGAAGAAAAGACGGAATTCCGGCAAAAGTAATCGGAGTGGAATACGATCCGAACAGAACAGCAAATATCGCTCTGATCTGCTATGCAGACGGTGAGAAATCTTACATCCTGGCTCCTCAGGGTCTGAAGACAGGAATGAAAATCATGAGCGGCACAGACGCCGAGGTGAGAATCGGAAACTGCCTTCCATTAGAGTTAATCCCGGTTGGTACTATGGTACACAACGTTGAATTATATCCTGGAAAAGGCGGACAGTTAGTTCGTTCCGCCGGAAACGCAGCTCAGCTGATGGCAAAAGAAGGAAAATACGCAACGCTTCGTCTTCCTTCAGGCGAAATGAGAATGGTTCCGATCATCTGCCGTGCAACGGTCGGCGTGGTAGGAAATGCAGAACACAACCTGATCAATATCGGTAAAGCTGGTAGAAAACGCCATATGGGTATCAGACCTACTGTTCGCGGTTCCGTAATGAACCCTAACGATCATCCACACGGAGGTGGAGAAGGTAAGACAGGTATCGGACGTCCAGGTCCATGCACACCTTGGGGCAAACCTGCTCTTGGCTTGAAGACAAGAAAGAAAAATAAACATTCGAACAAGCTGATCGTAAGAAGAAGAGACGGCAAAGCGATCAATAACTAATTAATCAAACAAAGTTTATAAGGAGGTTAGAACCTATGGCTCGCTCACTTAAAAAAGGACCATTTGCTGATGAAAGCTTATTGAAGAAAATCGAAGCTCAGAACGCTTCAGGCGACAAACAGGCGATTAAGACCTGGTCCCGCCGTTCTACAATTTTCCCGCAGATGGTTGGACATACAATCGCAGTTCATGATGGAAGAAAACATGTTCCGGTATACATCACAGAAGATATGGTTGGACATAAACTCGGAGAATTTGTTGCAACCAGAACCTACAGAGGACATGGAAAAGACGAAAAGAAATCTGGCGTTCGCTAGGATATCGGAATTGAAAGGAGGTTTCATTCATGGCTAAAGGACATAGATCACAGATCAAGAGAGAGAGAAATGCTCAGAAAGATACGAGACCATCAGCGACTTTATCTTACGCTAGAGTATCTGTTCAGAAAGCATGTTTTGTTTTAGATGCCATCAGAGGCAAGGATGTGCAGACAGCACTTGGTATTGTAACGTACAACCCAAGATATGCGTCTTCTTTAATAGAAAAATTATTAAAATCAGCGATCGCAAACGCTGAACACAACAATCAGATGAATGTAGAGAACCTTTACGTAGAGGAGTGCTACGCAAACAAAGGACCTACGATGAAGAGAATCAGACCGAGAGCACAGGGAAGAGCTTACAGAATCGAGAAGAGAATGAGCCACATTACTGTTGTGCTGAATGAAAGATAAGGAGGGCAATCATGGGACAGAAAGTGAATCCACACGGATTGAGAGTCGGTGTTATCAAAGACTGGGACTCAAAATGGTATGCTGAAGCTGATTTTGCAGACTGCTTAGTGGAAGATTACAATATCAGAAAATATCTGAAGAAGAAATTATACAGCGCTGGTGTTTCTAAGATTGAAATCGAGAGAGCATCTGACCGCGTTAAAGTGATCATCTACACGGCAAAGCCAGGTGTTGTAATCGGTCGAGGCGGCGCTGAGATTGAGAAAGTAAAAGCTGAGTTGACTCAGTTTACAGATAAAAAATTAATCGTAGACATCAAAGAAGTAAAGAGACCTGACAGAGACGCTCAGTTGGTAGCTGAAAACATTGCGCTGCAGCTGGAAAACCGTGTTTCTTTCAGACGTGCGATGAAATCCTGCATGGGAAGAACCATGAAGGCAGGCGCAAAAGGAATCAAGACAGCGGTTTCCGGACGTCTCGGCGGAGCAGATATGGCACGTACCGAATTCTACAGTGAAGGAACTATCCCGCTGCAGACATTGAGAGCAGATATTGACTATGGTTTCGCTGAAGCAGATACCACTTACGGAAAATTAGGCGTTAAGGTTTGGATCTATGAAGGCGAAGTACTTCCAACTAAAGGAGACAAGGAAGGGAGCGATAAATAATGTTAATGCCAAAGAGAGTTAAGCGTCGTAAACAATTCCGCGGTTCCATGGCCGGAAAGGCACTGAGAGGAAACAAAATCAGCCAGGGCGAATATGGTTTGGTAGCTACCGAACCATGCTGGATCAAGTCAAACCAGATCGAGGCAGCCCGTGTTGCTATGACGCGTTATATTAAACGTGGTGGTAAAGTTTGGATCAAGATTTTCCCAGATAAACCAGTAACAGCGAAACCAGCAGAAACACGTATGGGTTCCGGAAAAGGAACATTAGAGTACTGGGTAGCAGTTGTAAAACCAGGCAGAGTAATGTTTGAAATCGCAGGCGTTTCGGAAGAAGTGGCAAAAGAGGCTCTGCGTCTTGCTATGCACAAACTCCCATGCAAATGTAAAATTGTTTCTCGTGCAGATTTAGAAGGCGGTGATAACAGTGAAAATTAATAAGGATTTAAGAAACAAATCAGCTGCAGAATTATCCGAAGAATTAGTAGCTGCTAAAAAGGAACTTTTCAATTTAAGATTCCAGAACGCGACAAATCAGTTAGACAACACAAGCAGAATCAAAGAGGTTCGCAGAAACATTGCAAGAATTCAGACCGTGATCACTGAGAAGACGAACGCTGCGAACTGATCGAAGTCGCTGTGGAGAAACCACATAAGTCCGTATTTCTTATTTATTTCATAGAAAGGAGATTATCACTGTGGAAAGAAATCTTAGAAAAACTCGTACAGGCAAAGTAATCAGCGATAAGATGGACAAGACAATCGTTGTAGCTGTAGAGAACCACGTAAAACATCCTCTTTACAACAAGATCGTAAAGAAAACATATAAATTAAAAGCCCATGATGAAAACAATGAGTGCAATATCGGTGACACCGTAAAAGTTATGGAAACCAGACCGTTATCCAAGGACAAGAGATGGAGACTCGTTGAGATTATCGAAAAGGTTAAATAATAGAGTAGGAGGTATATCGGCATGATTCAACAGGAAACCAGACTGAGAGTCGCTGACAATACTGGTGCGAAAGAACTGCTCTGCATCAGAGTTATGGGCGGATCTACCAGAAGATATGCAAACATTGGCGACATCATCATTGCCAGTGTCAAAGATGCAACACCAGGCGGTGTTGTAAAAAAAGGTGATGTTGTAAAGGCTGTCGTTGTTCGTACAGTAAGAGGCACACGCCGTAAAGACGGTTCTTATATTAAATTCGATGAAAATGCTGCTGTTATTATCAAGGATGATAAAACTCCAAGAGGAACCCGTATTTTTGGACCAGTAGCCAGAGAGCTTCGTGACAAGCAGTTTATGAAAATTGCTTCCCTGGCTCCTGAAGTATTATAAGGAGGTACCAAAATGTCAGCTTTAAAGATCAAAAAAGGCGATACGGTCAGAGTGATCGCTGGAAAAGATGTAAATAAAGAGGGAAAAGTGCTTGACGTCAACACAAAGAACAATACCGTTTTGGTAGAAGGCGTGAACATGGTGACAAAGCACACAAAACCATCAGCAGCAAATCAGCAGGGCGGAATCATCACAAAAGAAGCGTATATCCATGTTTCTAACGTTATGTATCTCCACAAAGGAAAACCGGCGAGAATCGGATTCACAACAGTTGGAGACAAAAAAGTCCGCACAGCAAAGGTTAACGGCGCTGAACGCGAAGTCATCGATTAATATAAGAGAGGAGGTCGCACAAGTTGAGTAGACTGAAAGAATTGTACAAAAATGAGATCGTAGACAATATGATCAAAAAATTCGGATATAAAAATATTATGGAAGTTCCAAAGCTTGACAAAGTGGTAATCAACATGGGTGTCGGAGAAGCGAAAGAAAACGCAAAGCTTTTGGAAACTGCCGTTAAAGATATGGAACTCATTGCAGGACAGAAAGCCGTTCTCACAAAAGCTAAAAACTCAGTGGCTAACTTCAAAATCAGAGAAGGTATGGCAATCGGATGCAAAGTAACTCTGCGCGGTGAAAAAATGTATGAATTTGTAGATCGCTTGATCAGCCTTGCCCTGCCGCGAGTACGTGACTTTAGAGGAGTTAATCCGAACGCGTTCGACGGAAGAGGAAATTATGCCCTTGGTATTAAGGAACAGCTGATTTTCCCTGAAATTGAATACGATAAGGTAGACAAAGTCAGAGGTATGGACGTTATCTTCGTCACAACTGCAAAGACAGACGAAGAAGCTCGTGAATTATTAAAACAGTTCAACATGCCGTTCGCAAAATAGTTAGGAGGGAAATTTCATGGCTAAGACAGCAATGAAGATCAAACAGCAGCGTCCGCAGAAATTCTCCACAAGAGAATACAACCGCTGCAGAATTTGTGGTCGTCCACACGCTTATTTAAGAAAATACGGAATCTGCAGAATCTGCTTCCGTGAATTAGCATACAAAGGACAGATCCCAGGAGTAAAGAAAGCAAGCTGGTAAGCGTTGAGCGTTCAGACCAAAGGCGCAGCCTGAGGTCGTGCGAGGCGCAGAATTTCATAAGTTCCGTCTTTGACCCATTACAATACGCCAGGATGTGTTGTAGAGGATGGTAAGGCGGAACCATTCTTCATGATTACAGAAAATTCAGAAAATGTTTCTGCGCCGGGAAAGACCAGTGATTCCGATAGAGAGATTTATGTAAAAGGAGGCAACTTAAATGACAATGAGCGATCCAATCGCAGATATGCTTACAAGAATCCGTAATGCAAATACTGCTAAACATGACACCGTTGATGTTCCGTCTTCTAAAATGAAGCTTGCCATTGCAAATATTCTTTTAGATGAAGGTTATATCCAGAAATATGATCTTGTTGACGAAGGCAGCTTCAAGACAATCCGCATCACCTTAAAATATGGTGCAGACAAAAATGAAAAAATCATTTCCGGTATCAAGAGAATTTCCAAACCGGGTCTGCGCGTGTACGCCGGAAAAGAAAATCTGCCGAAAGTACTTGGAGGTCTGGGAATCGCTATTCTGTCCACAAACCAGGGCGTGATTACGGACAAAGAAGCAAGAAAGCTTCAGGTAGGCGGCGAAGTATTAGCATTCGTATGGTAAATTCTGTTTTCGACATTTCATGCGAAGGACACAGATAATCGGAAAAGACAGATAACTTGGGTTACTGAAAACAGAGAGGTCACAGGAACCTTTCCGAAAATTTAAGTAAGGAGGAGACAGGCATGTCACGTATCGGAAGAATGCCAGTAGCGATTCCGGCAGGCGTTACTGTAGAAATCGCAGAAGGAAATAAAGTCACTGTAAAAGGTGCGAAAGGTACTCTTGAGAGAGTGCTTCCAAAAGAGATGGAGATCAAAGTAGAAGACGGTCATGTGACCGTCGCAAGACCGAACGATTTAAAGAGAATGAAATCTTTACACGGACTGACCAGAACTTTGATCCACAACATGGTGGTAGGCGTAAGCGAAGGATACCAGAAAGTTCTGGAAGTAAACGGTGTTGGTTACAGAGCAGCAAAGGCTGGAAAGAAACTGACCTTATCCTTAGGATACTCTCATCCGGTAGAAATGGAAGATCCGGAAGGAATTGAAACTGCCGTTGATGGAAACAAGATCATTGTAAAGGGTATCAGCAAAGAAAAAGTAGGCCAATACGCAGCGGAAATCAGAGAGAAGAGAGCTCCGGAACCTTATAAGGGCAAAGGTATCAAATATGCTGATGAAGTGATTAGACGCAAAGTTGGTAAGACTGGTAAAAAATAATTAAGGAGAGTGTGAAGATGGTTAGCAAAGAGTCCAGAACAAAAGTTCGTGAAAATAAACATAGAAGATTACGCAATCGTTTCAGCGGCACTGCTCAGAGACCACGTTTAGCTGTGTTTAGAAGCAATAATCATATGTATGCTCAAATTATTGACGATACAGTTGGAAATACTTTAGTTTCTGCTTCTACACTTCAGAAAGAAGTAAAAGCGGAATTAGAGAAGACGAACAACGTTGAGGCAGCAGCATACTTAGGTACCGTAATCGCAAAGAAAGCTTTAGAGAAAGGCATTACCACTGTTGTCTTTGACAGAGGCGGCTTTATCTATCAGGGTAAAATCAAAGCGTTAGCAGATGCAGCAAGAGAAGCTGGTCTGGAATTCTAGTCAAGGAGGAAGAACAGATGAAACATACTATTATTGATGCTAATCAGTATGAGTTAACGGAAAAAGTAGTATCAATCAAACGTGTAACGAAAGTTGTTAAAGGTGGTCGTAATTTCCGTTTTTCAGCTTTGGTAGTTGTCGGCGACGGCAACGGACACGTTGGCGCTGGTCTTGGAAAAGCTGCAGAAATTCCAGAAGCAATCCGCAAGGGAAAAGAAGATGCTGCAAAGAAACTCATCGAAGTTGCAATAGATGACAATGCAAGCATTCCGCACGACTATCTCGGGAAATTCGGCGGAGCAACCGTATTGTTAAAGAGAGCTCCTGAAGGTACCGGTGTAATCGCCGGAGGTCCGGTGCGTAGCGTGCTGGAGATGGCAGGAATCAAAAACATCCGTACAAAATCTTTAGGATCAAACAATAAACAGAACGTAGTTCTGGCAACAATCGAAGGATTGAAGAAACTGAAATCCCCAGAAGAAGTTGCAAAACTTCGTGGAAAATCTATTGAAGAGATTCTTGCTTAAGGAGGATTCGGACAATGGCAGATAAGTTAAAAATCACATTAGTGAAATCTACAATCGGTGCGATTCCAAAGCATCGTGCAACCGTGGCAGCTTTAGGTCTGAGAAAACTGAACAAATCCGTTGAGATGCCGGACAACGCTGCTACAAGAGGTATGATCGCACAGGTACAGCACTTGGTAAAAGTTGAAGAAATTTAAGCAAATAATTTGATAGGAGGTGTCGAGAATGGATTTATCAAACTTAAGACCTGCAGAGGGTTCCAAACACAGTGATAACTTCAGAAGAGGACGCGGACACGGCTCAGGAAACGGAAAAACAGCTGGAAAAGGACACAAAGGACAGAAAGCTCGTTCCGGAGCTCCAAGAATCGGCTTCGAAGGCGGTCAGATGCCTTTATACAGAAGACTTCCAAAGAGAGGCTTCAAAAACAGAAACACTCTGGAGATTGAAGCGATTAATGTAGGTGAACTGGAAAAATTTGAAAACGATACCGTTGTCACCATTGAAATGCTGATGGAAAACGGCATCATCAAAAGTCCTAAAGACGGTGTAAAAATTCTTGGAAACGGTGAGCTGACAAAAAAACTGACTGTAAAAGCAAACGCCTTCAGCGAAGGTGCAAAATCAAAAATTGAAGCACTCGGCGGAAAAGCTGAGGTGATCTAATGTTACAAACACTTCGCAATGCATTTAAAGTGAAAGACATCAGAAAAAAGATCTACTTTACGTTCTTGATGCTGATTGTCGTTCGACTTGGATCCCAGCTTCCGGTACCGGGAGTGGACAGAGACTTTTTTGCGAGCTGGTTTGCGCAGCAGACCAGCGACGCATTTAACTTTTTTGATGCTTTTACCGGCGGTTCATTCGAAAGAATGTCAATATTCGCACTGAATATTTCACCTTACATTACATCTTCCATCATCATCCAGCTTTTAACCATTGCGATTCCAAAGCTGGAAGAGATGCAGAGAGACGGAGAAGATGGAAGAAAGAAAATTACAGCGATCACACGTTATGTGACAATTGGACTGGCTGTTTTAGAGTCTGTTGCCATGTCAATCGGATTTGGACGCCAGGGACTGATTCCGGCGATGCAGTCAGGCAGCATTCTGACGACTATCGGTTGTGTTCTGAGCGTTACTCTGACGCTGACGGCAGGATCTGCTATTTTGATGTGGATCGGCGAGCGCATCACAGAGCATGGAGTGGGAAATGGTATCTCCATCGTCCTGACCATCAACATTCTGTCGCGTATCCCGTCTGACATCAACACATTGTTTGTGACCTTTATCCAGAACCAGTCAATCGCAAAAGCAATTCTCGCGGCTGTGATCATTCTCGCAGTTATCATCGCAACCGTGATCCTTGTCATTATACTGAACAGTGCGCAGAGAAAAATTCCTGTCCAGTATGCGAAGAAGATGCAGGGAAGAAAGATGGTAGGCGGACAGTCCACCCATATCCCGCTGAAGGTAAATACGGCGGGCGTTATTCCGGTAATCTTTGCATCCTCAATTTTATCCATGCCGAATATGATTGCAAGCTTTGCCGGATACAGCGGAGGAACAGGAATCGGAGCCACACTTCTCGGCATGTGCAGTCAGCAGAACTGGTGTAACCCTTCAGAGCCGATTTACTCGGTCGGTCTGATCGTTTACATCGCGATGATCATCTTTTTCGCTTATTTCTATACTTCTATCACCTTCAACCCGATTGAAGTAGCAGACAATATGAAGAAACAAGGTGGATTTATTCCAGGTATCCGTCCGGGAAAACCTACCCAGGAATATCTGGAGAAATTATTAAGCTATGTTATATTTGTAGGAGCAATTGGTCTGACAATTGTATCTGTGATTCCAATTTTCTTCAACGGCGTATTCGGCGCCTATGTGTCCTTCGGAGGAACCTCGATCATCATTATCGTCGGCGTTATTCTGGAGACGTTAAAACAGATTGAATCTCAGATGGTTGTACGCAATTACAAAGGCTTCCTGAGCAATTAAGCGGTGTGCCCATCATGCCTGTCATGTTCCGAGAGGAAGATAATCGGAACCGGACAGGCATGTGAGCGCACTAAAATGCTATTTAAAGGAAAATTTATAAAAAAAATAGCGTTGATAATACATGCATTCTGTAATAAAATGAAAGTGGAAACAAAAACGGGCGGAGAACGCCTGTTGTTGGGAAATACTTCAGAAACGGGGGTAAAAATAGTATGAAAATTATTATGTTAGGAGCGCCGGGTGCAGGCAAAGGAACACAGGCAAAGAAAATTGCCGCAAAATATGAGATTCCTCACATCTCGACAGGAGATATTTTCAGAGCGAACATCAAAAACGGGACAGAGCTTGGAAAGAAAGCGAAGACGTATATGGATCAGGGACTTCTCGTTCCGGACGAGCTGGTAGTCGATCTGGTCGTAGACAGAGTACAGCAGGATGACTGCAAGAACGGATACGTGCTGGACGGATTCCCGAGAACCATTCCGCAGGCGGAGAGCCTTGACGCGGCGCTGGAGAAGCTGGGAGACAAAATCGACTATGCGATCAATGTGGAGGTTCCGGACGAAAATATCATCGACCGTATGGGAGGAAGAAGAGCCTGCGTAGGATGCGGCGCTACATATCATATCAAATATAATCCGACAAAAGTCGAGGACGTCTGCGACACATGCGGCGAGAAACTGATCCTGCGCGACGATGACAAGCCGGAGACGGTGCAGAAGCGCCTGGCAGTTTACCATGATCAGACACAGCCTTTGATTGATTACTATACAAATTCCGGAGTACTCAAAGAAGTAGACGGAACTGTGGATATGGAAGACGTTTTCGCTGCAATTGTGGATATCTTAGGAGCGTAAAGCATATGTCAGTAACAATAAAGTCTGCAAAAGAAATTGAATTGATGAGAGAAGCCGGGAGACTGCTGGCGATCGTCCACGAGGAGCTTGGAAAGGCAGTCAGACCGGGAATCTCCACAAAAGAAATTGATCGTTTAGGAGAACAGCTGATTCGAAGCATGGGGTGCGTGCCGAATTTTCTGCACTATAACGGATATCCGGCCTCGATCTGTGTTTCGGTGAACGACGAGGTGGTGCATGGAATCCCCTCCGAAAACCGGATTTTGCAGGAAGGAGACATTGTCAGTCTGGACGCCGGGCTGATCTACAAGGGATACCACTCCGACGCGGCGAGAACCCACGCGGTGGGAGAAATTTCCAAAGAGGCGAGAAAGCTGATCGAGGTGACGAGACAGAGCTTTTTTGAGGGAATCAAATATGCAAAAGCAGGGAACTATCTGTTTGACATCTCAAGAGCAATCGGAGAGTATGCCCGCTCCTTTGGATATGGCGTCGTGGAGGACCTTGTCGGTCACGGAATCGGAACGCATCTCCATGAGGATCCTCAGATTCCTAACTTCCCGCAGAGACGCAAAGGGATTCGCCTGATGCCGGGCATGACGCTTGCGATCGAACCAATGATTAATATAGGACGTCCCGACGTCGCATGGCTGGACGACGACTGGACGGTTGTGACCCAGGATGGATCCTTGTCGGCGCACTATGAGAATACTGTCGTGATTACAGAAGGAGAACCTGAAATATTGACCCTATACGAAGAAAAATAAATTTTCCGCAGGAAGTCAGACCCGCAGTCTGCAAAACGGCAGAGCCGTCTGCATCAAACACAGAGAGGTATCGAGATGAATTTTGATGAAAAGGGAATGTTCGCCATAGCGAAGGCAGGGCATGACAGAGGAAAACTTTATGTGATCTGGGATCAGAAAGAAGACGTTTTCTTTTTGGTGGACGGAGAACTCAGGACGCTTGCGAGACCGAAAAAGAAAAACCGCAAGCATGTGCAGCTTGTAAAAGACATTCCGCAGGAATGGAAAACTCTTTTGCAAAAGCCCGTCACAGATGAGACGATTAAATATATACTGAAGCGCTATCGAAAAGAAAAAGAAGCTGTAAGAGAAGAGCAGGGATGAGACAAGGAGACGGCAGCCGCTGCTTGGAATCACTCGCGGCAGGGAGCGAGGAGTAAAGATGAATTTCAGGAGGTTTAAAATCAAATGTCAAGAGCAGATGTTATTGAGGTAGAAGGAACCGTATTGGAGAAACTGCCAAACGCGATGTTTAAGGTGGAGCTGGAAAACAAACATGTCGTGTTGGCGCATATCAGCGGAAAACTGAGAATGAATTTTATCAGAATTCTTCCGGGAGATAAAGTAAAAATTGAACTTTCTCCGTATGATCTGTCAAAAGGCAGAATTACATGGAGAGATAAATAAAGAAAACAGCTGTAAAAGCCGAAAAATCAATAAAATCTGGCAAAATACCACTTGCTTTTTTGAAAAGCAGGTGGTATAATTTGAAGCGAACTTTTTGTGGAGACGCCGCTGGAGCGTCAGAGTGCCCGCATTTTGAGAGGGCGGATTCGATAACTGTGAAAGGAGGATTAACCAAATGAAGGTTAGATCATCAGTAAAACCTATTTGCGAGAAATGCAAAATCATTAAAAGAAAAGGAAGCATCAGAGTTATCTGTGAAAATCCTAAACACAAACAGAGACAGGGCTGATTTTGATTGACGCCCGTGCACATGCTCAGAGTGTGCAGAAAATTTTTTTTTGTGCGGCTGCAGTATGAACCGCCAGGCTGTGTTGTTCATACTGATATTTTATAAAAACAGTGGAAACCCCATTGGGATATTGCTTTTTAATACCGAGAAAAGTAGTATCGGAAAGGTCGCAGTTTTGCGGCTGGGCGTTCGAGAGAATGCCTCAATTAGGAACAATATGACAAAGATTATGGTGTGCGCACAACATTTCAGGCACTGCGGGGCAGTGAGCTGCGTATTGTCATAGTCTTGGAAGAAAATGGAGGAAATATTACATGGCTCGTATTGCTGGTGTAGACTTACCAAGAGAAAAACGTGTAGAAATTGGGCTGACTTATATCTACGGAATCGGTAGAGTAAGCGCGACGAAAATTCTGGAGAAAGCGAACGTAAATCCGGATACCCGCGTCAGAGATCTGACAGACGAAGAAGTATCCAGAATCCGCGACGTGATCGATACAGAACACACTGTTGAAGGTGATTTGAGAAGAGAAATCGCTCTTAATATTAAGAGACTGCAGGAAATCGGATGCTATCGAGGAATCCGTCATAGAAAAGGACTTCCGGTCCGCGGTCAGAAGACAAAGACAAATGCGAGAACAAGAAAAGGTCCTAAGAGAACAGTAGCGAATAAGAAGAAATAATCATTGAATAATTGAGAAAGTAGGTTAGTTTAAAAATGGCTAAAAAAGTTACAAAAAAAGTGACAAAAAAGCGTGTTAAGAAAAACGTTGAACGCGGACAGGCACATATCCAGTCATCTTTTAACAATACAATCGTGACATTGACAGATGCAGAGGGAAATGCCTTATCATGGGCAAGTGCCGGTGGTCTTGGATTTAGAGGTTCAAGAAAATCTACTCCTTATGCAGCTCAGATGGCAGCGGAAACTGCGACAAAGGCAGCGCTGATTCATGGTCTGAAGACCGTAGACGTTATGGTAAAAGGACCGGGATCAGGACGTGAAGCAGCAATCCGCGCTCTTCAGGCATGTGGTCTTGAAGTAACCAGTATCACAGACGTGACTCCGGTACCACACAACGGATGTCGTCCACCAAAACGCAGAAGAGTCTAATTAGGAGGTATCGATCGAGATGGCTATTAACAGAGTTCCTGTACTGAAAAGATGTAGATCCCTTGGTTTAGAGCCAATGTATTTAGGAATAGATAAAAAATCCAACAGGGAATTAAAAAGAGCAAACCGTAAAATGAGCGAGTACGGTTTACAGTTAAGAGAAAAACAGAAAGCAAAATTTATCTACGGCGTTCTGGAAAAACCTTTTAGAAACTACTATGAAAAGGCAGAAAAGATGCCAGGCATGACAGGTGCAAATCTGATGACCATGCTGGAATCCAGACTGGACAACGTAGTGTTCCGTGCCGGAATGGCAAGAACAAGAAAAGAAGCAAGACAGATCGTTGACCACAAGCATGTTCTGGTGAACGGAAAACAGGTTAACATTCCATCTTACTTAACAAAAGCCGGAGATGTGATCGAAATCAAAGAGAAATGCAAAGGTTCTCAGAGATATAAAGACATTCTGGACGCAACGTCAGGAAGACTTGTACCGGAATGGATCGAGGCGGACACAGAAGCTTTAAAGGCAACCGTAAAAGAGCTTCCGTCCAGAGAAGTAATCGATGTTCCGGTTAACGAGATGCTGATCGTCGAGTTATATTCAAAATAATCAATCATGGATGATAAGAAGAATGGGCATCCGTGATTTTGTCACCCTCAAAAAAATGATGACCCAAAAGGAGGGGCTTTTCTAGTGTTCGATTTTAATAAACCCAAAATAGAGATAGCTGAGATATCAGAAGATAAAAAATACGGCAGATTTGTTGTAGAGCCGCTGGAGAGAGGTTATGGAACGACTCTGGGGAATTCCCTGAGAAGAATTATGCTTTCTTCTTTGCCGGGCGCTGCTGTAAGCCAGGTGAAGATTGAAGGCGTACTGCATGAATTCAGCTCGATTCCAGGCGTCAAGGAAGACGTTACAGAGATTATCATGAATATCAAATCTCTGGCAATTCAGAATAAAAGCGAGACAAACGAGGCAAAAGTAGCTTATATTGAATTCGAAGGGGAAGGCGTTGTGACGGCTGCCGACATTCAGGTTGATCAGGATATCGAGATTATGAATCCGGATCAGATTATCGCTACCTTAAACGGCGGACCGGACAGCAAATTGTACATGGAATTGACGATCACAAAGGGACGCGGCTATGTGAGCGCGGAGAAAGGCAAAAGCGAAGACATGCCGATCGGTGTGATTGCGGTGGATTCTATTTATACGCCGGTAGAGCGCGTCAATCTGATGGTGGAAAACACACGTGTAGGACAGATTACGGACTATGACAAGCTGACACTGGATGTCTATACAAACGGCACGCTGGCTCCTGACGAGGCGGTCAGCCTGGCTGCCAAGGTACTGAGCGAACATTTAAGTCTGTTTATTGATCTTTCTGAGAACGCAAAATCTGCAGAGATTATGGTGGAAAAGGAAGACAATGAAAAGGAAAAAGTCCTGGAGATGAGCATCGACGAATTGGAGCTGTCCGTTCGTTCTTACAACTGCTTAAAGAGAGCCGGAATCAATACCGTAGAAGAGTTATGCAACAGAACTTCAGAAGATATGATGAAGGTAAGAAATCTGGGACGTAAATCTTTAGAAGAAGTATTAGGAAAATTAAAAGAGCTTGGACTTCAGCTGAACCCGAGCGACGAATAAAAGAGCGGAGAAAGCGGAAGTATCCGCGGACTCTGATCAGCCAGCAGCGGGAAAGCCGCCTGGTGAAGCACATGAATGGAAAAGTGACGCGGTCGTCACGAAAAAGCATCCTGGCAGTAAGACCATAAGAGCATGTCGAGATGTTCCACAGATGGAGGAATTTAAAAATGGCAGGTTATAGAAAACTTTCAAGAACTTCAGATCAGAGAAAGGCTCTGATCAGAAATCAGGTAACAGCGCTGATCCACAACGGAAAGATTGTTACGACAGAAGCAAAAGCAAAAGAAATCCGCAAGGTTGCAGAAGGACTGATCGCACTGGCAGTCAGAGAGAGAGACAACTTTGAGATGGTTACCGTTACCGCAAAAGTAGCGCGCAAAGACAAAGACGGCAAGAGAGTGAAGGAAGTCGTAGACGGAAAGAAAGTAACGGTATACGATGAAGTGCAGAAGGAAATCAAGAAAGACAACGCTTCCAGACTTCACGCGAGAAGACAGATGTTAAAGGTTCTGTATCCAGTGAAAACTGTTCCGGCTGAGTCTGCAGGAAAGAAGAAAAACACAAAAGAAGTGGATCTGGTTGCAAAATTATTCGATGAGATCGCTCCGAAATACGCAAACCGCAACGGTGGATACACAAGAATCGTTAAGATTGGTCAGCGCAAGGGCGATGCCGCTATGGAAGTTTTATTAGAGTTAGTATAAGGACAACCGCAAAAAGAGACTGTCATGGAGAACATGGCAGTCATTTTTTATGTGCGGGCTAGAGCTTTCAGAAAAGACACAAGAGGTAAAGGGATGGAAAGAAAAGAAAAAACATGGGAAAAAGAGATGAAATCATGCACGCTCTGTCCGAGAAACTGCAAAGTGGACCGTCTCAGCGGCAGCGCCGGATTCTGCCGGGTATCTGCAGCTTTAAAAGCGGCGCGCGCGGCGCTTCATTTTTGGGAGGAACCGTGTATTTCGGGGACGCGCGGGTCCGGAGCCGTCTTTTTCTGCGGATGCTCCATGGGATGCGTTTTCTGCCAGAACGAATTGATTTCCCGCGGAAAAACGGGAAAAGAGATTACGACCGCTCATCTTGCCGAAATTTTTTTAAAGCTGCAAAATGAAAAAAAGGCGCACAATATCAACCTGGTGACGCCGACTCACTATGTCCCGCAGATTGCAGAAGCGCTGGAAAAAGCGAGAGAACAGGGGCTTGTGATTCCCGTTGTCTACAACAGCAGCGCGTATGAAAAGCCGGAGACGCTAAAGAGAATGGAAGGGCTTGTAGACATCTATCTGCCGGACTTTAAATATATGGACGGAGCGCTCGCCAGGAAATACTCCCAAGCCGAAGACTACAGCTTCTGGGCAAAGCAGGCGCTTGAAGAAATGGTGCGCCAGGTGCCTGAGCCTGAATTTACGCCGGACGGGATGATGAAAAAAGGAGTCATCGTGCGGCACTTGATCTTGCCCGGATGCAGAAAGGATTCGAAAGAAGTACTCCGGTATTTAAAAGAGACATATGGAGATCAGATTTATATCAGCCTCATGAACCAATATACTCCGATGCCCGGAATTTCCCGCTATCCTGAGCTGAACCGCACAATTACAAAAAGGGAGTATGAGTGGATGACAGAGTATGCGCTTTCCATCGGGATTGAAAACGGCTTTATCCAGGAAGGAAACACCGCTCAGGAAAGCTTTATCCCGCCGTTTGACGCAGAAGGGCTGGAATAGCGCTTATACAGGCTCGTTTTTGGTGCTGTGACGCTTCTGGTATTCTGTGGGAGACATGCCTTTGTGCTTGTGGAATGCTTTTGAAAAATAAAGGCTGCTGTCAAAACCGACGGAGTTGGCGATGGAGGTAATGGACAGATCAGATGACTTCAGCAAAAAACATGCCTGTTTGAGACGGAAGGTCGTCAAAAATTCCTTGGGAGACTGGCCAAGACACTCCTGAAAAGCGCGGAACAGGTGGCTGCGGCTGACTCCGGCATAGTCTGCGATATCCTCGACCGTAATCGGATATGAATAGTGGGAAGAGATGTATTCAATACCCTTCTGCACATACGTATCGTAAGTGCCGCGCTTTTTTCGGACGCTGCTCTCCTTCATAAAGACCGCAAGCGCGGTATACAGATTTCCCGTCATCTCCACAGCGTTTTTAAAATCATTGCCGCGTATGGCATAAATGTGGAGAAACCGTTTCTGAATTTCCTCCCCAAACGCACAGGAAAACAAAACAGGGGAGTCCTCGGAGAAATCTGTGGCGCCAAGAATGGAAGACGCGTCGCTTCCCGCAAAACCGATCCAGCAGTATTCCCAGGGATCTTTCTGATCCGCGTAGTAGACGATTTCCTGGTTCGGATAGACGAGAAAACAGTCTCCGGCACACAGAGTATAGACCCTTCCTCTGACTTTAAAATATCCCCGGCCGGAAATAATATAATGGATCAGATAATGATTGCGGATTCCCGGTCCCCATGTATAGAGAGGCTCGCATTTTTGATAGCCGACGTTGTAGACAGAAAGAGAGACGAGATCCTTTTCAGAGACGGTATAGGAATTTTTAAAAATTTCGTTCATAGCCATTATCCTTTCTTTTGTAAACTGGTGTTGGGAGAAAAAGAAGCTATAAGACCAGTATAATCACACAACAGAAATTCTGCAACAAAATTACATAAAGTTGAGAAGTTTCTGTCTTTTTTTTTCGGGAGATCAGTGATACACTATAGCTGTAAAGAACAGGAAGCCAAAAAGGCAAAACGTGAGAAATCGGAGGAGGAAAACGATATGTCAATTTTAGTTACAGGAGGAGCAGGATACATTGGAAGCCATACGTGCGTAGAGCTGCTCAATCAGGGGTATGATGTAGTGGTAGTGGACAATCTGGTAAATTCCAGCAAAAAATCTCTGGAGAGAGTCGAAGAGATCACAGGAAAGAAACTGACCTTCTATGAGGCAGATCTTCTGGACAAATGTGCCATCGAGCAGATTTTCGAAAAAGAAAACATCGATTCTGTGATTCACTTCGCCGGTCTGAAAGCAGTTGGAGAATCTGTGGCAAAGCCGATCGAATACTATTACAATAACATTACAGGAACTCTGGTTCTGTGCGATGTGATGAGAGAGCACGGCGTAAAAAATATTGTGTTCAGCTCTTCAGCAACCGTTTACGGAGATCCGGCGTTTGTGCCGATCACAGAAGAATGCCCGAAGGGAAAAATCACAAATCCATATGGACAGACAAAATCGATGCTGGAGCAGATTTTGACAGATATTCATACGGCAGATCCGGAGTGGAACGTCATTCTGCTTCGCTACTTTAACCCGATCGGCGCGCACAAATCAGGAAAGATCGGAGAGGATCCAAAGGGAATCCCGAACAACCTGCTTCCTTATATCGCGCAGGTAGCGGTAGGAAAACTGGAATGCCTGGGCGTATTCGGAAACGATTATGACACGCCGGACGGAACAGGAGTCCGCGACTATATCCATGTGGTGGACCTTGCACAGGGGCATGTAAAAGCCATCGAAAAGCTTGCAGAGAAAAAGGGAGTTCTGATTTACAACCTGGGTACCGGAAAAGGATACAGCGTAATGGATGTGCTTCACGCATTTGAAAAAGCATGCGGCAAGAAGCTCAACTATCAGATCAAGCCGAGAAGACCAGGCGATATCGCGACATGCTACGCTGACCCGTCAAAGGCAAAAGCAGAATTGGGATGGGAAGCAAAATACGGCATCGATGAGATGTGCGAGGATTCCTGGAGATGGCAGTCCAACAATCCAAACGGATACGACGATCAGAAATAAGAGACAGAAAAGACAAAGAGCGAAAAAGAGGAGTCTCCAACCGGACAAGAGGAGATTCCTCTTTTTTTATCCCCAAAATTGCGGCGGAAAAATTCTGCGGACTTGTAAGAAAAGGTGTTTTGTGGTACGATAAAAAACAAAAGAAATTTGCCGGGTCATCCACAGATGGGAAACGCCGCACTGAAAAAGAAGGGGATGACAAAATGAGAAAGGGAAAAGGGAGAGAGAATTATTATTCGGCTCAAGGAGTGAAAATAGGAAAGACGTATGAAAGAGAAATTTAGAAATTTTTTAAACAATACGGATCGTGTCGATCTGAAAATTATTCTTGCCGTCACCTTCCTGTGCGCATTCGGGTGCATGATGGTTTATTCAGCCTCCAGCTATGTCTGCAGTACGAGCGAAAACTTTAATTATGACGGCACATATCTCCTAAAAAGACAGCTTATCTTTATTGCAGTCGGATTTATCCTCATGCTTGCAGCGCAGTATGCGAATTATCACATACTGTATATGCTGAAGGGAAAAATTTATCTGATCTCCGTCATCTTAATTCTGCTGCTTCTGACCCCTCTTGGAGAGGAGGCAAACGGAGCAGTCCGCTGGCTGAAACTGGGACCGATCACTATCCATGTCGGAGAGGTGACGAAAATCTTTCTGATAGTGTTCCTCGCCTATATGATGGCGGAATATACCAACGCGAAGGATCGCATTTCAAATGTAATCCGCCTGTGGATGTACGCCGGAGTTTTGTGCGGCATGATTCTGGTGATCTCCAGCAACCTCTCGACGGCTCTGATTATGGTGATGATTGCGTTCGGGATGACGTTTATCTGGTCCAACACGACAAAATTTCATCTGACTGCGCTTGGCGCCGCCGTCGTGGTCATAGGGGCGGGGCTTTTATGGCTGTACTTCAATCTGCCGGAGCCGGAGGCGGCCGCGGAGCTTCACTATCAGATCAAAAGAATTTTAGGGTGGATGGCACCGGAGAAATATAAGGACGTCTTCAGCGACCAGATTCTCCAGTCTCTGTATGCAGTCGGATCAGGCGGACTTTTTGGAAAGGGGCTTGGGAACAGTGTGCAGAAGATGAGTAAAATACCGGAGCCGCAGAACGATATGATTTTTGCGATCATCTGTGAGGAGCTGGGAATCTTCGGCGCACTGATTGTTCTGATACTGCTGGGATATCTGATTCTCCAGCTGATCCGCGTGGCGATGGACGCAAGCGATCTGTACGGCGGACTGATTGCGGGCGGCGTGGCGCTGCACCTGAGCTTTCAGACGATTGTCAATGTCTCGGTAGCGCTCAACGTATTTCCGAACACAGGAGTCAGCCTGCCCTTTATCAGTTATGGAGGAAGCTCCATGGTGCTGATGATGTGTGAAATCGGACTTGTACTTTCCATCAGAAGATACCGGATGGTGAAAAGCTTTAAGAGACAGCTCAAGACGCAGAAGGCAGGGCTGCGATATTACCGATACCGCTGACACATTGCGCAGGTCGGGGACAAAGACGGAAGAAACATAGAAAAAATAGATGTGAAGAGGAGGAAGCGCCATGGGAAGATGGAAGCTGGCAGACGTCAGAAAGAGCAAGGCAATGGGAAACTTTGAAGCGCTGTTTACCATTGACAATGAAGAAAATGGGAAAAGCTATGTACTGTATACCGATAACTCGACGGACGAGGAAGGAAATATCAATGTATACGCTTCATTCTTCGACGCCTCGAGAGGAACCGAGGAGCTGTATCCGCTCGAATCGGAGGAGGAGTGGAGGATGATAGAGGAAATTCTTGCCGAGGCAGAGAGAGGTCTTGAGGAAGGACTGGAGGAAGAAGAAATCAGAGAGGAAGATCTGATACAGGTCGATTTAAGTCAGGACAGTCAGCTGCACTGAGTGTGCATCACTGCTTTGGCGCGCGGAAAAAGGTGAGGTATCGTCTGGAAAAGATGAGATACGTCATCTTTTTTCGCGCATAAGTCAGCCCTCAGGAACGCAGGACGGATTCGACCAGCCCGGAAAAGCTGGTGTGGGAGACGCCTTTCTGCGACAGACAGTAGTAGACATGATTCTGTTCCCATGCAGCGTAGAGAGTTTCCGGACTTTGCGTATAGCCAAAATAGACGTCAGTAGATCCGACGGTCGTCTTAAAGTTTTCAGAAAAAAGCTGCTGGGGCGCCGGGGAGGCAGTGGTTGAGACCTTCAAAAACGCGGACCGGCGGTTTGAGGTGTAGACTAGTCTGGCGAGATTGCCGGTTTCCTGCCAGTCAGGCTTATAAAAGATAACAATCTGATCCTCAGTGCATGTGTAATCCGGAATCAGAGAGGACAAATCTGTCTGAATTCTTGCCTCATATTCGCCGAGCGATTCCGGGAGCTTGTAGAGGCTTGTGGCAAACTCGGAGAAAATGGGATCTTCCGGGGTCAGATTTTCAATAATGGGATAAGGAATCAGCCGGAAGCGGGAATAAAACAGAAAAAAGACAAAAGTAAAGCAGATGACGGCGGCGCTGGCGATAAAGAGGGAAGGCTTAAGAGGATTCTGTTCCCGCCTGGGGTGAACACGCCGGTCCTTTTTGGAAGAATGAGAATTCCGGAGCCGCTTCCCGGAGGAAGAACAGTCATAAGAGAGAATACCGGAATCAGATTTATGATAATTTGAATTCTGAATCATAACAAAACCTCCTTGCAACAGTAGTCGTTCATTTGGCAGATTCGACATCAATCCTATGAAAGTTATTTTAAACGACAATATGCAGAAGTGCAAGCCCTTCGCACAGGAAGAAAAAAGAATGGGCCGCCGGAAGCCATGGAGACTGGCGCGGGAAAAGAAAAAATGGAGGAGAACAATGGGAAAGACATTAGTAATTGCAGAGAAACCTTCCGTGGGAAGGGATATCGCGCGTGTTTTAAAATGTACGAAAAATATCAGCGGCGGTCTGGAGGGAAGCCAGTATGTGGTAACCTGGGGACTTGGACATCTTGTCACGCTTGCCGATCCGGAGCAGTACAGCGGCGATTATAAAGAATGGAAGATGGAATCCCTGCCTATGATTCCAAAACCGATGAAGCTGGAGGTCATCAGACAGACAGGAAAACAGTTTCAGGCCATCAAAGCGCAGCTGCGCAGAGACGATGTGCAGGACGTCATTATCGCGACCGACGCAGGTCGGGAGGGAGAACTGGTTGCGCGCTGGATCCTGGAAAAGGCGGGAAATCAAAAACCGATCCGGCGTCTGTGGATCTCTTCTGTCACGGATAAAGCGATCCGGGAAGGGTTTGCCAATCTGAAGCCGGGAAAAGCGTATGACAATTTATACCGCGCGGCAGTCTCCCGCGCCGAGGCAGACTGGCTGGTCGGAATCAATGCGACAAGAGCGCTGACCTGCAAATATAATGCACAGCTTTCCTGCGGAAGGGTGCAGACGCCCACGCTTGCGATGATCGCGAGAAAAGAAGAAGAAATCAAAAACTTTCGTCCTCAGCCGTATTACGGGATGAGAGCGAGAGTAAACGGCATCACTCTGACGTGGCAGGACGCGAAATCAGGGAGCAGCAGGTCGTTTGACGCGGAACGGATCGAAAAACTGATGAGGGAGTTAAAAGGTCAGCCGGCCGTGGTCAGTGAAATCACAAAGAGCTCGAAAAAGACAGCGCCGCCCCTTCTGTACGATCTGACAGAACTGCAGCGGGACGCAAATAAAAAATATCATTTTTCCGCCAAGGAAACGCTGAACATTATGCAGCGTCTGTACGAGAACCATAAAGTGCTGACGTATCCGAGAACAGATTCCCGGTATCTGACGAGCGACGTGGTGGAAACGCTGCACGAGAGGCTGGCAGCCTGCAGCGTCGGTCCGTATAGAAAGCTGGCGGTCGGACCGATGAAAAATAAATTTGACCGCAAGCCTTTCTTTGTGGACAACAGCAAAGTAAGCGACCATCACGCCATTATCCCGACAGAACAGTTTGTCCAGCTTGACCATATGACAAACGAAGAGAGAAAGATTTATGACCTTGTCGTGAGGAGATTTCTCGCCGTCATGTACCCGCCCTTTGAGTATGAGCAGACTGCGGTTCAGATCAAAATCGGTTCAGAGATTTTTGCGGCGAAAGGAAAGATTGTAAAAAAACTGGGATGGAAGGAAGTCTATGAAAACGGACTGACGGAGGAAGATGAAGAAGAGGGAGAACTGCTCTCTTTTCCCGATATGCCAAAGGGAGCGTCCTACGAGGTGGCGGCGCTGACAAAAACAGAGGGAAAAACAGCGCCTCCGGCGCCGTTTAACGAGGCGACGCTTCTCTCGGCGATGGAAAATCCGGTCCGATATCTCGAGAGCGGCAAAAAAGAGGATATCAAGACGCTTGGAGAGACGGGCGGTCTTGGAACAGTGGCGACAAGAGCCGACATCATTGAAAAACTGTTTCACAGCTTTTTGCTCGAAAAAAGAGGAAACGACATCTATCTGACCTCAAAGGCGAGACAGCTCTTAGAGCTGGTTCCGGAGGACTTAAAAAAGCCGGAGCTGACGGCGCAGTGGGAGCGCAAACTGGCCAAAATCTCAGAGGGAACCTTAAAGAGAGATACGTTTATGACAGAGATCGAGGGGTACACAAACGAGATCGTCGATGAGATCAAGACGGGGGAAGGAAAATTTAGGCACGATAATCTGACAAACAAGAAATGCCCCGAGTGCGGAAAGCTGATGCTGATGGTGAAGGGAAAAAACAGCACGATGCTCGTGTGTCAGGACCGGGAGTGCGGATACCGGGAGACGATTTCGCGAACCTCGAACGCAAGGTGTCCGAAATGCCACAAAAAGATGGAGCTTCGCGGAAAAGGAGAAGGACAGATCTTTGTGTGCGCGTGCGGATATAAAGAAAAGCTTTCCAGTTTTCAGGAGAGAAGAAAGAAAGAAGGCGCCGGCGTCACAAAAAAAGATGTGGCGCGGTATCTAAATAAAATGAAGAAAGAAGAAGAGCCGTTAAACAACGCGTTTGCCGCCGCGCTGGAAAAACTGAGGAAAAAATAGGAGAGGAATGCGGAAAATCCCCAAAAAACAGGGAAAATTCTTGCAACGCACTGTGAGACATATTATAATAGGGAAAACGAAAACGGGACGGTGTTCTGTCTGTCAGAGGACCGTTTCCCTTAAAAAGAAAGGAAGAACATTATGGCACAAAATCCAGTCGTTACCATTACCATGGAAAACGGAGATGTTATGAAGGCGGAGCTGTATCCAAGCATTGCGCCCAATACAGTCAGCAATTTTATCAGTCTTGTGAAGAAGGGCTTTTATGACGGGCTGATTTTTCACCGGGTAATCGAGGGATTTATGATTCAGGGAGGATGCCCGGACGGAAAAGGAACGGGCGGTCCGGGATACTGCATTAAGGGAGAATTCAGCCAGAACGGTTTTGCCAATCCGTTTAAGCACACACCGGGAGTGCTCTCTATGGCGCGCACCATGGATCCAAACTCCGCGGGATCCCAGTTTTTTATCATGCATAAAGCAGCCCCTCATCTCGACGGCGCATATGCGGCGTTTGGAAAAATCACAGAGGGAATGGAAACGGTAAACAAAATCGCGCAGACAGACACGGACTATTCGGATCGCCCGATGAAGCCGCAGGTGATCCGCTCTATGACGGTGGAGACCTTTGGCGAGGAGTATCCGGAGCCGGAGAAATGCTGAGAAACAAAAAAACAAAAATATTTTGCAAAAGCATATTGACAAACATTTAACGATGTGGTATGCTGAGATCGTTAAATGATTAACAAATATGACAGGCAAAAAAGGCAGCAAGACGGAGCGATTCCGTATGAGAAAATAGAAACGTATGTCAGTCTGAACCATTTCAGAGACGGCAGATTTATGAAGGAGGAACTAAGATGGCAAACAACACGGCAACAAATGAAACTGTCAATACCACCTCAAACGTAATCGACAATATCGATTCCCTGAGAGCAAAATTAGCCGTTATGCGCGAAGCACAGAAGAAGTTTGCAACGTACACACAGGAGCAGGTAGACAAGATTTTCTTTGAGGCTTCTGTCGCTGCAAACATGGCTCGTATTCCGCTGGCAAAGCAGGCAGTTGCCGAGACCGGAATGGGTATTGTGGAAGACAAAGTCATTAAAAACCATTATGCGGCAGAATATATTTACAACGCTTACAAAAACACGAAGACATGCGGCGTGATCGAGGAAGATACGGCGTATGGAATCAAAAAAATCGCGGAGCCTCTCGGACTGATCGCGGCGGTTATTCCGACGACCAACCCGACTTCTACGGCAATCTTCAAGACACTGATCGCATTAAAGACAAGAAATGCAATCATTATCAGTCCTCACCCGCGGGCAAAAGCCTGCACGATCGCGGCAGCCAAGGTGGTTCTGGACGCAGCGGTAAAAGCAGGGGCACCGGAGGAGATTATCGGATGGATCGACGTTCCTTCCATCGAGCTGACAAATGAGGTTATGAGAGAGGCAGACTGCATTCTCGCCACAGGCGGACCAGGAATGGTAAAAGCTGCTTATTCTTCCGGAAAACCGGCTCTTGGCGTTGGAGCAGGAAACACGCCGGTCATCATTGACGACACAGCCGACGTCAAGCTTGCCGTAAACTCTATCATTCACTCCAAGACGTTCGACAACGGTATGATCTGCGCTTCTGAGCAGTCTGTCACAGTAGTCGGAGACATCTACGACGAGGTCAAGAGAGAATTTGAATACCGCGGATGCTATTTCTTAAAAGGAGAGGAACTCGATAAAGTCCGCAAGACAATCATGATTAACGGCGCGTTAAACGCAAAGATTGTCGGACAGCCTGCAACGGTGATCGCAGAGATGGCGGGAGTCAATGTTCCGAAGGAGACAAAGGTGCTGGTCGGAGAGGTAGAATCCGTCGATATCTCAGAAGAATTTGCCCATGAAAAATTATCTCCTGTTCTGGCTATGTATAAAGCGGCAACGTTTGACGAGGCGATCGCAAAGGCAGAGAGACTTGTCGCAGACGGAGGATACGGACACACCTCTTCTCTGTATATTCATCCGTCACAGAAAGAAAAAATTGCAAAACACGCAGAAGCCATGAAGACATGCCGTATTCTGATCAACACTCCTTCTTCCCACGGAGGAATCGGCGATCTGTACAACTTTAAGCTGGCTCCTTCCCTGACGCTCGGATGCGGTTCCTGGGGCGGAAACTCTGTCTCAGAAAACGTTGGAGTCAAACACCTGTTAAACATTAAGACGGTAGCTGAAAGGAGAGAAAATATGCTTTGGTTTAGAGCTCCAGAGAAAGTTTACTTTAAAAAAGGCTGTATGCCAGTAGCATTGGACGAGCTGGGAACGGTTATGGACAAGAAAAAAGCGTTCATCGTCACCGACACTTTCTTATACAAAAACGGCTACGTAAAACCGATCGAAGAAAAATTGGACAGCATGGGAATCCAGCATACATGCTTCTATGAGGTTGCTCCGGACCCGACGCTGGCGTGCGCAAAGGCAGGCGCGCAGGCGATGAGATCCTTCGAGCCGGACGTCATCATCGCGCTGGGCGGCGGATCTGCTATGGACGCAGCAAAGATCATGTGGGTACTGTATGAGCACCCGGAAGCAGACTTCTTAAGAATGGCGATGGATTTCATGGATATCAGAAAGAGAGTCTACACCTTCCCGAAAATGGGACAGAAGGCTTACTTTGTGGCAATCCCGACGTCCTCCGGTACCGGATCTGAGGTAACTCCGTTTGCCGTTATCACAGACGAGACCACCGGAACAAAATATCCGCTGGCAGACTACGAGCTGCTGCCGAACATGGCGATCGTGGATGCCGACAACATGATGAGCCAGCCAAAAGGACTGACAAGCGCATCCGGTATCGACGTTATAACGCACGCTCTGGAAGCATACGTATCGATCATGGCGACAGATTACACAGACGGACTGGCGCTCAAAGCGATCAAACTTGTATTCGAAAACCTGCCGTCTGCCTATGAAAAGGGAGCAAACGATCCGATCGCGCGCGAGAACATGGCAAACGCGGCATGTCTTGCAGGTATGGCATTCGCAAACGCTTTCCTGGGATTAAACCACTCCATGGCGCATAAACTGGGCGCATTCCATCACCTGCCGCACGGCATCGCAAACGCTCTGGTTCTGACAAGAGTGATGCGCTACAATGCAGCAGATGTTCCGACCAAGATGGGAACCTTCTCCCAGTACCAGTATCCGCACGCGCTGGCAAGATACGCAGAGGCTGCACGCTTTGCCGGAATCTGCGGAAAAGACGACAGAGAAACGTTTGAGCTGCTGATCAAAGCTCTGGAAGAGCTGATGGCAAAAATCGGAATCAAGAAATCCATCAAGGAATACGGCATCGACGAGAAATATTTCTTAGATACGCTTGACAATATGGTAGAGAAAGCATTCGACGACCAGTGTACAGGCGCAAACCCGAGATATCCGCTGATGTCTGAGATCAAAGAGATCTATCTGTCCGCTTATTACGGAACGGAATATAAAGGGACAGAAGGACAGAAATAAAGAGACAAGAAAAATGGACATAGAAATCCCGCCTAAAAAATGAGGCGGGAGGCAAAAAGAACCGCAGGCAATTCGCTTCTGATGGGAACAGCAGAAACAGAATCGTCCGCGGTTCTTTTTTAAAATTTTTGTATCTTTTCCGCACAATTTTTCGTCTAATGATTGTAAGAAAAAAGAGAAAGACCGGCCGATCTGAGGAGGAGGGGAGGTACTTTGATAAATTTAGTAAAAAAAGCGCAGGAAAACGATGCAGAAGCGTTTATCGAGCTGATGGAGATGCACAAGATAAATATGTACAAAGTGGCAAAGTCATATCTGCGCAACGAGGAAGATGCGGCGGACGCCGTTGCGGACACAATCCTGACCTGTTTTGAAAAAATTCAGGATTTAAGAGAAACAAAATATTTTAAAACCTGGATGATCCGCATTTTAATCAATACATGCAACGATATGCTCAAGCAGAAAAACAGAAATTTCCTCATGGAAGAATACGTAGAGATTCCAGTGGAGGACAAGGGGAGACAAAACGTAGAATTTTTTGAAACCTTGAACAAAATTGATCAGAAATACCGTGTTGTGCTGATCCTCTACTATGTGGAGGGATTTTCTGTAAAAGAGATTGCCGACCTGCTCGAAATAAAGGAAACCACCGTAAAGGCAAGGCTGCAAAGAGGAAGGAAGCGGTATGCGGAACAGATAGACATGAAAATGATATATGCTGGGAGGTAAAACAGATGAACGAAAAAGAGATTAAAAAGGGGCTGCGTTCTGACATTGTACTTTCCGAACTGGCAGAGATGAAAATTCAAGATGCCTATGAAAAAATCAGAAGAGAAAGCGGGAATAAAGATACGAAAGAAACCATCGTGAGAATCAATCACAGAAACAGAAAGAAATTTATCGTGATCACGGCAGCCGCCATACTGGCTTTGGGGACAACGCTTGGAACGGTTGCGTCAAACAGATTTTTCAGCCTGACGCAGAATGACGATGAGGTTTTGTTTGTCTTCAACTATGAGGATTACGAGCTGTGCGGCGACAGGTTTCTGATGGAGCTGACCTATCTGCCGGAAGGCTACAAGGAGAAAGGCGGAAAATATCACAAGGACACGGAGGATCCTAACGTGTGGAGCGGCATTAGCTATGTAGTAGAAAACACGCTGTACTGGTCGACGGAAGCGATCAGAAGCGATGCAGCTGCGGTCAAAAAAATCTGGAATGTCAAAGAGGTCGAGGAAACCCAGATTAATGGCATGGACGCGTATCTGTTTACGAGAAAGAAAAGCCACGGCGTCTACTATAACGTCGCGTTTCTATTCAACAGCGAGGAGGGATATATCGTCACGCTCTTCACGACAGGAGACATTCCAAAAGAAGAAGTCAAAAAGATTGCACAAGGCGTGAAGGTGACGAACACCGGAGAACAAGTGGCGGATATAGAAGAGGAGCTGAAGATACTGGAGGACGCGAACGCAAAGAGTGAGCCGATCCAGATCGTAGCGTATGACGTAGAGCCGAATGGGGAGAACAATCCGGAAAGATTTGTGTGCCGCGCGGAAGACATGGCGCAGATCGGCGAACCGTTTGTAAAAGAGATAGACGGAGAGCAGGTGGAGTTTACGGTACAGTCAGCCAGATATGTGGAGTCGTGCAGCGAGTATGCGCCGAAATATTTTGAGAATTATGAAGAAGAGGTTCTGCCCTGCCTCAACGAAGACGGAACCGTAAAGCCGTACTGGAGACAGCCTCTGGTGTTCGGGGAGGATCTGGATGTGGACAAAGAAGAACAGGCGGAGCAGACCTTTTTAGAGGTGAAGATCCATGCAAAGAATCTTTCAAACGAAGAACTGTACGGAGGATTCTACATGAGAACTTTGTCCCTGGAAAAAGACGGAGACGTCTATCTGAGCCCGGAAATCGAGTATCTGCCTGTGGCAGACTATATCCCGCACGAATTTCAGATCTATTTTGACGCGAGAGAGAACTTTGACGGCATCAACGGGCTGAAGCAGTCTCTGTGGCGCACCATGCAGCCGAAGGAAGAGCTGGATTATACGATTTTGATGCTGGTGGACAAAGATCAGATGGATCAGACTTATCTGGAGGTGCCCATAGACAGCGGCACGGATGAGAGTACCTTTGTCGATCTTGGGCTTGCACAGCAGACACCCTGAGGCGCGCCTGGCAGCGCTTAAAAGACGGACCGGCCGGAGGGGAGACTGACTGGACGTGCGGCAAAAAGGTTTGTAAAGAAAAGAAGAAGGATGCAAAAAAAAGATGGCGAGGTCACGGCAGCGGGAAAGACAGCTGTGCCCTGGTCGTCTTTTTTTGCTCTTAGAAAAATTATGCTCAGAAATCCATCCTTGCCGCGGAAAGAAAAGCCGGATACAATAAAACGGACAGGAACTTAAGTTTTAGTGTCCGGATGGAAAAGGAGGACGGAGAGAGAAAGCATGAATATTTGGATCGGCAGAGATTTGGAAAAGAGATACAGAAAAGACACAGAAAAAAACTGGATTGGCGCTCTGGAAGAAAAGGGATGCCGGATTTTATGGGGAAGCGCAGATCAGGATGGAGAAAAGAAAGACAGGATGCTGTGCATTACCAATCTCAAAACAGAGCTGGAGCGCGCAAAAAAACACGGGTTTCCCTGCATCTATCTGGAGACGGAAAAAGAGGAGGCGTTTGTGTATGGGGCGGAACTCGCAGCAGAGGAGGCAGAGGATCTGACACAGGAACTGTGCGGCAGTGTGTACCGGCGCTTTTATGAGATTCCGTCTGTGATAGCCGAGACGCCGCGCCTGATTTTAAGAGAGTGTGTGCGGCAGGATACGCAGGCGCTGTACCGCATCTATGAGGGAGAGACGTGTCTCGACCCTCTGCCGGAAGACCCGGAGGAAGAAAAGCAGATTTTATCAGCTTATTTCCAGAATATGTACGGGTTTTACGGCTACGGGATCTGGTCTGTCATAGAAAAACAGAGCGGAGAGCTGATCGGAAGAGCAGGTATTGAGAATGGAGAAGCGGGTCAAAGAGATATCCTGGAGATGGGATATCTGATAGGAAAACCATGGAGACGAAAGGGATACGCCTTTGAGGCGGCGGGCGCTGTGATCCGCTGGGCGCAGGAGAGGACGGATGAAGAGAAGCTGTACCTCAAAATAAAAAGAGAAAATACGGCGTCCTTGCATCTGGCAGAAAAGCTGGGATTTGAAAAAATTTCGGACGGATCAGTCTGCGTGTTCTGCAAAAAGATCAGAGAAGAAGAATGAAGCTTGCCCAGGCAGCGCATAGAGAGAACTGTCCGGGAAAAAGAGCGCGGGATTGGCACTTGCGCCGCAAATAGGAAACGTGTATAATGGACGGGAATTGCAAACTTTCGTTGCACTCAAAAAAACAGGCATAGGTCCGAGAACATGAGGTGACAGAAATGGGAATTATTAAAGCGGCAAAGCTGGTATTTGAATATGCAAAATACAGCGAAGAAGGAAGTCCCGAGTCCGTCGTGCGAGCGATTGACGGTGTGGATCTGGACGTCAAGGCTGGTCAGTTTATCGCTGTTTTAGGGCATAACGGCTCTGGAAAGTCGACGCTGGCAAAACAGATGAATGCCATTTTGACTCCGACACAGGGGAGTATGTATGTGGACGGAAAGGATACGAGAAAAGAAGAAAATATCTGGCCGATCCGGCAGACAGCAGGTATGGTGTTCCAAAACCCGGACAATCAGATCATAGGGACTGTGGTGGAAGAGGACGTCGGATTTGGACCGGAAAATATGGGGGTTCCGACAAAAGAGATTTGGGAGCGTGTAGAACACAGCCTGCAGTCTGTAGGCATGTGGGAATACCGGAAGCATTCGCCAAATAAGCTGTCAGGGGGACAAAAGCAAAGAGTTGCGATTGCAGGGGTTGTGGCGATGCGCCCTAAATGTATTGTGCTTGACGAGCCGACTGCGATGCTGGATCCCAATGGACGAAAAGAAGTGATCCGGACTGCCAGGGAGCTCAATCAGAAGGAAGGCGTCACCGTGATTTTGATCACTCATTATATGGAAGAAGTCATTGAGGCGGACAAGATATTTGTGATGGACAGAGGAAAGATTGTGATGCAGGGGACGCCGAAGGAAATTTTTGCCCAGGTGGAGGAATTGGAGAAATACCGTCTGACAGTTCCGCAGGTGACACGGCTTGCCTACGAGCTGAGAAAAGCAGGTCTGCCTCTTCCTGAGTGCGTCTTAAGCGTCGAAGAACTGATTGAAGCGCTGGAGAAGATCAGACGCCGGGAGGAGGAAGAGCATGGCAGTCAGAATTGAAGAATTATCGTATATCTACAGCGAGGGAGAAGCGTTTGAAAAAAAAGCGCTCGACCGTGTCAACCTGTCTATTCCGGACGGACAGTTTATCGGAGTGATCGGACATACGGGGTCGGGAAAATCTACCTTGATTCAGCATTTAAACGGACTGTTAAAAGGAACGTCCGGGAAGATTTTTTACAACGATCAGTGTATCTATGATGAAGACTTTGACTTAAAAAAGTTAAGAGAGAAAGTGGGGCTTGTCTTTCAGTATCCGGAATATCAGCTTTTTGAGGCGACTGTTCTTGAGGATGTCTGCTTTGGTCCCAAAAATCAGGGACTTTCTCCCGAGGAAGCCAGAGAAAGAGCGATAGAAGCGCTGAAGCAGGCGGGTCTGTCGGAGGAATACTATGAAAAGTCACCGTTTGAGCTCTCTGGAGGTCAGAAGAGAAGGGCGGCGATTGCGGGAATTCTTGCAATGCATCCGGAAGTTCTGATTTTGGATGAGCCGACGGCGGGACTCGACCCGAAAGGAAGAGACGAGATCCTTGACCAGATCAAAAAGCTGCACGCCGAGAGAAAAATCACGGTGGTTTTAGTCTCCCACAGTATGGAGGATGTGGCAAATTATGTCGAGAGGATTATTGTGATGAACAAAGGCCGCGTCATGTTTGACGGCGCGCCCACAGAAGTGTTTCAGCATTACCGGGAATTGGAAAAAATCGGACTTGCAGCCCCGCAGGTGACGTATGTGACAAAAGGACTCGAAGAACGGGGATGGAAGATCGATACGATGGTTACGACTGTGGAAGAAGCAAAAAATGCAATTTTGAAGTCATTGAGAAAGTAGAGAGACTATGATTAGAGAGATTACAATAGGTCAATATTATCCGGCGGATTCCGTCATTCACAAATTGGACCCCAGAGTAAAATTAGCAGGGACGATTGTATATATTGTATCGCTGTTTTTATTTCAGTCATGGATCGGATATGCGTTCGCCACGCTCGCCCTTTTCTGCGTGATCCGGATCTCGAAGGTACCGTTCCGATTTATGGTCAGGGGGCTGAAAACGATCGTCATCTTACTGATGATCACAGTGATTTTTAACTTATTTTTGACGCCCGGGGAAACGCTCGTGCAGATCTGGAAGCTGAAAATTACAAAAGAAGGGCTCATTACAGCCGTCTTTATGGTATTCCGGCTGATCTATCTGATCTTGGGATCCTCGGTTCTGACTCTGACGACAACGCCGAACAACCTGACGGATGGACTGGAAAAGGCGCTGAGACCTTTAAACAAGGTCAAAGTGCCGGTTCATGAAATTTCGATGGTAATGTCAATCGCGCTGCGCTTTATCCCGATTCTTCTGGAAGAGACAGATAAAATCATGAAAGCGCAGATGGCGCGGGGAGCCGATTTTGAGAGCGGGGGACTGATCAAAAAGGCAAAAAGTCTGATCCCGCTCTTGGTTCCGCTCTTCATCTCGGCATTCCGGCGCGCCAGCGATCTGGCGATCGCTATGGAAGCGAGAGGATACCGGGGAGGAGAAGGAAGAACAAAGATGAAACCGCTGATTTACCAGACAAGAGATAAAATAGCGTATGGGATTATGCTCCTCTATCTCGTTTGGATGATTGTGATTACAAGAATTTTTTAGAGAGAACCATGAAACGTGTAAAATTAATTGTGGCATACGACGGGACAAATTACTGCGGCTGGCAGATTCAGCCAAACGGCATTACGGTGGAGGAAGTGCTGAACCGCCATCTCAGCGAGCTGCTCGGGGAACCGATCAAAGTGACAGGGGCGAGCCGGACGGACGCAGGCGTGCACGCGCTCGGAAACGTGGCGGTCTTTGACACGCAGGCGAGAATGCCTGCGGACAAGATCTCGTATGCGATGAATACAAGGCTGCCCGCCGACATCCGGGTCGTCGGATCGATGGAGGTGGCGCCTGACTTTCACCCGAGAAAAAGCCAGACGGTCAAGACATATGAATACTGTATCTACAACAGAAGATTTCCGGATCCGACGAAACGGCTGTATTCCTATTTTACGTACTATCCGCTTGACGCCGAAAAGATGAGAGCCGCAGCGTCTTATCTCGTCGGAACGCACGACTTTAAAAGCTTCAGCACCTGGAAAGCAGAGGTCACGGATACTGTGCGCACAATCTATGACATTGCGGTCACAAAGGAAAATCATCTGATACGGATTCATGTCAGAGGAAACGGTTTTCTGTACCACATGGTCCGCATCATTGCGGGAACGCTCATGCAGGTCGGACAGGGAATCCTCAGACCAGAAGACATCGCAACCATTTTAGAGGCGAGGGACAGAAACGCGGCCGGACCGACTGCGAGACCGGAAGGACTGACGCTGGTTTCGATCGAATATCCGCAGGAAAAATGGGCGGAATCCTTGAATTTTCGGGAAAAATGAAAAAATGGATATTGACATGGTTTGGCTTCTATAATATAATAGAAAAGCATGACATAGAGAGAAATGTTTAAGCCAAAGCCCCGGTAGAACATTTTTTCATAAACATATAGAATTTGCCGTATTCGACGCGGCAGCAGTGAGATACTGGAAAGAGATACAGTCAATTCCAATATTCAAGGAGGTAAACCGATGAAGAGTTTTATGGCTAGTCCAGCAACAATTGAAAGAAAATGGTACGTAGTTGACGCTACAGGATATACATTAGGTCGTTTAGCTTCAGAAGTAGCTAAAGTTTTAAGAGGAAAGAACAAACCGATCTTTACCCCTCACATTGACACAGGAGATTATGTGATCGTTGTCAATGCTGATAAGATTACTGTTACAGGAAAGAAATTAGATCAGAAGATCTATTACCGTCATTCTGAATATGTAGGCGGAATGAAAGAGATGACGCTCAGAGAGATGATGAACAGAAAACCTGAAAGAGTAATCGAACTTGCCGTTCAGGGTATGCTTCCAAAGGGACCTTTAGGAAGATCTATGATCAAAAAACTTCATGTTTACACTGGAGCAGAGCACAACCATGCAGCTCAGAAACCAGAAGTGTTAACATTTTAAGCAAGGAGGTAAAGAACAGTGGCTAATTCAAAATTCTACGGAACAGGAAGAAGAAAAAAATCTATCGCGAGAGTATATTTAGTACCAGGAACAGGCAAAATCACAATCAATAAAAGAGATATTGACAATTATTTTGGACTGGAAACCTTAAAAGTTGTTGTTCGTCAGCCATTGACAGCTACCGAGACAACAGATAAATTTGACGTTTTGGTAAACGTACACGGCGGCGGATTCACAGGACAGGCCGGCGCTATCAGACACGGAATCGCAAGAGCACTGCTTCAGGTGGATAACGATTACAGACCGACTCTGAAAAAAGAAGGATATCTGACAAGAGATCCAAGAATGAAAGAGAGAAAGAAATACGGCCTCAAAGCCGCCCGTCGCGCGCCTCAGTTCAGCAAGAGATAACAGGCCCGACAAACCAATTCAAAAATGCTCAAAAAGCCCGGAACCATGCGGTTTTCCGGG
>CAWVKK010000025.1:0-18341 GCA_963929865.1 uncultured Eubacteriales bacterium | reverse complement strand
CCATTTCTCGTAAATTTCTTTTCCTGCACGATATTCAGTTGTCAAGTTTCGGTTGGAATCTCATTCATTGAGATTCCGAGAAGTTATATTTTTTTAGTTCACAGGTTACTTGTTCAATATCTTCCCATATTCCATTTGCTGGATTATAACAGCATCTGGGATATTTGCCATAAAGATCGCCGGAAAGACCTTTTGCCAATGGACGACAGTCGTGGCATGAGTACCTGTATTCGCAATCACAACATTCTCTCACTTGATCTTTGGTGATTGACCAAGCTTTTAACACTGCTTCTTTAATTTTTTCATATGAATTTGTACGCAAATTTCCAAGTACACATTCACGCGCGAATATACAAGGAATAATATCGCCTTTGCTTGTAATTGCTACTTTTCCAAACCAACAACTATTCCACTTTTGATTTTTGTAAAAACTTTCTCTTGAAGTATTAAATAAAGCTTTATATTGATATCGAGGCTTTAAAACATCAGTTCGACTGACAGCATGTTTCAGCTGCTGACCAGAAGTAGTTTGCCGGATAGTGTCATAACCATGACTGCCCATTTGAGCTATAAAAGCTTCAATTTCATTTGTATATTTTTCATTCAAATCCATTATGATTACTGCAATCGTTACAGGAATATTATGAGTCTGCAACAGAGATATATTTTTGATAGTTTTTTCAAAAGAACCTGGGCGATTAGTAATTGCATCATGAATTTTTGCCGTATGCCCATAAAGTGAAACTCGGATATTTGCATGTGTCTCCTGAAAAAGATTAATCAATTTTTCGGTGATTAGCGTACCGTTGGTAAATACATCGATATGCTTCATTCCTTTGTTATAGACATATTTAAGCAGCTCGGGAAAATATGGAGAAATAAGAGGTTCGCCACCAATTAGCTGAATGCTTCTGCATCCAGCGTCCCAAATATGGTCAATAACATTTTTCCATTCATCACAAGTCAAGTACTGTTCCGATTGTTCAATTGGATGACCCCATTCTCCGTAGCAATGTACGCAATTCATATTACATGCTTCTGTGATTTCTAGCCATACATAAAATAAGCTCGGTGAAATTTCAGGTGGAGCTGTGTCAAAAAGATCTTTCGTAAATTGCATGTTTTCGAGCATATTAATTATTGGACTCTCATTTTCATCAAAAGTATTTTCTCCATTCATATATCTTTGAATAACCTTCCATGCTGCTTGATTTAGATGATAGACATTTTGTGCCCATAAATCATAAAGCGCATATCCTTGTGCCCCCTTTACAATTTCAATATGATTTCCCCGGTGTCTAGCGGTCATAAGTTATCCCTCCCGTTATGAAGTGACTTTTGCCTTACAGTGATCACAGCTCCTTACATTTTGGATTTTTCAGTCTCTTTACTTTGTTTTTTGCCCTTGCAAGGACGTCATTTTTTGTCGGATCATCTTCCATTCCAACGTTCCAATTTATTATAACAAACAATAACAGAAAATAACATATATAAAAACAAAAAATTTAACACAAAAAACCAAGTTTTATGCGTCTGTAAGTACGTTTCTTATTATTCAACTGTCAAGCAGACGAAAATCAAAAAAGTTCAGGAAATCTTAAGGAAATGGCAAGCAAATGAATAAAAAAAGAATGCGCTTTCTGCTATAATGTATCTGGGATACCAGCGCGAAAGGGTCAAATTCCCTGCGCCTGCTTCCGCGTCTGGGGAGGAAAATGTCCGCCCCGCACAAGGAAAAAATCGCAGAAAAAGGAAAGAGGGAAGCAAATTGCCGAATATTTTACTTGTCGACGATGAACAGTCGATCGCAAACCTGATTGAGGTCTACTTAAAGAATGAAAATTTTACGGTCTACAAGTGCTGCTGCGGCGCCGACGCGCTGCGCTGCATCGAGACAACGCCGCTTGATCTGGCTATTCTGGATATCATGCTGCCGGATGTGGACGGATTTACGATCTGCCAGAAAATCCGGGAGCGCTACACCTTTCCGGTTTTAATGCTGACGGCAAAGGATGCGGAGATCGATCAGATCAACGGATTTGCGCTCGGAGCGGACGATTACATCACAAAGCCGTTTCGACCGCTGGAGCTGGTCGCAAGGGTTAAGGCAAACCTGCGGAGGGCAACCTCCTACAATCAGCCGCGGCAAAAGGCGAGGGAAGACGTCCTAAGCGTGCGCGGGCTGCTCCTAAACCAGGCGAGCCACGCATGTTTTTTGAATGAGCGCCCGCTTAGCCTGACCCCGACAGAGTTTGAGATTTTAAAAATCCTGTGTGAGAACCTCGGGAAGGTCGTCAGCTCCGAAGAGCTGTTCCAGAGGGTCTGGAAAGAAAAATACTACGAGAATGCTTCGAATACGGTAATGGTACATATCCGCCATATCCGGGCGAAAATGAGAGATTCCGCGGAGCACCCGCACTACATCAAAACGGTATGGGGAGTGGGGTATAAGATCGATGAATGAGAAAAAAGAGAAGAAAAGCAAAAATCGCTCCCATCCTATTCTGAGAATGGTCGCGGGAACCTTGCTGTTTATCCTGGCAGTCTCCTATCTGTTTGACAACCTTTTAAACGGGATTTTTGCGGAATGGTTTTCCCAAACGTTTGTCCTGACCGATGTCTCCTATGAAGAAGGGCTTTTTTACAACGGCATTCACTGGCCAAGGCTGAAGGATTTTTTCTTTGGCTGTCTGGTCGTCGGCTGCTTTGGCTATGTGTTTTCCATCGACTTTTTCCGAAAAGCGTATGCGAAAAAGAAGACGCAGGAGCTGCTTGAGACGCTTTCCTGCCAGATTGACGACTTTTTGGAGGGGAGAAAGGACATCCGCGTATTTTCAAAAGAGTTTTCCTCCATCAGCCTGACGATCAGCAGGCTGCAAAAAGACGCGGTGGAGAAGGAAAGACTTTTCGAGCGGGAAATGCAGCAGAAAAATGATCTGATCACGTATCTTGCCCATGATTTGAAGACGCCGCTTGCCTCGGTGATCGGATATCTGTGCCTGCTTGAGGAAACGCCGGATCTGCCGGAATCCTTCCGGCAGCAGTATACGTCCGTCGCGCTGGAGAAAGCGTACCGGCTGGAGCAGTTAATCAATGAGTTCTTTGAGATCACGCGCTACAACCTGCATACGATTGTCTTAAATCCGGGAAAGATTCCCCTAAAGCAGATGCTCCTTCAGATGGCGGACGAGTTCTTTCCGATTTTGGAGCCGCAGAAGAAGACGATCCGCGTGGAGGCGCCGTCTGATCTCATTTTGGTTGCGGACGCCGATAAGCTGGCAAGAGTATTTAACAATATCTTAAAGAACGCGGCGTCCTACAGCGATCCCGGGACGGAAATCACCGCGGAGGTCTCGGTATGCGGTTCTAAGGTAAACATTGTCTTCACCGATCAGGGGACGCCCATACCAAAGCATCTGTGCGAGACCATATTTGAAAAATTTTATCGTCTGGACAGCTCCAGGTCGAGCAAGACGGGCGGATCCGGGCTTGGGCTTGCCATCGCAAAGGAGATTGTGGAGGCGCACCACGGCGCCATATCGGTAAAAAGCGATATCCATGGCACGTCGTTTACCGTCACGCTGCCTTTGCGTCCGGATTAGGATTTTTTGAATAAATATTTTTCAAATGCTTTATGCGCGTCAAGATGGACATTTTTAAAAAATCTGCTGTACACAATCGATTTGTGCAAATTGGCTGTGTGCCGCGGATTTTTTTTTGCCTTTTTCCGGCTGTCTGCGCTTCGTTTTTCCTCTTTGGAAAACACTTATGTTTCCTTAATGAAATCTTAATGGTTTCCAAAGCCCGCCAAAAGAACTGCCTCTTGTGTGTCTGCTATGATAAGACCAGAAAAGAAAAATAAAAGAACAGTCAGAGCGCTGTTTCAGAAAGGATGATATTTAGAATGAGAAAAAGAATTGCAGTGATATTCGGTGGACACTCAAGCGAGTACAGCGTCTCCTTGCAGTCGGCTTCAGCCGTCATCCGCGCGATCGACAAGGAAAAATATGAGCTGGTTTTGCTCGGCATTACCAGGGAGGGGCAGTGGCTGCGCTTTCAAGGAGACGTCGGAGAGATCGAGCAGGACATCTGGCAGCAGGGTGAAACTGCCAGAGCGTTTCTGCTGCCGGACGCCTGCGTCCACGGATTTTTGGAGGTTAAGGATCAGTCCGTCCATGCGTATCGGCTCGACGGCGCGTTTCCGGTGCTGCATGGAAAAAACGGTGAGGACGGCGCGGTCCAGGGCGTCTTGCAGATGGCGGGGATTCCCTGTATCGGCTGCGGCGTCTTAGCCAGCGCGCTCTGCATGGACAAGGATCTGGCTCATAAGCTGGCTGCTGCTGCCGGCGTTTTGACGCCGCGCTCTGTAAAAATAGACCGGATCGGGACAAGACAACAGATGAAAGAATGCGTCAAATCTCTCTCCTACCCGCTGTTTGTCAAGCCGGTCCGCGCCGGTTCCTCGTTCGGCATCTCCCGCGTCGAGGGGGAGGAGGAGCTGTTAAAAGCGGTCGCCGGCGCGTTTGCGTATGACACGGAGGTGATCATAGAGGAGGCCATCGATGGCTTTGAGGTGGGCTGCGCTGTCATGGGAAAGGAGAAGCTGATTGTCGGGGAGCCTGACGAGATTGAGCTTTCCTCCGGGTTTTTTGACTTTACGGAAAAATATACGCTAAAGACCTCACGCATTCATATGCCGGCGCGCGTCACGCAAAAGACGGCGGAGCGGATCAAGGAGACGGCGTGTCTGCTCTACCGCGCCTTTGGCTGCAGCGGGTTTGCGCGCGTGGATTTGTTTCTCTCAGAAAGCGGAGATCTCTATTTTAACGAGATCAACACGATTCCGGGATTTACCTCCCACAGCCGCTTTCCAAATATGATGAGAGGAATCGGCTATTCATTTGAAAAGCTGATACAGACTTTAATCGAACAGGAGGTTGAAAATGTATGAAGAAGGACTTTTATTTACAGCTGATCTCATCGGATCACCCGATCTCGCAGATTCCGGCAAAGGAAGATCTCGTCCCGGCTTTTTTGCACACGCCTGACATTTTGATGGAGCGCCGCGCCGCGCGCGCGCTGCAGAAGCTGATCAAAGATCTGGACGCCTGGGATAAAATCGTCCCGGTCAGCGGATTTCGGACAAGGCAGGAGCAGCAGGCTATCTGGGATCAGGCGATGAGGGATCACGGACCGGTCTACACCAGGCAGTACGTAGCCATCCCCGGCTGCAGCGAGCACGAGAGCGGTCTTGCCATTGACCTTGCCCGAAAGCAGGATCAGATTGACTTTATCTGCCCGGACTTTCCAAACGACGGCGTCTGCGGACAGTTTCTCCGCCTTGCCCCGCACTACGGACTGATTCTGCGCTATCCAAAGGGCAAGGAGGCGGTCACAGGGATCGCCTGGGAGCCGTGGCATTTCCGGTACGTCGGGATTTTCCATGCGAAGCGGATGGCAGAGCGCCGGCTTTGTCTGGAGGAATATGTGCGGCAGTATCTTGGCGGGCGGATGACGCAGAGTCTGTCCAGGGCGGGCGCTATCTGATGGCGAAAAAAACGTACCCGTCTCTTGACGGTTTTCGGATGCTCTGCGCTTTTTTGGTGATCGCCATCCACACAGGCGTGCTCACGTCCTTTTCGGAGACGGCTGACTTTTTTGCGACGGGTGTGATATGCCGGATTGCCGTCCCGTTTTTCTTTATGGTTTCCGGATTTTTCCTGATGCCGAAAATAGCAGACCATTTTGGAGCGCTCTGGAAGATCGAGAAAAAATTTTGTCTGCTCTATCTGGGGGCGATTGCCTTGTATCTGCCGCTCAATCTGTATGCCGGGCAGTACTTTTTTCGGGACGTCCCTTCTCTTTTGCGGGCGGTGTGCCTGGACGGAACCTTTTATCATCTGTGGTATTTTCCGGCTGTCATAGAGGGTGTGCTGCTGCTCGCGCTTTTGCAGCGCGTGTTCCCGAAAAAGGGATGTCTGTGCGTCTGTCTGGTCTTATACCTGATCGGTCTGTTCGGCGACAGCTATTATGGCATTTCCGCAAAGTGCCCTGCGCTATGCGCTTTCTATGAGGCGTATTTTCAGATCGGCAGCTACACCAGAAACGGTTTCTTTTTTGCCCCCGTCTTTTTATGCCTTGGATGGATGCTTGCGGATCCGGATTTGCGGATTTCTCCCGGCAGGGCAAAGCGCCTGTGCATGGGCTCTTTTGTCCTGCTCGCGGCGGAAGCGGCAGCGCTGCACGGCATAGGGGCGCAGCGCCATGACAGCATGTACGTGTTTTTAGTTCCCGGCATGTGCGGGCTGTTTATCATGCTGCTGGATTCGTCTGACCGGATATCTGAGAGGACGGCTCTCTCTCTTCGAAAGTATTCCGCGATCATCTATCTGATCCATCCGTGGGTGATCGTGTTTGTCCGGATGGCTGCCCGCATACTGCGCATGGAGCGCTTTTTTGTGGAGCAGAGTCTGATTCATTACGGCTTGGTTGTCGGTATTTCTTACAGTTTGGCGGTGATTTTATGCAAGATACAGCAAAATATACAGAACAAGAAGAAAAAAGGAGCGGGAAGATTCGCTCCTGGAGTGAAATCGATTTAGGCGCTCTGGATCACAATGTGACGCAGATAAAAGGGATTTTGCCCAAAGGCTGCCGGCTGACGGCGGTTGTAAAGGCAGACGCGTACGGGCACGGCGATCTGGCAGTCTGTCGCCGCCTCAATCAGATGGGAATCTTTTCGTTTGCGGTTGCCACGATGGAGGAGGGAATCCGGCTTCGAAGGGGCGGCATAGCCGGAAGCATCCTGATCCTGGGCTATACGCCTGCCCTGTGCGCCCAGGAAATCGCCCGTTTTGATCTGACGCAGACGGTTGTGGACCTCGCGCACGCAAAAGAGCTGGCAAAGGCAAGAATCCCTTTAAAGGTGGAGATCAAGATTGACACCGGGATGCACCGCCTCGGCATATCGCCGGACAAGGTGCAAGAGATCGCCTCTTTGTTTTTTTTGCCCTCTTTTTTGGTCTGCGGCATGTATACGCATCTGTGCGCGGCGGACAGTCTTTTGCCGGCGGACATGGCGTTCTCGAGGGGACAGATTGCGTCGTTTCAAAGGCTGGCAGATGACCTGCAAAGAGCGGGCGTCCCTCTTCCGCCGCTCCATGTCCAGAGCAGCTACGGCGTTTTGAATTACCCGGATCTTGCCTTTGACGCTGCGCGCATTGGAATCCTGCTCTATGGCTGCCGCAGTCAGCCCGATACGACTCTGCTTGACCCGGATGTGGCGCCGGTTCTCTCGTGGTACAGCAAGGTTGCGCTGGTCCGCGAAATAGAGGCGGGCGAGACGGTAGGCTATGGCAGGTCATACTGCGCAGACAAAAAGAGGAGGCTTGCCGTCGTGCCGGTCGGGTACGCGGACGGATACCCCCGCTCTCTGTCCGGCAGAGGGTATGTGCTGATTCGCGGACGCAGAGCCGATATCGTCGGGCGCGTCTGTATGGATCAGATGATCGTGGACGTCTCCTCCATAGAATCAGTCCATGCCGGAGACCTCGTCACCCTGATCGGACAGGATGGCTTTTGTGCCATCCGCGCGGAGGAGCTTGCCGCCGCCTGCGGCACGATCGCCAACGAGCTCCTAAGCAGAATCGGCAGCAGGGTTTCCAGAATCTGCAAGGCTCCTGCCACCGCCTAGAGGCAATGGAGGAGCCTTGTCTGTCTTACTTACTGTTTACTGTGATATTGCGCCAGAAAAAGGAGTTTGATTCTGTGATCGATTCTTTATTGAAATCTGTAGTCTGTCACGGTGTTACGGTCACTTCTACGGTGACGCCGCTGTCCTCATACACCTCTTCGGAGCTTGCGGTCCAGACGGAAAGCGTCTGGGACTCGGAAGCGGTAAAGGTCACGTCAAACACAGCTTTTCCCTGTTTTACCTTTCTGACAACATTCATTTCGATGTCTGCCGTTCCGTCTGAGAGTCTGATGAATTCTACATACGCTGGAGCGGTAATCTGTGCGTGAACCTCTTCTCCGGCTTTGATCTCGCCTTCCTCTGTGATCACGGCTGTGATCGGCTCCTGCGCGGATTCTTCCGCAGCCGGGGCAGCGTCTGCATGGTAAGAGATCGTTGCGCCGCTGTTTGTAAATACGCCGTCCTGTTCCGTGTAGACGAGCAGGATCTCGTTGTCTGCCTCTTTTGCGGTGAAGGATACATTCCAGCTTCCATCCTCATTCTGCTCTGCTGCTGCATAGACGCTTCTGCCGTCTGTGTCAAAGAGCTGAACGCTGCTGATGTCTTTTGTCGTGGTCACAGTCACGTCGACGGTATCTCCGGCGAGGATCTGCTCGTCTTGTATGCTTGCCTTTGTGTCGATAAAGCTGCTCATAGAGCTTGTCTTTAAGACTGCGTTCATCATGCGGCATACATTCTCCTGAAGCTGTGCGACGCTTACCGTATCCATCGGATCGTCATTGTCCACGCAGTAGTCAAAGTAGTCGACCTGGGAGTATGGCATCAAAAGCTCGCAGCCTGCGCTGAACGTTGCGCCTGGCGTCGCCTGGTATCTCCAGTCGGTGACGTATACGCCGTTAAAGCCCCACTCTCCGCGTGTGATGTTTGTCAAAAGCTCTCTGCTTGCCGCGCAGTACTGACCGTTGACGCGGTTGTATGCCGGCATGATGGAGTAAGGATCCGCCTCTTTTACGGTGATCTCAAACGGTTTGAGATAGATCTCGCGGATCGCGCGCTCGCTTGCGATGGTGTCGACAAATTTCCGGTTGCTCTCCTCATTGTTCAGGGCGAAATGCTTCACGCACACACCGCCGCCTGTCCCGGCTTCATCCTTCTGGGACTGAATATATTTGCAGATCGCAGCCGCTTCTTTTCCTGCCAGGAGCGGGTCTTCGGAATAGTATTCAAAGTTTCTTCCGATTAACGGATTGCGGTGGATGTTGATTCCAGGAGCCAGCCACCAGTCAATGTCAAATTCAATCATCTCGATTCCGATCATATCTCCCATGGTCTCCAAAAGCTCTACGTTCCAGGAACATGCAGTAGCGGAAGCGTTCGGGAAACGGGTTGCGTTGTTTTCTATGATTTCGCCTGTCTCTTCATCGGTGATTTCCCTTGTGATGCGCAGTCCGGCAGGTCCGTCTGCCATGACGATCGATGGGATGCCGTACTTTGGAAGGCTGTTTGTGATGCCGCCGGAGCCGCTGTACGCTCTCGATTTCGATGCGATATCTTCCTGTCCGGTCAGACATCCGGTGGACAGGGTCAGAAGCTCTTCTGTGCTGAGCTGGGAGACAAAGTCTTCCACGCTGATTGTTCCGTCATAGACTGCCTGCAGCTTCATCGTAACTGCCGGATAAGCATTTTGAAGCTCCTCCTGTGTGATCTGCGGAATTTCCGTAGAGTCCGCAAACGAAAAGCTCTCTGCGCTTAAGCTCAGCTCCGGAGCGGCTTCAATCTCCTGTGCCTCTGTGTCATAGGTGATCGGATCAAATCCTTCCTTGCTCAGCTCTTGTGTCAGGGTCTCCTTTGCGTTCTCAGTCATGCCGAGCTGGTTGGTCAGCTGCTCGGTGATCACCTGCTCCTCAAGAACTGCCTTTGCGGCGACTGTGGTATTTCTGGAAGAATTTCCGACGCGGAATAAGTACTGTCCCGGGTCTGCCACATACGCTGCTTTCTCCTCACTGTAGGAGGAGAGATCCGCCGTCGGGAAGGTGATTGTGACAACCTCAGATTCTCCAGGCGCAAGCTCCTGCGTCTTCTGGAAGCCTGCAAGCTCCTGGTACGGTTTCTCAAGCTCCTCGGAATCCGGGGCGGAGAAATAAACCTGAACGACTTCCTTTCCTGGGATATCGCCGGTATTTGTAACCTTTGCCGTTACGATCACCTGATCGTTCTCCGCGTCGATGGAAACCTGCTCCTCGCTGATGTCGAACGTGGTGTAGGACATTCCAAAGCCGAATTCAAAAGGAACGTCGATTCCAAAGGTGTCAAAATAGCGGTATCCGACGTAGATGCCCTCCTCATAGTACACGCACGGCGTGTTCTCATCGATCACAGCCGTGTACTGCTTTCCGCCGTTGAGCGCTGGGTCCAGATCGTACTGCTTGGGATGGTACAGACCGGCGTTGAGCATCGGGTCAAGTCCGTACGTCTCATATGTATTCGATGCGATAAACGAAATCAGACCGTCTGCAGCCGTGTTTTCATATTCGTTCTGCGAAACCTCTGTCGTCTGCTCGCCGTGATGCCAGTTTGCAAAGTTTTTTGAGGAATAGTGGTCCTCAAAGTGGTATGCCCACGTATCGTTCAGTTTTCCGGAAGGGTTGACGGTTCCGGTTAAGACGTCGACGAGCGCGTATCCGGATTCAGAACCCGGCAGCCAGGAAGCTAAAATGCCGTCGACCTGTGCGTCGAGGACAGCTGAGATGTCGGTTGTGCTGGATGTGTTGTAGATCACGACAACCTGATCAAAATATTTGCAGATCAGATCTAAGGTTTTTAACTCGGCGTCGTACAGGTTATACTGCGCCTTCATCAGGTTCTCCTGATCTGAGCTTAACACACGGTCCGCATTTTCCGAGCCTGTTCTTGTGATGACAAAGATCGCTTTGTTGTTCCGCTCAGCGGCAGCCTCGATTTCCGCTTCGTCGATCTCGCGGGTCAGGAAATCGTTTGTCGCGTTCTCCTCCGGAGCCTCGTAGGAATACAGTTCTTCGATTCTGGAATCCAGCGAGATGCCGTACTGCGGGAACAGTTCTCTCATTCCCTGATAGAACGATACGTTCCGCTTGTTGTTGACGTTTCCGGAACCGGTTCCTCCAAAGCATGTCATACATGCGCCGCGCCCGAAGACTGCGACCGAATCCCCTTCCTTAAGAGGAAGCACCTGGTTGTCATTTTTTAACAGAACCATACCCTCCGATGCGATCTGTCTGGAAATCTGCATTCCATACTCCTCACGCTCCGGATTTGACTCAGCGGATACCGGCATTGCCGTGCCAGCTGCGGTTGCCGTCATCATGGCAGCTGTCAGAGCAGCGGTGACGGTTTTTTTCCATGTTTTTGTTGCCATACGTTTACCTCCATTTTCATTTTCTTAAGTTTTCCCTCTTGATGGAAGTATTGTACCGCAAAGGCAGCCGTTTTTCATTGCCTGAGAGCGACCAGATATTTTAAAATTCAGACCTTTTATTTAAAATTCCGATGTCCCTGCGGCGGCGCTATTCCTGATAGCGGTTCCGGTAGTCAAACGGGGTGAATCCGGTGATCTGCTTAAAGACCGTACAGAAATAGGAGGTCGTCTTAAATCCGGTCGCCTCCGCGATCTGGGTCACGGTCATCTGCGAGTAGTCCAGCAGCTTCTGCGCCTCCAGGATTCTCCGGTATTTGATGTACTCAGACAGGGACCGCCCGGTGTCCTCTTTCAAAATCCTGGAGAGGTAATCGGGGTGGACGTGAACGCTGTCGGCGACCTGCTGTCTGTTCAGATCTTCGAAGAGATGCTCCTCGATGTATTTCTTCGCCTTTTTTAAGATCGGGGTGTACGGATTTTGCAGATCAATCGGAAAAAGCGAGCGCGGATGATTTTCTCTGCGCCGCTGAAAAGCTTTTTCCATGATCTGGCGGATGTTTTCTCTTGTCACCGGCTTAAGCAGGTAGCCGTCTACGCCGAGTTCGATCGCCTCCTGGGCAAATTCGAAGCTTGGATAGCTCGTGATGATGATCCGGATACAGTTTAAATTTTTCTCTTCCATTTTTGAGAGCAGGGACAGCCCGCTTCCATTCTGCATCTTGATATCCGTAAAAAGAAGATCTATGTTTTCTTTTTCCATGATGCGGAGCGCCTGGTCGCGCCCGTACGCCGAAAAGATATGCGTGATGTCGAGATCTTTTTCCTGCTCCAGCATTTTGACAATTCCGCGCACGATCGGCAGTTCGTCGTCTACGACTAAAATATTCATTGTGAGTCCCTCCAGTCTTGATACTGTTCATTCGCCGCTTTTTTTACCTGCTCCGACCCGGCTTTTTGAAGCTTTTCCAGAAATTCCGGGAGATACCGCTTAGGGTCTAAACTTCCTGTCTCCAGCCCGAACGCGTATGCTTCTATGAGCTCTTCCATGGCGGACAGCTCTGTCTCATATTCAGCGCCTGAAAAAGTAAACCCTACGCCGTCCGGAATCTGAGCCGATTCGTTGAACGTCTGCGTCTTTTCCCAGATATCACAAGGGTCCTCTCCCCACGGCAGACACAGATACTGGTTGGGAAGCTCCCATCCAAGAGCAGAATAGTAAATGCTTCCCTGCGGGGATGAAACCGGGACAGCGTTTCCGTTTTCGTCAACCTGGTAATTGTGCCCCTCAATTCCGTAATTTAAAAGGTTCATCGCTTCCGGGCTTGTATACATGAAGTTTAAAAGCTGCATCGCCTCTTTTGGGTGGCGCGAAAGTTTTGAGATTGACCAGCTGCACCTTGTCTGATCGGAAGTCAGGACAGGTTCCGTCAAAATCCACGCTTCCATCTCATACCCGCTTTTCATGCTCTCCTGCGTGTCGATTCCGGGCTTGTAATGGCAGAAATATCCGATCAGCTCTTCGCTTCTGACAAGGTCGTTTGCCGGAAAGTCATTGAGAAACGCCAGATCCGGTATCCAGCCGTTCTGTCTCCAGCGGTAGAACATGGAAACCATCTTTTGGTATTCCTCTGTCTCGTACAGGATTTCCACTGTCTGTGCGTTTCCATAGTCCATAAGGACGAGTCCTCCCCCTCCGATTGGAAACCAGGTGTAATAGCGGTTTAGAAAGCTGCGGTTTAATCGCGACGGCGCGATCAGGAATCTCTCGTTTTCTGACTGTGCGATTTTTTCCAGAATCTGATCCAGCTCTTCCAGAGAAGAGGCTTTTTCTGTGATTCCGTATTGATCCAGCAGATCCTTTCTCATCACAACGCAGCAGCATTCGGCGATGTCTGACTTGTTGGGCAACCGCAGGATATGACCGTCTATCCTTACGCTCTCAGAGGAAAGTTCCTTTTTTGAAAACAGATTTAAAATGTCTGTCCCGTCACTCTCAAGCAGAGAGTCGAGCGCCAGGAGGTTTTCCTGGTCTGTGAAAGGAGCGCCGAGTGTACTCGGAAAAAGGTCAAACACGATGCCCTCGTTCTTCATCATCGTAGCGGTTGTGGTTCTGCCGGAGCTTAAAATTGCTGTGAGATTTGCGGAAAATCCAAGCTCTGTCTCTACAAGCTGGCGGAATTCCTGGTTGAACTTCTCAAAGTCCTCCGGGATCTCCGTAAAAAAGATAAATGGAATATTCAATGTGATCTCTGCGTCAGAGGAACGGGCGCTTTGCGCATCTGTCTGCTGCGCGGACAAAGCGTCGGTGCCTTTGAGTCTGATCTCGAAAAGGCATATCAGGGCGGCTGCGCCGAGCGAGACAAAACGTACGATATTTTTTTTCATATGGATTCCTCCCTTCTCTTCTCCAGCTGATCGGGATCACGGATCAGCGGCAGCACCATTTCGATCAAAGCCCCGTGAAATTTTCCGTTTGACAGGTAGACCTTTCCCCTGCCGCCGTACAGCCACTCGATCCGCTCTGTGACGTTTGAGATTCCGACATGAGACCGGTTTTCATGGTTCAGCGGTTCGCGGCGGTTTAATTTTTCCAGGATTTCCGGTTCAAATCCTCCTGCGTCATCTTCAATCAAAATTTTGATGTACGAGTCCTCTCCCACCTTGACAGAAAAAGCGGACAAAAAAATGCACACTTTTCCATCCTCCGACTTTGCGTGTTTGATCGAATTCTCCACAAAGGTCTGGACAGACAAAATCGGGATCAGACATTCCTCCAGCTCCGGCGAGACGGAAATCTTGCAGGAAAAATTCGGTCCAAACCGCAGGCTTTGCATCTCCAGATAATTTTTGATATGCGCGATCTCATCTCCCAGGCAGATAAAGCTGCCGCTGTTTAACAGATAGCGGATGTGATTCGCCAGAAAGACGATCATCTTCTCTGCCAGCTCGATTTCTCCCACATAGAGAAAGCTTAAGATATTGCTCAGAGAGTTCAGGAAAAAATGCGGCTTGATCTGAATTTGCAGCAGCTGCCCTTTTAACTTCAGAGTCCAGATTTTTTCTTCGTATACTTTGCGGTTCAGTCTTTCAATTCGAGAAATTTATCTCCGCGGATCCAGATGCCAAATAAGACGTTTTCGTGCAGAATGCAGCAGTTTAAAAAATAAGATTCCTCTGTCTGAAAAACCTGCCATCCATCCTGAAACGGGTTTTGGTGTTGTGCCAGCCCGTTCGCCCAATTCTGAATTTCTCTTCTGGCAGGGCTTTGCAGCAGATAACTGCTCTGCGGATTGATAAAAAAGAATGATTCGCTTTCTCCGATCAGATAAATGCCGTCTATCTCCGGATATAATTCCAGCAGATGCGTCCACTGCTGCGCCAGCGAGCGCCTGGCGTTAAGCATCTCGTATTCTTCCCCCGCTTCAAAGGCGTGGACAACGGACTGATCCAGCTCGCTGTTTGCGACCATAAGCCGGTAGGAATCCAGGCTTTGCTGAATCTCTGTTATGTAATGCGAGAGATAGTTTTCATTTGTCTCAATCGTATTCTGCCTTAAAGCCTGCAGCAGGAAGATCGTTCCGCATACGGCGAATACGGTAAGAGAAAGCGCCAGAATCAAAGGAATTCCCAGCAATTTTTTCCGCAATTTTTTTTCTTTCATGTTTGACCTGTTCTGTCCCCCCTGATTGATGCCCTCAGATCAAAAGCTCTCGCATCCGATTCATCCTGCAGGCAGAAACCGATTTCTGAGCTTGTGACTGCGGCAGCGTTTTAATAAAAGTATAGCACAAAAAAGTATTCCAAGAAACACTGTGTTAAGATAACGGGCAAAAGAGTAAAGATATGCTGGTGGATTTCTGTATAAAATTTTTCTATAATGTTCTTATATACAAACATAGAAATGAGGAGGCAATACAATATGAGCTTAGGCAACAGTCTTTACAATGCGAGAAAAAAAAGCGGTATGTCGCAGCAGGAAGTGGCGGAGAAATTGGGCGTCAGCAGACAGACGATATCGAAATGGGAGCTGGATGAAACGCTTCCTGATATCCGCCAGTCAAAACGGTTATCCAACCTCTATCACCTCACACTGGATGAACTTATCGATTTTGATATTGACATCAAAGAGATACAAGACGCTATTGACAGAACAAGCGATGAGGTTTCTGAAAAGATTGACTGGACAAAAGCGTGGAGCAAAAAGTATCCTGTCCTTGCCGTTTATCAGAGTGAGGTGCAGACCGAAATGTATGCGGCAGAATTGAAGCGGCTGCTTGATGATCTGCAGAAACGGTATGGGTATGACGATCTAAATGCCCTTTTGGTTCTGAAAGACATTTTAGCTTCTGTCTGGAAATCTGGAAAGAACAAAAGAAAAAAATGAGTAGTGGAAAACATATGCGTTCTGCGGATTTTGGCTTTGGGCGCGGAATATCTGCAGAACGCATATCACATATGTTATTCCTGAGTCCGGCGCACAGCCTGGACAAATCGTTGTATTTTTGCCGGATCTTTTCCTCTCCCCTTCTCTCTCTCCACGCCGGAGCTGACGTCTGCGACGTCAGGCTTTAAGAGTCTGATTGCCTCGGAGACGTTATCCGGCGTCAGACCGCCTGCAAGGATCCATAATTTTTTGTCTCTCGGGATCTGCCGCAGCATTGTCCAGTCAGATACTCTCCCGCTTCCCGGTTTGGGAGCGTCAAAGACATATCCGGCAATTTTTTCACAGTTCCGCATCTGCGGCAGCTCTGCCAGATCAGATCCGTTAAAAGCGCGCAGAATAGGAAGGCGGACAGCTTTGAGCACATCTTGATCCAGTGTTCCGTGAATCTGTATCGCCTGAAAGCCTGCCTCTTCAATTTGACGGCAGATTTCTTCGGTCGGCGACACTGTCACCGCGACGGGGCAAATTTCAGGATTCAGGGCATGGATGATATCACAAGCCGCAGAAATCGGAATATTTCGTCTGCTCGACGGGGTAAAGACAACCATCCCTGCAAATTCTACTTTATTTTGGTTTAGATAGACTGCTTCTTCAGGAGAAGTCAGTCCGCATATCTTAATTTTTGTCATATATCAGCTATCGAGGTACCTCGATACTCCTTTCCTTATTGTTTTTTTGGTATAGATTATAAATTTTATTATAGCACAGATTGGAAGCTGTCTGGTTTTTGTTTTACACAGAACATATGTTTGCACATTCTGTTTTGTTAAGGAGTTTTTTTGTTTTTGTTATTAATATATTTCATACGATAACATTATATCTATTCTTCATCATAACTTCTCTCTGCATTCTCGACACACTACTTCCCCATGACATTCTCCGCAAAAAATGATATAATGTTCCGTACCAAAAAGAAAAAGGAGATTACCTATGTCAACTATTATAGAAATCACAGATTTTCAAGCGCCGGAACTCGATATCTATGCCCGCTTTACAGAGGTACAGCTTTTAAACCGCCATGAGCCTGAAAAAGGTATTTTTATCGCTGAAAGCCCTAAAGTTATCGAGCGTGCGCTCAATTCCGGCTGTGTTCCCATCTCTTTTCTGGTGGAACACCGCCATCTGCACTCCCAGGCGAAGGAGCTGATAGACCGCTGCCCGGACATTCCTGTCTATACGGCAGAATTTGACGTTCTGACGCAATTAACAGGGTTTCAGCTTACCCGCGGTATGCTGTGCGCTATGTACCGACCTCCTCTGCCGGATGTAAAAGAGGTGTGCTCGCAGGCATCCCGGATCGCCGTGCTGGAAGATATCGTCAATCCTACTAATATCGGAGCCATCTTTCGCTCTGCTGCCGCTTTAAACATGGACGCCGTTTTGCTGACTTCCTCCTGCAGCAATCCTCTCTACCGCCGTGCCATTCGAGTCAGTATGGGAACTGTTTTTCAGATACCCTGGACCTTTTTAGATGCCTCTTTCTGGCCTGATGCCGGCATCCGGTTTCTGCGCGGTCTCGGTTTTTGCACAATCGCGATGGCGCTCACCGACCGCTCTGTCTCCCTTGACGATCCCAGATTGACAGACAGTGAAAGGCTCGCCGTGGTTCTTGGAACAGAAGGAGACGGTCTCTCCTCTTCCACCATCGCCCAGTGCGACTATACTGTCCGTATTCCTATGACTCACGGAGTAGATTCCCTAAACGTCGCGGCTGCGAGCGCGGTAGCGTTCTGGCAGCTTGGTCGAAAAAAAAGATAAGTGCGGTGATAGAATGTATAATCTTTTTGATTTTCAAGTTGAGATAGATCAGCAGACAATCTGGAATAATACCAGGGCGTGCGAAATCGTATTAAACAAAGGAAAAATAAGGGAATTTTAGTTCACAAACCATAATGAATCATCCATTTATGCTCATTATATGCTCTTTGCATAAGTTTTTTTAACTCAGATAATTCCCTGATATTTTCGATTACGCTAATACAGTCTGGCATAGACGCTGGTGGAATAAGTGTAATGCCACAATATGCAAGACCTTTACCCGGAACATCAATCGTGTGCCAATAAAAATCAATACAATCGAAATTCGAAGCTATATTTTCCAAATAATCGTCATCGACAGATATGAGATCATATTTGTAAGGTTCAAACTCGTCATATCGAATGCCTTCCTTTGGCGCGGAAGGCATAATTCCAAATTTATGTGCAGCCATAAAAACCCCCTTCCACTTCTGGCTTCTCATTCATTTTACCACAATTCCGAGAACATCGAACCGCCGAAAAGAAAAAAGGCAGACACTGCACTCAACGGCAGCGCATTTATGCGCTGTTCATCCTGACCGTTGGTTGACCCGACTGCCTTTGCTATCTTTCTGAACTATTTTTCTTTGAACATTATCTCTCGATTAGAGAGCAGGACTGATTGACAGCCCTGCCCCTATTTTTGACAGGATCGGATTTTTTCCGTTTATATTACAGCACATCCGGATCTTATCTCTGTTTTACCAAAAAATGCCTTCATAAATGATTCCAATTTCCAGAGTATCCACGGTTGTCCCGTACTGTACAAAAATATCCTGCTTTGCAGCAATTTCGTCAAATTCTGCTGCAAAAGTGTATCCTTCCGGAAGTGTCCAATCTTCTCCGTACAGGAACAAAGCCCATTCGCCTTCTTCTCCCTTTTTGCTTGCCACTGCCGGTTCAATATCTAAAATTTCTCCAGCAGGTCCTACAAAGTTTACAATCAGCGTAGCTTCTGCCTTATCCTCTTCGATTGGACGTACTCCTACATATACCCAGCCGCCTTCGATGCT
>CAWVKK010000024.1:0-3494 GCA_963929865.1 uncultured Eubacteriales bacterium | reverse complement strand
TCAAAAAGAACGCCCCTGTAAAGCGAAAGAAAAAAGCCGGCGTCAGTGCGCTTATGCATTGTCTCAGCCACGGAAAGACGCCGCGGCAGACGAACAGCATGACCACGCCAAAACCGATGATATAGGTGAGCAGCGCGCCCGGCTCTCCTGACAGGACAATATTGTTCGTGACCCGTACGGAAGTAAAAAAAATCTGGTAGACATATGCCGCCAGACCGGATATGGATTCTGCGATCAGACAGATCAGGTAAATCATGACTGTGATTCCCGCTTTTTGTCTTTTCTTTCCCTGAAAAAAGAGGATTCCTGTCAGCACAATAATAAAGGTTGAGAGGAAAGACACCATCCGGAACATGGACAGCGGCAGAAGAAAGGAGCCGGCAGCGATCAGACCGATGACAGCGGCAAAAGACAAGATCGTATAAGGGGCAGCTGTTTTTCTTCTCGGAAGAAAAATTCTGTGCGCCAGAAAGGAATATACAAAGAAAAGCATCCAGAGTATAAATAAAGCAATATGTCTGTCCATTTTTTCCTCCTGAAATTTATTGTCAGAATACAGATATCAGGCGCAGAATACGGATATCCTGCGCCTGAAGCAAATCTTTGTCTATTTTACCGCCCCGATAATCTGGGAGATATCGTCAAAGCCGTTCTCTCTCAGATACTGCTCGATTCCCTGTGCGATCTCCACAGTGGCAGCCGGGCGGAAGAAATTGGCGGTGCCCACCGAGACGGCTGTGGCGCCGGCGAGCAAAAATTCCAGCGCGTCCTCTGCGTCTGTGATGCCTCCCATCCCGATGATCGGGATAGAGACAGCGTTCGCCGCCTGGTATACCATCCGCACGGCGATTGGTTTTATGGCAGGACCGGAGAGTCCCCCTGTCTTGTTCGCCAGAGCGAAGCAGCGGCGGTTGACGTCAATTTTCATCCCCGTCAGGGTGTTGATCAGAGAGAGCGCGTCGGCTCCGCCTGCCTCCGCCGCTTTTGCCATCACCGTGATGTCCGTGACGTTCGGGCTTAATTTCATGATCACCGGCTGTCTGGCCCTCTTTTTGATCTCTTTTGTGATCGCCTCCACTGCCTTTGGGTCCTGACCGAAGGCAATCCCGCCTTCCTTGACGTTCGGGCAGGAGATGTTGATTTCCAGAAGATCCGCCGGTTCTTCCGCAAGGCGCTCTACGACCTCGCAGTAATCCTCCGTCGTCCTCCCGCACACATTTACGACGATTTTCGTGTCATACTGTCTCAGGAACGGGAGATCCCTTTTGCAGAACACCTCCATGCCGGGGTTCTGCAGACCGATCGCGTTGAGCATTCCGCCGTATGTCTCCGCGATGCGCGGGGTGGGGTTCCCCGGCCACGGAACATTTGCCACTCCCTTTGTCACAACGGCTCCCAGCCGGTTTAAGTCTACGAATTCACTGTACTCCTGCCCGGACCCGAATGTCCCCGAAGCTGTCATGACAGGATTTTTCAGGGTCACGCCTGCAATGTTTACGCTCATGTTGATCATAATTCCACCTCCGATGCCAGAAAGACAGGTCCGTCTTTGCAGATCCGTTTGTTGTGCACATGGGAGTGACCGTCGATCTCCTTTGACTGGCAGACGCAGGCAAGGCACGCCCCGATTCCGCACGCCATTCTCTCCTCCATCGAGATCCAGCACTCGATGCCGTTTTCCTGCGCATACTGTTTCAGCGCGCGCAGCATCGGCGTCGGACCGCACGCGTAGATCACATCTGCCTTCAGCTGGTGCGCGGCGATCGCGTCTAAAACCGTTCCCTTTACTCCCGCGCTTCCGTCCTCCGTCGCGACGAAAAGCGTTCCCTCTTTTTCCAGCTCGTCTGTCAGAAACTGTTCATCGCGGTATCCCGCAATGATCTGTTTTTCTCCCTTAAGCTGTTTTGCCAGCTCCACCATCGGAGGGATTCCGATGCCGCCGCCGATCAGAAACGCCTTCTTCCCTTCTCCCATTCTCTCAAGCGGGAATCCGTTCCCGAGCGGTCCCATGACCTCCACCGTCTCTCCGGCTTTTTGCCCGGAAAACTCTTTCGTCCCTTTTCCGGCCACGCGGTAGACAAGGCGCAGCGCATTTCTGCTGCGGTCGATTTCACAGATGCTGATCGGTCTGGGAAGCAGACGGCTTTTGTCGGCGCAGAACAGCGATACAAACTGTCCCGGCTTTGCGTGCGCCGCTATGGCGGGCGCCTGAAGCCACATGCTGTATATCTGTGTTCCGATCGCTTCCTGGGAGAGAATGACTCCCAGTTCCTTTCTCTTTTCTGACATAGTTTCCTCCTGTAGGACTTTTTATGGTCTGTCGTTTTTTCTTTATCTATCTGCTGTTTAACGCCTCTTCGATGTCCTTTTTCATATCTTCCACCGCAGCTCTCGACGCCTCCGCAAAATGCTCGGCTCCAAATTTTGCGTACTGTTCCTGCTTGTAGGCGGCGATGATTCCTCTCGAGGAGTTGACGATCGCTCCCAGTCCGTCTTCGTTAAAGAAGTGGACGAGATCTTTTCCCTTTCCGCCCTGAGCCCCGTATCCAGGAACCAGGATATAAGATTTCGGCATAATCTTTCTGAGAACCTTGCCCATCTCCGGGTACGTAGCGCCTACAACGGCTCCGATATAGCTGTACGTCTCTCCCATACACGTTTCTCCCCAGGCCGCTACCTTTTCTCCGACCAGCTCATACAGCGGTCTGCCGCCGATCAGCTGATCCTGAAATTCTCCGCTTGAAGGGTTGGACGTTTTCACCAGGATAAACAATCCTTTTTTCTCTTCCCTGCACACATCGATAAACGGCTTGACTCCGTCCGATCCCAGATAAGGATTGACGGTCGCAAAGTCCTCGTCAAACGCTGCGTACCGCTTTGTGCCGACCTGAACTTTTCCGAGATGACCCACTGCATATGCCGCTGACGTCGATCCGATGTCTCCCCGCTTGATATCTCCGATCACAACCAGATCCTTTTCCTTGCAGTAATCCACCGTCTTTTTAAACGCTTTAAGTCCCTCTATGCCGAACTGCTCGTACATTGCGATCTGCGGTTTGACAGCCGGGATGATATCATACGTGTGGTCGATGATCTCTTTGTTGTACTGCCAGATTGCCTCCGCTGCGCCTTCCAGCGTCTCCCCGAATTCAGAAAACGCCTTTTTTTGAATGTGCTCCGGAATATAGCTCATCATCGGGTCCAGTCCCACCACGATCGGCGCGTGTGTCTCTTTGATTTTACGGATTAATTTCTGTATCATGTTCGCTCTTCTCCTTCTTATGCTTATGCCGCGTAATTTTTTTCAGCTCTCTCATGCCAGCCTCTGGCATGGCGGATTTTTCGGTCAGTTTATCTCAGGAAACCCGGGTTTTCCCCCATCTGGTATACAATCTCTCCGCCGCAGATCGTCATCATGACCATTCCCTTTACTTTCATGCCGTGAAACGGAGTGTTCTTTCCCTTGGAGGCAAACTGGTTTTTGTCGATCTGGT
>CAWVKK010000023.1:0-3103 GCA_963929865.1 uncultured Eubacteriales bacterium | reverse complement strand
ATCCCTGTTACCATTGTTTTTTCCAAAACTTAGTATACAGGTAAATCCACGTTGCTACAAATGTGAGGTCACTTCATATTGTCCTAATACTGAAAAAAAGATGACCTGCTTCCTTTTTTATTTTAACACGAAACAGGTCATCTTTTTTATTTAAAATTTCTAAATTTTATTTTATTTCTGATTTTTCATCTTCTGCTGTTCTCCCTCTTTTTTTCAGCTCTTTCACCACGGAGGGATATCTCTGATAGTCGGTGTGCGGGATCGCCGTCGCCGCCACCATCAGGTGGAGGAAGTCTTCGACCGCTCCGAACTGGATATATTCCATTTTCTCCAGAATCTTCTCTACCTTTTTCCGGTTTTCTCTCTCAAGCAGCATCCTGCGCGCGCCCAGCAGCGACGTGTTTCCGGGGCAGATAATCTTTTCTCTGTCGATGTCCGGGTACAGCCCGATCGTCACCCCAGACTCTTTGGAGATGTGGGTCCCGAACGCTCCGCACACATAAAACCGGTCCGCCTCCTCCATCGTCATGCCGATCGTCCCCATCATGTACTCCACCATTGTCGACGCCGCCGCCTTTGTCTTTAAAAACTCGTCGATATCGTTCTGACAAAAGAACAGCCCCGGGGCGTACTCCACCGCAGGCTCTCCTCCCTGATCCTGGATCGCTTTGGATGCGCCGGGCGTCAGTTTTCCCCGCAGGTCTATCCACCCGTTTAAAAAGAGCTGCGCCAGAAGGTCCACAATACCGGAGCCGCAGATTCCCTCCGGCTTTGTCTCCCCGATCACATGGACATGAATCTGCCCGTCTTCTATGACAACCCGGTCGACGGCTCCGCTCTCGGCGCGCATTCCTGTCTTTACGACGCCGCCCTCCAGCGCCGGACCTGCCGCTCCCGCACCGGCGACCAAAAAATCCCGGTTTCCAATCACAAGCTCTCCGTTCGTCCCGATGTCAAGAAATACGCTGATCGTGTCCCTCTCCGCGATGCCTGACGCGATGACGCCGCTGATGATATCCCCGCCAAGATAGTTGGCCTTTGCCGGATAGCAGTAGACAAATCCCTCCATGGGCAGACCAAGATCGGATGCCCTGCACACATCCGGCTTTAAGCTGTGTACCGCATACGGCGTCTGAAACACGCAAAAGGCGTCCATCCCGAACAGAAAGTGAATCATCGTCGTGTTTCCGGCAATCACCATCGCCGCGCACTTTGCAGGGTCTGCCCCGGTCCGTCTCTTCAGCTTCTCCATCAGAGAGATCAGCCCCTGCACAGTTGCCTTTTGAAGCTCCTCTCTTTTGTCCTCCTGATCTTTTTCGTAGAAAATCCGGGACAGAATATCCTCTCCGAACGCGATCTGCGGGTTAAACACGCTTTCCTGCGCCGCGACCGTTCCAGTCTCCATATCGACCAGCTCCATCGCAATCGTCGTGCTCCCCAGGTCCACGCACAGCCCGTAATGTTCGCGCGCAGTATCGCCTGCTTCCACTTTTAGGATCTCCCAGCGCGCCCCGTCAAATCCCATGGTTGCTGTGACCTTCCACCCGGACTGCTCACACAGCGGATAAAGCGTTCTCAGCGCTGAAGGGCGAAAGCAGATTTCTTCCCTGTTCCCTTCCTTCTCTTTTATTGCGTCCAGGATTCTCTCACTGTCGGAGCGATTGTCCTCCTGCGTCGGAGCCGAAAGCTCCAGATATATTTTTTTGCTCCAGCCGTCTGCCGCCATACGTCCTCAACCTTCCTTCCCCGAATTTTTCAGCGCCAGCTTTTTAATTCCTCCAAAATGAGATTCTCATAGTCTCCCATCACATCTTCTCTGGCTCCTCCGTGCTTCACATTCGTCTCCGCTCCCCAGGCTCCGTCAAAAAATTCCCACACATGGTAGGCGACTCCCCGGTATTCAAAGTCAATGCTGCCGCACCCATCCTCCTCAGTGTAGCGGTATTTCCAGTTTTTTTCTTTTAAAAAGTTCTGCAGTTTTTCCAGCCTCATCGTATTTTCCTCCTCTCTGCGTTTTGTTTTACTGCGCGGTCCTCTGCCGCGCCGAAGGGTTTTGTCTCTCCTTGATCTGTGCCGCGCACAGATATCCGTCCGTCTCTTTCGCCGCCCAGACAGCCCGGTTGACTGCTTTTCCCATCACGTAGGCGGCAAGGGTTCCGACCGCGTTTAAGTCGGCTTTCTCATGCCCCACGGAAACAGCGTAGATCGAATCGCCGTCCGCCGTCGTGTGGACGGGGCGGATCGTCCTCGCGTACCCGTTATGCGCCATAGAGGCAATCTTATTCATCTGCGCCTTTGTAAAGCGCCCGTTTGTCAGGATAGCGCCGATCGTCGTATTGCCTGAAAACAGGCTGCGCGCTCTGCCTGCGTCGCGGTACATCTCTTCTTCCGTCGACCGGAATCCGTCCTTTGTATCGTTTAGCATCCCCGCTATCTGCTCTCCCGTGTCAATGTCAAAGATGTCGCCCAGCGCGTTGACCGCCGCAACCGCTCCCACCTTGATCTCCCCGATCTGAACGGCGTACGTCCCGATCCCGCTCTTCATCGCCCGCTCTTTTCCGCGGTATTTGCCGACCGTGCAGCCCATGCCCGCGCCGGCGCAGCCCTCCTGCGGCGGCGTCTTTGCCGCATGTTCGCACGCTTCATACGCCATGTCCGCGTCGGGGCGTATCTGTGTGCTGCCGATCACAAGGTCAAACAGGCACGACTGACACACGAGCGGCACTTTTGTCACCCCGGTGTCAAAGCCGATATCCCGCTCTTCCAGGTACCGCATCACGCCGCCCGCCGCATCCAGCCCAAACGCCGATCCCCCTGAGAGCAGCAGGGCGTGGATTCCCTGCGCGTCTGCCAGAGGACTTAAAAGCGGCGTTTCTCTCGACGCCGGTCCCCCTCCTCGAATATCAACGCCTGCCGGCGCACATTCCTCAAAGAGTATCACCGTGCATCCGGTCGCCGCTTTTTCATTGTGCGCGTGTCCGATCCGGAAGCCTCCGATGTCGCAGATCGGAATTTCTTTTCTCTCCATAGACAGTCCCTCCTCTTTTGCTGTATATCCTTCCTGTTTTTTCCGTGCAAAAACTGCTGCAGGAATTCCTGCAGC